>DATKPO010000030.1:0-125203 GCA_035524055.1 Solirubrobacteraceae bacterium
GAGCCGGCGCGCCCGCCCGACCCCGCCCCGCAGCCGGCGAGCGGAACGCAGGCCAGCGCGCAAACGGCCAGCGTGAGCCCGCCGATCCCTCCCGGTGACGTCCGCCAGGCCATGATCTACGGGATCAGCGCCGCCATGCGCAGCACGAGCAGGAGCAGTCCGGCGCCGCAGGCCAGGCAGAGGCTGGCGGCGGCGCGGGCGAGGAACGCCGGCAGCGCGATCAACACGAAGCCATGGAGCAGCGTCGGGGCGAGTTCGGCGCCCATCTGGAGGGCGCCGTAGGCGATCACGAACAGCAGGATCCGCCCCTCCCGCCGGCGCAGCACCCGGACGAGCGCCAGGGCGACGGCGAGGAGCACCACGCCGAGCAGGACGAACTGGTCGACGCCGATCGTCGGCCGGCCGTGCAGGGCGCGACCGACGGTGCCCACGGCGACGGCGACCAGGGCCGCAATCGCCAGGCCGTGGGCGAGCCGCGCGTCGAGCTCGCGCCGGCGCAGGCGCAGCGCGGCGAGCAGGCAGGCGAGCAGGACCGCGATCGGCCAGAACCACATCGGCGACGGAGTCGACCCCCGCCAGAAGCCTCCCGAGATCGAGCCCAGGCGGCCGTCGAGAAGCAGCGAGATGCTCCACCGACCCACGTAGCCGGTGGCTGGGGCGAGGGCGCTGTCGGCCAGCGCCCCGATGCGGCCGTCGTGCCAGTTGTATTCGTGTCCGGCGCTGACCCGTTCCCAGCGCGCCGGTGTCGCCCGGCTGAGCCCGGCGGGCGGGGTGAGGACGGGGTAGTGGTTGAGGTAGTACATCTCCGAGCTCCGGTTCACATAGACACCGGCGCGCGCAAACCGCAGGTAGGGCGCCCCGCGGTAGTCCAGGACGACGACGTCCTCCTGCGCCGGGACCCGCAGCCAGAGCCGGAGGTAGCCGTCGATGACCTTCGCCCCCAGCCCCGCCGGGACCCGGCCGACCCGCGCCAGATAGCTCGTCGCGACCGGCGCCAGCGGCCCATGGGCCTGCGCCGCTGACGGGGCCGCGGCGTTGACGAGCAGCGCACCGACCAAGGCCAGCGCGACCGCCCGGGAGCGGGCGTGGCGCGTGGAGAGCCGCGCCGATGCGACCGCCCGGGAGCGGGCGTGGCGCGTAGACTCGGCCCGAGCCACCGTGCCGGCGCCCGACGCGAGCCCCGTGATCGGCGTCCCGGCGGCTAGGGTTCGCCTGCCGATGCCAGTCACTGCCAACCCACTCGCCAAGGCGGGTCGAGCGGCCACGAGTCGCCCCTTTCGCACCATGGCCCGACTGGCGAGCGCAATGACCCGCCCGGCGAGCGCCGTGGCCTGCCTGGCGGGCGTGCTCGCACTGGCGGCCGGCCTCGCCCCCGCCACGGCCCGCGCCGACGGCGACCCGGCAAGCGATGTGCTCGCGACGCAACCCCTCTTCCTGCCCTGGGACGCCGATGTCCCGGCGAGCGGGCAGGCCCGGCTGAGCGGCCTCCTTCAGGCCGCCCAACGCGGCGGCCACCCGGTGCGGGTGGCCCTGATCGCCTCCGCCGCCGACCTGGGGTCGGTGACCGCCCTGTGGCGCAGGCCGCAGAGCTACGCCGAGTTCCTCGCCGAGGAGCTCTCCCTGGTCTACCGCGGGCCGCTGCTCGTGGCGATGCCCAACGGCTTCGGGCTGGCCAATCTCCACATGACGCCCGGCGCCGTGCGCTCGGCGCTCGCCGGCATCGCCGTGCCGCACAGCGGGAGCGAGCTCGCCGACGACGCCGCGCTTGCCGTGCAGCGGCTGGCGGCGGCATCGGGACACCGTCTCGCGGCCCCCACCGCCACCGTGACTCCGCCGGCGGCCCCGAGCACCTCGGGAGCATCGGCCTGGCTCGCCTTCGCGGTCGGGCTCCTCCTGATCGCGGCGGCCTGGACGGCCAGCCTGCGGGCGCTGCCGCCACGGCGCAGGCGCGGCTCACCCGCGTGAGCGAGGGCCGAGGCCGACGACGCGGTGCGCCGTCCCGAGCCGGCGTCGAGGCAGACGGAGGGCTGGGCACACCACAGATAGTCGAGCCGGCCGCCCCACGGGTTCCGTCGCCGACCGCACGGTTTCGGCGAGGAGCGGTGGATGATGCTCTTTTCTCGACACCCGGGCCTAACCTAGTCGCCGTTAGGTAACGGCCTGGTGTCCGTAAAGCCAGTCCCTCCATCCGCCACCCTAACCTAATCATCGTTAGGTAATGGCACGGTGTCGATAAAACCAGTCTCCCCCTCTGCCGCCCTAACCTAATCGTCGCTAAGTAATGGCACGGTGTCGGTAACATCGGTTTCCCCCTCCGCCGGCGCCCTGATGAGCAGCACGGCCCCCCGCAGCGAGTGCACGACCGCCCGCGAGACGCTGCCCGCGAGGACCTCGCCGAAGCGGCCACGCCCGTGGGTTCCCATGACGATCAGATCGTGGTCGGCGGCGACCTCGACGATGCGCTCCGCGGGCACCCCGTGGCGGATGATGGTCGTCACCGAGACGTCCTGGGGCAGCGCGTCGCGGGCCTCGCGCAGCATCTCGTCGTAGCCGCCGTGCAGATCGACCGGCCCGACGTTGACGCTGGCCACCGTGCTGGGAACCTCGGGGACGACCGTCAGCAGCGTCAGCCGCGCCCCCTGGTCGCGGGCGAGCTCGGCGGCGAGCATCAGCGCGGCGCGGCTGTCGGCGGAGCCGTCGAAGGCGACGAGGATGCGGTGGAAGACGCTCACCGGCGCAAACGATGCCCGACCGGGCAGGCAGGCGCGTCACCGGATCGCGGCGCGTCACCGGATCGGCGCCGAGACCCGATATACCGGGCCCAGCATGAGCCACCCCGCCAAGCGATCGCATCCCAACGTGACCCTGGCGGTGCTCGCCCTGGGCTCCCTGGCCTACGCGGTGCTCAGCGCGGCGGTGATCCCGGCGCTGCCGACGCTGCAGCGCGACCTGCACACGACCGAGACCGGCGTCACCTGGGTCCTGACCGCCTACCTGTTGGCGGCGTCGGTCGGCACCTCGGTCCTGGGCCGGCTGGGCGACATGTACGGCAAGGAGCGGGTCCTGCTGTGGACGCTCCTCATCCTCGCCGCCGGGACCCTCCTGTCGGCGGTCTCGGACTCGCTCGGAGTCGTCATCGTCGGCCGCACCCTGCAGGGCGCGGCGGGTGGCATCTTCCCGCTGGCCTTCGGCATCGTCCGCGACGAGTTCCCCCGCGAGCGGGTGCCGGGCAGCATCGGGCTGCTCTCGGCGATCCTCGGCGTCGGCGGCGGGCTCGGAATCGTCGCGGCGGGGGTGATCGTCGAGCACCTCAGCTGGCACTGGCTGTTCTGGATGCCGCTGGTCGTAGTCGTCGTGGCGGCGGTCTGCACCTGGCGCTTCATCCCGGAGTCTCCCGTGCGCGTCCCGGGCCGGGTGAACTGGCGGGCGGGCCTGCTGATGACGGTCGGGATGTGCGCCGCGCTGCTCGCCGTCAGCCAGACCACGGTCTGGGGCTGGGGCTCGGCGAAGACGTTGGGACTGCTCGCCGCCGGCCTCCTGGTGTCCGGCGGCTGGGTCTACGTCGAGGTGCGCAGCGCCGAGCCCCTGGTCGACATGACCATGATGCGCGTCCGCGGGGTCTGGACGACGAACGCCGCCGCCTTCCTCATCGGGGCCGGGATGTACTCGTCGTTCATCATCATCCCCCAGTTCGCCCAGCTGCCGCGCAGCACGGGCTTCGGCTTCGGGGCCTCGGTGGTCGTCTCCGGCCTGTACCTGCTGCCGCTGACGATCGCGATGATGCTGATGAGCCTCTTCGCTGGGCCGCTGGCGGCGCGCTACGGCTCGCGCCTATCGCTGCTGCTGGGGTCGGCGGCGACGGCAGCCGCCTTCGCCCTGCTCTCCTTCGCCCACTCCGCCCCGTCCGAGCTGCTAATCGCGACGGGCCTCATGGGGATCGGCATCGGCCTCGCGTTCGCCGCGCTCGGCAACCTCATCGTGCAGGCCGTCCCGCCGCAGCAGACCGGGATCGCCTCGGGCATGAACACCGTGATGCGGACGCTCGGCGGAGCCCTCGGGGCGCAGCTCTCAGCGACGTTCATCGCCGGCCACACCGGCGCCGACGGCCTGCCGACGGTGACCGGCTTCACCGAGTCCTTCGTGCTCGCCACACTCTTCCTCGCGGTCGCCATCGTGGCCTCCGCGGCGGTCCCGGCGGGGACCACCGCCCCGGAGCCGGCCGGAGGCGCCGCCCAGGCTCAGGTCGGCTGAGCCCGCCCGCGCTCACGGCCGCGGCGACCAAAGGCCCACCCCGCCCGGTTCCGGTTTGCCGGTCCCAGGTGAGAGCCGGGGTCGCTACGGGTACCATCGCCCGAGATGACCAGGCAACTCGAGGGCACCGTGGCGCTGGTGACCGGCGCCAGCAGCGGCATCGGCGAGGCCGCCGCCCGGGCGCTGGCGGCGCGGGGCGCGGCGGTCGTGCTGGCGGCGCGGCGCATGGATCGCCTGAAGGCGCTCGCCCACGAGCTGCAGGACGGCGACGCCGCGGCGCTGGCGATCGAGACCGACGTCACCGACGAGGCCCAGGCGCGGGAGGCCGTGGAGTACGCCGTGCGCGAGCTGGGCCGGCTGGACACCGTCGTCAACAACGCCGGCGTCATGCTGCTCGGCCCGATCCTCGACGCTCCCCTGGAGGAATGGGAGCGGATGATCGACCTCAACCTCAAGGGGCTGCTGTACGTCGCCCACGCCGCCCTCCCCCATCTCCTGAAGGCCGCCGAGGGCGAGCCGCGCCGGGTGGCAGACCTGGTCAACATCAGCTCCGTCGCCGGCCGCGTCGCCCGCGCCGGCTCGGGCGTCTACAACCTCACCAAGCACGGCGTCGGCGCCTTCAGCGAGTCAGCCCGCCAGGAGCTCGCCGGGCGCCACCTGCGGGTCTCGCTGGTCGAGCCCGGCGCCGTCGACACCGAGCTCCCGACCCACCTGACGCCCGCCGCCCAGGAGCAGATGCTGCGGCGCTTCGGCGACCTCGAGCGGCTGCAGGCGAGCGACATCGCCGACGCGATCCTCTACATCGTGACCCGTCCCCGGCACGTCGCGGTCAACGAGATCCTGATCCGCCCGACCGAGCAGACCGGCTGAGGCCGGACCCGCCGGACCGGCTCCGCCCGTACAGACCGGCTCCACCCGCACAGACCGGCTCCGCCCGCACAGACCGGCTCCGCCCGCACGGACCGGGCTTGCCCAGTCGCACGGATCGGGCTCCGCCCTGGGCGTAGAATCCGGTCATGCGCACACTCGTTCTCGACCCCGCTCCGGCCGACTTCGAGGCGCTGCTCGAACATCGGCACCGGCTCGGCGTGGACCTCTACGACGAGGTGTGGGAGGGTGTGCTGCACATGGTCCCGGCACCGCACAGCGCGCACGGCAAGCTCGAGCGCCGGGTCGCCCGACTGCTCGACGAGCCCGCCCAGGCGGTCGGCCTGGAGGCCAGCGGACCGGTCAACATCGGCAGCGCCGAGGACTACCGCGTTCCCGACGCCGCCCTGCTGGCACCGGGGCCGGACGCGGTCTATCTACCGAGCGCGGCGCTGGTCGTGGAGGTCGTGTCCCCGGGAGACGAGACCTGGGCCAAGCTCTCCTTCTACGCGGCCCATGACGTCCAGGAGCTCGTCATCGTCGACCCCCGGGAGCGCACCGTCCACTGGCTGGCGCTACGCGACGGAGACTACGAGCCGGTGCGACACAGCGCGGTGCTCGACCTCGACGTGACGCAGCTCACCGGCGACATCGACTGGCCCTGAGCCGCCGATCGCACCGCGGGCAGGCGTTGCCCGAAACTTGCGCCTCCCGCGTCAGACTGTGCCTGGCGTGAACTTCGGCTCGGCCCAGCCCAACATCCCCGGCCGCGGCATCCTGGCGGCCTACTCGCCGCGCTTCTGGCTGCTGGTCGCCGCCATCGGCGTCGTCGCCGGCCTCGCCGGGGCGGCCCTGATGGGACTGCTCCGGGCGGTACAGCACCTGGCATGGTCATATCGCTCGGGGGATTTCCTGAGCGGCGTCGAACAGACCTCGGGCGGGCACCGCGTCCTGGTCCTCGCCGTCGGCGGCGTCGTGGCCGGCGGCGGCGTCGTCCTGCTCAAACGCTGGGCACCCGGCGGCGGCGAGGTCTCGGAGGCGCTGTGGCTGCGCCGGGCACGGCTGCCCCTCGTGGCGAGCTTCGCCCGCGCTGTCCACTCGATCGTGATCGTCGCGCTGGGCGCCTCGCTCGGCCGCGAGGCCGCGCCGCAGCAGGCCGGCGCGGCGACGGCCAGCGCCCTGAGCGACTGGGCCGGGCTGCCCGAATGGCAGCGCCGGCTGCTGGTGGCGTGCGGCGCCGGGGCCGGGATGGCGGCCGTCTACAACGTCCCGCTCGGCGGGGCCCTGTTCGCGCTGGAGGTCCTGCTCGGCACCCTCGCGCTGCCGCTGGTGCTGCCGGCGCTGGCCTGCACGATGATCGCCACGGCGGTCGCCTGGGTCGCGCTCCCGAGCGGCCCGACGTACAGCATCCCGAGCTACCCGGTGAGCGCCTCCCTCGTGGTCTGGGCGCTGCTCGTCGGCCCGCTCGCGGGTCTGGCGGCGGTCGGGTACATCCAGCTGATCACCCGCGCCCACGCCCTGCGCCCCCGCGGCCGGCTGGCCCTGGCGGCGCCGATCGCGGTGTTCCTCGCGCTGGGGGCGCTGGCGATCGCCTACCCCCAGGTCCTGGGCAACGGCAAGAGCGTCGTCCAGCTCGCGCTGGTCGGGAAGCTCAGCCTGGCGCTGCTGGCGGTGCTCCTGGTGCTCAAGCCCCTCGCCACCGCGGCCTGCCTGGGCAGCGGAGCGCCGGGTGGCCTGTTCACGCCGACGCTCGCCTCCGGGGTGCTGCTCGGCGGCCTCCTCGGCTGGGCCTGGTCGCAGCTCTGGCCCGGGGCGCCGCTCGGGGCCTACGCCATCGTCGGCGGCGCCGCCGTCCTGGGCGCCGCGATGCAGGGCCCCCTGGCCGCGGTGGTGCTCCTGCTCGAGCTCACCCACCGGGCCGACGCCCTGATGGTGCCGATCCTGCTCGCCGTCGTCGGGGCCACGATCGTCGCCCGCCTGCTCGGCGCGCCCTCGATCTACGCGGCGCGGCTGCCGCCCGGCGAGCAGACGGCGACGGCGGGGGACGCCGACGGAGCCCCGGGGCAGCCCGCCGCCGCTGACGCCACCCCCACGGGCGAGCCCGCGGCCGCCGAGACCACGCCACCCCGCCCGGCCCCGGACGACCCGTCGGGCGATCCCCGCAAGTCGCTCTCGCGGACGTAGACCCCGCGCGGCGAGCGCTGATCCGCCGCGACCCCTCGCGCGAACCAACCCCGAGTTGGGGTCATCTGAGCCACCGGCCCGGATCGCCGGCGGCAAACCCAACCCCAATCCCCCAAAACCCAAGACCGGGAGATGCAGACATGCCCATGACTCACAGGATCAACCTCTCCGAGATCGACACCGACGGCGCCGTCCGCGAAGCCCACGCCGAGGCCGTGGAGGGCCTCGACGCAGGCGACACCCGCCTTGACTTCCTGCGCAAGGCCGGGCTGGCCGGCGCCGGGCTGGTGAGCGGGGGAGCCATCCTCGGTGCCCTCAGCCCGGGGGCGCTGGCGGCGAGCGCGAGCACCGCCGGCGCCGGGCGTCCGCCGGCGAGCTTCGGCCGCGGCGACGTCGGGATCCTCAACTACGCCCTCACCCTCGAGTACCTCGAGGCCGCCTTCTACAACGGCGCCACCGCCGCCAGGATGTCGCTGAGCGCCCAGGCCGCGGCCTTCCTGAAGGTCGTCACCCGCGACGAGAACGCCCACGTCAAGTTCCTCGAGGGCCACCTCGGGAGCAAGGCCGCCAAGGAACCCAAGTTCGACTTCAAAGGCGCCAACACCAGCCCCTCGACGTTCATGAGCACCGCCCAGGTGCTCGAGAACACCGGCGTCCACGCCTACTCCGGGCAGGCCCTGAACATCAAGTCCCCCGCCTACGTCAAGGCGGCCGTCTCCATCCTCACCGTCGAGGCCCGCCACGCCAGCGTCATCGGACTGCTCAACGAACCCGCCGGGGAAGCCATCGCGCCGAACGGCCCCTTCGACACCCCGCTCACCGCCGCCAAGGTCCTCGCCGCCGTCAAGGCCACCGGGTTCATCGTCTGAGGGGAGAGGCGCGCGGCACGGGGAGAGGCGGCACGGGGAGTGGCACGGGGAGAGGCGGCACGGGGAGAGGCGGCAAGGCGAGAGGCGCGGCACGGGGAGAGGCGCGGCACGCCGCCTGCGTCGCGTCAGGTGACCCGCACCACGATCAGCGGCGAGCTCGTCGGCAGCCGGCTGCCGCCGGCGGGCTCCTCCGTGACCAGCACCTCCTGAACCCCCGACACGTCGCCCGGAATCGCCACCGTCCCCGCGCCGGCGGCGGTCGGCGAGAACAGGCTGCTCGTCGCCAACGGCGGCCCGCCGGGCCGTTTCAGCCAGACCTCGTAGACGTCTCCCGCCCGGGGCTGGGACAGACCGGCCACCGTCAGCCAGGCCCGGGAGCCGCTGCGGTGCACCGCGGCCCTCACGCCGGCCGGCGCCACCCGGGCGGCCACCACCCGCGTCGCCGGGGCGCCGCCGCCGGAGACCAGGGCCCCGACGCCGACGCCCACTGCGACCGCCGCCAGCAGCGCCGCACCCGCGGGCAGCGCGCGTATACCGAGCGTCTTGCGCGTCGCGCGTATACCGAGCGTGCTGCGTATACGAGGTGTGCGCGCGCGTGCGCGCGCGCGCACACCTCGGCGAAACCCATCTCGATGCCCCTCCCCCCGGACCTCGCCCCCGGCCGCCTCCCGGCCGATCCCGCCGGCCGCCTCCCCGCCGATCTCGTTCCCGACCGCGTCCTTCCCGATCTCCCCCCCGGCCGCCTCCCCGCCGGCCCGGGCCTCGGCGCGGACGACCTCCATGACCTGCCGCCGGACGCCCTCCGGGGCGGCCACCGCGGGCACCATCGCGGGCAGCGCGTCCACCGCGGGTCCCAGGGCGGCGAGCTCGTCGCCGCAGACGGCGCAGCCGCGGGCGTGCTCGACGAAGGCCGCCGCCCGCTCCTCGTCGAGCAGGCCCAGCAGGTAGAGGGCGGCGTCGCCGCAGCCGCCGTCGCCGGGCCGGCCGATGTCCTCGCCCTCGGGCGCCGCGCCGCCGGGAATGCTCTCCTCGCTCATCGCCTCTCCCCGGGTTCGACGATCGCGGCACCGCGGGACGCGGCGCCGTCAAGCACGGCACGGTCGTTCTCGCCCTCGTCGAGGGCGAGGCGGAGCTTGGCTAGGCCGAGCCGGAGGCGCCCCTTGACGGTCCCCACCGGCAGCTCCAGGAGCTCGGCGATCTCGTGGTGGGTGAAGCCCCCGTAGTAGGCCAGCTCGATCGCCCGGCGCTGCTCCCGGGGCAACCCCTCCAGCAGGCCCCGCAGCTCGCGGGCCTGCTCGGCCCGCAATGCCTGCTCGTCGGTGCGCTCGCCGTCGGGGATACCCGCGACCGCATCCTCGGCGTGGACCACGTCTCGCTCGCGCACCACGTCGCGGCGCACCGCGTCGACGGCGCGGTTGTGGACGATCCGCAGGATCCAGTTGCGCACCCCGCCGCGGGTGCGGTCGTAGCGGCCGCCGGTCCGCCACAGGGCGAGGAAGGACTCCTGCAGCACCTCCTCGGCGGCCGCCCGCCGGCCACAGATGCGGTAGGCCAGGGAGAAGGAGGCTCCGCTGTGGCGGTCGTAGACGACCGCGAAGGCCTCCGCGTCGCCCCGCGCCACGAGCCCCATGAGCTCCTCGTCGGCCAGCCCCCCCAGCTCCCCCCTGGGGGTGACAGCCGGAGGCCGGCCGTCGCGGCCCGACCTGGCCAGCGCTCTTTTCACAGGCACCCCACGATCTCGATGGTACGCACCGCCTGCCCCCGCGGATCACGGCCCGTGAACGCCCCGCAACTCTCCCCCACCGCCGGTGTCTGAGTAGCCGAGCCGAGCCGCGCGCTGGGCGGCCGGCGCTCGCGACCCCCCAAACCCCCCAGGAGGCCCGTGGTGCTGTGGAAATCGAAGCGCACGGCGGCGCTCGCCGGAACGCTGGCCCTGGTGGCCGCGATCGCCGGCCCGGCGGCGTCGGCGAGCGCCGAAGTGCAGACCTCGGAGATCACCTCGCCGGCAAGCCCGACGTACACGCTCTACGACGAAACGGCGTCGTCGCCGGACAACACCATGCTCGTCGCTGGCACGACGACCGGCAGTGGCAACGTGGCGCTGCGCTGCTACCTCGCGGCGGGAAGCAAAGAAGGCTTTACGCAGCTCGCCGAAGTAACCCCAAAAGAAGGCCGGTTCGAAAAGGCAGTCGAAATTGGGGCGCTGGGCTTGCACCCGTGCGTGCTGCGCGCGGTCCCACCGGGCAACTCCGAACCCCATGCGCCGGGCACCGAAGCCGAAGAAGCGAAAGACCCGTTCAAGGGACCGCGCGTGGCGGTCTCCAGCTTCAAGACCTTGACCGACGCAAACGGGCTCACCGATGACTACGCGCTTGGATTGGGCACGCTCACCGGTCACCTCGGACTCGATTCCGCCGGCAACTGCGGCCTGGATCACTCGAGCCTGATCTCGCCGGAATCGCTGGCAGAAGGAGAAGAAGGCCTGTTCCACTGCGCCGGCGCGCTCCACAAAGAACAGCCGCTCGCCCTCGGCAAAGCGGCGACGCGCTCGGAGATCGTGCTCGACGGCGCCGACGCCTACGGCCCGGCCGCGGCGGGCTACTGGGAGGAACGCTTGAAAACCACCCTTCCCGGTGCCCCGGCGCTGACGGTGAGCAAGACGTTCGCGACCTCCGACGGCACCGCGACGGTCACCGAGACGGACCCACTCGTGCGCTGCTCGCCGCAGCCGACGGTGTTCCCGCCGACGACGAGCAGCTGCCGGGAATTCGTGGCCACGGGGGTGCAGCTGGAACGCACCTGGAACACGAGCCACGGCGATCAGGTGGCGGCGATGACCGACCGCTGGACCTCGACCGACGGCGCGGCGCACTCGCTCAGCGCCATCTACAGCCAGGGCCTGGTCGCCAACGAAGGCGCGGGCGGCGCCTACGAGCTCCCGGGCACCGGCGGCTTCGTGACCACCGCTCCGGGCCAGCTCGTGGGGGTCCCGGCGGGCGCGGGCGCGATCTACTACAAGGAGGACGCCGCGGCCGAAGGCGTCGGCCACCCGGTCGGCGCGATCGTCTACGACCGCACCCCGAGCGAACCGTTGAGCTTCGTCCTGGGCAGCCACGAAGCGGCCGGCAAAGAAAGCGAATTCGAGACGCCCTACGCGGCGACGGTGCCAGCGACCGGCGGCTACACGCTGGCGACCACCTACATCCAGGGCGCGGCCCTCGCGGAAGTCCAGGCGCTGGCGCAAGACGCCCTCGCCGGCTACCAGCCGCCGACGGTGACGATCTCCTCGCCGGCAAGCGGGACGAAGGTGTCGGGCGCGAGCGTGACGGTGTCGGGCACCGCCGGAGCGCTGGGAGAAACGCCCTCGCTGACGGTGGACGGCCACCCGGTGAGCGTCGGCACCGGAGGCCTGTGGTCGACGAGCGTGGCGTTGAGCCCCGGGGCGAACACGATCGCGGCGGTGGCGACCGACGCGCTGGGCCTGACGGCGGAAAAGTCAATCGAGGTGACATATGTGAAGCCCCCGTCGAAACCCCACCCGCCGTCGCCGCCGCGCGCCCGGGAGGTGGGGGTCGCCAGCGGGTCAAACGGCGAGGTGAGCTTCACGGTGGCCTGCAACGGCAGCCGCGGCGCGAGCTGCGTGGTGGCGGCGGACGTGACCACGGTGGAGCGCAGCCGCCACGGCCGGCCGGTGGCCGTCGCGGCAGGGCTCGCCCGACCCGTGGCGGTCGCGGCAGGGCTCGCCCGACCGGTGGCGGTCGCGGCGCGCCACCGCCGCCATCACCGTCGACGGCCGCGGCTGCGGCCGCGGCCGCGCACGATCCAGTTGACGGTGGGGGCGGCGACGGCGACGATTCC
Source organism: Solirubrobacteraceae bacterium (assembly GCA_035524055.1). Lineage (GTDB taxonomy): Bacteria > Actinomycetota > Thermoleophilia > Solirubrobacterales > Solirubrobacteraceae > Palsa-744. Next base: position 12,030 of record DATKPO010000030.1, read on the forward strand.
GGCGGGCGGGCAGGCGCAGATCTCGATCGCGCTGAACGCCGTCGGCCGGTCGCTGCTGGCGCGCTTCGGCCACCTGCCGGCTCATCTCCTGGCCGAGCAGGTCAGCGGGCGGCAGCGCAGGAAGTTCGTCGCCGAGAACCTCGTGGTGGTGCCGGCGCCTCGCCGCCACCATCACCGGCGTCGCCGTCACCATCACCGTCACCACCGCTGAGCCGCTCCGCCCGGCTACAGCGCCTGGCCGATGAGGAAGACGTTCAGCGCGACGATGAGCGCGGTGACGGCTACGGCGACGGCGGTGGTGGCCCGCCGGTTGACGTGGACGCCCATGACGTCGGCGCGGCTGGTCAGGAGGACGAGCGGGATCAGGGCGAAGGGGATCCCGAAGGAGAGGACGACCTGGCTGAAGACGAGCACCTGGGTCGGGTCGAGCCCGATCCCGAGGACGGCGATGGCGGGCGCCATGGTGACGAGCCGGCGCAGGAAGAGGGGGATGTTGAACCCGACGAACCCCCGCATGACGACCTGGCCGGCGTAGGTCCCGACGCTGGAGGCCGAGGAGCCGGAGGCGAGGAGGGCGATCGAGAAGGCCAGGGCGGCGCCGCCGCCGACGAGGGTCTGCAGCGAGGCGTGGGCCTGGCTGATGCTGCTGACGCCGCTGTGGCCGGTGCCGTGGAAGAGCTTGGCGGCGACGGCGAGCATGGCGAGGTTGACGAGGCCGGCGAGGCCGAGGGCGACGATGACGTCGAGTCGCTCGAAGCGCAGCACCCGGGCGCGCTCGCGCTCGTCGCGGACCGGGGTGCGCCCGTTGGTGAGCGCCGAGTGGAGGTAGATGACGTGGGGCATGACGGTGGCACCGACGATGCCGACGGCGAGGTAGAGGCTGTCGCCGCCGGCGAGGTGCGGGACGAGGCCCTGCAGGGAGAGCCGGGCGGAGGGCCCGATGCGCAGGGTCTCGTAGAGGAAGCCCAGGAAGATGACCCCGAGCAGGGCGGTGATGGCGAGCTCGAAGCCGCGGTGCCCGCGGCTGCGCAGGCCGAGGATGGCGAAGGCGATGACGCCCGTCATCAGCCCGGCGGTGAGCAGGGGGACGCCGAAGAGCAGGTTCAGCCCGAGGGCGGCGCCGACGAACTCGGCGACGTCGGTCGCCATCGCCATGACCTCGGCCTGCACCCACATCCCCCAGGAGAGTGGGCGGGGGTAGCGTTCGCGGAAGAGCTCGGGCAGGCTGTGGTCGGTGACGATGCCGAGCTTGGCCGAGAGGTACTGGATGAGCATCGCCATCAGGTTCGCGGCGAGCACCACCCACAGCAGGAGGTAGCCGAAGCGGGCCCCCCCTTCGACGTTCGTCGCGAAGTTGCCGGGGTCGACGTAGGCGACGGCGGCGACGAAAGCCGGGCCGAGCATCGCCAGGGTCGCCCGCAGCCGCCCCCGGGCGAGCAGGTGCTCCAGCGGGCTGGGGGCGCGGAGGCCGTCGAGGGCCTCCAGCGGGGCGGCGACCTGGGCGGGCTGGGCGCTCACGCGGCGGCCCCGTCGTCGAGCTCGACGCGCATCGCCCGGGCGAGGAGACCGCCGATGGGGCTGGGCCGGCGACCGCCGAAGCTGACGAAGAGCGGCCCCCCGAAGGGCTGGCGGTCGCGTACCTGGAGGCGCTCGCCGGGGGCGATGTCGTGCTGGGAGAGGTAGCGGAGCATCTCTGGATCGGAGTCCGATACGCGGACGAAGACGCCGCTGTCGCCGACGTCGAGGCTGTCCAGGGTGCGGGTCTCGGCCTCCCTGAGCTGCAGGTCGGCGCTGGGGATGGGGTCCCCGTGGGGGTCGAGGGCGGGGTCGCCGAGCTTGCGGGCGATGAGCTGCTCGAGTTCCTCGGAGATGACGTGCTCGAGGACCTCGGCCTCGTCGTGGACCCGGTCCCAGGGCATCTGGAGGGTCTCGGCGAGGAAGAGCTCGATGAGGCGGTGGTGGCGGATGACCTCCAGGGCGACCCGGCGGCCGTGGTCGGTGAGGCGGACCCCGCGGTAGGGGAGGTGGGCGATGAGGCCGAGCTCGTCGAGCTTGCGCAGCATCGCCGACACCGACCCCGGGGTGATCTGGAGGCGCTCGGCGAGGGCGTTCGTCGAGACCGGCCGGCGGGCCCTGGCTTCGAGGGTGTAGATGGCCTTGCAGTAGTCCTCGACGGCGGTCGACCGCGCGATCTCTTGGGTTGCCATGCGATGAGTTTATGGCATACCAAGTTTTCTTTCAAGGGCCCGCCACGACACGCTTGGCGCGCGGACCCCCGGGTGCGCATGGCCCGGCCTCCCCGGTGCGCATGGCGCGGCCTCCCCGGTGCGCATGGCGCGGACTCCCCGGTGCGCATGGCGCGGACTCGCTGACGCGCCGGCCCGCCCCCCCACGACGCGCCGGGTCCGACTTTTGGGAAAGATGGGTGCGGTGAATCGCGACTACGAGCTGCAGACCCACCGGGTGGAGGACGACCACTGGTGGTACCGGGGCCGCCGGCGGGTGCTGGAGCGGGTGATCTCGACTCTGGGACTGCCGGAGCGCCCGCGGATCCTCGACGCGGGCTGCGGCAGCGGGCGCAACATGGTCGAGCTGGCCCGCCGGGGCGAGGTGAGGGGGGTCGAGCTGGCCCAGACCAGCGCGGCGCTGGCCCGGGCGCGTGGCGCGGGCGAGGTGACGGAGGGCTCGGTGATGGAGATGCCGTTCGCCGAGAGCAGCTTCGACCTGGCTGTCTGCCTGGACGTGATCGAGCACCTCCCCGACGACGGGGGGGCATTCCGGGAGCTGCGCCGGGTGGTGGCGCCGGGCGGGGCCCTGCTGGTGACGGTGCCGGCCTACCAGTGGCTTTGGAGCGGGCACGACGAGATCAACCACCACTGCCGCCGCTACAACGAGGCGACGTTGACAGCCGCCGCCGTGGAGGGAGGCTGGCGCTGTGAGCGGACGACGCACTTCAACTCGCTGCTGCTGCCGGTGGCGATCGCGCTGCGCGAGCTCGACCGCTTCAACCGGCGAGCGACGGAGTCGAGCCTCGACCTCTGGGTGCCGCCGGCGCCCCTGAACTGGCTGCTGCAGCAGCCCCTGAACCTCGAGGCCGCGGTGATCGCCCGCGGCGGGAAGATCCCGGCGGGGCTGTCGCTGCTGGCCGTCCTGCGCTGAGGGCTCCACGGCGGGCGGCCGGATCCCGCTCCGCGCCCCGGCGGCCCGGCCCGGCTAGAGCCCGAGCCCGTCGTCGGCGGCGGCGACGGGATGGATGCGGAATGTCCAGGCGCGGTTGGCGAAGAAGGTGAGGACGGTGACGACAGCCGTCGCGCAGACCTGGCCGAGCAGCTTGTCGAGCCCGGCGTTCTGGACGAGGAGGTAGATGAGGACGAGATCGAGTCCCAGCCCGCAGCCCTGGACGACGAACCAGCGCACCGGGGTGAGGGCGTCGCCGACGTGCTGGCGGAACGTCCAACGCCGGTTCCAGATGAAGCCGTTGGCGGCGCCGACGAGGAAGCCGACGGCGGAGGCGGCGACGTACCAGACGCCGAAGACCTTGAGCAGGAGGGTGTAGACGGCGAGGGTGATGAGGGTGTTCGAGATCCCGACGATCCCGAACTTGACGAACTGGGTGGCGAGGAGGAGGCGGTCGCCGCGGACGGTGGACATGGGCACAGGATGCACCAAACCGGCGGCCGAGGCGGGGCGGGACAACGCTTCGGACACGATTCTTAGCCTCGGCTTAGCACGGGTTGTCGGAGACGGCACTAAGCTTCTAGCCAGCGATGCGTCGGGCCGACCCGGCCACGGCGATCGCGGTTACCCCAAGCGACTCTCTCTCCGGAAGGCGAACATGTCGGAATCCGCCCCCCGCAACCCAAGACTGCTCAGCGTGGTCGCCCCGGTGTACAACGAGGAGGAGTTGGTGGAGGCGTTCGTGCGCCGCGCCTGCGCGGCGGTGGCCGACTACACCTTCGAGCTGGTGCTGGTCAACGACGGCAGCTCTGACCGGACGCCGGAGCTGCTCGACGGGCTCGCCGAGCGGGACCCGCGGGTGCGGGTGATCCACCTGTCGCGCAACTTCGGCCACCAGGCGGCGCTGACGGCGGGCCTGGAGCACGCGGTGGGCGACGTGGTGGCGATGATCGACGCCGACCTCCAGGACCCGCCGGAGCTGATCCCGACGATGGTGGCCCGCTGGGAGGAGGGGGCGGACGTGGTCTACGCGGTGCGCAAGCAGCGGGAGGGGGAGACGGCGTTCAAGCTGGCGACGGCGTCTTGGTTCTACAAGCTCTTCGACCGTCTCGCCCAGGTCGACCTGGAGCCGAACTCGGGCGACTTCCGCCTGCTCGACCGGCGGGCGCTGGATGCGCTGCTGACGATGACGGAGCGCTCGCGGTTCCTGCGGGGGATGACGGTGTGGGTGGGCTTCAAGCAGACGGCGGTGCCCTACGAGCGCGACGCCCGGCACGCGGGCGAGACGAAGTACACGCTGCGCAAGATGGTGCGGTTCTCGCTGGACGCGATCGCGTCGTTCTCGCACCTGCCGCTGCAGCTGGCGACGTACGTCGGACTGTTCTCGGCGGGGGTGGCGTTCATCGCGATCCCGATCGTGGCGGTGCTGCGCCTCTCGGGCTCCTACCTCCCGGGCTTCGGGTCGCTGACGATCGCGATCCTCCTGCTCGGCGGGATCCAGCTGATCGCGCTGGGCGTGATCGGGGAGTACGTGGGCCGGATCTACGACGAGGTCAAGCACCGGCCGCTGTACATCGTGGGCGAGGAGCGCAACCGTCCCGAGAGCATCGACGGTCCGCTGACGCCGCTGGCGCGGGCGGGCCTGCCGGCGCGGGTGCCGGAGCGCATCGGGTAGACCCGTAGGCCGGATGCCCCGACGGGGCGAGGGAGAGCGAAGTTCGTGGAGAGCCGACAGGAGCGCATCCGCATCGAGACGCCGGGGCACCGGATCGAAGGCCTGCTGACGGTCGCCCGCGAGGGCTACCGCAGCCGGGTGTCGGACGTCCTGAACGCCTCCGAGCGGGACTTTCTGACCTTGACGGATGTGACCGTCGAGTCCCTCGGCGGCGGCCCCGTCGAAAGCCATCCCTTCCTGGCGGTGGCGCGGGCGCACATCGTTTTCGCGGTCGGACCGGTCGAGGCGCCGGAGGGCTAGCGGCGGCGTTATGCTGCGCTGCCTTCGGCGGGGGAGCGGCGCTCAGACGGAGGCGATCGGCGCCGGCCCCCCCGCGAACCGCCGAGACGAGGACACTTACTTCGATGGCAACCGACTTACTTACGACGATACGCGCCGAAATCGAGGCCCGCCTGTCGCAGCTGCGCCCGGCGCTGGCCGAGTACGAGGACCTGATCTCGGCCGAGCAGGCCCTCGGCGAGGGCGGCGAGGCGGCGGGCGACGACGACGACACGGCGGAGACCGCGGGCGGCGGGAAAGCCGGCGCCGGCGGCTCCCGGCCCCGCTATTCGCGGCCGGGCCGGCGCACGGCGGCGCGGGTCGCCGCGAAAGCGCGCTCGACGGCGGCAGAGGCCAAGCCGGCGGCGGCGAGCCCGCGGTCGCCGCGGAAACCGCGTTCGGACGAGACCGAGCGGGGGATTCTGGCGGCACTGGAGCACGGGTCGCACACGGCGGCGGAGCTGGTGATGGTGACTGCGTTCACGGCCCAGAGCGTCCGCCGCAGCCTGACCCGGCTGGAGCGGGCGGGCACCATCGGCCGGACCCGGCGCGACGGCCAGACGGCCTACGTGCGGGCGTAGCGGCCCGGCGCGACGGCCGGAGGGCCGAGGAGGGGTCGGACGGCTAGGCCTCGACCTGGGCGGCGGGCAGGGTGAAGCTGACCCGGGTGCCGCCGGCGCTGGGGGCGAGCCAGATGCGCCCGCCGTGGGCCTCGACGATGGCGCGGGCGATGGCGAGGCCGAGCCCGCCGCCGGGGCCGCTGCGGGCGGCGTCGTCGCCGCCGCGGTAGAAGGGCTCGAAGACGTGGGGGCGGTCGGCCTCGGCGATGCCGGGGCCGGTGTCGGCGACCTCGACCTGGAGGGTGCCGTCGGCGGCGCTGGCGCTGACGGCGACGCTGCCGTCGGGGGGGGTGTGGCGGATGGCGTTCTGGAGGAGGTTGAGGAGCACCCGGCGGAGCTTCTCGGGGTTGCCCTCGGCGGCGACGAGTCCTGGGGGGAGCTCGGCGCGCAGCGCGACGCGGGCGGCGTCGGTGGCGGGCCGCAATAGCTCGCAGGTCTCGCCGACGAGGGCGACGAGGTCGACGGTGTCGGTGCTCCAGGCGACCTCGCCGGCGTCGAGGCAGGCGAGCTCGAAGAGGTCGTCGACGAGGGTCCCGAGGGTGCGGACGTTGGCGGCGAGGGTGTCGATGTAGCGGCGGGAGGTGGCGGCGTCGACGAGGTCGTCGGCGAGGGCCTCGGCGAGCAGCCGGAGGGCGCTGAGGGGGGTGCGGAGGTCGTGGGAGACGGCGGCGATGACCTGCCGGCGGGCGGCGTCGGCGGCGTCGCGGGCGCGCTCCTCGGCGCCGAGGGCCTGGATCATGCGGTTGGCGGTGCCGGCGAGGTCTTCGAGCTCGCGTCCGGAGTCGGCGGCTACGTGAACCCGGCGCTCGCCGCGCTCCAGGGCGTGCAGGCCGGCCCGGATGGAGCCGATGTCGCCGACGACGCCCGCCAGCAGCAGCTGGGCGGCGCGGGCGGCGACGACGGCGGCGAAGAGGACGATGGCGATCGTCATCCAGGCGTCGTGGGGGGCGACGAACATGACGGCGGCGCCGATGACGACGGCCGCCAGGAGCTGGCCGAGGGCGAGGGCGACGCCGAGCTGGAAGCGGTGGCGCAGGGTCGGCAGGCGCAGCCGCCCGGCGGCGGCGAGCTGGGCGGGGGCGAGGGCGAGGAGGCCGACGGGGAGGAGGATCTCGGCGATCTGGAGGACGCCGTGGGCGCCGCCGAGGGCGGCCATGATGGCGCAGGCGGGGACGAGGGCGGCGAGGAGGACGGCGAGGGAGACCCAGCCGGACCGTCGCGCGGGACCGCCGGCCGGGGCGGGGCGGACGGCCGAAACGGGACCGCCGGCCGAAGCGGGGCCGCCGGCCGAAGCGGGGCCGCCGGCCGTGTCAGCGGGGGTGGTCGGTGCGGAGGGTGTCATGGCCGGAAGCGGTAGCCGACGCCCCAGACGGTCTGGACGTAGCGGGGCCTTTGGGGGTCTGGCTCGAGCTTGGCCCGGAGGCGGCGGATGTGGACGGTGACGGTGGAGCTGTCGCCGCAGGCGGGTAGCTGCCAGACGAGCTCCATGAGGCGGTCCCGGGAGAAGACCTGGCCGGGGTGCTGGGCGAGGAAGGCGAGGAGGTCGAACTCCCGAGCCGTGAGCGGTATGTCGTGGCCGTCTCGAACGACGCGGCGGCTGGCGGGCTCGATGCGCAGGCCGTCGCGCTCGAAGGCCGCCGGCGGGGGGGCGGCGGCGGGGCGGTCGCGACGGAGGACGGCTTCGACGCGGGCGACGAGCTCGCCGGGGGAGAAGGGCTTGACGACGTAGTCGTCGGCGCCGCGGCGCAGGCCGACGATGCGGTCGTCCTCGCGGCCGCGGGCGGTGAGCAGTATGACGCGGACGGGGGCGCCGTCGTGGCGCAGCCGCCGCATGACCTCGAGGCCGTCGATGCCGGGGAGCATGATGTCGAGGACGACGAGATCCGGGGTGTCCTGGGCGCAGAGGGCGAGGGCCTGGGCGCCGTCGCCGGCGACGCGGGTGGCGTAGCCGGCGCGCTGGAGGTAGCGGGCGACGATCTCGGCGATGGTGGGCTCGTCGTCGACCACCAGGACGGAGCCCCGGGGGACGGCGTCAACACCCCGTGAGACGGCGTCGCCAGCCGACGTCGGCGCGGCGGCGGCCACCGGCGACGGGACGGCTCCCGCGATGGGTCGAGCGCTGGACATCTCTGCGGCGATCATGGCAGCCGGCGGGCCTCAGCCGAAGGTGAAGTCGTAGACGCTGACGCCCGGCGGGACCTGGACGGTGAGGAGGTGGCTCTGGACGGAGGGGAGGTCGACGAGGTTGTAGATGTCCTGGAAGTGGACGTCGGCGGCGCCGGCGTGGACGGAGGTGCCGGCCAGGGATTGCGGAATCGGCCGTCCGTCGAGCAGGACCTTGACGGACCTGGTGGCGCCGGGGGAGCCCATGACGAGGTAGACGCGGCGGGCCCGGAAGTGCAGCTGGAGGGTGGAGTCGGCGACGGCGGCGGTCCCCCAGGCGCCGACGTTCCAGGTGCCGGCGAGGCGCAGTCCGCTGAGCGGCGGGGGCTGGCCGGGGAGGGGCCCGAAGTCGTGGAGGCCGTCGGTGAGGGTGCCGTTGGTGAAGCGTTCGCCGCGTTCGGTGCCGAGGTAGGACTCGGGGGTGACTTCGGCTTCGGAGGGTTTGAGGGCGTTGACGTCGGCGGCGGCCCCGAGCCCGGCGGTGTCGCCGGCTTCGACGAGGAGGCTGCGGATGGCGCGCTGCTTGGTGGCGTATTCGCCCTCGCCGAAGTCCTCGAGGCGGATGCGGCCCTTGGCGTCGATGAGGTACTCGGCGGGCCAGTACTGGTTTTCGTAGGCGTCCCAGGTGGCGTAGTCGTTGTCCTGGGCGACGGGGTAGTGGATGCCGTTCTGCTGGATGGCGGCGGCGACGTTGGCGGCGGAGTGCTCGAAGGGGAACTCGGGGGTGTGGATGCCGACGATGTCGAAGCCGTCCTTGTGGTATTTGGAGTACCAGGCATTGAGGTAGGGGAGGGTGCGGATGCAGTTGATGCAGGTGTAGGTCCAGAAGTCGACGAGGACGACGTGGCCGCGCAGCGAGGCCAGCGAGATGGGGCGGTCGCCGGGGGTGTTGAACCAGTGCTGGTTGTCTCTGAATTCGGGTGCGGTGCCGATGACGGGCAGCCGCAGCCCGGCGTCGGCGGCGTGGAGCCCGGCGTCCTCGCGCAGCTTGTGGCCGCGGAGGGCGGCGAGCCGGGCCTGGGCGGCGTGGCTCGACTCAAGTCCGCTGGTGGGGTCGACGAGGAACGAGGGGAGGTCGCTGGCGATGGCGGTCTCGAAACGGGTGTCGTAGTTGCCGAGCATGGCCAGCGCGATGAGGACCATGACGGCGCCCATCGCCATCTGGAAGCGCCCGCTGCGCCGGGCCAGACGCGAGGTGAGGCGGCGGCCGCCGAGCATGAGGAGGTAGAGGGCGGCGGCGGAGCCGACGCCGTAGGCGAAGGCGACGGCGAGCCGGGCCGAGGTGAAGCTCTGGGAGGCCGAGGCGGTGATGACGCCTGCCAGAATCGGCCCGGCGCAGGGGGCGTAGACGAAGCCGAGGCCGCCGCCGACGAGCATCCCCGACCAGAAGCCGCTGCTCGGGGCCGGCCCCCCGCCGGGGGCGTCGGTGCCCGACACGGCGCCGCCACCGGCGGCGGCGCCGGAGAGCGCGAAGGCCCCGACACCCCCGCTCGGCCCGATCCGGCTGAGCCAGGCCTCGAGGCGGTCGCCGAGGCGGGGGACGGCGAGGCAGACGCCGAAGCCGATGAGGGCGACGATGGCGAGGGTCCGCAGAAGGCTGTCGGGGAGGCCGAGGGCGGAGATGACGTAGACGAGGGCGACGGTGGCGAAGGTGAAGGAGAGGGCGAGGCCGGTGACGACCCCGAGCGGGCGGCGGCGCCCGCCGGTGACGCCGGCGGAGAGGGCGACGGGCAGGACGGGCAGGACGCACGGCGAGACGGCGGTGGCGGCGCCGGCGAGGAGGGCGAAGACGATGAGGAGGAGCATGGCGGGGAGTCTGTACCCAAGATATTTCCGATCTCTTACGCCGCCGGCGCCGGCAGGGGGACGGGGATGTAAGGAAGTCGTAAGAAACCCACGGTGCACTACTGACCGAGGTCGGAAGACCCGGCCGTAAACGATTTCCGTGGACACCAAGAGGAGACAGTGAGATGCGAACGACAACCACCCCCCGTCGCCCCCGGGCTCGCCACGCACTGGCGCTGGGAGCGTCACTGCTGATCGTCGCCGGCCTGCCGGCCGCGGCCGAGGCGGGCTCGATGAAGCACGACACGATGAATCACCACGCCATGAAGCACCACGCGATGAAGCACCATGAGATGAAGCACCACGCGATGAAACACGGCTAGCCGGCGAGGGCGGCGGCCCGCCCGGCGTGGGGCGGGCCGGGGGCGGGGGGCGATCTCGCGAGGGCAGGGCAGGACGGAGGGGGCGCCGTCGGGACCTATCCACCGAGCATGGTTTCCGCCCTCGTCCACTTGGCGGCAGCCTGGGCCGGGAGATGACGATACCGCCGTCGGGGGCCACCAGAGGCGGGACGGAAGGGGGGGGATTCGAACCCCCGAGGCGGGTTACCGCCTGCTGGTTTTCAAGACCAGTGCATTCAACCGCTCTGCCACCCTTCCATGGCGCCGCGACCATGGGAAGGCTAGACGATCGGCGGGCCGGCGCCGCCCAGACGGGGCCGGCGCCGCCTGGATCTGCTGGAGTGCGGGAGGATGCGACTCGAGGGGATACAGAGCGGAGACGTCGTCGAGGTCGACCGCAAAGGCCGGCGTTTCCACGCGGTCGTGACCGGCGCCGCCCCCGGCGGCCTGGCGCTGCGGCCGATCGACCGGGGCGTGACCTATTTCAACTGCCGCAGCCGGGAGGTCATCGGGCACTGGGCCAAGCGGGGCCGGCCACGGGAAACCACCGAGCCGCTCCGCCCGGCGCCCCGCCAGCTCCAACTGGAGGTTGACGAGACACCGGCCGCAGCGGATCACGCCGGCCGCGAGGTGGCGGATTCACCACCCGGCGACGCCGAGGTGTGACTCAGCAGCTGACCCCCTTGGAGTCTTCCGGCAACTTCGGCAGGAAGCCCCCGAGGACGAGGTTGAGGGCGCCGGTGAGTTCGCTCGTCGCCGAGGTGAGCTCGTTGGAGTGGGTGACGACTTCGTTGAGGCCGGTGCACTCTTTGCTGACAGTGGCGGGAAGGCCTTCGAGGGTTTTGGTGGTGGACTGGAGACTGGAGACCTCGGCGGGCAGGCCTTCGAGGCCCTTCGTCGTGGCTTCCAGGGCGGAGACCTTGCCGGGAACGCCTTCGAGGCCTTCCGTCTTGGATTCCAGACCCGAGACCTCGGCGGGCAGGCCTTGGAGACCCTGAAGTGTGGTGTCGATGCCGCCGACCTCGGTGCCGAGGCCTCCGACGGTGCCGTCGACGCCTTCCAGGGTGCCTTCGAGATCGTGGACCTCGGCCGCGAGGTGGACGACGCCGGCGCTGAGCTGTTCGATTTCTTTGTCCTGCTCGGAGACGGTCTCTTCGAGCTCGGTGTCAGCCGGGGCCGCCGAGCCCTTTTCTCCCTGGGGCCCCCTTTCCCCCTGCCCGCCCTGCGCACCCTGACCGCCCTGGGCACCCTGACCGCCCTGGGCACCCTGCGCGCCCTGGGCACCCTGCGCGCCCGGCGCACCCTGGGCGCCCGGCGCGCCGGTGCGACCGACGAGACGGGCGACGCGGCGGGCGCGGCGGGCCGCCCCGAGCTCCCTCCTGAGCGCCCTGGAGAGCTTCGCCGGCGTGACCGCCCCGGCCTCGATCTGGGCGCTGCCGACGCTGTCGCGGGGCAGGCTGGTCGCGGCGTAGGCCCCCCCGCCGAGGGCCACGAAGAGGGCGAGGGTCGCGACGACGCTCGAGTAGGTGGGTCGGGGAAATCTGCGCATCACGTCTCCTGAGTCGTTGCCTTTAGGCGGCATGGATCGACTTTATGGAACCCGACTTGGGGGCGACGGGGTTCTGGTGGACGGATGTTCCGGTAACCAGGACCCCGGTGGCGCTCACCCAGACCGGGATGTGCATCGGAGGTGTCGGCGTCTGCCCCCTGTCCACCCGGCCCCGGTGGGTCGACGCGGCGGCGGGACCGCCTCGATCCCGGTGACCGGGGTCGCGCATGCGCGACCCCGCCGGGGGGTGCATGCACCCCCCGGGGCGGGGCCGCATGCGGCCCCGCCGCCAGGGCCGCATGCGGCCCTGGCCACCAAAGAGATCCCTCGAGATCTACCCGCCCGAGGGGACCGCGGCGGCGTCGCCCCGGGCCAGGGGCAGCCGGTGGGGGCCGTCGGGGCGGGTGGCGAGGACCTGGAAGAGGGAGAGCCGTCCCTGTTCGAAGGCCCGGGCGGAGCCGACGAGGTAGAGCCGCCAGATCCGCTCGCGCTGGCTGCCGACGACGTCGACCGCCCGGGGGCGGTTGCGGCGGAGGTTCTCGATCCAGCGGCGCAGGGTGAGGGCGTAGTGCTCGCGCAGGGCCTCCACGTCGCGGACCTCCAGGCGCTGGCGCTCGAGGGCGGCGATGAGGGCGCCCACGGGGTGGAGCTCGCCGTCGGGGAAGATGAAGCGGTCGATGAAGCGGCTGCCCTGCTCCCGGGGGGTGAGGCGGGCGATGCCGTGGTTGAGAAACAGGCCCCCCGGGGCGAGGAGGCGGCGGATGGTGGCGGCGTAGGTGTCGAGCTGGTCGCGGCCGACGTGCTCGTACATGCCGACGCTGGCGACGGCGTCGTAGGGCCCGTCGTCGACCTCCCGGTAGTCGGCGACCCGGATCTCGCAGCGACCGGCGACGTCGGCCCCGGCCGCCGCGATCCGCCCCCGGGCCTCCTCGGCCTGGGGCTCGGAGAGGGTGACCCCGACGGCCCGCACCCCGTAGCGGCGGGCGGCGTGGACCACCAGCGAGCCCCAGCCGCAGCCGACGTCGAGCAGCCGCATCCCGGGTCCCAGGCGGAGCTTGCGGCAGATGACGTCGAGCTTGCGCCCCTGGGCCTCCTCGAGGGTGTCCGTGGGAGAGGTGAAGTAGGCGCAGGAGTAGACCATGCTGGGCCCGATCACGAGCCGGTGGAAGGCCGTCGGGACGTCGTAGTGGTGGCGCACCGCCGCCCGGTCGCGACGGCGGGAGTGCCGGGGCCCGTGGCGCCCCTGGATCTCGCCCTCGGGCACCGGGGGGGCGTGGAGGAGCTCCCCCCCGAGCAGCCGCCAGGCGGCGCCGAGGGCCCGGAGGGCGTCGACCGGGGAGATCCTCGCCCGGGGCATCTCCTCGCCGATCGCGAACATCTCGTCCAGGTCCCCCTCGAGTTCGATCTCGCCCAGCGCCCACGCCCGGGCCAGCCCGATTTCGTTGGGCTCCCGGGCGGCGTGGGCCAGGGCCTGGGGGTCGGTGACGACGACCGTCACCGACCGGCCGGCGGTGGGCACCCCGGCGGCGGGCACCCCGGTGTCTGACACCCCGGCGGCGGGCACCCCGGCAGCGGGCACCCCGGCAGCAGGCACCCCGGCGGCGGGCACCCCGGCAGCAGGCACCCCGGTGTCTGACACCCCGGTGGCGGTCCCCCCGGCGGCGGTCGCCGGCAGCTCGCTGCCGTCCCAGAAGCGCAGCCCGAAGGGCCTGTTGCTGAGGGCACCGTGGGCGACCCGGTCGAGGACGTCCCCGACGACCGCCGCCACCGGCCGCCCCGAGGGCAGCGGGCGGGGGTGGAGCTCGGCGCCGCCCGCCACCGGCACCTCTCGGCCGGGGCCGGCCGGGGCCTGGGGTGGATCGCCGGGAAGCGATCGCGGGGCCATTCCGATGTCCACCTGAACCTCCCAACCGGCGAGCCGCGTTCGGTAGAGACCATCGGCGCCGCCCGCGTCGGGCGCGGGCCACGTCGCTCCCAATCACGTTACCAGGGCTTCGGCGGGCCAGCCGGCCGCGACGCCCGGCCCAGCGGGACACGGCCCGTCGGCCACGGGGGGAGGCGAAGGCTTTAGACTGGTCGCTCGACCTCGGGAGAGGTGGCCGAGTGGCTGAAGGCACTCGCCTGCTAAGCGAGTATGGGGATCAAACTCCATCGCGGGTTCGAATCCCGCCCTCTCCGTCCCGCAGAAACCGCTTGAATACTCGGCTTCTGGCGAGAACCACGGACGGCGACCATCGGGCTCGGAGCCCGCCCTGGGCGCCGTATGGAAGCGTTTTGGGAGCCTTCCGGCCGTTGCTCGCCAGCTCTACGCACGTCAGCCGCACTGCACGGAGCCCACGCGGCGCGCCAGGTTTCGCTCTCCGCCCGCAGTCGCCGCCGACGTGCCCGTCGGGAGGCGTGGCGGTAGGCTGCGCGCACTGTGTCGCTGTACGAGATTGCCGACGCGGGTCTGGCGCCGCACGAGCCGGTGGCGCTCGCCGATCTCGGACTCCGCGAGCGCGCGGACTTGCAGCGGCTTCTCCGCGATGACATCGGCGTGCTCGGCGATGACCTGCTGGTGATCGGTGAGGAGTTCGGCTATTGGGAAGACGCCCGGCGCCGCATCGACCTCTTGGCCCGCCCGACGACCGATCTCCATGGGCGACCAGCTTGCGCAGACGCTCGCCGCCGCGCGTCAGCCCTACAAGACGCTGTTCGCCGTCGGGTCCGTCACGGGCGCCCGCCTGAGTGAGGGCCTGGGCCTCGTGTGGGCGGACGTGCAGGCGCGTTCGTGCAGAAGCTGCTCACCAGCGCGACGCTCGTTGATGACCCACCACAGCAGCAGGTGCCCCTGCTGTTACTCTGGCCGATCCTCGCCGGGTCGTGGTTCTAGCGGCTGACCGACGCCCTCGATCTGGCTTTCGGCCCACGTCCGCAGCTTCTCGACCAGCTCGAGAGCTGCCGGCCGATCAAGGGCGGGCGGCTCTTCGCCCGTAGCGGAACTCGACCGCCCACGGCGAGAGCGTGTCTGCCTCTGAGAGCTCCGAGGGGCCGTCGATGTCGTGTTCCTCGACCAGGCCGATGAGGTAGCTCAGCGCGTGACTCTTTATGAAGGCCACGCCGTAAGGCGGCCAGCACCGCCTTGATCAGCTTCTCGGCGGCCTGCTGGGCGTGAACGCCGATGATCGCGTCAGCCACCTCGGTGTCTGCGGAGACCTTCCGTACCAGCGTCTCGTCGTCGGTCGCTCTGGCAAGCAGCAAACGCGCCAGATCGAGTTGGTCACGTTGCGGCATGCAGCACTCGACCCTCGGTCAGCGCGGCATGCACCATCGATCCTTCCACGCCTTCCCAGTCTTGAGCGAAGCGCTCACTCACGACGACTATGTCGAATGGCATTCCAAGTGGGCGAAGCGCTCGGCCCAGACGCACCATCTCGGCGTGACGATCGGCCGGATCGCGCTCTACGACCAGGAAGTCGAAGTCGCTGTCGAGAGCGGCGTCGCCGCGCGCGCGAGCCGAACAGCACGATCTTGACTGGGTCCGATGCGGTCGCCGCCAGGGTTCGTCCGGCGACCTCGATGACTTCTTTGGCGAGCACGACAACACCGTAGCGGAGCCCACGATGGGGCACATGGCTGGCCAAGCGGCTCGGCCGGAAAAGCGCCCAATCGAAGCGCAGGTTGAGCAGTTCGAGGTACCCGGCGAGCAGGTCTCGGTCGGCCGCGAGCGCGCTGACTCCGCCGCTGTCAAGCAGAAAGTCTCGCCTTGGACGGCTCGTCACTCAGGCCAGGCGTCGGCGCGGCTTTGCAGTTCGGGCACACTCCGTAGCCCCGAATCCCCTGATCTCGACGACCTCGACGCAGCCCGGCCGCCGCAAACGTGAGACAGCTCACGCCTGCCGTCCGTCAGGAGGATCAGGCGGGGAGCCTACAGCGGTGCCCCGGCGAGCCCGGCGACGGCGCCGACGGCGCCGGCCGCGAGCAGCGTCGGGACGACGCCGCGACGGGCCAGCAGCATCACGGCGGCCCCCGCCAGGACGAGGGCCTGCCAGGGCTCGGAGAGGGCCAGCCCGAGGGGGATGGCGGAGCCGATGATGGCGCCGACCGCGGCGGGACCGGCGCCGGCGAGGAAGCCCTGGACGCGGGCGTCGGCGCGCAGCGCGTCGAAGTGCCGGGCGCCGAGGAGGACGAAGGCGAAGGAGGGGGCGAAGGCGATGGCGGCCGCCACCAGGGCGCCCCCGACCCCGGCGGCGGCGTAGCCGACGACGGCGACCGTCTGGACGACGGGCCCCGGCGTGACCTGGCCGAGGGCGACGGCCTCGAGGAACTGGGCCCCGGTCATCCAGTGGTAGGTGGAGACCGCGTCGTGCTGCATCAGGGGGACGATCACGAAGCCCCCGCCGTAGGAGAGGGCGCCGACCTTCAGCGCCACCCACCCCAGGGCCAGCAGCCCGCCGCCGGCGGCGGCCGTGGCGGGGATCAGCGACCGGTGCACCGGCAGCAGCACCCCGAGCCCGCCGGCGGAGGCGCGGCGGGCGGCGACCTCGATGGCTCCGCAGGCGAGCAGGGCGAGGACGAGCCAGGGACCCACGGTGGCCGCGCCGAGGCCGCCGACGAGGAGGTAGGCCCAGAAGCGGGCGCCCCGCGCCCGCGCCGGCCGGACGCGGGAGGCGGCGAGGAGCGTGGCGCCGGTCCGCGCCGCCACCGCCGGCACCGCCGCCCCGGCGCCGGCGCCAGCGCCGCCCACCCAGGTCGGGGCCGAGCCGGAGAGGAAGAGGACGGCGAGGGCCACGATCGCGACCAGCCCGGGCACGATGAAGGCGGCGCCGCCGAGGACCGCCCCCGCCGGACCCCGGACCCGCCAGCCGCAGAAGATGGCGAGCTGCGTCGAGGCCGGCCCCGGGAGCAGGTTGCAGGCGGCGACCGCGTCCTCGATCTCGGCATCCGTCAGCCACCGCTCCCGCTCGACGCAGAGCTCGCGCAGCAGCGCCACGTGGGTCGGGGGACCACCGAAGCCGATGCACCCCAGCCGCCCCCACTCGCGCAGGACCGTGCCCAGCGGCGGCCGTGGGACCCCGCCGGCGGGTGTCGTCGGAACCTCGCTGGCGGGCACCTGGCGTTCGCCTCTCGACACGCCGCCGAAGGCTAGCCGGGCTGGCGGCTGGGCCGGGCCGCGGGACGACCCCCGAGCCCGAGCGGCAAGGCCCGCCGTTAGACGCCGCTCGAGACGACCCAAAGCCGGGCCGCGCGGCCCGGCCTGCCGGCGGCTCAGTAGTAGAGGGTGCCTATGGTCTGGACAGTGAGGGCGTCGTTGCGGCGGTTGATCGCCCCGTAGAGATTGCCGGTGCCGTGGGCGTGGGCGAAGCGACCGGTGCCGCTGGTCACCCAGAGGCTCCCGCCGAACGTCGAGTAGGCCCCGGTGGAGTGCAGGGCGCCCTTGCCGTGGCCGGTGATGGAGCCGCCGTGGGTGTAGATCGTGAAGTAGGCGCTGACGGTGGCGCCGACGTCGAAGCGAACCTTGACGCTGCCCGGCAGGGTCCCCGTGGCGGGCCCTTCCTCGAGCAGCAGCGAGCCCGATTCGTGCTCGTAGTGGAGACGACCTTCGTCGCGGACGTTGAGCCTGCCGGCGGCGCGGGCGGTGGGGGAGCTCGCGCGGTGGGCGACAGCCGGGGCGCCGGCCCAGAGGGCGCCGGCGCCGGCCGCCACCACCGCGACCGTGGCGATCGCCAGCGTTGGAGGTTTGAAACTCATGCCCATATCAACACCAATGCTATGTCGTTTGGTGCGCCCATGGGGAGCCCTGTCTCTTACTTCTTGTAGCGGGCTGTCTGCGGTGGAGTGCCCGTCCTCATCTCCCAGCCAGGCGGCCCCATCAGGGCGAGCGAGTTCTACGCGGCCTTGGGCACGTCGAGCGGCTTGTGGGACTCGATGATGCGCTCCTCGCCGTCGGGATAGACGAGCACGACGGCGCGGCCTTCGCGGGCGCGACGCGCGAGGATCTTTCCCAGGCCCGGCATGTCGGCGCCGACGAAGGCGGCGCCGTTGGGATACCGCGCCGGCCGTTCGGCGATGACATCCTCGATCGCCGCGTCCATGCGCTGCGACGCGAGCACGCTGCCCGGGGTTCGTGTGCTGTCGCCTACCGTCGCCATGAGTCAATCATCTCACTAAAGCCGCCCCGTATCGCCTCGATGGCGCTGCGCATGGCCTCGCCGGCTGAGCCTTGGTGAAACGCCCTCGGCGGCCTGCTTGACGCCCTCCCGAGTGTATCGGTGCATGTCGTGGACGCCATGAGCGTTGTCGTAGACGCGCACGGCGCGCGAGGCGTCGCCCTCCAGGGCGACCAAGACAACGGAATAGCTCCTCACAACGCCTCGCCGGGTGACGAAGCGAACGAGGATCGCCGCTTCGGGGTCGAGTTCGTCTTCGTAGCTCGTCTCACCCACCGCCGGGCTCCCCCAGAGCGGCGGGTGTCGAGACTCGATCGTTGATCGCGTCCGAGATCGGCGCCTCCGGGCCGCCGGCCACGGCCGATGGCCCCCGCGCGGCACCCTGCCGCCGGTAGCCGCGTCGGGCTGCGTAATTCGCTTGTCCACCAGAGCCCTCGCCCGGCTTACCCCAAGAGGCCAGATGAACACGAGCACCACCCACAGCAACCCCACGACCGCCAGCCCGAGGCCACTCGAAGGCCCGCTGCTGCGCCCCACCGAAGTCGCGGACCTCCTCGCCGTGAAGACGAGCTGGGTCTACGAGGCGGTCCGTACCGGCGTGCTCCCGTGCCTGCGCATCGGCAAGCACATCCGCTTCACCCGGCCGATGCTCGAGGACTGGCTCGCCACCCGCTGACCTCACCCCGCTCATGCCGAGGCATCGACTCTGGCCGGCGCGTCAACCGCCGCGGGCGCCTCGACCTGGAACGCTTCGGCGACAAGCCGGGCGTCGTCCTCGCGCGGCGCGTAGTGCAGGTAGCGCATCGTGGTCTGGATGTCGGCGTGCCCCATCCACTCCTGCACCCTACGAATGTCGGCCTTGGCGATCATCCGGGTGCCGAAGGTGTGCCGCAGGTCGTGGAAGCGCAGGGACCGCAGGCCTGCACGCTTGAGCGCTGCCTTGTAGCGCCGCCGCAGGGCGGACCCGTCGAGGTAGCCGCCGGCTTCGCCTGGAAAGACGAGATCGTCCTCCCCGGTGAGCAGTGCCCGGTCTCCCAGCCGCGCGAGTGCCCGGGCGACGTCGGGCGCGAGCGGCACGGCACGCGTCTTGCCGGACTTCGGCGTCGTCAGCGCCCCGCCGGCGTAGCTGGCGCGCACCCGCAGGACGGCGCCGGCGAAGTCCAGGTCGCGCCAGCACAGCGCGATCAGCTCCCCCATGCGCAGCCCGGTGAACGCCGCCGTGAGAAAGACCGCCGCGTCCTGCTCGCCCTCGGCGGCCCGGACAAGCGACCAGACCTCCTCGGGGCTGAAGACCTCGATGTCGGCGCCGCGCGTCAGCGGCGGCTTCTCGACGTCGGCGACCGGATTCCCCGGCAGCCCGTGTACCCTGCGCGCCCGCTGGAAGATCCCGTGCAGCAGCACCAGCGCCTTGCGCCGAGTGCTCGGCTGGCGCTCGTCGAGTCCTGCCAGCCACCCTTCGACGTGCCCGCTGGTGACGTCCTCCAGGCGCAGCTGTCCCAGGCTCGGCACGATCCAGGCGTCCACGATCCAGCGGTACCCCTGCACAGTCGAGGGCTTGCGGCCACGGTCGTGCTCGATGTAGCGCAGGTACTCCGCGGCCGCGTCGGCCACGGTCGAACCCGTCCGCACCATCCCCGGCAGCTCCCCCCGCCGCGCCTGGGCGAGCACGTCGCGCAGCCAGTCCTCGGCGGTGCGCTTGGTGTAATGGCCCTCCGGCGGCCGCCCCCGCTCCCCCCAGGCCGGCCCGATCTTGCGCTGCACCTGGCGCCCGTCGGGCAGCCGGTACTTCGCATACCAAACCGGCCCGCGCCGACGATCGACGCGAAAGACATGCCCGCTCGGCGCCCGCCGCGCGGTGCCCGCCCTCGCCGAAGTCGCCGTGCCGGTAGATCCCACCTACCCCCAGGCTAACACCGCCTTGGGACACTTTCGGGACACCATCTGTCCAGCCTGCCAGCCCCTCCGACTAAAACTGGCACATTTGCAGGTCTTTCTCGAAGCCGACGCCCGGATTCGAACCGGGGACCCCTTCATTACGAGTGAAGTGCTCTACCAGCTGAGCTACGTCGGCGGGCGACCCTGGATGCTAGCGACCGCCGGCCCCCGGTCCACCGGACCGCCGGCCCCACTTTCCGCACCGGCCCACCCTCGGAGCTCGCCGAGCACCTCCAGCAGCGACTCGCCGTGCTTCTCGCAGAAGGCCGGTCCGATCCCGCGGATGGTGAGCAGGGCGCTGGGGCTGGCGGGGCGGAGGCGGAGGATGTCTTCGAGGACGGCGTTGCTGGCGACGGTGTACGCCGGCTTGCCCTCGGCCCGGGCGTGGCGCCAGGCCCGGAGTCGCTCGTAGTGGGCCTCGTCGACCGGCTCGGCCGGGTCCTGACCGGCACCGGACCCGTCGGCGCCGGAGCCGGCGAACGCCTCGCCCGAGCGCAGCCCCCCGCCTCGCGCGCCCCGCCTCACCGCCGGCGGCGCGCTGCGGACGGCCCGGTCGAGCTCGGGGTCGGGGTGACAGACGTCGCAGCAGCGCCCCTCCGGGGCCCCGGCCTGGGTGTCGCCGAAGTGCTCCAGGATACGCCGCCTGCGGCAGCTGCGGCCGTCGGAGATGAAGCTCTCGATCGCCCGATAGGACTCCCAGCCGCGGTCGCGGGCGACCTTGATCGCCTGCCACGCCAGCCGGGGGCTGCCGCGGCCGGTGAGCCTGACCCGCAGGACCCCGCCGCGGCCGGGCTCCAGCTCGGCCGCGCCGGCGCGTTCGGCGATGGAGAGCAGGACCCGCTCCCCGTCGTCGAGCTCCCCGGGGGCGAGCTCGGCGACGGGGAGATCCCCATCCCCTCCCCCTCCCCCTTCCCCTTCCTCCGCTTCCCGGCGCGCCCGGCGACGCAGGCCCTGGGTGTAGGCGCGGACGTCCTCGACTGTGGTCTGGCGTTCGGTGTTGAACCGGATCAGCCGGCCGAGGTCCATCCGGGCGGCCAGCAGCAGCGCCCGGGCGGGCCGCCCGTCACGCCCGCCGCGGCCGGCCTCCTGGTAGTAGGCCTCGAGACTCGTCGGCAGGGCCCAGTGGGCGACGGTGCGGACGTCGGCCTTGTCGACGCCCATGCCGAAGGCGTTGGTGGCGACGACGACCTCGGCGTCGCCGGCCATGAAGCGCTCCTGGGCCTCCCTCCGGCGCTCGGCGGGGAGGCCGGCGTGGTAGGCCACGGTGGCGATCCCCCGGCCGGCGAGGAGGTCGGCGACGGAGTCCGTGTCGCGGCGGGTGCCGCAGTAGACGATGGCGGGCCGAGCGGCGGGGTCGGCGAGGACGTGCAACAGGGTGGCGCGCTTGCGGGCGACGGCGCCCTTGCCCTCGACCGTGACGACGTCGAAGGTGAGGTTGGGGCGGTCGAAGCCGGAGCTGACGGCGACCCAGTCGCGCAGCCCGAGGCGGGTGGCGATCTCTCCGGCGACCCGGGGGGTGGCGGTGGCCGTGGCGGCCATCACCGGGGGACGGCCGAGGGCGGCGATGGCGTCCTGGAGGCGCAGATAGTCGGGGCGGAAGTCGTGCCCCCACTCGGCGACGCAGTGGGCCTCGTCGACGACGAAGAGGCCCACGCGGCGCTGGGCGAGGGCCAGGCGGAAGGCCCGCGAGGCGAAGCGCTCGGGCGCCGCCAGGACCAGCTGGGCCTCACCGGATTCGATCTCCCGCAGAGCCTGGGAGTTGTGGCCGTCGTCCATCCCCGAGGCCAGCATGGCGGCGCGCAGGGGGGTCCCGCGCAGGCGCCGCCACTGGTCGGCCATGAGAGCGATGAGGGGGCTCACGACGACCGTCAGGGGACGCCCGGGGTCGCCCTCCGAGGCCAGCGCGGGCAGCTGGTAGCAGAGCGACTTGCCGGCGCCGGTGGGCATCACCACGAGGCAGTCCCGCCCGGCGAGGGCGGCCTCCACGGCCTCGCGCTGACCGACCCGGAACTCGCCCAGGCCGAAGCGCGCCAGCAGCTCCTCGGGTGTCGCCGCGGCAAGACCCGACGGGGAGGGGGCGAGGGTGGCACTCACCCAGCAGACGCTACCGCCGGCTTCGGCCGGGACGCTCGCCCGGGCGCCGGCGGGCACGGGTGCTTGGTAGGAGGCGACGTGAGTTAACCCACCGCGCACGCGCGCACACCTCCCCAAATCGACCACCACGACATTGCCGACGGCGACGCCCGAGGACCGCCGACAGCGACCCCCGAGGACCCGCCGACATCGACGCCCTACGACATCGACGCCCTACGACATCGACCCCCGACGACATCGGCCCCCTACGACCGCCACAGCGACGCCCGACGACCGCCGACGGCGACCCTCAAGACCACCGCCGGCGGCGCTGCGCCCGGGCGGCCTCGGCGAGGGCGCGGAGGGCGTGATCGACGCGCTCGCCGTCCAACCTCTGGGGCTGGCGCCGGAGGTAGCCGCGGAGCATCCGGGCGGGCACGACGCGGACGCCGCGGCGGCGGTGCAGGGGCCGGTCGACCCAGGCGCGGCTGTAGACGAGGAGGGGCTCGACGTGCTCGCCGGTGGCGCGCTCGACGACGCGCCGGGCGGCCTGGGCCTGGCCGAGGGTGGAGCCGTGGAGGCGGGCGACGTGGATCGGCCCGGGATGGCTCTTGGTCTCGACGGTGAAGATCCCGCCGGGGCCGACGGCGATGTGGTCGACGTTGCCACGGCCGAGGCTGACGTCGTGGATGGTGTGCCATCCGCCCTCGCCGAGGTCGTCGAGGAGCCGGCCGACGTGCTCTTCGCCGAGGGCGCCGCGGTGGTGGCGGTCGACGAGGGGGAGGAGGTAGCGGGAGATGACGAAGATCCCGACGAGGAGGGCGACCTCGGCGCCGAGGAAGCGGGGGTTCTGCCAGCCGAAGCGGCGGCCGACGAGGGTCGTCTCGACGGCGAGGGCGCCGAGCATGAGAAGGGTCCGCAGCCGCAGCCGGTGGACGATGGAGCGGGTGTACTGCCCGGGCGCCCGCGCGGTGGGATCGCGTTCGACGAGCATCTGCAACCGACATCGGTCCAGTCCGACCCCGAGCTTTAGCGATGTTGGCTGACCCGAATTTCCCCCAAATTGGGGGCGGCCGGGAAAAATACGTTGGGCGGGACGGCGGCGCCTAAAGCAGCCCCCTTCTTGGGCCGAGGCCAGGGACAGGCCGCAGTCGAGAGATTCCCTTCCGGCGGCCCCGAGCTAGGCATGTCAGATCAGCCCGATACAAGCCCGCAGCCAGACGTGTCGCTGCTGCTGCGCGCCCACGCCGAGCAGCGGCTGCTGAGCCGTGAGGTGATCCCGGTGGTGCGCCAGCTGGAGACCGGTGAGCGGCTGCCGGAGGAGCAGCTGCCGGCGGCGCTGGCGTACCTGGAGGTGACGTGGGCCGACTGTCGCCGGCGGGCGCGGGAGACGGACCGGGCGCGGCGGCTGCTGGAGGAGCCCGGGAACCGGGAGCTGCCGCTGTGGGCGAAGGCGTGCCGCTACCACGCGGTGCTGTTGACGCTGCGGGCAGCGGTGGGGCGCCGGGTGGCGCCGCTGCTGGAGATGGGCACGACCGAGGCCGAGCCGACGGGGGCGGCCACGGTCGGGCTATAGACCCGGGTGGACCCGCGGGATCGGTCGCGCGGGATCGGTCGCGGGAGCCGCCGCCGAGCTCGGGCAGCTCGTGGCCCGGGGGTCGCCCGAGCTCAGGCGGCGCGCCGTCGCGAGGGCGACTGGGGCCGGCGGGGGCGCGGGAGGAGGTGGCGGACGGCGGGAGAGCCGTCGGCGGGGGGCGCGATCGCGCGCAGGGCCTGGACGATCTCGGCGCAGCCGGGGCCGTCGAGCTCGGGGGCCCGATGGGTGAGCCAGCCGGGCAGGTCGCGGGCGTGGAGGAAGGCGATGCGGTCGGTCTCGGAGATGCGCTGGGGGAACTCGCACCAGAGGACGACGACGGGGTGGACGAGGGGCCCGCGGCCGGTGCGGGTGCGGATCTCGCGCTGGAGGAGGCGGGCGGCGTGGAGGATGTCGCGGTTGATGGCGACGCCGGGACGCTCGGCGCGGGTGTCGCGGTCGCGGCGCAGCCAGAGGACGCCGTCGCGCACGCGGGCGCCGGCGCCGGGGGGGTTGCGGGAGGCGAGGAGGAAGACGCCGCCGGGCCCGACGAGGACGTGCTCGGCGCCGTGGCGGAGGTTGAGGTCGGCGAGGACGGTCCAGTCGCGCGGCGGCAGCCGGCGCAGGAGGGCGTCGGTGCGCTCGCGGGCATCCGCGGCCGGGGGCCCGGTTGGCGCTGGATGGCGTGGGTCGCGGTGGAGGCGGATTGGGGAGCGCATGGTCGTAATTACAAACACGCGACCGGACGCGACAGGAGCGGTCTACATCCGGAGGCGGTCGGCGAGGGCCTCGAGGGCGAGCTCCTCGGAGACGTTGAGGGCGAGCCGGAGGCGGGTGTCGCGGACGCGCTCGATGGCGGCGCCGAGGGCGCGGGGCTCGCGGCCGGCGGCGTCCCGGGTGAGCTCGGGGAGGCGGTCGCCGGCGTAGACGGCCTCGGGGGCGTCGAGGGCGAGGCACCAGAGGTCGCGCAGCCAGAGCTCGGCGAGGCGGAGGCCGTCGCCGAGGGTGCGGGTGCGGACGCGGCGCTCGGAGCGGCGCTGGGCCTCGGCGGCTTCGCGCTGGTGGCGTTTGCGGTCGCGGGCGGGGAGGAGCTCGAGCTCGCCGCTGACGCGCTCGGCCTGGGTCTCGCCGGCGGCGGCGGCGTCGGCGCGGGCGATTGCCAACAGCGCCAACCAGGGGCGCTCGTGGTTCTCGCCGTGCAGGGCGCAGCGGACGAAGCGCTCGGCGGCGGCGCGGAGCTCGGCCCCGCGCTCGCCGGCGAGCCGGCTGGCGAGGCGGGCGTCGCCGAGGGCGAGGCGGGCGCAGGCGTGGAGCTGGGCGGGGTCGGCGTGGGGGTGCTCCTGGCGGAGGCGCTCGACGACGCGCTCCTCCGGTGGGGGATGGAGGCGGACGAGCTGGCAGCGGGAGGCGATGGTGGGCAGGACGTCGCGGGGGCTGGGGGCGAGCAGGATGAGGTGGACGAAGGGCGGGGGCTCCTCGAGGGTCTTGAGCAGGCGGTTGGCGGCCTGGTCGTTCATGGTGTGGGCGTCCTCGATGACGAAGACCCGGCGGCAAGACTCGAAGGGGGTGTGGGCGGCGGCGGCGACGACGGGCTCCTCGACGTCGGCGACGAGCATCTCGCCGGCGCCGGAGGGCGTGGCCCAGGCGAGGTCGGGGTGGGCGCCGCGGGCGACGCGCTCGGCGACGGTGTCGGGGGTGCGGGCGCCCTCGAGGAGGAGGGCGGCGGCGAAGGCGCGGGCGAGGGTGCGCTTGCCCGCGCCGGGGGGGCCGTGGAAGAGGTAGGCGTGCGAGGGCGATCCGGTGGGGCGCAGGACGGCGCTGGCCTGGGGATGGGCTGCGAGCGCGGCGTGGAGACCGTCCGCCGATAGAGCAGCCGAGGGTTGGGGCGGGAGCCGGGGGACACTCATCGCCGACATCCTGACATGGGCGACGCCCACGATTGGGTACGGTCCCACGGGTGCTGCGCGGCAGGCTGATCACGATCGAGGGGATCGACGGGGCGGGCAAGACGACGCTGGCACAGGCGCTGGCGGGCAAGCTGGCGGCGCGGGGGGAGCGGGTGGAGCTGCTGCGGGAGCCAGGCGGGGTGCGGGCGTCGGAGCGGATCAGGGAGCTGGTGAAAGACCCGGGGCTGACGCTGGGGGCGGAGGCGGAGGCGCTGCTGTATGCGGCGGCGCGGGCGCAGCTGGTGCGGGAGCGCCTGAGGCCGGCGCTGGAGGCGGGGGCGCTGGTCCTGCTGGACCGCTTCGTGGACTCCTCGCTGGCCTACCAGGGCGCAGGCCGGGAGCTGGGGGTGGAGCGGGTGGCGGCGATCAACGAGCTGGCGACGGGCGGCCTGGCGCCGGACAGGACGCTGCTGCTGCGAATCGCGCCGGCGGCGGGCCGGGCACGTCAGGCGGGCCGCGGGGCGGGGCATGACCGGATCGAGCTGGAGGACGAGGCGTTCTTCGCTCGCGTGGCGGCGGCGTACGAGGAGCTGGCGGCGGCCGACCCGGGGCGCTTCCGGGTGATCGACGCGGACAGGGATCCCGAGACGGTGCTGGGGGCGGCGCTGGCGGCGGTCGCCGACCTGCCGGGGGGCGCGGGGGCACGGGGCTGAGCACGACGGCAGCCCCGAGACCGGCGCTAACCTCATCCGATGCTCGCCCTGACGGCCTCCCCGGGAGCCCCGGGCAACGTGCGGTTGCGCGAGGTCCCCGACCCCGAGCCGGGGTCCAACGAGGCGCTGGTGCGGGTGCGGGCGTTCTCGTTGAACCGCGGCGAGAGCCGCCGCCTGGCGGAGATGGCCGACGGCGAGGTGACGGGCTGGGACGTGGCGGGCGCCGTGGAGCGGGCGGCGGCCGACGGCTCGGGCCCGGCGCCGGGGACGCGCGTCGTGGGCCTGGTCGGACGGGGAGCCTGGGCGGAGCTGGCGGCGGTGCCGGTGGCGACGCTGGCGACGCTGCCCGAGGAGGTCTCGTTCGCCCAGGCGGCGACGCTGCCGGTGGCGGGCCTGACGGCGCTGAAGGCGCTGGACATCATCGGCCCGGTGCTCGCCCGGCCGGTGCTGGTGACGGGCGCCAGCGGCGGGGTGGGCCGCTTCGCGGTGCAGCTGGCGAGCGCCGCCGGCGCCCGGGTGACGGCGGTTTCGGCCAGCCCGGAGCGCGCGCGGGGGCTCGCGGAGCTGGGCGCGGAGGAGGTGATCCCGGAGCTGGAGGCCTCGGGGCCGACGTTCGCGGGGATCGTGGAGGGCGTGGGTGGCGCCAGCCTGGGGGCGGCGCTGCGGCGGGTGGCGCCGTTCGGGACGGTGGTGTCGTTCGCGTCGAGCGACCCCGCGCCGGTGGAGTTCCCGGCGCGGGAGCTGTTCGCGCGGGCGCCGGGGGCGCGGCTGCAGGGCCTGTACCTGTTCGGCCAGCTGGAGCACGAGGGCGGCGCGAGGCGCGACCTGGGCCGTCTGGCGGAGCTCGTCGCGGCGGGACGCCTGCGGTGCTCGATCGACCGGGAGGCGTCGTGGCGGGAGGCGGCGGAGGCGATCGAGGCGTTGATGGACCGCCGGGTGGCGGGCAAGGCGGTGCTGTGCGTCGATTGACGGGCGGTAGCATGGCGCCGAGGATGGGCGGCACGGCTCGAGGGACGCGGATGGCGACGCTGATGGCGGCGGGGACGACGCTGACCCTGGCCTGCGCGGCGCTGCTCCCGCCGGGCACGGCCACCGCGGCGACGGGGGCGACGGCGGCGCGAACACACAGCACGCCGACGTTCCCGGTCCCGGCGAGCGAGCGGCTGGGGCAGGCGGGCGCGACGGGCGCGACCGGCCCGGCGGGCACCGCAGCCGGCAGCTCGGCAACGAGCACCACGGGCTCTGTAGGCACGACGGGGCCGACCGGCGCGACGGGACCGACGGGCGCGACCGGCGCGACGGGCCTGGCGGGGGTCAGCACGACACCGACGTCGAAAGCGAGCTCACGCCCGTCGACGGGGGCGATCGTGGCGGCGGCGCTGGCGGCGCTGCTGATCGTGCTCTGCCTGGTCTGGGCGGGGGTGCGGTGGTGGGCGTACGAACCGCGGTGGTGGGTGTCTCTGCGCCACTCGCTGGCGGAGGCGGCGTGGCGCCTGTCGGCGTGGCGGGACGAATTCTTGGACCGAGCGAGAATGGGGCGCTGAGCAGCGACTGGAGCCCCGGCGGGGAAGCCGGAAACTGCGCGATCGGCCCAGCGACGGCCCCTTCTGAGGCGCCCCGCAAAGTCCTAAAATTCAAGTAGTCCCGCCACTTTTCCGTCCGACCCGCGCGGGACGATGCGCGGCCCAGGCAAAAGACTCGAGTGGGCGTCCGCGCGGCGCCGGCGCGGACAGAGAAGAGAGAAGGAGCGAGAGGCGTGACGAAACCAACCCCGCAGCCCACGACGGTCGAGCAGATCGAGCCCGGAGCGCCGCTGGCGATCGAGCGCTTCTTCACCGACCCCGCGACCCACCCGTTCGACGCGGTGGAGTGGGAGCTGCGGGACGCCCGGATCGGCCACGGCGACCGGGTGGCCTTCGAACAGCGCGACGTGGAGTTCCCGAAGAGCTGGTCGCAGAACGCGACGAACATCGTGGCCCAGAAGTACTTCCGCGGCCAGCTCGACCATCCGGCGCGGGAGCGCTCGGTGAAGCAGATGATCGGCCGGGTGGCGGGCACGATCGCCGACTGGGGCCGGGAGCGGGGCTACTTCGCGAGCGACGCCGACGGAGAGACGTTCGAGGCCGAGCTGACGCACATCCTGCTGCACCAGATGGCGGCGTTCAACTCGCCGGTGTGGTTCAACGTGGGCTTCGAGGAGAATCCCCAGTGTTCGGCGTGCCAGCCGTATCACGCGCTGGTCTCGACCCCGCACGGCATGATCCCGATCGGCGAGCTCGTCGAGGGCGATCAGGTCGGCTGCGAGGTGTACGACGCGAACGGGGTCACTCACGTGGTCGCGACCAAGGCCAACGGCCGCAAGCGCGTGCTGCGCGCCCGGCTGCGCAACGGCAGCTTCGTGGAAGCCACGCCCGACCACGTCGTGAAGGCTGTAACCGAGCGCCGCACCCAGCCAGCCTGGCTGCGGATGGATCAGCTCGAGGTCGGTATGCGGATGCACCTGCACCCGCATGGGGCGATCGTTCGAGAGGTAGTCCTCGTTGGAGCCGGCAACGGTGCGCCGAGCCTGGGCGAGTTGGACATAGATATTTCGACCGAGCCGATCGAGATCGACGTCGTCGCCATTGAAGACCTCGGCGAGATGGAGGTTTACGACATCCAGACGGAGTCGGGTGAGTACCTGTCCAACAATGTCGCCGTACACAACTGCTTCATCCTTTCGGTCGATGACACGATGGAGTCGATCCTGGCGTGGAACACGAAGGAGGGGACGATCTTCCGGGGGGGCTCGGGGTCGGGCATCAACCTGTCGAACATCCGGGGCTCGATGGAGCCGCTGGCGAAGGGCGGGACGGCGTCGGGCCCGGTGTCGTTCATGCGCGGGGCGGACTCGTGGGCGGGGACGATCAAGTCCGGGGGCAAGACGCGGCGGGCGGCGAAGATGGTGGTGCTCGACGTGGACCACCCGGACATCCGGGAGTTCATCTGGTGCAAGGCCAAGGAGGAGGACAAGGCGCAGGCGCTGCGGGACGCGGGCTTTGACATGTCGATCGACGGGGAGGGCTTCTTCTCGATCCAGTACCAGAACGCGAACAACTCGGTGCGGATCACGGACGAGTTCATGCGGGCGGTGGAGGAGGACGGAGAGTGGCGCCTGACGTCGCGCACGACGGGCGAGCCGATCGGCGAGCCGGTGCCGGCGCGGGAGCTGATGCGGGAGATCTCGGAAGCGGCGTGGCGCTGCGCGGACCCGGGGGTGCAGTACGACACGACGATCAACCGCTGGCACACGTGCCCGAAGAGCGGCCGGATCAACGCGTCGAACCCGTGCTTCCCGGCCGACGCCCGCGTACATACGACGCTGGGCCTGCTGCCGATCGGCGAGCTCGTCGAGCGGGGCGAGGCGGGCGAGGAGTTTCGCGTATACACCCATCGCGCCACGGCCGATCGACCGGGCGAGGGGGTCGCGGCGACGCGGCCGATTGCGTTCATGCGCAACGGCGTCAACCCGATCGTGCGGCTGCGCTTCGCCAACGGCGGCGAGCTGCGCTGCACCCCGACGCACCGCATCTGGACGCTCAACCGCGGCTATGTCCAGGCACAGGATCTGACAGGCGAGGATAGGGTTCTGCTGAACGACAGCGCCACGCCGGCGACCGACGCGAGCTGGGCGCTCCCGGTGAAGGTGAGCGCACCGGCGAAGTCCTTCGCCCGGGGTGGATCGGTGACCTACCGCGAGCTTCCCGAGCGCTGGAGCGAGGAGCTCGGAGAGCTGACGGGCCATCTGATCGGCGACGGCTGGCTGACGCAGGCGCAGACGGGGTGGGTCTACGGAGGCGACGACCTCCGGGACGGCTTGGCCGATGCGCACGAGCGCCTGCTGGGCGAGCTGATCGGGGGGATCTCGCGTCAGGAGATGGAGAACGGCACGGTGCAGCTGCGCGCCGGCGGCGAGGCCGTGCGCGAGCTGTTCCGGGGGCTCGGCGTGACCTCGCATCGCGCCCACGACAAGCGGGTTCCGGAGGCGATCTTCACGGCGCCGCCGGAGATCCAGGCGGCCTTCCTGCGAGGGCTGTTCGGCGCCGACGGCTGCGTCTCACGGGTGGAGGCCGGCGGCAAGGCCAATCGCTATGTGGGTCTGGGCAGCCGTAGCGAGGGACTGCTGCGCGACGTCCAGCGGCTGCTCTCCGCCTGGGGGGTCCGCGGCCGGATCTACCGCATCGCCGACGGCGCGGGGCCGCGCTTCTCCTACACCCGCGGGGACGGGACGACGGTCGAGTACGCCACCCGCGAGGGCTTCGACCTTCGCATCACCGGCACCGATATGGCGCGGTTCGCGGCCGAGATCGGGTTCTCCACGCCACGCAAGCAGGCCGCGGTCGCAAGCGTGATCGAGGAGTGCAGGCTCTATGCAACGAAGCCCGGCGCGAAGCTGATTGCCAGGGAGGACGACGGGCAGGAGATGGTCTACAACCTGACGGAGCCGCTGCACCACTCCTACATCGTCGACGGCGTCGTGGTGGCCAACTGCTCGGAGTACATGCACGTCGACGACTCGGCGTGCAACCTGGCGTCGATCAACCTGATGAAGTTCCGCCGCCCGGACGGCACCCTGGAGGTGGAGTCCTTCGAGCACACGGTGGATGTGATGCTGCTGGCCCAGGAGATCGTGGTGGGCCCGTCGAGCTACCCGACGGAGGAGATCGCGGTCAACGCCCGTGCCTTCCGCCAGCTGGGTCTGGGCTACGCCAACCTCGGCGCCTACCTGATGGCGGACGGGATGCCCTACGACTCCGACGCGGGCCGGGGCACGGCGGCGGCGATCACGGCTCTGATGACGGGCCGCGCCTACCGCCGCTCGGCGCAGATCGCGGGCGCGCTGGGCCCGTACGAGCGCTATGCGGAGAACGCGGAGGCGCACAACGCGGTGATGCGGATGCACCGGGACGCGTCCTACGCGATCGCGGAGGCGACGTGCTCAGACGGCGAGCTGCTGGCGGCGGCGCGGCGGTCGTGGGAGGAGGCGGTGGAGCTGGGCGAGCGCGTGGGCTACCGCAACGCGCAGGCGACGGTGCTGGCGCCGACGGGGACGATCTCGTTCCTGATGGACTGCGACACGACGGGCGTGGAGCCGGACTTCTCGCTGGTGAAGTTCAAGGAGCTGGTCGGCGGGGGCCAGATGACGATCGTCAACCGGACGGTGCCGCTGGCGCTGGCGACGCTGGGCTACTCCGAGCAGCAGGTCGAGCAGATCGAGGCCCACTTGGCCGAGCACGGCACGATCGTGGGCGCCCCGGGCCTGTCCGACGAGCACCTGCCGGTGTTCGACGTGGCGGTCGGGGAGCGGGCGATATCGCACATGGGCCACCTGAAGATGATGGGGGCGGTGCAGCCGTTCATCAGCGGGGCGATCTCCAAGACGGTGAACCTGCCGCAGAGCGCGACGGTGGAGGACATCGCGGACGCGTACACGCAGGCGTGGCACCTGGGGATCAAGGCGCTGGCGATCTACCGGGACGGCTCGAAGACGGCGCAGGCGCTGCGGACGGATGCGCAGAAGGAGGAGCCGGCGAAGGTGGACGTCGATGCGGTCGTGGAGCAGGCCGTCGCCAGAGCGATCGCCGAGGCGGGCCCGCGCCGCAAGCGGATGCCGCGGGAGCGCCAGTCGATCACGCACAAGTTCTCGATCGGGGGCCACGAGGGCTACATCACGGCAGGGATGTACGAGGACGGGACGGTCGGTGAGATCTTCCTGACGGACATCGGCAAGGAGGGATCGACGCTGCGGGGGATGATGAACTCGTTCGCGACGGCGATCTCGATCGCGCTGCAGTACGGGGTGCCGCTGGAGACGCTGGTGCAGAAGTTCAGCTACATGCGCTTCGAGCCGGAGGGGATCACGGGCAACCCGGAGATCCCGTTCGCGAAGTCGATGCCGGACTACATCATGCGCTGGCTGGCGTCGCGGTTCCTGGACACGGACGCGCAGGAGGAGCTCGGCATCCTCACCCCGGAGGTCCGCGCCCGCAAGGCGGCCCAGGAGGCGGCGCAGTCGGTCACTGCCTCGGACACGGCCGGCCCGGAGCCCTCGGACGAGGCAGCCGCGACCCCGAAGGCATCGGGCGGCAACGGCGGCACGGGTGGCAACGGCGGGGCGAGCGCCCCGACGGCGGCCTTCACGGACACGCCGCCGGTGGTCCCGGCCCGCCTGAAGGGCCTGGACCTGGGCCCGGCGTGCAGCCAGTGCGGCGGGATGATGCAGCGGACGGGGTCTTGCTACACGTGCTCCAGCTGCGGCAATAACACGGGCTGCGGCTGAGAGCCAGCCGATAGCCGGCGCATCTCAGCACTCGCGCTTCGCTCGGGTGGCGCCCTAGCATATTGGGAGACGATCAGGATCAATGGCTCATATATTTGCGGCATCCTAATGTTTAGGTAGCCTTCGCGACGCCATGCACCCGAGACGGCACGAATCACCGGAGGCACGTTGCCCAAGCGTCAAAGACCAAGCGCTACGCGCAATGATCGATGCCGCCTGGGCCGCTGGCTGGTGGTGCGAGCAGGCCAGCAACGGCCACGTGCAGTGCTACCAGTGGCCCGTTGAGGACGGCAGTCGAGGAAAGATCGTTGTGGTCGCGAATACCCCCAGCGATCACAGGACGATACCCAACACGCGATCTACGTTTCGTCGCGCAGGACTACAGCTCTAGTCGACGCATCCGATAATGGATTGGGCGACTTCTGCCATCATGGGAGATACCTACATGTCGAGACTCCAGGGATCCACAATCAAGACCGAGTTTCAGGCTCTGCTGCATTTGGCGCCTGAGCCCAACGACGATCGCGACCTGTCCACGGTTGCCGAGCTTGCCCTCGATGCTTTGCGGTCGGAGGCGACGGGGCTTGCTTTGGGTCCTGTCGTCTGCATCGACCTCGACCGACGAGTCGTTGAGATCGAGATGACCGTAGAGGCCGCCTCAGCCTCCGAAGTGCACCAGAAGATGGGTCTCATCCTCGGCGCCTTGGAACGAGGGGCTCCTTTCCTTCTTATCCAGGATAGCTCCGCTTCACGCTCTCAGGAGCGGGAGGCGGAGTCCGAGCTCGCCTGCGTATAGCTTCGGCTTCGGCCAGATCGCATCAGGCGGGTAGACCTCTGCGCGCGGCGGCCACGAAGGAGGTGTGCTGGCACCGACGATTGCTAACGCTCGAGTGGTGCGGACTAGGTCAGCAGCCGGTCGCCGGTGCCCGCGGCGCGCTCGGCGACGGCGTCGCCGGACTCGGAGCGGCCGAGGATGCTGGCGAAGACGGCGGCGAAGGCGATGCCGAAGACGAGGAACTCGACGAAGCACATGCCGGCGCCGGCGAGGTGCTGGTCGGCGATTCCGGAGAGGCCGAAGGCGCGGGGGGCGCCGGCGTAGAGGGGGTACTCGGTCTTGGCGAGCCAGGTCAGCGGTAGGCAGACGCCGGCGCTGGCGATGCGGGAGAAGCCGAGCAGGGCGAGCCGCTGGCCGTTGGGCCGCATCCGCGCCCGGGGCAGGGGGTCGACGATGAGCCACCAGAGGGCGAGCCCGGTGTAGAAGAGGGTGGCGTGCTCGAAGTCATGGACGAGCTGGTGCTGGGCGGCGTAGTCGAAGACGCTCGGAATCGCCCAGACCCAGGTCGCGAGGGCCCACAGCGGGAGGGCGACCCAGGGCGAGGTCAGCCGCGCCAGGAGCCGGCCGGAGCGGGAGCCGCCGGGGGCGATCCGCAGCAGCGCCTCGCGCGGCAGGCCGAGCGGCAGCAGGGGGCGGCGCAGGCCGAGGACGAGCAGGGCGGGGGCGACGTCGGAGAGCAGGATGTGCTGCGCCATGTGGGCGGAGAGCAGGTATTCGTCGCCGATGGGGTCCAGCGGGGAGCAGAGGGCGACGGCGATGGCGAAGAGCCCGGCCATGTAGGGGACCCAGTGGCCGGCGCCGATCGCGGAGGAGCGGGCGGCGGCGCGGCGGTAGGCGCGCAGGTAGATGCCCGCGGCGAGCGCGAGGGCGACGATGACGATGGGGTTGAAGCTCCAGGAGCCCCAGCCGGGAACGGTGGCGAGCATGGCGGGCATCCTATTGGATCGGGCCTCAGTTGGTTACGTAGGTCGCCGGCGGGGCGGGGTCGTCGCGGATGGCTGCGAGCTGGCTGACGAGCTCGGGGCCGGTGGTGCCGCCGAGGACGCGCAGGCGCGGCAGGCGGTCGGGTTCGGAGTCGGGCTCGGCCCAGCCGGGGACGACGGTGGTCGCACCGCGGTAGCCGGCGGCCTGGACGGCGGCGACGACGGTGGCGTCGTACTGCCCGGAGGGGTAGCAGAACCAGTTGACGGGGACGTGGTAGAGCCGCTGGATGGTTTCCCGGGAGCCGGCGACCTGGCGGCGCAGTTCGGAGGCGTCGAGGGTGGTGAGGTCGGCGTGGCTGAGGCCCTGGGTGTCGAGCTCCCAGCCGGCGGCGACGAGGCCGCGGATCTGGGCGCCGGAGAGGCCTCCCTGGGAGGGCGGGAGCCCGGTGAGCTGCATGTTCTCGACCCCGACCCAGCCGAGGCGGCGCAGGATGGGCAGGGCGTTGGTGTACTGCGACTGGTAGCCGTTGTCGAAGCTCAGGACGATCGGTTTGCCCGGTGGCAGGGGGGCGCCTTCGTGCCAGTTGGCCCAGAGCTGGTCCTGGGTGACGGCGTGGTAGCCGGCGCGGGCGAGGGCCTGGACCTGTTCGGCGAACTCCGCGGCGTCGACGTAGAGCCCCGGGTATGGCGCCCCGGCGGGCGGAGGGTTTATGACGTGGTACATCAGGATCGGGGCGGCCTGCGGCGTGGAGCTGCCGCGGGCGCCGCCGCTCGCCCCGGCCGGGGGCGACGCGGACCGGCGGGCGCCGTCGGCGGACGCCGAGGACCCATGCGACCCCCCGGCAGACCCGGCGGGCGAGGAGCCGTGGTCACCGACGCGGTTGCCGGCTCCGGCTTGACGACCTCCCCCGGCACCGCGCCATCCAGTCCCGCCGGCTTTGGCCGAGGAAGGGCTCGAGCCACCACCCCCGGAGGCGAGGGCGATGGCGCCGACGACGACGAGGACGACGAGCAGCAACCCGCCGGTGGCGAGCAGGCGGCGGCGGCGAGACAGCTGACGGCTGCGCTCGGCTCGGCGGGCGCGCAGCTGGTCGCTGCCCGGCGCGCGCTGGCTGGCGTTGTCGGTGTCCCGGGGCGTGAGAGGAGGTTACGAGTTCAGTCGGCCCTTCAGGGCGCTGGCGGCGGAGAATTTGGCGGCCTTGCTGGCGGCGATGTTGATGGTCTCGCCGGTCGCGGGATTGCGGCCCTGGCGGGCGGCGCGGTGGCCGACGCTGAACTTGCCGAAGCCGGCCAGGGAGACCTCCCCGCCGGCGGCGAGCTCGTCTGAGACCGCCTCGATGGTCGCCTCGATTGCCTCGCGGGCCTGTCCGGCGCCCAGCCCGGTACGTTCGGCGACCTTGTCGGCCAGATCGTTCTTGGTCATGACATTACCTCCCTCGTGTGGGGTCTGGTGTGGCTAAAGCGGGCAGCTTAACGGCCCCCGGGGACGGGTCCGTCAGGGGACCCCGGCGCGGGCGGGGCGGCGCCGGCTCCGCCAGGCGGACGGGCGCACGGACGGGCGGCGCCGGGCGCCCTTCAGGCGGACACCCGCGCGGGCGGGGCGGCGTCGGCGCCCGTCACGGAGGGGGTCTGCGTGACGGAGGGCGCGGCGGCGGCGGCGACGGGCGCCGGCAGCTGCCCGGCGGCGTAGGCGGTCCACAACGCGGCCAGCCAGCAGCCGCAGGCGAGGGTGACGTGGACCCAGACGAGCTCTGTGGGGAGGTGGGTGTAGTACTGGTCGAGCCCGACGATGCCCTGCAGGGCGAGCAGTACGCAGAGGGCGGTGGCGGAGCGGCGCATGAGGGGGTCGGCGTGGCGGCGGCGGGCGAGCCACCAGACCCAGAGGGCCAGCAGGCCGAAGACGAAGGCGATCTCGGCGTGGCGGTGGATGACGAAGTCCATGGTCCCGGCCCCGTCGAAGTCCAGCCGGGTGATCCGCTGCCCGGGCGAGCCGCCGCCGTGGGGGCCGGCGGCGGTGGCGGCGGTGCCGGCGAAGATGGTGAGGGCGCCCATCCCGACGAGGGCCCGGGCGGAGAGGACGAGCCGACGGTCGACGCCGCGGGGACGCTCGCCGGGCTCGTGGGTGGCCCGCCAGACGAGCGTGGCGGCGGCTATGAGGATGAGCATGGAGAGGGCGAAGTGCCCCATGACCCAGCCGTAGTCGAGGCGGCCTTTGACGGTGAGCCCGCCGAGGACGGCCTGGGCGATGACGCCGAGCGGCAGGAGGGCGGCGATCCAGGTCAGGTCGCGCCGGTAGGGCCGCCGCCGCAGGGCGGCCAGCCAGGCGAGCCCGGCGAGGATGCAGACGGGCCCGGTGATGACGCGGTTGGAGAACTCGATGACGGCGTGGGCGGCGAGCGGGGGGTAGAGCTTGCCGTAGCACTCGGGCCAGTGGGGGCAGCCGAGCCCTGAGCCGGAGAGCCTGACGGCGGCGCCGGTGAGGACGATGAGGGTGAGGGCCCCGAGCGCTAGGTAGGCGGCCAGGGCCGCCTGGCGGGGGGTGGTGGTGTAGCCGTTGGTGCGCTCGCGCAGGGAGCCGCGGGTGACGTCGCGCATCGGGATGCAGTTTGTCAGCTTTGCCGCAGCCGCCCCTCCGGTCGGACCTCAGCGGGGCTCGCCGACGGGCTCGCCGTCGTAGACGAAGGGCAGCTCGTCGGCCATCTCGCGCAGGGTCGGGGCGGAGGCATCGCGGGCGGAGACGAGGGGCTCGATCTCGGGGGGCCAGCGGATGGCGACGTCGGGGTCGTTCCAGGCGATGCCGCGCTCGACGGCGGGGTCGTAGTAGGCGGTCTGCTTGTAGAGGACGTCGGCGACGTCGCTGAGGACGCAGAAGCCGTGGGCGAAGCCGACGGGGACGTAGAGCTCGCGGAGGCCCTCGTCGTCGAGCTCGACGGCCTCCCACCGGGCGTAGGTGGGGGAGCCGCGGCGGAGGTCGACGATGACGTCGACGATGAGCCCCCGGGAGCAGCGGACGAGCTTGGCGACGCCGGCCCCGATGTGGAAGTGCATGCCGCGGACGACGCCCCGGGTGGAGCGGGAGTGGTTGTCCTGGATGAAGAGCTCGGCGGGGGGTATCCCGGCGGCCTGGTGCCACTGGCGGCGGTAGGTCTCGCTGAAGAAGCCCCGCTCGTCGGGGAAGACGCGGGGCTCGATGACGACGGCGCCGGGAAGCCGGGTGGGGGTGACGTTCACGCGGGGGAACGCTATCGAAACAGGTGGCCGGGCGAGGGTCTCAACGGAGCACCTGAGCTTCTTTCCAGCCGCTTCCCAGGCCGTCACGAACGAAGTCTCGCCAGCGCCGCTCGGCCGAGCGGAGCCATCGGGCTGGGATCAGCACCCCGGATACGACCTGAAGACCGGATTCGCCGGACTCGTCGAGAAATGCGACATAGTCTTCATTCCGAAGCCTGGACATCGCCGCAGTCTCGCATCTTGCGAGAAGACTGGCACTATGCGCACAAAGCGCTAAGCCCACCAGGCGGTGGGCTTAGCGGCGCTCAGCCCGCTACCCCTCTACCGGGGGCCGACCAAGCAATGGGCTCAAGCTAACAGAGCCAAGCGACTAAATCCAGCGGGCAAACTACGGGCCGCGTCAAGTCTCGTATAAGGCTTTAGCGGCGAGCGGCCACGCTCGACCATCACGGTCAGGACGGGTCGCTCGTTGAGCCCGAGCCGCCGCGGAGCCCCTCGAGGTCGGCCCTGACCATCCGCTCGACGAGCTCCTCGAAGCCAACCCGCGCCTGCCAGCCGAGCTCGCGGCGGGCCTTGCCGGGGTCGCCCACAAGCGGGGTCGCCTCGGGCGCCCTGACGAGGGCGGGGTCGAGGCGGATGTGCTCCTCGGCGCGCAGCCCGAGACAGGCGAAGGCGGCGTCGGCGAAGTCGGCGACGGTGCGGGGGACGCCGCTGGCGAGGATGTAGTCGTCGGGGCGCTCCTGCTGGAGCATGAGCCAGGCGCCGTGCATGACGTCGCCGGCGAAGGACCAGTCGCGGACGGCGCCGAGGTCCCCGAGGACGACCTCGTCGGCGAGCCCGAGCTTGACGGCGGCGGCGGCGCGGGTGATCTTGCGGGTGACGAACCGCTCGGGGCGGCGCTCAGACTCGTGGTTGTAGAGGATCCCGGAGCAGAGGTAGAGGTCTTCGTTTTCGGCGGTGTGTGCGCGCGCGTACGCGCCCGCGCGGGCGTGGGCGCGCACGGCTCCGAGGATCTGGTGGGCGGCGAGCTTGGCGACGGCGTAGGGGTTCTCGGGCCGGCAGGGGGTGTCCTCGCGCTGGGGGCTCTCGGGGGCGGCCCCGAACATCGACCCCGAGGCGGCGGCGAAGAGGCGGGTTCCCCGGTCGAGCCGGCGGACGGCCTCGAGCAGGACGGCGGTGGCGCCGGCGATGGTCGACAGGGTCTCCGCCGGGCGCTCCCAGGAGTCGGGGACGTAGGAGGGGGCGGCGAGGTGGTAGAGCTCGTCGGGGCGGGTGTCTCGGACGGCGGCGCGGAGGCTGTCGTGGTCGAGGAGGTCGCCGGCGAGGAGCTCGATCTGCCCGCGCAGGTGCTCGCTGGCGCCGAGGGGCCGGTCTGGCGCACGGCAGAGCCCGGTGACGCGGTAGCCGCGGTCGAGGAGGATCTCGGCCAGGAAGGAGCCGTCCTGGCCGGTGATGCCGGTGATGAGGGCGCGGCGCGACGCCGCGGCGGGTCCGCCGGGCGACGCGGGAGAGCCCTCGCCGCGGTCGTCGGCTACGACGGCCCGCCTCCGCTGAGCAGCTCGAGGTCGGCGTCGACCATCAGCCTGATGAGCTCCTCGAAGCTCGTCCGGGGCTCCCAGCCGAGGTCGCGGCTGGCCTTGGCGCGGTCGCCGATGAGGTGATCGACCTCGGCGGGCCGCTTGAGGGAGTCGTCGATGACGACGCGGTCGTCGACGTCGAGCCCGGCCTGGTCGAAGGCGATCTCCAGGCACTCCCTGACGGAGTGGGCGACGCCGGTGGCGATGACGTAGTCCTCGGCGCGGTCCTGCTGGAGCATGAGCCACATGGCTTCGACGTAGTCCTTGGCGTAGCCCCAGTCGCGTTCGGCGTCGAGGTTGCCGAGGTGGAGCTCCTCGACGAGGCCGAGCTTGAGGGCGGCGGCGTGCCAGGTGATCTTGCGGGTGACGAACTCCAGGCCCCGGCGGGGGGAGTTGTGGACGACGAGGCGTCCGACGCCGGCACAGAAGACGCCGCTCTCGGTCTCGAGGTCGAAGACCCATTCGTCGTCGGGCACGGCGGCGGGTTCGATACGGCGCACCTCGGCGGGACTGCGCAGCAGATGCTGCCCCTTGCCCCCGACGCGCACGGCGGAGCGGAGGTTGAGCTGGTAGTAGGTCCGGCCGTCGCGCCGCTCGACGTAGACGGAGGCGGGCTGGCGCTGGTTGAAGTAGAGCAGGCAGAGTCCCTGGGCGAGCACTCCGCTGTTGGTCTTGACGGAGTCGCCGTTGCCCTTCTTTAGACCGTCGCCGGCGTGGTAGCCGTCGAGGAACGCCCGCTGGACGTCGAGGCTGGCGTTGAGGACGATCGGCGGGACCTGCTTGAAGGAGTTCGGGGTGTAGAGCTGCTCGCGCAGCCAGCCGGCGACTTTGGGGGCGCCGGAGAAGGAGACGACCTCGACGGAGGCGTCGGGGTCGAAGCCCGAGGTCCCGGTCGCTTCGCGGGATACCCCGAGAAAACAGCGCGACCAGAGCTCCATGGCGCGGCAGCGCAGGAGGAAGTCGTTGTTGGTGAACCTGACCTGCCGCCCGTCCTGGGAGACGTAGCCATCGGCGGCGAGCAGCCCGAGCAGCTCGGCCAGCTCGGGCGCGATCGTGCTCCAGTCCGGCGGGGCTGGCATCCACTTGGCGATGGCCAGCTCGTCGCCCTCGCCGACGTCGCGGGCGCTGACGCACTGGCGCTCGTCGTCGAGCATGGTGTGGTGGGCGGTGACGTCGACGACGCCGCCCCGGGATTGGATGCTGAGCAACTCGTGGTCGGGGTCGGTGCGTCGCCGCCGGGTGGCGGTGATGGCGCGGACGAAGGTCCACTGCTCGCCGTCCCAGACCTCGACGACGTTGTCGGGGGTGTGGGTCTGCACGCTGGGGCCCTTGCGCCTGAGCGCGACGAGATCGGCGGGGGTCTTGATCGAGATCGCCCCCAGCTGGCGGACGATGAGCGGCGTGTTTTCCGCCACGCACTCGTGGTTGAAAAGTATCCCCGAGGTCGCATGGAGGTCATATGACTCGCGGTAGTTGACGGTGATGAAGTGCCCGTAGGCCTTGGCGACGCCGTAGGGCGAGCGGGGATAGAAGGGGGTGAGCTCGGTCTGGGGGACCTCGCGGACCTTGCCGTACATCTCGCTGGAGGAGGCCTGGTAGAAGCGGGCCTCGGGGCAGACTTCGCGCATGGCCTCGAGCATCCGGGTGACGCCGACGCCGGTGAACTCGGCGGTGAGGGTGGGCTGGATCCAGGAGACGGCGACGAAGGACATGGCGGCGAGGTTGTAGATCTCCTGCGGCCGGGAGGCGCGGAGGGCGTCGACGAGGGAGCGCTGGTCCAGGAGGTCGCCCTGGTGCAGGGTGATGCGGTCGCGGAGGTGCTCGATGCGGTCGAACTTCTCGGTCGAGGAGCGCCGGACCATGCCGTGGACGTCGTAGCCCTTCTCGAGCAGCAGCTCGGCGAGGTAGGACCCGTCCTGGCCGGTGACGCCGGTGATGAGGGCGGAGGGCTTGGG
Organism: Solirubrobacteraceae bacterium; assembly: GCA_035524055.1. GTDB lineage: Bacteria > Actinomycetota > Thermoleophilia > Solirubrobacterales > Solirubrobacteraceae > Palsa-744. The sequence goes on from DATKPO010000030.1 coordinate 52,887, forward strand.
GGACATGGGTGGGGACCCTAGCGGCAACGACGGGCGGCGTGGGTGATGGGCTGTGAACGGCGGGCCAGAGGAGTCGGCGATATGGCGCAGGCTCTACATTCAGGGCATGGGCGATCTCGGGCGGGCATCGCTGAGCACCGACGAGCGGACACTGCTGGAGCGCTTCGCGGCGCGGCTGGGAGACGAGCTCGGCGACGACCTGGACGCGGTCTGGCTGTTCGGCTCCCGGGCGCGGGGCGAGGGCGAGGCGCCGGAGTCCGACGTCGACGTGCTGGTGATCGTCGGCGACGCCTCCTGGGATGGCAAGTCGAGGGTCCACGACACCCTGACGGCGGTCGCCCGGGAGTTGGGCCTGGAGTCGGTGGGGTGGTCTTTCTCGGTGCACGTCAACGACCGGCGGTGGCTGGCACAGCGCCGGTCGGTGGAGTCGTTCTTCATGGCCGAGGTGGACCGCGACAAGGTCGTGGTCCACGGATCGGCATGAGCCCGCGCTCGGTGGAGTTCCTGGAGGCGGCGCACCGCCGCCTGCGGGCGGCGGAGGCGGTATCCGAGGAGGACCCCTCGACGGCTCTGAGCGCGGCGTACTACGCGATGCTCTACGCAGCCAGGGCGGCACTCAGCGAGCGCGGGGTGTCCGCCAAGACCCACCGGGGGACCTGGCACGAGTTTCGCCGGGCATTCGTGGAGACCGGCGAGGTGGACTCGGGGCTGGTGGCATCGGTGCAGAAGGTGCAGCCGGAGCGGGAGCAGGCGGACTACGACGCATGGCCGGCGCCGGCGGAGAGCGCCCATCAAGCCATCGATCTCGCAGGACGGTTCCTGGCGGCGATTGACGACCTCGCCGGCTGAGGGCGCGGGAGCGCCCAGAGCCGAACCGTCTTCCCGCCGCGGCGATCCCCCATAGCTTCAAGCGGCGCGATGGTTTACCCGAGCGGCGGCGCCTGGGGGTCGAGCGCGGGGCCGTCTTCACCGGCTGCCGGCCCTCCCCCTCCCCCGTGCGCTTCGCCGGCGTCGTCGATCGCTGCGCCCCCAGCCCAGACGATCCCGGCGGCGGCGCGGGGCCGGTCGAGCAGGCTGGGCGGGGCGGGGGGTTCGTAGAGGGCGTCGTCTTCGGGCTCCCCCACCGAGCACCCCGGCTGGCGGCGGCCGGCGAGGAGGAACTCGTAGTAGAAGGTGTTCGCGGGGGAACGGTTGGGCAGGAGGGTGTCCACGAGCCAGGCGGCGCGCCGGGCCTGCCCGGCTTCGCCGTAGCCGCGCGAGAGACCGCCGTAGTCGGTGCAGCGGCGGGCGGCGACCTCGGTGATCCAGACCTCGGCGCCGGCGCCCTGGCGGGGAAGGTTGCCCAGGAAGCGCAGGTAGGGCGCTTCGCTCATATCCTGGACGGAGAGGTAGGGGTGCACCCCCCAGATGGCGGGCGCGAAGTCGAGGTTGCGCTGGTAGGCGCGCTCGTAGGCGACGAGCCCGGGCCCGTCTTCGAAGTCGCCCGCGATCACGGTGCAGCCGTAGCCGCCGGCGGCGCAGAGGGCGTGGGCGGCATCGGCGAGCCCGGCCGCGACGGCGGCCGGCTCGCGACCCTGGTTATCGGGCTCGTTCCAGGCCTCGACGTAGGGGATCGGGTGCGCGAGCCGCCGTGCCCGCCCCAGCAGCTGGGAGAGGCGCAGGGCGTATTCGCCGGAGGAGGCGGGGTAGACCCCGTCGTAGCTGGTCAGGGCGAGGTCGGGCGTCAGACCGAGGCCGGCGACGTCGCCGAGCCAGGCTTCGAGCTGGGCGCGTTCCCCGCCATGCCCGGGCGCCATCGCGTTCCACTGCACGACGTAACGGGCGTAGCGGATACGCCCGGCATCGACCCACTGGGCGCGGAAGAGCTGGGCGAAGGAGCTGCCCGAGAAGCCACCGTCCCAGTCTGGGAGGCTCTGGTCGGAGATGCCGTCGACGGTTGCGCCGGCGCCGCGGGCGTGCGTCGGCACGACCGCGAGGGCCAGGCCGAAGGCCAGGCAGAGCGCCGCGATACAGAGCAGGGGTCTCATGCCGGCTGACCCGATTTCAGAGCGGTTGGCCTCCCTCCCGCTCGCGCAACTCCCGCTCGAGCTCGAGCAGCCGCAGTCGATTCCGCTCGCCGATCACCTCGCCATGCGGGCCGGCTACGACGGCAAACGGCGCCACGTCCCTGCGCACACAGGTGAGCGCGCCAACAGCGGCACCCTGCCCGATCGTGACGCCAGGCAGAACCACGCAGCCGGCCCCGACGATGGCGTGCTCGTCGATTACGACGGGCTCGCTGGTGACGTTGCGCAGATCGTCGGGAACCGTCGGTCCGGTGAGCCAGCCCCCGCGGTAGTCGTCATTGGAGGAAAAGATGGCGGTGCCGGCGGAGACCCCCGCGAAGCTGCGGACCTCGATCTTGGCGGCGCCGGTGATGAAGACGCGCACCGAGATGTGGACGTGATCGCCGATCGCGATGCCGCCCTCGCCGGCGCTGAGGACGGCGCCGGCATCGATGCGCACGTGGGAGCCAAGTGAGATGCGGTCGGCCCCGTAGAGGAGGGCCGTGGCGTCGATGCTGACGTCATTGCCGACCGCTCGCAAGCCCAGCCCGTGAAGCGCGTCGCGGCTGAGGAATCCGGCCTGGCTCATGCGACCTCGTTCAGGGATTGGGCAAGGGTGGCGTTGAGGCGGACGATGATCTCCTCCTGCTCGTGGGCCTGCATGTCCGAGTAGACCGGCAGGCAGAGCATCCGTGCGGCGAGATCGTCGGTGACCGGCAGGGCGACGTCGGCGGCGAACGGTCGTGTGCGGTGCAGCGGGGGCGTGTAGTAGCGGCGCACCCCGACGCCGGCCTCCAGCAGTCGCCCGACGGCGCTCTCGGCGTCGCCGGACAGCGCGATCGGATAGGTCTGCCAGGGAGGGAGGCCGCCGTCCGGCGGGTGCACGACGTCGAGGGCCGCCGAGAGCTCCGTCCGGTATCGCCCGGCGACGCCGGCACGGTGCGCGACGGCCGCATCGATGCGGCCCAAAACGGCGAGTCCGATCGCGGCGTGGACCTCGCTGAGCTTGCCGTTGAACCCGAGGGCTTCGGGCACGCCGTCGGCGAGCCCGAAGTTGATCGTGCGACGGAGTCGCTCGGCGAGATGATCGGCGAGGAAGACCGCGCCGCCCTCCCCCACCCCGAACACCTTGGTCGCATGCAACGAGAACACCTCGGCGTCGCCGGCGGAGCCGACCCATCGGCCGCACTCCTCGCGGCCGCCCAGAGAAGCGGCGGCGTCGCATATCAACGGGACCCCGAAGGCCTGCGCCAGGCGCTCCAGCTGATCGAGGTCGTGGCATAGACCGAGTGTCCGGACGTGCACGATCGCTCCCACCTTCCGGCGTTCGAGCGCATCCCGCAGCTGTCCCAGGTCAAGCTCCCAGGTATCGGGGGAGACGTCGAGAAAGAGCGGCTCGCAGCCGGCGAGGACGACGGCGCCGGCGGTTGCGGGAAAGGTGAAGCTCGGCATGGCGACGGGGCCGCGCACGTCGAGGGCGAGCAGGGCGGCCGTCAGCCCCGCGGTTGCGCTGGAGACGAGCACGACGCTGCGCCCGGGCGATGCGTAGCGCTCGCCGAGCTCGCGCTCGAGGCGCGTGGCGAGGGGGCCGAAGTTCGAGAAGCGCCGCTCGGCGTAGACCTCGGAGAGCAGGCCGAGCCACTCCTCGGGCTCTGGCATGGTTGGTCGGATGAAGGGGTACATGGCTCGTCAGGCGGCCGCGAGCACGCCGCCGTGCAGTTCGCGCAGGGCGTCGCGCAGTCGGATGTTGATCGGATGGAGGTCCTCGCGGGCGAGCAGCTCGCCGATGCCCTCGGGCGAGGCGAGGTCCTCGGAGCGACTGACCTCCTCGTCGCGGAGATAGTGGATGACGCGGACGTCGCCGACCTCGTCGCCGTGGCGGGCCAGGAACCGGTCGTCGTTGGGCAGGTTGTAACGCAGCGGGAGCGCCTCCCAGGGGACGCGGGCACGCTGAATCGCGAGCGTCAGCGCGAGCTGGCAGCGAAACGGCGTCTCGATCACTCGTTCGACGGCTTCCATCTCGCTGTAGATCGTCTTTGCCAGCGCGCCCAGCGCCTCCCTGGAGGCGAGCAGGACGCCGAGGTTGAAGTAGGGCGGGCAGTGGCGCCGGGCGGCGTCGTGCTCGATGGACTGCCAGCCGGAGTGCTCGCAGCTCATCGGCGGCTCGCCGAGGCCGGCGGCGTGGAAGACCTCCCGCCAGAGGCCCTGGCCGGCCTCGGACCAGAGGAAGGGCGAGAGGTGGGCGATGAGGCCGGCGATCGCGCGGGTCCGCTCGATGCGCTCGAGCAGGTCGTCGATCGGCGCGAGGAAGAGGGTGTCTGCGTCGAGCAGCAGGGCGGTGGGCGTCTGGATGTCGTAGCAGAACCTCTGCAGGGCGGTGGCGAAGATGCCGTGGCGACGCCAGAGGTCGGCGTCGAGCCATCGCCACTGGACGCCGAGGCGCCGCGACCAGGGCTGCGTCTCGGTGAGGTCGACGGATTCGTCGCCGCCGACGGTGACGATGATCGGGCTCGCCGCGAGGGCTCCGCCGAAGCGTCGCACCGAGGCGGCGAGGTAGTGGACCTTGATCAGGAAGGACGGGGTGGGGCTGATTGGCACATGGATCTCGCAGCGTCCGGCGTGGGAGGACGTGCGACGCGCCGATCGCCACGGGAGGCGAGCGCCTCGGCGAGCCCGCGCGAAGGCTCGGTGGACCATTGGGCGAGTCTATATAGAGTGTTCCCGTGAACATGGAGGAGGGCGTGGCGGGGACGCCGGTCTGCGTACTTGGCTTCGGCCGCAGCGGGACGTCGCTGACGACGCGTCTGCTCAACCTGCTCGGGGTGGATGTGGGGCCCGAGGAGGACCTGCTGGGAGCCGCCGGCGGGGACAACCCGCGCGGCTACTGGGAGCCGCGCTGGATGATCGAGCTCAACGACGAGATCCTGGCGCGGCTGGACACGGTCTGGCAGCAGCCGTTTCCGGCTGCGCCCGGCTGGGAGACCGAGCCCGAGCTCGACGATCTGCGCGAGCGGGCGCGGGAGCTGCTGCTCGAGAAGTTCGGCGCCTCCCGACTGTGGGGCTTCAAGGACCCGCGGGTGATGTTGACGCTGCCGTTCTGGCAGCAGGTGATGCCCGCGGCGCGCTACGTGATCTGCCTGCGCAACCCAGCCGATGTGATCTCCTCGTTTCAGCGCCGCCCGGAGCCGAACCTGCCGTTGGAGGAGTGGGGGGACCTGTGGATGGAGTACAACGCCCGCGCGTTGCGCGAGACGCGCGAGCGGCCGCGGATGCTGGTGTTCTACGAAGACCTGTTCCGCGACGGCGCCAACGAGATCGCCCGGATGGCGTCGTTCCTCGGACTGCCGGCACCGCCGGAGGGCGACCCGGCGCGGCGGGCGCTGCTCGACGAGATCGACCCGGAGCTTCGCCACCACTCGACCTCGCCGACGGAATTGGCAGGCATGTGGGGCATCTCGCCGGCGGCGCGGGCGTTGTTCCTGGCGGTGCGCGCCGGGGAGAACGTCCGCCGGTTCAAGGCCGTTGCCGGCCTCCGAGGGGATGGCGTCGCCGACGCGATCGAGCAGCTGATGCCCGACCTGTGGTTCGAGCGACGCCTGCTGACCGCGGCGCGCGTCGAGCGGGAGCAGCTCGCCGGCGAGCTCGACGGCGAGCGTCGGGAGCGCGCCGAGCTCGAGCGCACGCGGCAGCGATTGGACTCCGAGCTTGCCGACGCCCGTGCGGCGCTTGCCCAGGCGGATGCCGGTGGCGCGCGGCTTCAAGAGGAGCTGACCCAGGCACAAGCCGAGCTGGGCTCCTCGGCCGCGCATCGCCGGGAGGTGGATGCGGAGCTGGCGGCTCTACAGGCGACCCTGGCCCACGAGCGGGCGCTCATCGACGGCCTGCAGAGCTCGGTGAGCTGGCGCATCACGACGCCGCTGCGCGCGGTCAAGCGTGTGTTCATAGGCGGCCGCGCAGCTCGAACAAAGAGCGCAAGTCCCGTCCAGCGCTGAGGGCGGCTGCCGATCTCCTGCCTGGGCTGCTCGCGCGCCTGGAGGTCGTGCTGTGAAACTCCCTCGAGACCGCCTCAGGGTCAACCGGGGTCTACCGTGAGCGAGAAGTCACTGCGACGCAGCAGCTTGCTTCGCTCGCAGGCGCAGCGCATCTCGCAATCCGAGGGCACGGACGGCTAGACGGGTGTTCTCAGGCGTGTCGGGAATGCTCCCGGACCGCCAGCGGTCGATCCACGTCTCGGGGTCGTACCCGGTGGCATCGCGAAAACCCTCTCGCTGGTCCCGTGAGTCGGAAGGGTCGTGCTCCGGGAGTTTGAGGTGTCGCCCCTCCAGCCGCTGGAGGTAGCGCTCGTAGGCCAGTCGCGGAACGCGTACCGACTTGCCGAAGCGGACCGACGGCAGCTGCTGGGTCTTACACATCTTGTAGACCGCAGACACATCCATCTGCAGCTCCGAGGCCACCTGAGGGACAGTGAGATATCGAGTGTCGAGATCGCCCATTGAACCGTCCTACGTGAGCCTACCACATTAGGGCGCGTAATCCACTGGGTCCAGACTATCCACAATATCGGCAGCGGCATTGAGGCCTTGGGCTTGTAGCCGCTCGATGTCGGCCGCCAACTGGAGGGCCGCCTGCATCGCGCGCCTCGGAGTAGCCGTACCACACGGCCGGCGAATAACAGTCATGGCCGGTGGGTGCCAATGGAGCGGCATCTCGGGGTGGCGCACGGGATCGAGGTCGTAGTGGAGATCAACCGCCGGGTCTACGCAGCCGACGAGTAGGTGTAGGCAAGCACGCTCAGGCCGCGTCGGGCATGCGCCCCGTCGATGCCTGCTCGCCAATGCTCGACCAGCACAACGCGTACATCAAGTGGGCAATCCCCCAAGCCGGCCGTGACCTCCACCATACCGGTGCCAGGCTCGGCGGAGTACGTCGGGTCAACGTAGGAAGTACCCGGCCGAGGATCGAGCCGGAAGCCATATAGGTACAACTCGTCGCAGATTTCGCTGAGGCGGTCGAAAACGAACGGGATACCGCAGCCACTCATGCGCGCAACCCCACGTCAAGGGACGCGGTTGGCGCGAACGGCCCGCATAGGAAACCGCCCAGGAGCCCGCAAACCGTCAGCAACAGGGTCAAGTAGCACCCTTCGCCCGCTCAGATCGTCGTCAACCCCGCCGCGGGCTCCCCGCGCCGCGCCCGGAAGTACCCGTTGACGGTGGCGAACTCACCCGGCGGCCCGGGCGCGAGCCCGAACTCCTCCTGCACCGGCAGCCCGACGGTCTCGAGCATCCGCCGCATGGCGAGACGCCCCGGCACCCACCACCAGCTGGGGTCGTTGTAGTAGGCGCCGGGCACGAAGCGGGCGTACTCGGAGAGCTCGGGGTCGGCGAGCATCATCGAGCCGAACAGCAGGGTGCCGTCGTCGGTGAGCATGGCGCGCAGCCGTTCGAGCAGCACCATGGGGTGGACCTCGTGGTAGAGGACGCCGTGGCAGTGGACGATGTCGAAGCGCCCGTGGGTCTCGGGGTCGAGCTCCTGCCAGCGCATCTGGCAGGGTCGGATGCCGCTTTGGTAGACGCTCTCGAGGAACTCCATCTGGCGGATGAACTGGAAGGGCTCGCAGGCCATGACGTCGGCGGCGCCGAGCAGCTTGAACATGAAGGGGTCGTAGCCGGCGTTGGAGCCGACGTCGAGGACGCGCCGGCCGGCGATGTCGGGGACGTGCTCGCGCAGGGTCTGCCAGCGGTGGTCGATGCGCCAGGCGCCGCCGATGACGAGGTCGCCGCCGAGCGCGAAGGGACCCTGCAGCCAGGGCTCGAGCTCGCGGACCCGCTCGAGCAGACGCTGGCGCTGGCGCGGGTCGAGCTCGCTTGGCAGATCTGGCGAGAAGCGCGCGAGCTCGGCGTCGGAGGCGTCGACGTCGGAGAGGCTGGCGCAGCCGAGCTGGGTCTCGACCTGCTGGCGCAGGCGGCTCATGTCGTCGTCCGTGGTGTGCTGTTGCTGCTCGCTCATGTGCGTCTGACCTCCAGCCCGAAGCGTGAGGCCCACGGTACAGCGACGCGGCGCAGGGCGAAGGTCCCGGTGAGTGGCCGGTCGACGAGGACGTGGCCGAGGGCGACGGCCTCGCCGTAGCCCATGTCGGCGGCTTCGAGGGGGTGCAGGGTGAGCAGCTGGTCCCCGGTGACGGGGTGCACGGCGGCGAACAGCTCGCGGCGCCCCGGCCCGCCCTGGCCGTGGAGGTAGCCGACGAGCGTGGCCTGGGGGTCGGCGCCGGCGTGTCCGTTGTCCCCGGGAGGCCCTGTCCGGGGTCGCGCGGCGAGTCCGATGGCGACGGCGTCGGCGCCGCGCCGCAGCACCGAGCGGGCGCGGCCGCGGGCGCGGCCGAAGCCGCGCCAGCCGGCGGGGGCGCCGACCCAGCGGACGAGCTGGCGGATGTCGGGCGCGACGGCTCCGGGGCGGTGCGGGCCAGCACTGACTCGCCCGCGGGGGTCGATCCAGAGCGGGATCGAGCCGGGCTCGGCGGTGAGGTGCAGGGCGCCGAGCTCGCCGACGAGCGTCGTGTCCGGCAGCTCGGCGGGCTCGGCGCAGGCGCGGTAGCAGTGGCGTCGCCGCTCGTGGTCGAGGCAGCGCAGCAGGCTGACGCGCCCGTGCCGTGGCAGGCGGGCGTCGGGCGGACGGACGGGCTCGTTGGGGTAGCCCTCGATGAACCCAAGCCACTGCAGCTCGACGGCCTGGGCGCGCAGGGCGTCGCGCTCGCCGCTGACGAGGGTGACGCTGCCGTCGGGCAGGACGGCGCGCTCGACGGCGTTGAGCAGTGGCAGCGGGGCCTGCTCGAGGTGGCCGAGCTCCTGCTCGTCGTCGTGGCGCGGGGAGCCGCGGGGCACGGTGCGCAGGTCGCCGTCGGCGCCGCGGACGAGCCGGGCGGTGCCGGGCGGCGAGAAGCGCTGGATGGCGCCGAGGTGGAATTCGAGCTCGTAGCCCTCGGGCGACCTGCCGCCCTGGCGCACGGTGCGCCGCTCGCCGCCGATCTCGCGGTGGCGGGTGAGCAGCTCGGTCTCGGGCGGGATCCAGGAGTCCAGGCCGAGCCAGCGCCTGATCGCGGTCCAGGGCAGGGCGGGCACGACGGGCCCGGTCTCGGCGAGCCGCTTGCGCTCGGCGGCGCGGTGGGGGTCGGGCTCGGTGTCGCCACGGGGCAGCTCGAGCCAGGCGCCGTCGGCGCGCAGGGGCGCCGACGTGCCGGTGGCGGGCGAGTCTGGGCCGCGCGGGGCGTGGCGCCATTGCAGGGCGACGTCGTGCAGGCTCATGGCGCGGGCGATCGACTCGGCCTCCAGCCCGGGCTGGAGCATCAGCCGGGGCGGCAGCTTGCGGGCGGCGCCGGGCCCCCAGAAGAGGGCGTGGGCGGGCGCGTCGACCTGCTCGGGCCCGAGCAGCCGGTGGGGCAGGTGGGCGTGGCCGCCGGCGTCGGTGAAGGCGATCGCCTCGAGGCCGGGTTTGACGAAGATGGTGCGGAACAGCCGCTCGACGAACCCCGGCTCTGCGGCCATCTCGGCGAGCTCGTCGCCGACGAGCAGCAGGTGGGGCCCGCGGGCGACGCGCAGCCCTTCCTGCAGGCGGGCGGCGGCGTCCGCGCAGAGCCCCGGCGGCAGGCGGCGCAGGGGGGTGCGCGGCGCGGGGTCGAGCAGGGCGGGGCACTCCAGGACGAGCTCGAAGTCGTGGCAGCTCTGGCGGTCGAGCGCCGCCAGCAGCGCCCGGCCGCGCTCGCCGGCGAGGTCGAGGGGCTCGGTGAGCAGGATCGACAGGCCGGGCGCCCAGCGCGCCTTGATGTCGACGGCCGGCGCCCAGTAGCGCCCGTAGCGGGCGGCGGGGTCGCCTTCGCCGTAGAGCTCGGGGTGACGCTCGGGGACGCCCTCGTGGAAGGAGTGGCGGGAGTACTCGACGGCGTCGGAGCGGGTGAAGCCCTCCTTGCGGTAGCGCAGGGTGGCCACCCGGGCGGGCTCGCCTCTGACGCCGCGGGCGGCGAGGGTGAGCGCGAAGTCCCAGTCCTCGTGGCCGAGCAGGATGTGCTCGGGGTAGCGGATGCCGGCGTCGAAGACGGCGCGATCGATCAGGGAGCAGGTGTCGCAGTAGTTGCCGCCCATCAGCAGATACAGGTTGTAGGTGGGCGGCTCGAAGTAGTCGTCGCGGGTCCCGAAGTACTGGCAGTTGGGGTAGATGAAGCCGATCTGCTCGCCGGCGGCCTGGAGCTGCTCGACGAGCGCGGCGATGGCGCCGGGCAGCAGCAGGTTGTCGGAGTCCACCGGCAGGATGTAGCGGCCGCGGGCGGCCTCGATGCCGCGGTTGCGGGCGGCGCTGGGCCCCGAGTTCTCGGGCTGGCGCAGCACGGTGACCGGCTCGCGGGCCTCGTAGTCGGCGAGGACCATGCGGGTGGACTCCTCGGTGGAGGCGTCGTCGACGACGATCACCTCCAGCTCGGGGTAATCCTGGTCGAGGATCGAGTCCAGGCATTCCGGCAGGTAGCGGCCGTGGTTGAAGCAGGGGACGACGACCGAGACCAGCGGCCGCCCGGTGAGGGGGCGCTCGGCGAAGCGCAGGCGCCTGGCGAGCCCCGGAGCGCCCCAGGGCTCGCCGGGGGCGGGGGAGCCGTCCCAGATGGTCGGGATGGGCTTCTCGGGTGACATACCCGAGTCCTCCCGCGCTTGAGTATGGCGCCGCTGGCGGGCTTCGGCGGTGCCCAGCACCCGCTCGTAGAGCTGGGCGTGCCCGTCGGCCATCGCCTGCACGGTGAAGTGGTCGAGAACCCGCCTCCGCCCCTCGACTCCCAGCCGCTTACGCTCGGCGGGCGCGTCGATGAGCCTGCCAATCGCCTCGGCGTACGCGGCGGCGTCCTCACGCGGCTCGATCAGAACGCCCGCGGTGTCGCCCATCAACTCGCGGTTGCCTTGCAGGGCGGGGGCGACGATCGGGGTGGCCATCGCCATCGCCTCGTAGACGACGCAGGGGATGCCCTCGAAGAGGCTAGTCATCAGCAGGGCGTCGCAGCCGGCGTACCAGCGCTCGAGCTCGCGGCTCATGGGCTGGAATGCGACATGATCGCGCAGGCCTAGCTCGGCGACGCGCTCGCGCATGGCGGGCTCGAGCTCGCCCTCGCCGACGACGTGCAGCAGCGCCTGGGGATGATCATCGACGACACGCCGCATGACGTCGAGCGAGAGCAGGGGGTCCTTCTGCGCCGTGAGCCGTCCCGTGTGCAGGATGTGGAAGCGGCCTGCGGGGAGGCCGTCGATCGGCATCACGCTCCGGTCGGGATCGAACCGCCCGTGAGCGTCGACCCCGAGGGGGATGACGGAGATCTTCTCGGGCGGAACTCCGTACCCCTGGACGGCGCTGGCGAGCTCCTCGCTGATGACGGAGAAGCCGTCGACGACGTTGCCGTAGCGAGTGCTGACAAGGCGCACGTAGCCCGAACGGTCGTGCTCCTCGACATGCAACTGAACGACGACGCCCGGCGGATGCGGCAGCGCCGCCATGTCCGCCATCAGCTCGAAGCCGAGCCGCGAGTTCATGACGTGCACGAGCCGGATTGCCCGGGTGTGGATGAGGTCGAAGACGAAGCTCTGCATGTGCTGCCCGGCGAGGAACTCGGGCAGCGCCCAGACCTCCTCGGCATACGGGTAGACGTCGGCCAGCCGCTCATTGGCCGACGGCTGGGTCGTCACGAGGTACGGAGCGAAGCGCTCGCGGTCGATCGTGCGAAACCAATCGATCGTTCCGGTGTCGGTGCCTCCGTAGCCCACCCAGGGGGCGAGGTAGAGGATTCCGACGCGTCCGTCGGGGCGGCGCTTCGTCATGTCTTGCTGCAGGGGTAAGCCATCGCGACGCGAACTCTAAACGAACCCGATGCGGGGACTGCCTGAGCCATCGCTACGCCGCGTGACGGCACTCGCCATCACCAGTTCGCAGAGCCTATGTGAAACGATAGCTCGATGTTTGCATACGGCCGCCCCCTAAGACATGGGCGTACCCCAAGAGCAGAGCCGACACTCGCACAACGAGCGACATCTGCGCAATCCGCACCTGCAGCTCCAAGACCCATCCTCCGAATAACACGGCGCCCTGGCCCCGGCAACCGCCACCTTGGCGACGCGATGGCCATCGCCGCGCTCACCCTTCTCCTGCTACTGATGTGCTTGTCTCACATCCTGCACGGAGGACTCGTAGCAGATGATTGGGCTTACCGCGCACTAGCGCACTTCGGGGGATTCAGTGGCGTGGTTTCCCAGCAGATCCAACAGGATGTCCGTCGACCACTCGCCGCCGTTTATTTCGCCACCTTGTTCACCACGCTCGGACCGCATTTGAAGCTCCTGCTGGCGTGGTCGGCCGGTCTGCGGCTGATCGTCGCGATCCTCGCTTATACGATTCTAAGGCAACTACAGTTTGCCAAATTCGCCGCACTCGCGCTCGCCTGCCTGGTGATGTTGTTCCCCTTCTCAGATTCGACTTGGCTATGGCCGACTGCCTCGGTGTTGACGTTCGCACTCGCCTGCGCCTTGTTCGGCCGTGCCTTGAATCTCTCTACAATGAGCCGCAACGTACATTACCGCGCCTTGCGCAGGATTCTAGGACTTTCATTCCTTGCGGCCGGAATCCTGTCATATGAACTTGTAGCGCCGCTCTGCTGTGCCTTCGGGTCCCTTTACCTATTGCGCACCCACAAGCGTAGAGCGCTTTTTGAATGGGCCTTGGACCTCGCGGTTCTTATCGTCATCATGATGGTTTTTACCCTACACGTCGTTCCCGTTCTACACGGCCAAGACGTCCATGAAATCTCCGACCTTGCCCAAATGCGACAACATCTAGGCGTCATGACCACACAATCAGCAAACCTCGTCACGCAGTCGCTTGTGCCGTTTGGTTCACCCGACAACGCACTGGTCCTCGGGATTCTGGGTGTACTAGTCGCGACCGCTCTAGTCGTCGTCGCCCGAGCGCATGTCCCAGACCAGCACCGACGGTCGCTCATCGTCGCCCTGGCTGTCGCTGGCGCCGGGGTAATTGTTGTCATACTCGGGTACCTTCCCCTGATTCCCGCCAATATCTACTACGTGCCACTGCAGCCAGGCATAGGGAATCGCGTCAACGCTGTGGCAGCAATTGGCTATGTCTTGATCCTCTACGGCGCGGTTAGCCTAATCAGTACACTTCCACTTTGGCGACCGCGCAGACGGCTCCATAGACAGCTCTTGTCGGCATTGATCCTAGTAGCAGTTGGGATTGGCTACCTACACATCGTTGACTCTCATAGGAGCGCCTGGCGCCAGTCGGTCATCTTGCAAGAAACAGTACTCGACGACTTGAGAACACATATCCCACCACCGGCGCACGGCGCTGGCATTTTGACGATCAACGCCCCCCTTGAAACGGCTCCCGGCGTGTCGGTGTTCGACAGCAGCTGGGACTTGAATGGGGCCGTACAAATGCTTTGGAATGACCCCTCGTTGAGAGCACTGCCCATCCTTCCGGCCATGACAATCGTATGCCTGGATTCAGGCCTGTACGTTAATTCGGGGCCTGTCCTTCGCTCCTGGCAAAGCAGCTATCCCACCTACGTTCTAGACGTCGCAACCGACGCTGTCTATACGCTCGACAGCCGGGCCACATGCACGTCGGCAGCTAAAGCGCTTGGAATACTGGCTGACGACACCAGATGATTGTGCGCCCCGACATCACACCCAAGATTTCGATCCCGTAGCATCGCTCAGGAGTCGCTGTCGTCCAGCCGCTGTATCCACAGTGACGCTCCTCCCATCGCGCTGTATCGATCGAGATTGGGGAACGCAACTCGGACATCATCGGGATGATGAATGAGCATATATTTGGTACCCCAGAGCACCTTGAAAGCACTATTGAAGGTCAGAAATGAGCGAACCAGATAAGTCTCGTTCCAACCCCAACCCTCCATGACCCATGGCTCCGGGTAATCGCCAGGGAGGAAGAAATCGTGAATATGCACAATTACACCGGCAGCTAGTCTCGGCACAATCTCGTGGAAAATCCACGTCACATCTCCGCCGGTCTTTACCGTGTGCGACGTGTCAACAAATACGATGTCGTCCTTACCTAGCTCCACAAAGAGCTCTAATGGTGTGTCCTGAATGCGCTCGACCCTGACATTTGTGATGCCTGGCACCCCGCTTAACAGAAACGGACGTGGGTATGGCTCAATACAGGTCAGCTCCATGCCGAGGTCTAGATGGTCACAGTTGGTGCGAGCGCTCACCAGAGACGAAAAGCCGCAGCCTATTTCGATCATTCGCCGCGGCTTAAAATGCCGCAGAACCCCTTCCAGCACCCAGGCGTCGAGAGGCGGGAATTGACCGTTCGCAGCGTAGTACTCTGTTTCATCGTCGGAGGCCTCCTCAGGGAAGCCAAAGCACTTCTGCCTGGCCATCTCTCTACATAACGACAACTGCCCCTCGCCATTCCACTCCAACCCTATGGCTTCGCGTGGCACGGGCGGCCAGATCCTGTCTCGATCTGATCGAACCTCGCGCGTATCATACATCGGCGAATAATACTCGCCCGGCGTGAACCGGACTACGGGCTCGTCGTTATCCATGGCAATGCGACCTCCGCGCGTTGAAAGACCAGTTTAGGCAATCGCGATAAGGGAACGGGTTGAGTGGGCTCTTTATACAGCATGCGAGGGCACAGCACCCCATGACAAGCTCCCGCCATCGGCCGGGGCCGTTTTGAGCTCCCGATCCCTGCGAGTGAATGCCTAACAGGCCTTGCTCCTGCTGGTCCGGGTCGAGCCGTTTGCTTTCGCCGTGGCCTCGCGGACCGGACGTAGCCGGCCGTTGGCGGTCTCGCCCCACTACTACCGGGGCCGCGCCGTACAATGTGACCCGAACGTCGGCTACCAAGAGCCCGCCGCAAAGCGCAACCAGTCAGTCATAGCAGCTTATCGCCACCGATGCTACTCTCACCCTTGAGCGGCTAACCCATCGCCATTGTCACGCCCGACGGGATGCCCTTTTTCGACCACGTAGGACTCCACGATTCCCATTCCTTTTCAGGCGGCGCATCCGTAACATAAATGTTCCCATCAGACCCACGCCACACAATCTCCAACCGACTGCTTTGGGTGATTATTGTGGGGTTGCCGACAGGCACGACCCCGGCCGGAACTCCCTTTTTCGACCAAGTCGGGCTCCATGATTCCCATTCCTTTTCAGGCGGCGCATCGGTGTCATACATGTTGCCATCGGAGCCCCTCCATACAACAGAAAGCGTGCTGCTCTGCGTCATAATAGCTGGGCGTGCAGCACGTGGCGTAGTAAAGGTTTGATCGCTACCCCAGCTAGTCCCCCAGAGATTTTTTGCTACCAACCGATAGTGATAGGTAGTAGTCGGCAACAAGCTGGCAACAATTTCTGGCTTGGAAACATTTCCGGTCCCGGCTCCGGCACTAGCTTCCGCAGTTGATGAACCATAAGATGTCGTGGTGCCATATTCGTAGTGGTACTTAGTTTCAACCCCATCTGCATTTACAAGCCCGTTTAGCTTGGCTTGATACTGATGCACTTCAGTAGCTGGTTCGGTCGTTGCTGTCGGAGGGCGAGGCGTATATTCGGTACGTAGCTGCAGATTCTGAGAATATGCCCCCACAGCGCTCACGTCCCAAGCCTCGATACCCTGCTCTACGCCAATGAGCGCGTAGTTCGCAGGCGTGGTCGAGATGCCCCATCCAGCACAGCTGGCGTTAGCGAGATTGATTGCGTTTACGAGATTGGCTTCAGTGATTCCCGCTTCATAGTGACCTCCCCCGGTTGGCCCCACTTCAAAGGTGTTGGCAGAACCGGAGATCTCGGTCGCCAACGAAGCCCCGGGCGAAAAGTAGCTGATGATCTCGGCCGCCCGGCCGTCACATTGCCCTACATGCTCGGTTTTCCACTTCGCTTCGTCTTTAGCTCCTCTCCACTCCTCCAGGCAATACTCGAGGACCCCGTGAGTCGTAGTGTCTTCCAACTCCGGACAAACGAATCCCCATCCGCCGCGGACTTCACTGGAGCCGCTGAGAGTGTGCACCCAGGCTTCGGTAGATATACGCAGCGAAGGCGACCCGAATCGGCTATCGAATGGCCTGTCCCTTCCGTTCAGACCCGCAAGCGACACGTAGTGTTTCATCCCGCAGGCTCCGCCTTCGCCCCCGCACCCTTTGCCGGACGCCCCGCGCATCACCTGGCCCCAATCGGTGCCGTCGGCTTGACATGCGTTATAGGCGCCGGAGGTTTTATCGCCCTCTTGGTAGCTGCTGTAGGGCGTTGGCGTTGTAAACCCGGACGTTGGTCCTTCGTTCGTCGAGTCCTGCTGGTCGATCACCGCGCCGCCGATTCGGTAGTAGGTGCAGTAATCGCCACTCGGCGACAGGCTGAAATCCTCGTTTATCCCTCCGCTTTCGTCTTCGAGCATGTGCGCAAGCCCGTTCGAGTAGTTTCCCGGAGTCGGTAGATATCCAGCCCCGACGGAATCGCATTCGAGACGGGGCGACCCGAGTTCACCGACCTGCCAGCACGTGGAGTTGTTTTCTCCGTACCAGTAGAAGCTCGCCGCCTGCGCCGCCGACGCGCCGCCCGCCAACAGGATGACCAACACGGATACGACAAGCACGGCCTTCCGCGCCGGCAAAGCCATCCGATGCTTCCCACCGAGCGGTGGGCGGGTTGATCCTGGCGCTTCATGCGGCCGACGGCGCGACATCCGGTGCCTCCTCGTGTTAGGGGACCAGCGCGCCCGCAAGCCGGGCGCTGCGCATCGTCCCTATACGCAGAATGATGCGGGTGAACGTAGTCGGCTTGTGGCGACTTGTCTATCCCTCAAAACGGGTGAGCTTTGGGTGAGATCGGGTGATGTTTCGCGTGGATCAGCGACACTTGGCCTAGATTTCAAGCGCGACCTTGCTCGTGCTCTCATGATCGCCCTCGTCCCCTCCCCGCCGCCGACATCGCTCGTGGCGCCATGAACCGGCTGTCATATTGGGCGTCGCGGTCCCGACGCGAGGCGCGCGACGTCGTGCTGCGCGCCCGCCGCACGGATCCCAAAACCGTCCGCGAGGATGTCGCCGTCTCTTATCTGCGGGGCGACGGAATCGAGATCGGAGCACTCGACTACCCGCTGCGCATACCCAGGGGAGCGCGGGTCCGCTACGTGGATTATCTCGATGGCCTCGACCTCGCCGACGCCCATAGCGATACCCTGGCCGCCGGCCGGCCTCTCGTCATGCCCGACGTCGTCGACGACGGGGCCCGTCTGGCGGCTTTTTCCGATCGATCACTGGACTTCGTCGTCGCCAATCACATGCTCGAGCACGTCGAGGACCCGATATCGGCACTCGGACATCAGCTCCGGGTGCTCAAGCCCGGTGGCATCCTCTATCTCGCTCTACCGCGAGCGTCGGAATGCTTTGACGACCCTCGGCCGAGGACGACCGTCGAGCATCTCCTCAGAGACCACGAGCACGGCCCCCAAGTTTCACGACGTGAGCACTACTATGAATGCGCGCGCCACATCGAGGGTCACACCGCCGAGACGATCGAGTCTCGGGTCAGTGCGATGGAATCCGAAGGGTTGCGTCCACATTTCCACGTCTGGGAACCACACACCTTTGCAGCCTTTCTCGCGGCACTGGAGTTTCCGATTTCGTTGGAGCTGCTTCGGGCCAGCGTCGGCGAGTTCCTCGTGATCCTGCGCAAGTGTTGATTACGGCGACCCGCCATCGCCGCGCCCGCCCCGCGGCCTCCCGTCTGCGTCTCACCCACAGACGCTTCCACATCGCCCGACGTCGACGGCGATCGACGCCAAGACCATCCCCGTGACTGAATTCCTGTTCACCCTCGGCCGATACCCCTGGCGGCGACGCTCGCGGCCCGTGTCGGTATCCCGATCAGATCTCTGCTGCTGCTCACCCCCAGCTTGCGGCGGATGTGTGCGGAGTGCGTGCGGATGGTCTCCACGCCGAGGCCCATCGCCAATGCGATTTCGGAATGCGAGCGCCCCGTGCTGAGGTACTCGAGCACCTCCACCTCGCGCGGCGTCAGCCCGGCGCGCTCCGGGTGGCCGCGTTCCATGAGATGGCCCTCGACGTACGCGAAGACCCGCTTCCCGCTCGCCGCGACACGAACCGCGGCGAGGACGTCAGCGGCGGAGACGCGCTTGGACAGACAGCTGACCCCGCTGGCGAAGAGCCGCGTCGCGTAGGCGACGGTCGGTTGACCGGCCAGCACGATGACCCCGATCCCGGCATGGGCGCCCCTCAGACGCCCCACCGCCGCGGGATCGACGACGCTCGCCTCGTCGAGGATGGCGACCCGTGGCGTCAACTCGGCGGCGGCGCGCTCTAACCGCGCGCCGTCGAGGTCGCTGGCGAGGATCCGAATGGCCCGGTCCTCTCGCAGTACCTGCGTCAGGCCGCGACCCAGCAGCGCGTCGAAGCGGCCCAGCGCGACCGTGATCGCACCGCCCTCAGCCGGCTCGCCGGCCCAGCCGGCAAGGTCCAGGGACGGCCCGGAGCCGGCCCTCGGCTTCGACGTCGAGCTCGGCGTCACCTCTGACTGCCCGCTCACCCGCAGGGGAACGGCTCCCTGGCCCCGGACCCGGCAATCACGGCGGACACCGTCGCCGAGACCACCGTGCCCGGCCGCGCAGGTCTTCAATGAACGCCCATGGTCAGCCCACACAAGCGCGACAGTCAATCATTCCCACAAGCAGAATGTCAATGACAAGCGTCTACAGGCGCCGGTGCTCCCCGTACCTCGCCGGCGCCAGCCCCCACCACTCGCCGTCGCATGCGGCGCCCGCCTCGACGCCGGGGCGGTGGTCCCGGCCTTCGCGAGCCCCGTCCCGCTCCCGCTCGACGACCTCCCCCACGCGATCCAACGCGAGCACCGTCACGAGCTCCTCGGTGCAGGTCTCCTTCACCCCCCGCCCGACCGCGGCCGCGGCCGACGGGGTCGCCAGGTAGTAGGTGTGCTCGACGTGCCGCGCCCGGCCCCAGCCGCGGCAGATCGACTCCAGCCGCCGGCGGGACTTGACGGTCAGCTCGACCTCGACCGCCACGACCCGCCCCGCCGGCGACACCAGCGCCAGGTCCGGCCGGTGGTAGACGTCGTGCAGCCGTTCCGAGCCACCGGGCGGGGGCAGCTTGATCGAGGCCAGCAGCTCGCCGGCGTCGCGCTCGCGCCAGCGAAACTCGCGCTCGCCGAGCACCTCCCAGTCGGCGAGCTCGGCGCCGACGCGGGCCGCCACCTCCGCCACCCGCCAGGCGTGTTCGAAGCCCCCGGGGCCGAGGCGAAAGGCGCCGAGGCCCTCCAGCCCGTGAGCCCGCAACCCCGCCCGGGTCGCGACGTACAGCGCCGGCCGGCCGTAGAGCAGCCGGCGCTGCTCGAGCATCCCCGCGCCGACGAGCAGCGCCAGACGCTTGAACGCCAGGCTGCGGCCGGTGGCGAAGCGCGTCACGACGTGCTCCCCGCCGGCGGCGCCGAGCCCTCCGATCCAACCCGTGATCCGCAGATCTCTATCGGTCAACATTGAAGCCTCCTTGCATCGCGTGACATGGACCTTCTGCACCCATGTCGTCTGCGACGGCCCCTAGACCCCCCACGAATTGCCTCGACGCACTCCAGCGGGACGCCTTCTCAATCGTTCGCGAGCCTCTCAATGGCCTCGCGTGCTCTGATCGCGGGTGGGCTCAGGGCGGCATGGTCGAGCAGGTCCTTGTCGCCCGTGACGATCGCGTCGGCTTCGCCGGCTTGAGCCAGCGCGAGCAAGTAGTCGTCGCTCGGGTCGCGTAATACCGGCTTGGGATTGAGCGGATCGTCGCGCATCACCGCCACACGCTGGAGTGCTGCCACGGCCTGCTCCACCTCGGCCTCGTCGAGCAGAGCGCGAAAGTACGGCTCGGCCAGGGTCTTGCGAACCTCCGCGATCAAGGCGGGGCAAGCGATCATCTCGACGGTGTGGTCGTGAATCGCTTCGAGCAGGACCGCAGGCGCCGCATCGGGCCGGCCGACTAGCGCAGAGAGCAGGACGTTGGGATCGACTACGACGCGCTTCAAGTCGCGGCCTGCCCGGCCGTGCCCCGGCGTCGGTGCTCGCGCACTGCGCGCACCGCTTCGCGTTCGATCTCCTCCTGATCGACACCAGCCTCAGCGGTGCGTCGCTGCACGCGACGGATCGTCTCGAACCCGAGCGTCACCACCGCGAGATCCTCGAGTAGCTCGCGGTCGCTCTTGCCCGGCGAGCGCTCGCGCAGCCGCGCCAGCAAGTCGTTGTCGATCTCAACCGCGGTCGTCGCCATCGCACCCAAGGCTACCAGCGGCAAAACGGACGGCAAAGCCGCCCAAGCGATCAGACCAGCTCCGCCTCATTGGGCACTTTGCAGGGGCCCACCGAGGTCGTTGTCGAGTACGTGGACGCAGGTGTCGAGTGTGAAGCTCGCCGAGTCGCGGACCTCCTCAGCATGCGCTGATACCACAGCCGACGTCCCCGCGTTACACTGTCATACATGCCCTCCCGTCAGTTCTCGGCGCGGCTGGATGCAGCGGTGATCGACCGGCTGCAGAGGCGCGGCGCGGAGGCCGGCCTGAACAAGTCGCGCCTGGCGGAGCGCTACATCGACGAGGGGATGCGCATGGAGGAGCACCCGGGGGTGGTCTTCCGCGACGGACCCACCGGGCGCCGCGCCGGGCTCTCGGGGGGGCCGGACGTCTGGGAGGTGATCGCCGCCGTCCGCGCCGGCGGCCACGCCAGCGACGAGGCGGTGGGCGCCGTGGCCGACTGGGCTCGTCTCACACCGGCCCAGGTGCGAAGCGCGCTGGGCTACTACGCGGCCTACCCCGAGGACATCGATGCGCGTATCGCACGCAACGTCGAGGAGGCCGACGCCGCCGAGCAGCGGTGGCGTAGCGGGCAGCACGTGCCGGCTTGAAGCTGCTCCTCGACGAGATGCTCCCGGCGCGGATCGCCGAGCAGCTTCGCGAGCGCGGGCACGAGGCGATGGCGGTGGAGGCCGACCCGAGCCTGCGCGGGCTCACCGATCCCGACCTCTTCGCCCACGCCCAGCGCGAGCGGCTCGCGGTGGTGACCTACAACCGCGAGGACTTCCTCGCCCTTGATCGCGAATACCGGAGTCGTGGACGCGAGCACCACGGCGTCGTCATCCTGCACCCCCGGCGCTTCCCCCGAGGCCCCAGCTCGGTCGGCCCGCTCGTCCGCGCCCTGGCGAGCCTCGTCGACGCCAAGGCGCCGTACCCGAGCTTCGTCCACTGGCTTCAGCGGTCATAGCAAGCCGAGCAACCGTCGGGCACCCGCCAAGCGAACTCGCCGGCGCGAGAGAACCGTCCCAAGCAATCCGGATCATCTGAGCGGGCACCGGCACGCGCCCGGCACCACAGTCGCGAATCCCCGCTATTATGGCTGACGTAATTCCCATTCATCGCCGAGAGGAACGTGTTCGCTTCGCGCGCTCGGCGAGCCGCCACCGCATATCCCGGGACCAGATCCGCCATGTCATCGCCAACCACCGCGTCCGCTTCCAAGAGCCTCCGCCAGAGGGAGGGGCGCAGGCGCGTTCGATCCGGACCGTCTACCTCGGTGACGACGCCCCGGAGCAGGCGCTCGAGGTCATGGCCGTCGAGGGCAGAGACGGGGAGTTGCTCGTGATCCACGCGATGGAACTACGCCCCAAGTACCGCAAGCGCTACGAGGAGACGGAGCGATGACCAAGTTCACGACGGCCAGCGGCGAGGTGCTCACCGACGAGGACATCGAGGCGCTCGCCGACGAGGCCGAACGAGGCTACGACCTCGACAAGGCGATCCGCGTCAGCGTTGGACGCCCGTCTCTGGGTCCCGGAGGGGTCTCCCCGCGCATCCAGATCCGCGTCGACCCCGACCTGGCGCAGGCGCTGCGTGCTCGCGCCCAGGAGGAGCACCGGTCTGTCAGCGAGATCGCCCGGACCGCGCTGCGCGAATACATCGCCCGCGCCGCCTGAGGACGAGCGACCAGCGGCCGGGTGCGACGGGTCGCCGGGCTCGCCATCGGTACCCTTCCCCCGATGCCAGACCCCTCCAGCGCCGTGCCCCCGATCGTGGTCGACGCGGTGCACAAGACCTTCCGGGTGCCCGAGGAGCGGGTGCACACCCTCAAGGAGCGCGCCCTGCACCCCCTGCGGCGCAGCCGCCACGAGACCTTCGACGTCCTGCGGGACATCAGCTTCCAGGTCAACCGCGGCGAGTTCTTCGGCATCGCCGGGCGCAACGGCTCCGGCAAGAGCACTCTGCTGAAGTGCCTCGCCGGGATCTACGGCGTCGACCGCGGCCGGATCTGGATGGACGGCCGCCTCTCGACGTTCATCGAGCTCGGGGTGGGCTTCAACCAGGATCTCGCCGCCCGCGACAACGTGGTTCTCAACGGGATCATGATGGGCCTCACCCCGCGCGAGGCCCGCCGCCGGGTGGACGAGGTCATCGACTTCGCCGAACTCCGCGAGTTCGAGGAGCTCAAGCTCAAGAACTACTCCTCCGGGATGCACGTCCGCCTGGCCTTCTCGGTGGCGATCCAGGTCGACGCCGACGTCCTGCTCGTCGACGAGGTCCTCGCCGTCGGCGACGCCTCCTTCCAGCAGAAGTGCTTCGACGTCTTCTACAAGATGCGCGCCGAGGGCCGGACGATCGTGTTCGTGACCCACGATATGGGCTCCCTGAAACGCTTCTGCGACCGCGCCATGCTGCTCGAGCGCGGCGAGATGGTCCACCTCGGCGAGCCCCACGAGGTCGCCGACCGCTACCTGGAGATCAACTTCGCCCACGCCGCCAAGCAGGAGGCCGCCGCCAAGGGCACCCAGGACGATGGCGGTGCGATCGGCGACGGCGACCGCGGCGGCGACGGCGAGGCGCGTGTGCTCGAAGCCTGGGTGCAGGATGCCGATGGCGGCAGGCCGGCGTCGCTCCCCCAGGGCCAGCGGATCACGCTGAACGCCCTGGTGCGCTTCGAGGTCGACGTCGAGGACCCCTCGGCCAGCGTCTACGTGCTCAACGACGAGCACCGCGCCGTCTTCGTCGCGACGACCACCCGCGAACACGACCAGAGCGGGCACTTCGCCGCCGGCGAGGAGGTGCAGTTCTCGTTCACCTTCGACAACGTCCTCGCCCCCGGCCGCTACAGCCCGGTCTTCACCCTCGCCCACCGCGGCACCGGCCTCGACCTGATCGACCGCTTCGAGGGCGCCTTCTCGTTCATCGTCACCGCCCCCGAAGCGCTCGGCGGCGTCATCGACCTGCCGGTCCAGGTCGGCATCGCCCGCGCCGGGCAGGCGCCCCCGACCGGCGACGCCCAGGCGAGCCCCGTGGCGCCGCTGCACTCGGGGGCGCGGTCGTGAGCACCGTCGAGGCAAGCCCCTTCGGCGAGCCCCTCGCCCCGGCCGCGCCGCTGCCCGGGCTCGGCCGCCCCATCCGCGGCCCACGGGCGCTGAACGACGACTGGCGGCGCTTCTGGCACCTCACCTACAACATCGCGCGCAACGAATTCAAGCTGAAGTTCTTCGGCTCGGCGCTGGGCTACGTGTGGCAGGTGATGAAGCCGCTGCTGCTGTTCGGCGTGCTCTACGTCTTCTTCGTCGTCATCAGCCACGTCGGCCGCGGCGGCAAGCCCAGCGAACAGTTCTACGGCGTGCAGCTGCTCGGCTCGATCGTGCTGTTCACGTTCTTCGCCGAAGCCACCGGCGGCGCGGTGCGCAGCGTGGTCGACCGCGAGAACATGGTCCGCAAGATCCAGTTCCCGCGCCTGGTGATCCCACTGTCGGTCGTGCTCCTGGCGTTCTTCAACCTGATGATGAACCTGATCGTCGTGCTCATCTTCGCGCTGATCTCAGGCGTCCAGCCGATGCTCAGCTGGCTGGAGCTGCCGCTGATCCTGGTGATGCTCCTGCTTTTCTCGACCGGCCTCGCGATGCTGCTTTCGGCGCTGTTCGTGCGCGCCCGCGACATCCAGCCGATCTGGGAAGTCGTCAGCCAGATCGTCTTCTACGGCTCGCCCGTGATCATCCCGCTGGAGAAGGTCCGGGAGACGCTGCTCTACCCGACGGCGCCGCACCAACCCAAACCCTTCCTCTACCACCTCTACACGGCCAACCCACTGGTCACCGTCTTCCAGCAGTTCCGCCACGCCATGGTCACCCATGCCACCCTCAGCGCCGGTCAGGCGCTCGGCAGCTGGGCCGGGCTGATCGAGCCGCTGGCCGTCGTGGCTGCCATCTTCGCGCTGGGCTTCTGGGTCTTCAACCGCTCGGCGCCGTACGTCGCCGAGAACCTGTAGCCGAGCTTCCTAAAAGTGTGCGGCCGACGCCAGGGCTAATTGCACCGAACAAACACCTTACAACCGCAGGGCGTAGCCATATAAAAATATGGCCTAGGCTACTCTAGCCACACTATAATGTGGACGATGCCCCGTCCACGCGCATACTCTCCGCTGACCGTCGACGCCGCCCGGCTGCTCGGCTCGCGCGTTCGCCTGGCACGACGGGAGCGCCGCTGGACGCTCAAGGAGCTGGCCGAGCGCGTCGGCGTCACCGAAGTCACGATGCAGAAGGTCGAGCGCGGCGATCTCTCGGTGAGGCTGGGGATCGCCTTCGAGGCCGCGGCCATCCTCGGCGTCCCGCTGTTCCACGAGAATCGCGAACGACGCGCGCTGGAGGCAATGCACGTCGCGGACCGGCTGGCCCTACTGCCGCAGTCCGTACGGCAGCCGGCGGCCTTCGACGATGACTTCTGAGCCTATATGGGCACCTAGCGGCTGTCGCTTTTCGACCCCGCCGGGCGACCCGTATCGTCCTTCTTGGGCGTATTAACCCCATAGAGCGCCACGTTGAGGGCCCCCTGTCTGCATCCTTTGAGACACGTCTCCACTCCGTATTTGCGACGAACATACTTCGACAGGCTTGCCTTTGCATTACGCTTGGCGGCGATGCCCGCTGCCTGTCGGAACTCAAAGGCAACTGCCGACGTGAGCAGATCAACGATCTGCAGAGCATCCGTTGACTTTGAGTCGAGCCGACACACGCTCACGACACCCAATCGTCCCAGCTTCTTATTGACCGCAGCTCTAACATCCTGCTCGAAAGCGACATTTTGAGGGGTCGAGTAGTTGTCGGCAAGCACTACGAGCAGCTCGCGTGGGCGGATACTTCCAAGCAGTAGCTGCTTGGCGAGCTTCTCGTAGGCAGACCATGGAGAACCGAATCGCTCGACTGGGTCACCCTTGTCTCGATCGACCACGAAGCATGAGAAATATCCGTCGCTCGCGGCTACGAGATCGACAACGCCGTTGTAGAACGGCAGCGACGTCCGTGTCACGTCAGTGAAGTGGATCTCGTGATACGTCTGCATGCGATCCCGCAAGTGCTGGACCTTTCGGAGCAAGATGCTGGGCTCAGCAAGCTTCAGGCACCCCACGGCGAAGAAGCGATCTCGGGCGATAATGCCCGCCTCATCCAAGAAGACCATGCCCGTGGGATGGTCCTGCGACAATTCGCGCCGACTAGACGAACGCGACGGGCAGGGGGCACGCTTTGCGGGAGCCACCGCAGTAGCGTACCTACAAAGAATGCGAGCTAAGGGCCAGAGGCCCTCACCCGCAGGAAGAATTATACCACGGTTTGCCGTCCGATTGATTTGCTAGTGCGAGCTAAGGGCCAGGGGCCCTCACCCGCGCGCGGAGCGTATCGACGGTGGCGGCGGCAGCTTTAGGAGCGTCGAAGAAATGCTCCCGCCTGGCATGGTCTGCAGCTCTCGGCTTGGATAAGCCGTGAGCCATCCGCCGACGTCCGGGGATCCGGATCAACGAGGCTCACTCCGCGCCCGGCCCGACCGCAACCCCGGCCCGCCCGACGCCCCGGGCGCCTCCAATAGCCGCGCCGTGATCTCCTCCGGCGAGCGCGGCAGACGCTCCGGCGCGAGCCCCCGCCTGCGGTCCCCGCGCAGCCGCAGCCCCGCCGCCGCCAGCCGGGCCAGCCGCTCGCCGGCCCCCATCCCCTCGTGGCGGCCGACGTAGCGCAGGGGCTTGGTGGCGATCATGTTCATCGACACCGTCCCCCTGACGGTGTTCAGCCACGCCAGGTAAAGCCGCCGCGCGACCCGGCTGCGGCGCAGCGCCGCGCCCAGTCGCCGGCCGCGCTCGTGGGAATCGCCGTCCTCGGTGGCGCTCCCCCCGCCCCCCTCGGGGGCGTCCCCAAAGAAACCCACGTAGTGGGGCTCGACGACGTCGGTGAAGAACCCCGCCCGCGTCGCCTCCCAGCGGTACCGCGCCGCCCAGTGGGCGTGCTCGTAGCCCTCGAACTCCTCGACCCCCTCGACGTGGACCCCGGAGGGGTCGCGCACGGTCTTCAGGGTCTCGTTGACCATCAGCAGCCGCCCCCCGGGCCGCAGGACGCGGAAGATCTCGGCGAACGTCCGCCGCAGGCCCTCGTCGTCGTTGTGGTGCAGGACCTGGCAGCAGTAGACGTAGTCCACGCTGCTCGACGCCAGCGGGATCGCGTCCATCGACCCCAACACTCGCTCGAAGAAGACCTCGCCGTCCTCGATGAACCAGTCCGCCGTGTACAGCCCCTGGAGCTCGACCGTCGCGATGTCCAGCGCGATCGCCCGCAGGCCCCGTTCGGCGAAGTGGTTGGACGCCCAGCACGTGTTCGAGCCGATGTCGAGGACGCTCTGCCCCGGCACGAAGGGGACCGTCGTCAGCAGCTGGTGCATCGACCGGGCCTGGACGTACCAGTAGCCGTGCTCCAGGTCCGGCAGCCGGTGCACCGTCTCCCGGTCCCAGCCGCCGGCGCGCATGTGCTCGGCGAAGCGCTCCAGCCCGGCCGCCTCGGCGAGCAGGTGCTCGGGCGGCTCGTAGAGCAGCTCCGGCACCCCGCGGTGGACCTCGAACTCCCTCCCGCAGGCCGAGCAGCGCAGCCTGCCCTCGCGGACCTCCCGGGCGTCGTCCTCGTGCGCGCCGCCCAGCGCCAGGGCGCGATCGCTGTGGCAGGCCGGGCAGCGCAGCTCGCGCGCGAACTCCGCCTTCACGCCTGCCCCGGCACCGCCGTGGCCGCCGCGAGGTCGAGCCGCCGGGGGGTCGCGATGTCCGTCAGGAACTCCTCCAGGGCATCGATCCGCCGCTCCCAGGCGTAGTCCCGGGCGGTCTCCACACCCGCCCGCCCCAGCCGCTCGCGCAGCTCCGGGTCGGCGAGCAGGCGGGCGATGGCGGCGC
The DNA here is from genome assembly GCA_035524055.1 of Solirubrobacteraceae bacterium. Lineage (GTDB taxonomy): Bacteria > Actinomycetota > Thermoleophilia > Solirubrobacterales > Solirubrobacteraceae > Palsa-744. The sequence goes on from DATKPO010000030.1 coordinate 80,234, forward strand.
TCACCGCCCCGGCGTCGGCCTCGGGCATCAGGCAGTTCTCGCCGTCCACGCAGAAGTCGCGGTTGCCGTGGGCGTCGGTGCAGACCACGGCTCCGCCGGTCGCCATCGACTCCAGCGCCGGCAGGCAGAAGCCCTCGTGGGTGGATGTCTGGACGAAGACGGTGGCCTGGCTGAACAGCTCCCCCACCTCGTCGTCGGTGGGAGACTGGACGTAGCGCATCCCGGGGTCGGTGGCGAGCTCGGGCTCGATCCCGAACAGGCACAGCTCGGGCCGCGGCTCGGGCAGCGCCCGCCAGGCGTCGAGCGTCTGCGGCAGGTTCTTCAGCGGCAGGCTCCGGCCGAGCGCCAGCACCATGTCGTCCCGCCGCTCCACCTCGGGCCGCTCGCGAAAGTTCTCCAGGTCGATCCCGGGCGGGATCAGCACGGCGTCGAGGCCCAGCTCCCGCAGCCGCTCCCGGTTCCACCCCGAGATCGTCATGTACCGGAACTCCGGCCGGTAGGAGTCCAGGACGGCGTGGCGGACGTGCTCGTCGTCGGGGTAGTACGAGGTCTCGATGTCCTGGACGAAGTACGCCGGGATCCCGTGGGTGACGCTCGCCTTCCACACCGGCACCGCCGTGTTCCACCAGGTGGCGACCTTGATCGCGTCCAGCGGCGCCAGCGCGGCGACGAGCTCCTCGTAGTACTCGAAGCCGTGCACCGGGACCCGCAGATCGAACCAGTCGGGCTGGCCGCCGAGGGTGTAGAGCGCGACCTCGTGGCCGCGCTCGGCGAGGCGGTTGAGGTGCTCGAAGATGTCCCGGTGCCCCCCGCCGACGCCGGTGCCCTCGGTGACGTACGCCACCCGCAGCCGGCCGTCCGCGGTGCGCACCGGGCGGGCATCGAAGAAATCCCCCCACTCCCCCCAAAAAAGACGCTGCGAAACCCGCTCGCGCTCCCCCACCTCGGTGCCGCGCGTCGCCGACTCGTGGTGGATCAGGGTCGCCGCCGGGAAGTACACCACGCCCCACCCCGCCCGCCATGCGCGCAGGCAGTAGTCGACGTCCTCGTAGGCCATCGGGTAGCGCTCGTCCAGGAGGCCGACGTCGTCGAGGACGGCGCGCTTGATGTACATGCAGGCCCCGCACACCGCCAGGACGCTGCCGCCGATCGACGCCGGCCCCCAGCTCTCGGGCTTGAAGCGGTAGCGGTGGTCGAACCACTCCGGCGCGCCGAGGTTGCGCACCGTGCCGGCGAACTGGATGCGCCCGTCGGGGTAGAGCAGCTTGGCGCCGACGATCCCCGTCTCCTCCTGCTGGGAGGCCGCGTACTGCAGGCCCGCCAGCCAGCCCGCCCGGGCCTCCATGTCCGAGTTCAGGACGACGACGTCCCGGGCCGGGTCGGTGGCGCCCAGGCCGCGGTTGACGTTGGCCGCGAAGCCCTCGTTGCGCTCCCCCGCGACGACGACGTCGATCCCGGGGATGGCGCGCAGGGCGGCGACGTGCTCGTCCCCGCTGCAGTCCTCGGTGACGATCACCCGCGCCATCCCCTCCGGCACCGTGCGGGCGATCGAGGCGACCAGCCGGGCGACCAGCTCCGCGTCGCGGTAGGAGGCGATGACGATGTCCACCGGCTCCCCGTGGTCGCGGTACCAGGCGAGGGCGTTGCGGAAGGCGTCGTCGCCCCATTCCGAGCGCAGCGCCAGCCGGTGGCGCAGGGGGGTGAAGCGCAGCGGGAACGTCACGATCCGGAACAGCAGCGTGCGCCAGCCGTGGTATTCGATCGTCAGCTTCACCCGCCGCCGGAGGTTGGCGAAGGGGCCGGCCCGCCGCCCGTCCAGCGCGGCGTTCGGGGCGGCGTTCTCGGTTGGGTCTGTCCGGGCCCGGGCGGGCCTCAGGGGCGGCTCCTGCCGCGGTCCATGCTCATCCGGCACCGGCTCAGAATATCTTCAGCGTGACCTTCTGCTGGACCACCTGGCCGCCGATCGCGACCGTCAGCGCCGCCGGCAACGTGCGCCGGCGTCTCGTGAAGCGCCGCAGAGCGCGCCCGGCGAGGGGCACTTCCAGGTGGGTCGTCCTGCGCACCGGGATGTCGATGTGGATGGCGCCGTAGCGCGCCCCCCCGGCGAGCGCGCTCAGCGAGGCCGTGCCCTCGCAGGCCGGGGCCACCCGGCAATACATGACGATGTCGGCCGCGTGCCGGCGATTGATGGCGTCCGTCTGGGGCAGCAGCTTGACCGGCGCCGTCGGCGCCTGCGGCGGGGCTTCCTTGGTGCCGCCGGGACAGACGTAGCGGGCGTCCGGGCCCGTGCCGAGGGTCGCCCTCAACATCAGTTCCTCGCCGGCGTTGGCCGCGAAGCCGTCGGCCGAGGAGACCTCCGCGGCGGACAGGGTGGCGCCGTTGCCGGTGCCGTCGCCCATGATGAACGAGTCCATCGTCGAATTCCGGGCGGCCCCGATGACCTGATAGGGGACGCCGCTGCGGTAGACGTTTTCGACGTAGCCCCCCTCGTCGTTGAAGTCCACGAAGTCGCCCGGCACTACGCAGAAGTTGATCGGTTCGTAGCTGCTCACCGTCGCGCCCGACGCCCCGCCCTGCCCGCATACCGGGATCGCGAAGGGCTGGGATGTCAGCTGCACCTTCGCCGTCCCGCCGCCGGTCGGCGTGAGGATCTGGAAGTGGATCTGGTTCAGCGGCGCCGGGCCGCCTTCGGCCTGCTGGGCGCAGCCCTCGAGTTCGATCTTCACGACCTGCCCGTCGGCGGGCGCCGCCGGGGTGTTGCCGGCGACGTTCCACAGCGCCGTGTCGGCGCCGTCGTGGGGGGTGTGGAAGACGTAGCCCGGTAGCGGGGTGTTGGTGCCGGCGTAGCCGAGGTTTTCGCTCGTGTTCAGCGTCGCCGGCCCCGACAGGGGGCTGCCGAAGGTGCTGAGCGCCGCCTGCGCGCCGGCCGGCGCCGCCCCCAGGACGGCTGCCGCCAGAATCATCCCACTGCCCGCCTTCGCGAATCTCATCTGCCTCTCCCTCGGTCGCTCAACCGCTTCGCTTTAGGCCTTGCCCGCCAGCGTCGTCCAAGCGTCGGGAGGTCGGCGTTTGTCGTATCCCTTCAGTCCCACCGCAGCGGCGCGAAGGTGGCGCGACGCTCGAGCGACAGCCCGCGCCTCCCCCAGGGCGGCAGGCGGTCGGCGCGCGATCCCAGCAGGGCGCCGGTGGAGCGCAGCAGATGATGACCGGCGAGCGCCGCCAGCGTCGCGGTTGCCCGGTTCGCGGGCACCCCGGCGGCGACGAGCTCGCGTCGCGCCCGCCCGAGCTCGCCGCGCAGCTGGCGGGCCAACCTGCGGGGGTCCGCGGGCTCGCGCCAGCCGTAGACCTCGAGCAGGCCCCGCCACTCGTCGAAGGCCCGGCGCAGCTGCTGGACGGGGGTGTAGTCGTGGGAGTGCCAGACGGCGGCGTCGGGGACGAACGCCTTGGCGGCGCCGGCGCGCAGGACGTCTATGGCGAGCACCCGGTCCTCGGCGTAGGGCACCTCGCGAAACGGCGTCCGCTCCCAGGCCGCGCGGTCGATGCAGGCGTTGGCGTCGGTGAAGAAGCCCCGGCGGCCGAGGAGCTCGACGACCGGCAGCGCCCGCTCCTCGGGTGCGAGGCGCTCGACGGTGGGCAGCCCGTCGGGGGCGAGCGAGGCGAACCAGTGCTCCAGCTCCAGCGCCACCGCCGGGGGGGCGCCGGGGCGGGGGCGGTAGGGGCCGTAGACGATCGCCACGTCCCCCGCGAGAGCGAAGCCGGCGAGCAGGCGCTCCAGCCAGCGCTCGTCCACGGGCTCGGCGTCCTGGGTGAGCAGCGCCACGCGCTCCCCGCGGGCCTCGGTGAGCAGCAGGTTGCGGGTCGCCCCGTGGCCGAACCGGGCCGGGGGGATCTCGATGACGCGGGCCCCGTGCTCGCGGGCGAGCGCGACCGAGCCGTCGCGGGAGCCCGAGTCGCAGACCAGCAGCTCGTGGGGGACGGTCTGGGCGGCGAGGGCGGCCAGGGTGCGGGCGAGCAGGGCGCCGCCGTCGCGGACGGGGATCGCGACGGTTACGTCAGGCATAGAACGTCGTCAGCGTCACCAGCTGCCCGGCGTAGCTGAGAGCGATCATCGCCACCAGCAGGCCAACCCCGACACGCAGCGCCCAGCGCCGTCCGAGGGCCTGCAGGGCGGCGACGACGATCGCCGCGAGGGCGGCGATGGCGGGAAACTCGTAGCGGCCGAATTCGGCGATGAAGGGGCGCACCCCGGTCGTGTAGAACGCGGCCTCGAACGCCGCCCAGACGGCAAGCGGGGTGAGCAGCAGCAGGATCGCCTCGAAGAGGTGGCGCCGCACGAAGGCCCACTGGCGGACGATCGCGCCGAGGCCGAGCACGGCCACGAGCAGCATCGCGGCGACGAGCACCCGGTAGACCCATTCCGGGTAGAAGACGTCGTACCAGCCGAAGGCGCCCCAGCCGCGCTTGACGAAGATCGTGTAGGCCGGGTAGCCGGCGCCGACGATGTGCGGAGCCATGAACGGGAGCCGCGGCAGGAAGATCTCCCAGAGGTAGGCCAGGAAGCCGAGAGGGTGTTCCCGGGCGAGGCTGACGGACGCCCCGGCGGTGACCTTGCCGGCGGCAAGCGTCGTTTCGACGGGATGAAAGGTCCCGGCGAGATGGACCGCGAGCTCGTGTATCACCAGTCCCCCGAGCGCAAGTCCGGCGTAGCCGAGCAGGTCGGCCCGCCGGCGGTGGTGTCGCCAGAGGGTCATGGCGAGCGCGATCCCGGCTATGGGATACAGGGAGTAGCCGGTTTCCTTGATCAGCGGCAGCAGGATCAACAGGGCGCCCGTCACCAGGCCCCACGGCAGGGTGACGCCGCGCCGGACCATGCGCAGCAGCAGATAGGTGACGGCGGCGGCGGCGGCGTTGACGCCGACGTCGTTGTTGACCGCGCCGGAGATGAACCCGTACATCGGCTCGTAGGCGACCAGCAGCGCCGCCAGCACCGCCAGCCAGGCCCGGCCGGGCGCAAGCTCGCGGACTAGGAGGAAGGTGAACAGCGCCGCCAGCGCCCCGATGGCCGCCGAGGCGAGACGCATCAGGGTCAGCTGCGACAGCGGCGAGGAGCCGGCGAGCATGTAGGCGGGGGCCAGCGCGGCGTAGTAGATGGGCCCGTGGGTGGCCGCCGTCTCGTTGCCGCCGCCGTCGTTCGCCGGCGGGTGGGTGGCGGCGACCTGGCGCAGATAGCGGGCTTCCTGCGCCGGCGCCCACGGCACCGTGCTGTCGCCGACCTGGTGGTCGGTGAAGAAGCTCATGTCTTCCAGCACCGTGTTCTCCTGCGCCGACCAGCGCGCGAGCGGGGCGCCGGGATTGCGCGAGGGCGCTTCGCCGCGTTCGACGAGCGACTGGGTGTAGGCGAAGTGGTCGACCTCGTCGGGCGCCTGGAAGGCCGGCGTGATGAGCGCCCAGCAGGCGAAGTTGACGGCGGCGATGGCGAACACCCAGGCCGCCAGCCGGCGGGTGCCCCGGGGACCGTGGCGCCCCACCGCGATCGCGAGGCAGCGGATCGCGGCGATGGCGAGGGCGGGCAGGACGCCGAAGAGGATCAGCCAGTACAGCCACGGCCCGACGATGCCGGGGCGGAACAGGGCGGCGCGGTCGAGGATGGCGCTGACACGCTCCAGGTAGCTGCTGCGGGCACCGGCGGGGGGCATGTACCAGAGCGCAATCCGCGCCGGGAAGGGGTGGCCCTGCAGCGTCGGCGGCTGCGACGGGATCGCCGCCAGCGGCGTCCCGCCCCAGTTGACAAGTTCGCCGGCGGTGAGGCACAGCGAGGCCGGGGCGTACGCCGGCTGGGCGGGCTCCTTGGGGATGGTGAAGATCGCGGTGCTGATGCGATCGGACTCGACCGCCTGGGGCGGCAGGCTGCTGTGCACGGTGTGCCCGGCGAGCGCCAGCGCCATGTGCAGGACCGGACGCTCGGTGGTCGCCGAGATCAGCTGCAGGCGGATGCGGGCGGTGCCGGCGGGCAGCTGCAGGCCGGGCACGCAGACCTTCTGCCCGGCGGGGGTCGGCACGACATAGGTGAGCGCCTCGACGTCGTCGGTGCCGGTGAAGTACTGCACCGGATGCAGCCAGTAGCCGGCGATGACGGCGAGCAGCGGCAGCGCGCAGATGCCGGCGACGCGCCAGACGCGCCGCTCGCCGGCGAACACCGTGGCCGCCGCCCACCGCGCAGGGGAGACCGCCCGCCGCGCCGGTTTCGCCGTCAGCGGCGCCGGAGACCGAGAATCGAGAGCAGGAATGAGGAGAAGAAGATCTGGATGCCGACGACGAGGAGGGCGGCGGCGAAGACGGCGAGCTGTTCGTAGGCCAGGCGCCCGAAGCCGCCGGAGATCCATTCGCCGAGGATGACGGCGCCGATGACGACGCCGACGAGGGCGAAGGCGCCGCCGGCGAGCAGTCCGTGCTCGAGCCGGAAGCGGGCGCGCATGCGATCGAACCAGGGATCGCGGTCGCCCATGAAGTACGTGCCGTAGGCGTGGGCGCAGAGACCGAGGGCGAGGACCTGGGTGCCGACGATCATCAGCAGGGAGCCGCCGATCAGGGCATGCATGCCCCAGGCGCGCCCGAAGAACGACAGCCCGGCCTCCACCAGGCACATGATGAGGAAGCCGATCCCGGCCATGAGGGCGCCGGGCAGGATGAAGAGATGGGTGGGGCTGTGGACGAGCAGGAAGCGCAGGTGGCGCCAGCCGTCGCGGAAGCTCGACAGTTTGCTCTCGCCGCCGCGCGGGTGGTATTCGATCGGGAACTCCGCGATCCGCAGGCGCTCCTTGGCGGCCCGGATGACCATCTCGGAGGCGAACTCCATGCCGGTGGTGCGCAGGTCCAGCTGGTCGAGGACGTCGCGGCGGACGGCGCGCATCCCGCAGTGGGCGTCCTTGACGCCGGTGCGGAAGAGGAAGTTGAGCAGGCCGGTGAGGATCGGGTTGCCGATGTACTGGTGCAGCCAGGGCATGGCGCCGGGCTGGATGTTGTCCATCCGATCGCCGATCACCATGTCCGCGCCCTGCTCGAGCTCGGCGACGAAGCGGGGGATCTCCTTGAAGTCGTAGGTGAGGTCGGCGTCGACCATCACGATGTAGCGCCCCCGGGCGGCGGCGAAGCCGGCCAGGTAGGCGCTGCCGTAGCCCCGCCGGGATTCGCGCACGACGCGGGCGCCGGCGCCTTCGGCGAGCTCGGCGGAGCCGTCCTCGGACCCGTTGTCGGCGACCACGACCTCGCCGGCACCGTGCAGGCGGGCGATGGCGCCGCGGGCGGCGAGGACGCACTGCTCGATGTTCTCGGCCTCGTTGAGGCAGGGGATGACGACGGAGACGAGCAGCGCCGCCGGCTCGGCGGGATCGGCGCTGTGGGGTGGCCTTGTCTGCTCGAGTGTGCTCATGCGGGAAGTCGGGCGGCCCGGCGCGGTGCGGCAGGTCGAACCATGCGGTTATAACGCGGCTGGGGGCGGAAAGTGGCGCGCGGGCGTGCAGGGGATGCTAGCGGAGGCCGGCAAACGCCAAATGAGCATGGCGATGTCGCAAGGATCTTCGCGCTACGGCGACGCCTCAAAAGATCTTCGCGCTCAATTAGATGTTCTGCGGATGCGATGCTCTGCGCCACAGTCGCCGAGGTGCGGCGCTATCGATAGAGATCCTCCGCAGAGACGAGGCGATAGCGCCCGGGATCGGATCCGGCCAGGCGACGCAGTGACTCGTCAAAGCCGGAACGGGCGTAGAAATAGTGGCGAATCCTGCTCCTGTCGACATAGTGGCCGGCGACGTAGCCCTGCAGCCCTGTCAGCAGTGCCTCCTCGGCAAGGCCGAGTTGATCGGTGGTCCAGTTGCAGATGCCGACGGCGATAACGAAACCACGGTGGTTGACGGCCACGGCGTCGAGCTCGCGTCTTTCGGTGCGCCGTTCGAAGTTGCGGGGCACGGCCCCCCACCAGGCGCCCACCGACACCGCCTCGGGCTCGGCGGCACGGAGGTGACTGGCGCAGACTTCCGCGAAGGCGGCTTCGGAGACGAAGTCGTCGAGCTGGGGCAGCACCGTTTGGCGCAGGTGGCGCTCGGCGCCGGTGCGGGTGCGCAGCAGCGAGCGGTAGGGCTCGACGAAACGGAAGTGGAAGCGCAGGAAGCCGTCGGAGATGGCGTAGGTCGTCTTCTTCGAGCGGGGGCCGGCGGTAACGGGTCGGCGCTGCTCGACGAGGGCGAGCCGTTCGAGGACCGCGGTGATCTGTCGCACGGGCGCGGAGTCCAGGCCGGTCCACTCCATGATCTCGTTGCTGCGGCCACGCCCGGCGGCGATGGCACGCAGGGTGGAGAAGTAGTTGTGGGGTTCGCGAAGCTCCTGGCGCAGCAGCAGCTCGGCCTCGTCATGCATGAAGCCGTCGCGGTAGAGGATGTGGCGCAGAATGTTCTCGCTGAGCGGTATGCCGTCGTCGAAGCACTCGAGGTAGCGCGGTATGCCGCCGCAGACGGCGTAGGTGCGCAGCTTGTCGTCGGCGCCATAGCGCGGAGTGAAGAGCGCTGCGGACCGGTAGGCGAGTGGCGCGACCCGCAGCTGGCCTGTGGACCAGCGGTACAGCTCGTGGGCGACGGCGTGCTCCCCGCCGCGGAGACCTTCGCCGACGCGGACACCGTCGCCGCGGACACCGTCGCCGCCGCGGACACTCTCGCCGACCTCGACGCCCACGCCGACACCATCGCCGACGCCGACGCCGACGTTGTCGCCGACGCGGATGCGGCGCTCGAAGAAGACGACGTCGCTGCCGGCGATGACGAGCACCAGCGGCAGCCGCCGCCCGGTGGTTCGCCACCAGTGGTTGAGCAGGCTCTCGAGCTCTTTGTCCCTGGCGGCGAGGTACTGAAACTCGTCGAGCACGACGACGGTGCGCTCGGCCGAGACGTAGTGCTCGATCGCGGCCAGGGCGGCCTCCCAGTCACCGAGTGACTGGGAGGGGAGCGGCGGGTTTGGCGAGACCCGGGCGAGCTCCCGCGAGAGGTCGCGCAACTGGTCCCGGCGGGCGGCGTCGGCGGCCTTGAAGTAGAGCGCGCGGCGTCCTTTGAGGAAGTGGTTGAGCAGCTCGGTCTTACCGACCCGGCGCCTGCCCCAGAGAACGATGAGGCGCGCGTCGGCAGCCGTCCAGCTGTCCCGCAGCACGGCGAGCTCCCCTTCTCGGCCCACGAACCTCATCCTAGGTCACACCGCAAGATATCTTAGCGGGCAAGCAGATCTTCTGCGTAGCGTCGCTCCGCGTCTCCAGCGCAGATCTGCGCCGCCTACCTTGCCTGCCACGCCGCTACGCGACGCCGGATGGTTGGTCGAATCCCGAGACCCTGATAGCGTCACCGCCGGTGAGCACGGTCGTCGCGCGCAAAGCTGTCCCTCTGCGCCGCCCGCGGGCCGACGGCTTGCGCTGGCTGGCGGGGCTGGTGGCGGTGGTCGGGGCGGGAAACGCGATCGTCCTTCTGGCCCAGGCCCGCGATCTGGTACATGGGCTGTACCTGAACGCGGACAACGCCGCGGCGTTCGTTCTGCCGGCGCTGGCGGGGCAGGCGCCGAAGGGTGCGGTGGTCAATCTCGGCAACCACCCGTGGTACGAGCCGTGGTGGCTGATGCGAGCAACGGTCGGCCTGCCGCACTACCGAGCGCTGTGGGAGGCGGCTCCGTTTGTGTTCACGCTGCTCGCGATGGCGATCATCGCCCTGGGTGCGACATGGGCGCTCGGCCGCATGGCGGGCTTGCTCAGCGCAGTGGCGTTGATAGCCGGCAGCGAAACCTTGCGCGGGATCCTGCTCGTTCCGGAGAGCCACGGGGCGCTGATGTTGCACACGGCCCTGCTGTGCGGCGGACTTCTGGTGGTTCACCGGGCGCTGATGTCGGCACGACGTCCACTGCTGGTCGAGATCCTCGTCGGGGCTCCGCTCGCGATAGTGACGGCGGCGGGCGCAACTGACCAGCTACTGCTGTTCGGAGGAGTGGCGCCATTCGCGCTTGCGCCGCTGCTCTGCTGGCTGCGTACGCACTCCCGGGTGTGGCGGGAAGTCAGCATCTTTGCCGTGGTGGTCGCTGTAGTCTCGGTCGTCGGCGCCAGCGTGTTGAGCAATGCGATGCAGGAACAGGGGGTGATTCACGCCCCGTTCCCGATCGACTTCGCGACCACGGAAGCCCTCTTCACCAACCTGGGCAATACCCTGGGCGCCTTTGCGGCGTTGGGCGGCGGGGCTTTCTTCGGCCAGCCGGCAAGCGGATCGACATTCTTTACCGCCGTCTCGGGACTGCTGATCCTAACGGCGTTAGGGGCCGTGCTGCACGTGCTCTGGCGCAGGCTTCGCGCCGGCGAGGTGACTGCCGCAGACGAGCTGAGGGCGGTGGGCCGGCGCGAGTTGTTCACCGCCTACTGGGCGCTGGTTCTGGTGGTGGTGCTGCTGTCCTTCGCACTGACGTCGGTGGGCGGAGGCGGGATTGGCAACAGCCGCTACGTGATCGCCGGATGGGGCGCACTGGCGGCCCTGCTCGGCGTACTGGCGGGCAGCCGCAGGAGCACCGCAATCGTACTGGCCGGCGTGGCGGCCTTCGCGGCGCTCAACATGCGCGCCGAGCTCGCAAGCGGCGTGCAGCCGGCCGGTCTGGGCCCGAGCCAGCGGCTGGCCGGCGAAATCGAGCGCTTTGCGCTGGCCCACGGCGCGAGGATCGGCTACAGCGGCTACTGGGAAGCGGCGCCGCTGACGTGGGAGACCCGGCTCGAGCTGGAGGTGAGGCCAGTCGGTCCCTGCCCCGCGCCCGCCGACATCTGCACGTTCTCCGGGAACTACATCAGCAGCTGGTACAGGGCGACGCCGGGGATCAGGACCTTCCTCGTGGTCGACGCCAGCGGCGTGCCGGACGAGATCTGGGCGCCACCGGCCAAGCTGGGGCATCCGCTCGCGGCGATGGTCTTCGCGGGCGGTTACTCGGTGTACGTCTTCAACCACGACCTTGCCGCGAACCTCAGCACTCAGTGACGTGCCGACAAGAGGCGCCGCCCAAGCGCCCACCCTCCGATCGCGGCGGTCGCGGCCAGCGGCCCGAAGGCGGGGATGGTGAAGCGGTAGTCGTACTCGGAGGTGAAGATGGGCCCGGCGAGCAGCACGACGGTGGCGAGTCCGAGAAGCAGGGCGGCGCGGCGCTCGCGTCCGCGGGTGAGGATCGGGGCGAGCAGGGCGAGGACGAGCAGCAGCGCCATGAACGGCCCCTCGACGCGGGTGTCGCGCTCGTAGGAGAGCAGGAAGCCGAGGTTTTCGTGGATCGAGCCGTCGCCGGGGTAGTAGGCGGCAAGGATGGGGTCGATGCCGGCGAGGTTGGAGGTGTCGAAGTAGTAGTCCATGAGGTGCTGGGCGTCGCCGCCGTAGCCGCCGGCGGCGACGCCGCCGTAGGGAGAGCTTGAGAACGAGGGGTCCACGATGCGGACGAGATCGCGCCCGACATATTCGAGGTATGTCAGCGGCTGGGCGAGGATGGCGGCCTCGGCGAAGGCGCGCAGCTGGGAGTTCTCTTCCGGCTTGGCTGGGGTGATGTCGGGCTCGCCGTATGCCTGGACGGCGGGCGAGAGGCCGGTGAACTCCCAGACGTCGTGCCCGGGCCGCTGGGAGCGGGGGATGTGGATGCAGAGTTTCGCGGTGCCCGCCGGGGGGTGGAACTTGGAGCATTCGGCGAAGGGGGCGACGCGGGCGTAGAGGTCGAAGTAGCCGGCGCCGGTGAAGCCGCCGTATCCCTGGGCTTCTTCGTGGGGGATCAGATAGCCCTCGATCGGGACGAGGGCGGCGACGAGGACCAGGGCGCCGCAGGCCGCCCGCCAGCGCCAGGGGCGCTCGGGTGCGAGCAGGGCGGCGGCGAGGGCGAGGACGGGGAGCAGCAGAAGCCCGACGCTGCGCACGTCGACGGCGGCGCCAAGGGCGAGGCCGGCGAGCAGCGCCCAGCCCCATGGGCGTCGGCCGGCCCAGACGCGGGAGAGGGCGTAGAGGGAGAGGTCGACGAGGAAGATGAACAGCGCCTCGGTGAGGGGGGCGTGCTCGATGAAGATCTCCGAGCCGCCGAGGATGACGACGACGGCGGGCACCAGCGCGACCCAGCCGGAGAGCCCGAACCGCCGCAGCGCCCCGTAGAGGAGCAGACCGCTGGCGAGGCCCATGAGGTGCTGGACGAAGATGACGAAGGACAGGTGCGGGCGGATGCCGTGCATGAGCCGCAGGAACTCGGAGTAGCCGCCGACGCGCAGGGGGTTGTTGAAGACGCCGGTGAGGGCGTCCTCGATGTAGATGGCGCTGTCGGGAAACCCGACCAGCGCGGGGCGCCAGCGCTCGAAGAGGTACAGCCGCAGGACGAGGCCGACGAGGAAGACGATGCCGAGCACGACGATCTCGGGCCGCCGGGCGGCGAGAGCGACCCGGCTCGGCCAGCCGCGCACGGCGTCCCGGGCTCGCGTGATCCGCGACTCGCTCGTGCCCCGCTGCGCTGTGGGGGAGGTGGCCAAGGATTGGAGCCTATAGCTGCTGGCAGGCCGCGGGGACTGCCCTCACATGCCACACAAGCCGCGAAGGTAGCAAGGCGTATCTCGCAGGCGCTTATCTCGCAAGCGTGAACGCCCTCGACACGACGGCCGGCGCGCCGCCCGTCGGGGTAAAGATGCCTCTCGCGATCAGCTTGACCTTCTTGGCATGTTTGAGCAAGCGGATCCCGGCTCGGGTGAGCTCGATCCTGATCCTCCCAGTGGAGGTCTTCGCGAAACGCGCTCGACCAGTCGCCACGAGGATCGGCGGCGCATCGGAGGTCCTCCTCGCGGCCGACGTGCCGCGACCTCTCGAATACCAGTCGATGAGGGCTGTCCCTGCACTGGGCGCCTTGAATGTAATCGTGAACCCGCGGGCGCCGAGCACATCGTCAATGACTGGCGCCTTGCCATCGGGGATCATCTCGTGGGCTAGAAGCTCTGCCGCTTCTAAGGCGGCTTCCTGCGCGCTTTTCGCCGCCGGAACATGTTGGCCTTTCGCGGCGCCATCAGCAACATTGCCCACCTGTGACCCTGTCTGAGGGGCGTCGTCTGCTGTCGCGAACTTCGTTTCGGGGGTCTGTGTGTCGGGATCGAACGTCAACTCGCGGTCGGCGTTGTCGACGGCGGTGCACTGGCTGACGCTGGGGCAGGCAATGAGCCCTATGAGATCTCCGGGCTGAAAGAAAACGCCTGACACTCCCGGGACAGCCTCGGCGTCGATATGGATCGGTGCCGGGGAGCCTGGCGCCAAAGGGTCGAACGTCACCTCCATGCCTTCACTGGCGCCCGCCGTGCACTGTTCGGTCGAAGGGCAGGCGAGGCTGTGCAGCGCGTACGGGCCGCCTACCTTCACAGGTGACGGGATGCCCGGCGAGGCCGGATTGAATGTGATCTCGGCGCCTTCCGCCAGTGCGGTGCACTGGCCGGTGGATGGACAGGCGAGGGATCCGAGCGCGACGCCTGGATCTATGCTGACTGGAATGGGCGTACCGGGCTCCTGGGGGTTGAACCGCACCTCGGTGCCATTCGTGGAGACGGCCACACACTCGATCGCCGATGGACATGCAAGCTTGAAAACGGCTTGGTATTCGCTCGCCAGGCCGCCGTCCAGTGTGAAGTGCGTTGCGTCTTGGGGTTCGCGGGGATCGAAAGTGCTGGCGGCGCCCGAGGGATTACCGGTGGCGGTGCACTGACTTTCCGATGGGCAGGCGACGCTGTAGGTGAGCCCGGTTTCGACATTTACCGGCGCTGATTCACCAGGACTCGTGGGATCGAAGGTGAGCTCCTGGCCGCTCACGTCACCAACGGTGCATTGGCTCAGCGTGGGACACGCGATGCTGAAGAGATCCTGGCTGCCGTCGATGGTCACCGGAGACGGCGTCCCCGGCAAGGTTGGGTTGAACGTGACCTCCTGCCCCGGCTTGGGCTCACCAAACGTCCCTGCGGTGACTGTGCACTGGGTGGCTGCGGGGCATGCGAGCTGATAGATGATCTCACTGTCAATCTGGGCTTCGCTGAGGACGGCTGAGGCAGCCGCCGACGGACACAGTATGAGTATGCCCAGGCCGAACATCAGTCCACCAGCCCAGCGGCGCCATCCCCGCGGCCAGCGAGACGTAATCCTATGGAGCGAACGCACGCCGGCACCCTATCACGGCGCCATGAACCGAAGCGCACGGGTATCTGGAACCTCGACCCCGGCTTGCCCGGTCCCCCGTCGCCCACGATGTGACAGTCTCTGCGCCGATGCGGATCTGCCTGGTCTACGACTGCCTCTTCCCCTACACCGTCGGCGGCGCGGAGCGCTGGTACCGCAACCTGGCGGAGCGCCTGGCGCAGGAGGGCCACGAGGTGACCTATGTGACGCTGCGCCAATGGGAGCGCCCGAGCCAGGGGGGCATCCTCCGGCGTGGCGCGCGCGGCCGCCCCGACCTCGACGTTGACCCCCGCATCGAGGTGGTGGCGGTGGGCCCGCGGATGGCTCTCTACGCCGAGGGCGGCCGCCGCCGGATCCTGCCGCCGCTGGTGTTCGGGGCGGGGGTGCTGTGGCACCTGCTGCGCCACGGTCGCCGGTACGAGGTGGTGCATACGTGCGCGTTCCCGTACTTCTCGCTGCTGGCCGCCGCGCTGGCGCGGCCGCTGGGCGGCTTCGGGCTGGTGGTGGACTGGCACGAGGTGTGGAGCGAGAGCTACTGGCGCGGGTACCTGGGGCCCGTCGGCGGCCGGGTGGGGCAGGCGGTGCAGGAGCTGTGCGCGCGGGTGCCCCAGCGGGCGTTCTGCTTCTCGCGGCTGCACGCGGACCGGCTGCGGGGAGAGAGCCTGCGGGGGGAGCCGACGGTGCTGGAGGGGGAGTACGCGGGCTCCCTGGAGACGCCGAGCCCGCGGGCGGCGGAGCCGGTGGTGGTGTTCGCGGGCCGGCTGATCCCGGAGAAGCGGGCGCCGCTGGCGGTGGCGGCATTCGCGCGGGCGGCGGCCCGGATAGAGGGCCTGCGGGGGGAGTTCTACGGCGACGGCCCCGAGCGGGAGGCGCTGGCGGCGGCGATCGTGGAGCACGGCGTGGCGGAGGTGGCAAGCGCCCCGGGCTTCGTCGAGGCGGCGGTCCTGGAGAGAGCGATGCGGCGGTCGCTGTGCATGCTCTCGACCTCCAGCCGGGAGGGCTACGGGATGGTCGTCGTCGAGGCCTCGGCGCACGCCGTCCCGAGCGTGGTGGTGGCGGGCGAGGACAACGCGGCGGTGGAGTTGGTGCTCGACGGCGTCAACGGGTTCGTGGCAGCGAACGACGACCCCGAGACGATCGCGGCGGCGATCGTGAAGGTGCACGAGGCGGGGATGGCGCTGCGGGAGAGCACGGCGCGGTGGTTCGCGGAGAACGCCGAGAGGTTGTCGCTTGAGAGCTCGCTGCGGCAGGTGCTGGCGGGGTACGGGGACGGCGAGAAGATGCAGCCGCGTCGCCGATAGATCAGGCGATCGATCGCGCGACCTCGCGGATTCCCAGCGCGGGTACGTCTGTGCCACGTGCGCCACGCCTTCGCCCGGACAGGGCGCGAGCGGCTCACGGACTGAGCGCGACGGGGACGTCGGCGAGCTGGAGGTCCTCGGCGTCGACGAGACGCGGGTCTCGCCGCCGCTCATCCGGCGCGTAGGCCCCAGGCGTCCGGAACCTCGCTGAGCCCCAAAGCCCGGGCATAGCTCTGGAGCGTGACCCGCGCCGTCCGCCCCCAGGTGAACTGCCGCGCCCGCTCGGCTCCCCTGACCCGCAGCCCCCGGGCGAACTCGGGCTCGCCGAGGAGCCGTTCGATGGCCCCGGCGATGGCGCCCTCGTCGCGGGGGTCGAACAGCAGGGCGGCGTCGCCGGCGACCTCGGGCAGGGAGGAGGCGTCGGCGCAGGCGACGGGCACCCCGCGGGCCATGGCCTCGAGCACGGGCAGCCCGAACCCCTCGTAGAGGGAGGGGAAGACGAAGGCGTCGGCCACCGCCCACAGGCCCTCGAGCTCGCCGGCGCCGACCCACCCCTCGAAGCGGACGTCGGCGGCGACGCGCAGCTCGGCGGCGCGGGCGCGGAGCTCGGCCTCGTGCCAGGTGGGATAGCCGGGCAGGACGAGCAGCGGCCGGCGCTCGGCGGGGATCCGGGCGAGCGCGCCGATGAGGGCGGCGAGGTTCTTGTGGGGCCGCTTGGCGGAGAGACTGAGCAGGACGCGGCGGTCGCCGAGGGCGAAGCGCTCGCGGATGCGCTCCTCGGGCAGCGGCTCGTGGCGCTGGACGGTGCCGAGCCCGAGCGGGGCGACGTCGATGCGCCCGGACGGGGTGCCGAGCAGCTCGACGAGGTCCTCGCGGGTGCTCTGGGAGTCGGCGATGACGCGCGCGGCGCGTCTGACGCCGAGCGGGACGAGCAGCCGCATCCCCCGGTCGCGCAGCCCGGAGTGGGCCTCGGGGAAGCGGGCGTAGATGAGGTCGTGCACGGTGACGACCCGCCGGAAGGGCCCCCAGGCGGGGGAGGTGCTGGCGAGGCTGTGGACGAGGTCGATGCCGGCGCGGGCGGCCATCGGCGGCAACAGGACCTGCTCGCCGATCACCCACTGCTCGCGGCGGCGGGCGTTGACGGGAACGGTGACGGCGGGCAGGAGCTCGCCCCAGGGCCCACCGCCGGCGGCGGCGGCCTCGCGGTTGACGAACGCGGTGAAGCGGATGCCGGGGGCGGCGGCGATGAGCTCGGGGATGAGCTCGCGGGCGACGACCTCCATGCCGCCGGTCTCGCCGGGGACGAGATAGATGAGGTTGAGGCCGATCCGGGGGGACTCGCGGCGACGGTCGCGACGGCTGCCGGCGGCGGCCGGTCGCGGGAAGACCGGCCGGCGGGGGTTGCGCGAGAAGGCGGGGCGGAGCACGGGCAGGGGAAGGCTAATACGATCGCCAGTAGTGATCGACGTCGTCGTGCCGGTCTACGAGCGCTACGAGCTCACGCGGTCCTGCCTGGAGCATCTCTCCGGCCAGAGCGCGGAGCACCGGGTGATCGTCGTCGACGACGGCTCCCGCGACGGCTCGCCGGAGCGGCTGCGCAGGGAGTGGCCGGGGGTGACGCTGCTGGAGCTGGCGGACAACGGCGGCTACACCAACGCCGTCAACCACGGGGTGGGCGCCGGGGAGGGGGAGTACGTGGTGCTGCTGAACAACGACGTCGAGCTGCGCCGGGACTGCCTGGAGCGGCTGGTGGAGCCGCTGGAGCGCGATCCCCGGGTGGGCTCGGTGGCGTCTCTGATGCTGGCCCCCGGGGGCCGGGCGATCGACAGCTTCGGGGTGAGCGCGGACGTCACGCTGGCGGGCTTCGCCCGCCTGCAGGGCCGCCCGCCGGAGGTCGTCGGCGGCGCCGCGCCGGAGACACGGGACGCACGGGAGGCACGGGACGCGCGAGAGGCATGGGACGCATGGGACGCACGGGACGCGCGGGAGACACGGGAGACACGGGAGACCGCGGCGATACCGCCGGAGTCGCCTGTCCTCGCCGGCCCGGAGGGCACCGCCGGCGCCTACCGCCGCGCCGCCTGGGAGGAGGTGGGGGGCCTGGACGAGGGGATCGACGCCTACATGGAGATCCTCGACCTGGCGCTGCGGCTGCGCAGCGCGGGCTGGACGACGGCGCAGGCGCCGGACGCGGTCGGGGTGCACCTGGGCTCGGTGACCTACGGCAGCCGCTCGGCCACCCAGCGCCGCCTGGCGGGCTACAGCCGTGGCTACCTGCTGCGCCGCTACGGCGTCCTGCGCGGCCGGGCGGCGCCGCGGACGCTGTTGACGGAGGCCCTGGTGGTGGCGGGCGACGCGATGCTCTGCCGCGACCTGGAGGCGCTGCGCGGCCGCGTCGACGGCTGGCGGGCGGCGCGCGGCCGGGAGCGCCGGCCGTGGCCGCCGGCGGAGGCGATCGACCACTCGATCTCGCTGCGCAGGTCGCTGGCGTTACGGCGCGGGGCGATCTGAGGGACCGACCGACGAGTGGGGCAATCGTCAAGGCCGCCCGGCTATGACCGCGCCGGCGTCCTCCATAGCGCTGACCCAGGCAGCGGTCTCCATACAGCGCATTTCGACGAGCTCGATCGTGCGTCGCGACTCATCTGCTCCAGACCCTCACACCCTCTGCCGCAATACTCTGATCGTGTCATCCCCGAAGGGTTCGGGAAGACAGAGAATATATGTGACACCCCGACGCGGACGCCACGCCGCGATGTGAACATTGTCTGCCAAAAGGCGGACCTCAGCGACGTGCGCCGGCGATATGAGCGCGGCCGGCGACAGGCACTTACTATAACCGTGGTATAGTCCGATATTACGAGTCGCGGGACTCGCGGGCTTAGGCCTCCCCCCGCGGACAAAAGCATTGAGAGACAGCCTCCGCGGCACGGGGGCTGTCTTTTTGTCGGACCATTCCTGAAGACTGATTGTGTCCCAGGGGATCGGCTTGCCGGGAGCGGCCGAATAGGCTGCGACGAAGGACCACGACGAATGTCACGCCACGCTGCCCGGTCGCTTCCGGTGCGGGCGGATGGCACGGTACGGGGGGAGGCGTGATCTCGGTGGCGGTTTTTGTCGATCGTCTGTGGATGGCGCGACGGCCGTGGCTGACGGCGATCGAACACTCGATCCTCTTCGCGGAAGTCGCTGTCATCGTTTACGTTGCCACCCGCACGCGCTCGAAATGAGAGAGTCCGGGAAACATGGCGGCCGGATCCTTGCCGTGGCCGGTTTGAACGGCGACCTGAGCGGCCATGTCCGAAAGTTCAGCCCCAACCTGGGCGTGCGCGGCGGCGGACTGGCAGCGCCAGAATTCGGCCTGAGCCCTGTCCTCGTGGAGGGCGGGACCGAGGAAACGGCGCAGGCGCTCGGCTTTGGCCGCCGGGGCGAGGGGTGCACCGGGAACGTCGGGGCGAGCCGCGGAGTGCGTTGCCATATCACAGACTTTATAAGCCGTGCGAGCGAACGCGAACGCCGCCCGGGCGATCGTGGAGGAGCCTCAACCAGCCGTCGCCGTGCCCCAGGCGTCCCGTGACAGCCGGCGGCGCAACCACGGCGAGGCCCGCTCCCAGTCGGCGGTGCGGCGGTCGGCGACGAGCAGGTTGCGCTGGCCGCCGGCGCGGTAGGTGGCGCTGCGGGGCCAGTCGGCGACGTCGTAGGCGCGCCCGTCGCGACCGACGACGACCACCCGCAGGCCGCGCTCCTGGACGATGCGGGTGACGCTGCGGGGACCGCTCTCCAGGAGGTAGGTGGCGCGCTTGTCGCCAGCGCCCTCGAGTCCGAGCTCGAGCAGGCTCTCCCGCCGCGCCATGAAGGCGGTGGTGCGGATGTGGGGGTTGGGAAACCGGGGGTAGTCGCGCCGCGCCCGGGGCAGGGTGGCGAGCTGGTGGAGCCAGTGGCGACGCTTGCCGCGGACCCACTCGGCCTGACTCTCCCAGCTGCCGCTGGCCCCGGCCAGCCCGACGCCGGGCTCGCTACAGGCGGCGTCCAGCAGACCGAGCCAGCCGTCGGCGAGGATCTGGCTGTAAGAGTTCAGCAGGCACAGCCGGTCGTGGTCGAGGGCGCGGGCGGCGAGCCCGTAGGCGGGCAGGTCGAGGACGGGGCGTGGGAGCACGAGTAGGCGGTGCTCGACATCGGCGAGCTCGGCGGGCAGGGCCGGGTCGTCGGTGGCCGCGGCCTCGGCGACGGTATCGCCGGCGGAGCCCGCGGCGTCGCCGGTGCGCTGGCCGCCCTCACGGCGCCCGCCGCGGTGGCCGTTGAGCAGAATGATGAGCTCGTGCTCGGCGCCGGCGGGATGCCGGCGGTAGAAGCGCAGGAACTCGCGCATGGGCTCCGGTCCGAGTGGCGCCCAAGCGAGGTAGACGACCGCGATCATCGAGCCTCGACGCCGCCTCCCACACGACCCGGTCGACAGGTGTTCGCCGACACGCCCGACCAAACCGGGTCGGCAAGTGAGCCCCAGGCGTAGGCGGCAAGCAGACGGCGACGCTCGGCACCACCGACGGCATAAGAGCGGGTCTGGTTGTCGGCTACGAGCAGCCCCTCCTGGTCGCCTTGCCAGAACGTACGGGCCTGCGGCCAGCGCTCGGCTGGATAGGCCGAACCGTCGCGCGCGACGACCAGCGTGCGCAAACCCATCGCCTGGACCTGCCGGGTGAGGCTGTGTCGTCCGTTCTCCAGTTCGTAGGCGCCCATCTTCGTTGCGATCTGATGCGCATGTAGACGTCGCAGCATGGAACGCCGAACCATGAAGGCGTTGGTGCGCAGATGGTGAGCCGGAAATCCATCGAAACCCAGCATCTGGGCGGGCATGGCCGGCAGAGTGCGCAGCTTCGCGCGCAGCGACTCAAGCGGGCTTCGGCGCGCGGGATCGTCTTGGCCGACGACCGCGCGGCCTTCGCGTTCGAGCTCGATCTCGAGGAACTGTGCCCGCGCAGCCGAGCGGGGTGGCAGCACCCCTCGGTAGGGACTTGGCAGTCCAAGCAGGTAGAGAATCCATGAACGAGTGCTCGCCCAGGAGCCGGTGGCTCCGACGAGTCCCGCCCCGCCGTCGGCGAGCGCGGCGTCGAGCTTGGCAAGCCAA
This sequence comes from Solirubrobacteraceae bacterium, assembly GCA_035524055.1. GTDB lineage: Bacteria > Actinomycetota > Thermoleophilia > Solirubrobacterales > Solirubrobacteraceae > Palsa-744. The sequence goes on from DATKPO010000030.1 coordinate 100,879, forward strand.
CCGGGGGCGAGCAGCTCGCTGTGCGAGTTCAGAAAGCAAAGCCGTCCGTGCTCTAGCTGCTCGGCGGCGTAGGTGTACGCCGACAGATCCTGGACGGGGCGAGGCAACACGAGCAGGCGGTACGGCAGGTCGGCAAGCTCCTCGAGCATTAGCGCCTGGTCGGCTAGGGGCACCCCGTTCAACAACACCACGAGGTCGTGCTCGAGCCCCGCTGGCTGCTCGCGATAGGAGCGAACGAAGCGCCGCAGCGGCTCAGGTCCGAGGGGACCCCAAACGAGGTGCACGGCGGCGACCCCATTAGTCTCGCCGTGCGCCGACGCCGAAGCTCCCAGCAGCGGCGACCGGGGAGGGCGTAAGCCGAACCACCTGCTCATCGCATGGGCGTCCGAGTGAGAGACGCCCCCTCGGACGCCGCCGACTTTCCCCGCCCGGCGGACCCCGCGCCAGCCTCAGGAGTGTCGCCCTCGGGAGGCGTCGGGTCGGCCTGCCGACCCCAGGCAAAAGCTGAGAGCAGTCGCCGCCTGCCGATGTCGCCGTTCTCGTACATGCGGGTCTGGTTGTCGGCGATCATGAGCCCCTCCTGGTCACCCTGCCACAGGGTGCGGCTCGACGGCCAGGCGTCGGGCTCGAATGCGCTGCCGTCACGAGCGACGACAAGCGTGCGCAGACCGAGTCCCTGAACCTGCCGGGTAAGGCTGCCGCGACCGCTCTCCAGCAGATAGGCGTCCATCTTGCGGCGGATGCGAGGGAATCGCAGACGCGCGAATGTGGCGCGGTCGGCCATAAAGGCATTGGTGCGCAAATGTTGCGCCGGGAAGCCTTCGAAGCGGACGAGCTGTTCGGGCATCGGAGGTAGGGTCCGCAGGGTGGCGAGCACCGACCTCGTAATTGAGCGTCGCGCGCTCGCGGGATCGGCCGAGTGCTCACCGCTTCGCTCGAGTTCGATGCCCAACACTGCCTCGCGGGCCAGGCGCCGCTTGGGGATGACTCCGCGATAGGCGTTGGGCAGGAGCAGCGCGTTGAGGACGGCCGAGCGGTTGCTCGCCCATGAGCCGGTCGCCCCCACCAGGCCGGTGCGGGGGCCGTCTAGGGCCTGGTCGAGCTTGGCGAGCCAGTCGTCGGCGAGGATCGCGCTGTGAGAGTTGAGGAAGCACAGCCGATCGTGAGACAGGCGAGCGATCGCCTGGGCATATGCGGCTAGATCCTGCACGGGGTCGTCGAGCACGAGCAATTTGTGCTTGACATCGGCGAACTCCGCCTCGAAGCGGGGCCGCTCTGCGCCGGCAACGCCGTTGAGGAGAAAGACGAGATCGTGCTCCAGGCCGGCTGGGTGTTCGCCATAGGAGACCACGAACCTCCTTACCGATTCTGGACCCAGCGGACCCCAGACGAGATGGACTACCGCGACCACGGCACCAGATCCATCAGCTCCTCGGGCAGGGCGCGGGTGACCAGGAGCACGACTGCGAACATAGCCGTCGAGCAGACTAGACGCGCGATCGTGGGAACACCGTCGAATGCTAGGGGGATGAGCCCGACGAGGGTCGCAAGTGCGACGCCGGGCAGGGTCCGTAGCGGGGGCCGCAGCGCCGGCCGGGTACGAACTACGGCGAGGGCTTGGGCGATGGTCAGCCCGATCTCGGCGATCGCGGTGCCGATCGCCGCGCCACGTGCTCCGTCGACGCTTACGAGCGCGGCGACGATGGAGGCGTTGAAGGCGAGCGCGACGAGGTTGATGCTCATGATCTGCCGGTGCCGGCCGAGTCCGAGCAGGGCGTTGGCCCAGACGAGACTGACGAACATGGCACCGAGCGCCACGCCTTGGAGAGCGAGCACCGGGGCGGCCGACTTGAATTCGGGCCCTCCGATGACCGCCATTGCCAGGGGAGCTCCGATGGCGATCGAGACGGCGACCCAGGCGCCGACGATGACCGACACCTGAAACACCCGCCCCAGCGCGTAGCCGAAGCGTTCGTGATCGTCACGGGCGGCGCGAGCGAAGATCGGGAAAGCGGAGCTGGCAAGCAGGGCGGGCACGACGGTTAGCACTTCGATGACCCGAAACGAGGCGCCGAAGTCGCCGAGCTGCGCCGACGTCGAAAAGGCACCGACGAGCAGGATGGCGACTCGAAAGTAGAGTGCCGAGGCGGCAACCGCGACCGAGTAGGGCAGGATCGAGCGGACCAGTCGTCGCCAACGCTGCCAGGCGAAGCTCGGTGCAAGCGACCGGGTCCCGCGCACAAGCACGACGGTCGCGGCGAGGACGGGGATGCCCACGGGAATGGATACGCCAAGAAACGGCACCAGCCCCGCGCCCAGCAGGACGAGGATGACGATGAGCAGCGTCGTCAGGAGCTGGCGCGAGAGGTCGAGCGCCGCGATCCAGCCGAACCGCAGGCCTACGGTGAGCGGGATGGCGAAGTTGTCCTGGGTGGCCTGCAGGAGCAGGCCGATACCCGCCAGGGCGACCCCGATGGCCACGGCTTCGGAGTAGGCGACCCATGCGATCACGACCATCGCAGAGGTACCGGAGAGGGTGAGCGTGATCCGCAGGCCAAGCAGATCGCGGGCGAGTGGCCAGCGCTCCTCCTCGGGAAGGGTCGCGATTTCGCGTACCCCGACGGCGGTCAGGCCGAGATCGGATACCGCGGCGACGATGGCCACTAGGGCGAGCGCGCTGACGTACAGGCCGGTGTCGATCTTGCCGAGGTGGCGCAGCAGCAGCGCGGCGGACAGCGCGCTGACCAGCGTGCCGAGCAGGTAGCCGCCGACACGCAGCGCCCCGCCGCGCACCGCGGCGGGGCCGGCCGCCGGCGTGGAGAGGATCTCGACCGGGGAGCCACCAGTCGCATCCGCAGAGCCGGTGGCGTCGCCCGAGAGCGGGCGACGCTCATGGTCCGGGCTCTGCGCGTCCGCCCTGGGGTATGCGGGACGTGGGGGCACGATGCCTGGGATGCTAGAACCCCGGGTGGGAGGCCGATATGGCTCTTCGGACGCCGCTGGAGAATGGGGCTCCTGTCGGGCACGCGGAACGTCCCCGAAAGCGGATGCCGCCTACTTGATTGAGCAGTAGAGGCACACGGTGACCTACTTGCCACTCAGGACGGGTACCGTCGCTGCGCCGCAGGGGGCTGACACCAGCGCAGCCGCTAGCTGGTACCGGCCCGGCCCGACTGTGAAGCGTGTATGCGCGTGCCTGGTTGAAGTGAGCCGCTGGACGACTCGTTTGCTCGGCAACGACAGCACTTGAATGCCGGCATTGTCCACGAGCGCCTTTCCGGGGCGGGGCGGGCCCCGCCAACGCTTTAGACGAAGACCCTGATGACGCCGGGATTCTGGCCGGACGACGGCGGAGCCGACGGTGCCGACGCCGCCGAAAGCAAGAGAGCCCTGGTCGCGCATGAGTCCAGCTACTGACGAGAATACTCTTGGCTGAACTAACATGTACCGTAGTTCATGTCGCCTGGTGTAGGCCCTATGTAGCTATAGCAGAGCCCCGGAGCGGAGCCCTCCGGGCCGTCTGTAGAGTAATGGGCAAAGTTCCAGCCTTTCCATTCTCCGCTACCTAGCCATTGGCCATTAACCTCCTGGGAGCCAGCAAACGACGGCTTTTGTTCGGTGGCCACCTCACCTCCCGCTTCCAGCCATTTGTTGTAGATAGCGAAACCCCTGTAGCACACATACTCCGTTTCCAAGTTAGGACCGATAACTAGACACCAAATAGGTTCCGTTGGATTGATGGACTTCCACTCATACTTAGCATAAACGTTATAAGGAATTTCCCATACTTCTGGAGGATCTTCATAAGGGAAATATTCTTTTCCATAGGTCAAGGCCCAGAACCACCAGATCGTGCAACAGCCTTTATGGGAGCCACCCTGCTGGCCAACCTCAGCATAATCGGCGCCACCCCCGAATATGACCCACTCCTCCATGTCTACAAAGTCACCCGATTCGGACCCTGGCACATCCATCGTCGTCGTTTTCTGGTATGTCTGCGTGCCCTCGACTTGTTCGGACGAGCCCATCTGCCAATCGGCCAACGCGTAGCAATGGTAAGAGTTGGCATATTTGCACCCGCTACCCCATGTAGCGATCTTCGCCCTCACGAGTCGAGGGTGCCGAGGCCGCGGCAACCGATGTACGTCCCGGCTGATGGTCGCGCCACTTGGACTGGCCGTGAAATGTTCGATATCGCCAAGACCAGCGATCTCAGGAGCGCGGTCGCCAACGTAGCTCACCGATGCTTGCCCCGTAGCGGAATCCACCGTATAGGCCATGATATCTCCTTCGGGAGGACTCCCGCCGGGGCGCATCTTGGCCATTGTGTACACGAAGTGGCCATGCATCACGACGACGGCAACGGGCACGTTCGCCACATCTTGCATGGCTGCGCTGTCTTGCGGCACAAAATAGGGGTTCAGCTCAAGCGCCATGGCCGCTGTCGTCTGCACATCTTCGGCGGACGTAACCGAGCCCGATTCTTCAGCCCTACCTACCAGCGCAGCCATCTGGGCTGCAGGGATCACCTGCGCGCTTGCCGCCGCAGCCAAAAATGCCAATATCGAGATAACTGCAAACAGCAACAAAAAAAGTGGCACGCGTGAGCACGTATCCTCCTCATCCCTCGAACGAGACTTATGCAGCCCAACGGGCGTGCATCAGTCATCCCGTGTAGGCCAGCCCGTTCGGCTCGCATGCATCCTTATACCAGAATTCCAAACTACGGGCAAGATCCCGATCAGACCTTCGTCTGGTCTTGATCGGACGAGCAGGCGACGGTTTGAACCCACATGCCGATATCCGCTAGCCAGCGCAATGCTGCACCTCCGATCGCTCGTTGAAAGCGCGGAGTATTCTCGCCTCTGCGAGATCTGGGATAGGCTTCTTCTACTCAATATGGCGCCCTCCAGTCCTCATATCCAGATCGGCCGGCGAACCGCCGGATCCGCTTCCTCTCACGATTCGAATCATCATCGCCCGTCCCTCTACCGACGCGTGGTGGAATGGGGGCCTCTAAGGCCATTGAAGGACGCTACGTGGCGTACGATATACAAGGATCGGGTCCTCACCCGGACAGCACGAGGACTTGCCGGCGCAGTGGCACTAGAGCTCGGCGGGCCTAGCGAAGTCTTCGCGAAGGACAGCCTGATCCCAATCTACCCCCATCTCACGGCACTCGATCTCCTCGATTTCTCGGATCAGACACTGTGGTCCGATCACGCCCAGCCGATGATGCCACTGCGGAGGAGACTGATCGGCGAGGCCGGAACGCTCGCGGAGGTACCGGACGAAGCGTACGACCTGGTGCTGTCCTCTCACGTCCTGGAGCATCTGGCGAACCCGATCGGCGCGCTCGGCGAATGGCGCAGGGTGATCCGTCGGGGAGGACATCTGCTGATCGTTGCGCCGCACCGCGACGGCACCTTCGACCACCGTAGACCCATCACCCCACTTGCCCACCTGCTCAATGACGCCGCGCGAGGGACCAGCGAGGACGACATGACCCATCTCCCTGAAATCCTCGAGTTTCATGACCTCGATCGCGATCCCGGTGCGCCAGAGCGTGCGGCATTCGAACAGCGCTGTCGCGAAAACCCCGATGTCCGAGCTATGCACCATCACGTGTTCGACTCCCGCACACTCGTCGAAGTATGTCGGGCAGCGGATCTCGACGTGCGCCTGATTCGGCCGAGATCTCCCTGCAACATTGTGTGTCTCTGCCGCGCCGGGCCGCCAGATGCGGGTTCACTGGACGAGCGCACTCTCTCGCACGTGCTCGCAACCAGCCCTTTCCCATCGGATCGCCGAGCGGCGGCGAACGCTGCACCGTAAGAAGCAAGTTACGGCACCCGTGAAGCGGCTATCGGCGGCCGCCGGTGGCGGCCCCGGCCGACCGAGCGTCCTGGACTGTGACGACGGCCACGCGGTCGTCGGCCTCGAGGAAGACGTAGATCAGCACCATCCATCGCCACGGCCCGAGGACGAAGCGAAACCCCTCCCAGCGCCCACCGAGGGCCGGCCCGAGCAGCGGGAACGACTCGAGGTGGCGCAGCGAACGCGCGACACGCGGCCGGGTGTCGCGGGGCAGGCTGTGGGTGCGGATCAGGCCATCGAGATCCTCGACGGCGGCCGGCGCGAGCTCGACGGCGGCCACGCCTCAGAGCTCGTCGAGCGCGACGGCCTGCCCGGCTTGGACCTGGGCGAGGCCGAGCTGGGCCCGCTCATACGCCCCGGGCATGGCATCGAGCAACTCGACCATGTTGCGGACGTCGGGATCGGCGTCGTCGAGGGCGGCTGACAGCAGCGAGCGAGCGAGGGTGCCAGGCTGCACATACATCCGCTCGGCCAGGCGGGCGAGCTTGGCGACCTGGGCGTCATCGAGCGAGATGTTCAACCGCTCCATCGCCTCAATCTACACGAGACGGGACGCCCCGTGTATGCCATGGGGTCGACATTGCTGGCGTCGTCGGCGATGTCGATGAAGTCGAGGACGTAGGGGTCCTTGGTGACGGCGAGCGCGGCGCGACCCTCGACGTCGCCGAGGGCGGCGGCGTAGTTGGCGCTGGCGGCACCCGCGCGGAGATGCAGCCCGAGGTTGATCTGGCCTCGCAGGTGGCGGACGGCCCAGCGGCTCTCGATCGCCCTGGCGGCGTACCAGGCATAGAGCTCCCGGTCCTCACCGAAGGCGTCGATCAACGCCTGATGGTGGCTCCAACCAATTTGTGCAGACAGCGTCTGCACTGTTTCCTCCTCCGGCCAGAGCGCCGCGAAACGACGCATGTAGAAGAGATTCCGGCGGGAGAACCCCCGCCCGAGATCGCCGCGGGCGCGGAGGTCCTGGGCGAGGAGGCCGACGACGTCGTCGCCCCAGGCGTGGCGCTCCTGCTCGGCGATGATGGCCCGCCCGATCGACCAGTAGAGCAGGACGAGCTCGGTGTTGACCGCCCGGGAGGCCCGCTCCCGGGCGGTGGCGGCACGCTCGAGGATGGCGTCGCGGAGGGCGAGGTAGTCGGTGCTGGCCACGATCTCCCGGGTGCCGGCCGTAGCGGGCGCGAGACGGGCGGCGGCACCTGCCTGAGCGCCGCCCGCGGCACCCCGCCGGCCGCGCGAGGCGGCCGGCTTCGGGGTTGCCTTGGTCATCGCTCGTACACCCCCACGACGTTCGATCCGCCGGCGGCGAAGGGGTAGTCGGCCTCGGCCTCGCTGAGCGCCCGGAACTGGTACCGGACGGGCCCGGCGAGGCGGAAGCGGTAGGCGAAGACGAACCGCCCCCCGCGCCCGGCGCGGACGACGTGGAACTGCAGCCAGCGCCCGCCGGGGGAGCGGGCCTCGAGCACGACCTGCTTGCCACCCGGCGGGACGGGCCCGCCGAGGAGGCGCCCGACGAACCGGATCCCGCCCCGGGCGCCGGCGACCCGCGGGGCCACGGCGAGGCGCAGCCCGGCGGCGACGGAGAGTGTCAGGGTCCGGGTGGCGACGGGCGTCGCGGCGCCGAGCCGGTCGCGGTAGGCGACGAGGAGCTGACAGGAGGAGAGGCGGCGCGGCAGCCGCAGGCTCCAGCGGCCGTCGGCCGAGGTCTGGGCGAGGGCGAGCGGGTGGACGCCGGCCCCGGCGTAGGCCGGGCGCTCGGCGACTTCGATCCGGGCGTCCCCGATCGGGGCCCCGCCGGACCCGGTGAGGCGTCCCTCGATGCGCCGGGCGGCGCCGTAGCCGTCGGCGAGCCGCTCGCCACGGTGGCCGTGCCAGGCGGCGGTGAGGGTGGCGTCAGCCGAGGCCCCGACGCCGTTGGCGGCGCCCACGGCCGCGGCCGTCGCCGGCGAGCCTGCGCCGCCGGCGGTCGAGCCGGTGGAGCCCGTGGAGCCGCCGCCGGTCGAGCCGCCGCCCGTGGAGCCACCGCCGCCACCACCACTGCCGGAGTTGCCGCCGCCGGCCCCCGGATTCGAGCCGCCGGGCTGCGACCCGGCGCCGTTTTCGCCGCCCGCTCCGCCCGACCCGCTGCCGTCGCCGCCGGTGGGGCCGCCTTTTTCGGTGCCGCCCTTTTCGGCTTCGGAGCCGGTCTGGTTGGCGACGGTGACCTTCCGTTTGAGCACCGTCGCGGCGTTGCCGGCGGCGTCGAGCACGGTCACGAGGAGTTCGTGGGAGCCGTTGGTGAGGCCAGCGGTGTCGAACGGCAGGTCGACGCTCAGCGCCGAGGGGCAGGGCTGGGGGTAGAGGAACGCCGGCAGCCCGGCCCCGGTGTTGAGGTTGTGGCAGCGCCCGCCCTCTTCTTCGGGGAAGACGCTGCTGAGGACTTCCCCGTCGACCCGGAAGACGACCTCGTAGACACCCGACCCGGAGTCGGTGGCCTCGAAGGCGACGTCGGCCTTCCCGCTCACGGTCGGCGCTTCGGCGAGGGAGCCCGAGACGTCGGAGACTTCCGGTCCCTGGGCCTGGGACAGCGTCAGGTCGGCGGCAAAGAGCTCGACGGTGGCGGCGTAGCCCCCGGGGTCGCTTTTGCCGACCGGGCAGGGCGCTTCAGCAACCAGGCCCGCGCCGCAGTAGGTGTTGATCGAAAGATAGGAGCTGTTGAGCGCACTTTCTGGTACAACCACGCGGTTTTCCGCGGCTAGCGGATCCGCCAGATTGCCTTCGCTGGTGCAGCCGCTACTAGCGACGCATTTATCGAAGCTGCGAGTACTTCCGCCGGTCGACGCGTCTCCTGACAGCCAAAACAAATACGAGGCGTTGCTATTGGAGCCGCCATATACCTCACCAGCACGCCAAAGTGTGGCTGCTGCGATCGTCTCTCCAGCGGGCGCTTCAAATGCCCAGGTCGCTTTGTCGGTTTCCGAGTCGCCGATGTGCCCATACCCATCATCCAACCCCGCGACCAACCCGCCGCCGGCGTCTTCGCAGCTGTCAACCGTGGCGTCCTCCCCCGAATGCGCCGGCGCGCTCCAGCCTTCGGTCGGGGCGACGGCCCCGCCGGGGGTACGGCAGGAGTAGACGTGGTATTCCCCCGCGGCGGCCCCGTCGGCGGGGACGATGGCCAGGGCGGCGGCCAGGGCCAGAGCCGCGGCTCCCCCGCGGCGTAGATGCCTGAGTCTCATCTTGGGTTCCTCCTAGTCGTGTGGTGGCCGCCCGACGAGCGGCCGGTCCGGCGGCAACCCGATGGGGGTCCGCCTATCCCTATGTCGGTGCTCAGCCACCGTTGACCCCCCACGAATTTCTCGGCCCCCGAGCCCGGGACGGCGCCACCCACCGGAATTGCCTGGACGGATGTCGTGGACCCCCGCAGGCACCCCGACGCGCCGCGCGGACGCGCCGGCATGCTCGCCCCACACACACGCCCGCCCGCGCACGCACGGCCCCCGCACGCAGACGCCCCTACGCGCTATGCAGGCGCGGCGCCGGGCGCGACCTAAACGCGCCCGAACCGCAGGGGCAGCTCGGCGAGCCCGTAGATCCCGGTGATCCCCTCGAAGACGGGCTCCCCGGCGAGCGCGAGCCCGGGCATCCGCGGGGCGAGGAACGCGAGGGCCTCCTCGAGCTCGACGCGGGCGAGGTTGGCGCCGAGGCAGTAGTGGACGCCGGCCCCGAATGTCAGGACCCGGGAGCGCCCGCGGTCGGCGGTGATGTCGAAGCGGTCGCCGCCGAGGTCGTGGTCCCCGAAGTCGCGGTTGGCGGTGAAGGCGCAGACCATGACGATGGTGCCGGCGGGGAAGGTGATGTCGCGGAAGAGGATGTCGCGCTCGAGGATGCGGGCGGTGAAGGGGGTGATGGGCTCAAAACGCAGGACCTCCTCGACGGCGGCGCCGGCGAGGTCGGGGTCGGCGGCGAGCAGCTCCCACTGCTCGGGGTGTTCGGCGAACAGGCGCAACGCATGCGCGAGCTGGCTCTGGGTGGTGTCGACGCCGCCGATGAGGACGTTGAGGACGAGGTTGACGCACTCGAGGTCGGAGAGGCTGGCGACGTCGGGCTCGGAGGCGGCGATGAGCGCTGAGATGAGGTCCTCGCCGGGGTCGAGGCGACGGGCTCGCAGCAGCTCCCAGAGATACTCGTAGAGCTCGGCGACGGCGTCCTCTATGGCGGGCCGCTCGTTGGCCATGGAGACGGCGTCGAACTGGCGCTGGATCCAGTTCGACCAGTGGTGCAGGCGGGGGGCGTCGGCGGCGGGGACGCCCATGACGTGGGCGATGGCGCGCGAGGGATAGGGCTTGGCGATGGCCTGCACGAAGTCGCACTCGCCCGGCAGGCCGGCGAAGAGCTCGCGCAGCAGCTCGCGCATCGCCGGCCGGTGGCGCTGGACGGCGCGGGGGGCGAGGGCGGGATTGACGAGCTTGCGCAGGCGGGCGTGGTCGGGGCCGTTGAGGTGGAGGATGTTGCGCCGCATCTCCTCCCAGAGGGGCCCGTCGCGGACGTCGAAGATCTCGGCGATCTTGATGCCGGGGAAGACGGCGTCGCGGGTGCGCAGGAAGTGCTCGCCGGCGTCGCGGTCGAGGACGATGCTGCCGAGCGGCCCCTGGGCGAGCCAGCCCTGCTCGCGCAGGGCGAGCATCGCCTCGTGGAAGCGCTCCCCGCGCAGCTCGGGCTCGGTGTAGTCGAAGTAGGGGAGCTCGAGCTGGTCGACCCGTGTCATTACGCGCACGAAGCTAGCGCACGCGGCATCCCTGCCGCGGCTCGGCGGCTTCCGGCCTCGCTCCCTGACCCGTCAAGCGTCCGGGCCGTCGTTCTCCCGGACGCGCTGGGAAACCTGTGGCTGCCTATTTTTTGGGGTGTACGGTCTGCTTGAGCGCGGCCCCGGGAGTGAACTTGGGTGCCTTGGAGGCCTTGATCTTGACTTTCTCGCCGGTGCGGGGGTTCACACCCTGACGCGCGGCGCGTTTGACCACGGAGAACTTGCCGAAGCCGGTGATCACGACCTCGTCGCCTTTCTTGAGCGTCTTGCCAACCGTGCTCACGAACGACTCGATCGCGCGCGAGGCATCGGCTTTGGAGAGACCGCTGTCGGCAGAGACCGCCTCGACCAGCTGAGTCTTGTTCATGGAAACGGCGTCCTTTCGGTTGTATTGGCACTACGAGCGCGCAAGCGTAGCGCGCCGAGACGCGGAAAGACCGCTTGGCGGAACGGGATACTCGCGACGGACCTCGTTTTGGGCGCTGTTTTGAAGAGGATTGGACGCTTACGCGTCCGTGTTTGGCGTCGCTGAGCGGGATGCGGAGGCGCTCGGGAGAGACGTGCGGGCGAGCTTCTTGCCGGGGTTCAACAGGCCCTTGGGGTCGAAGGCGCGCTTGATGTCCTCGTGGATCTCCAGCGCCCGCGCGGGCCATTGGCGGGCGAGCTGGCCGCGCTTGAGGACGCCGACGCCGTGCTCGCCGCTGATCGCGCCGCCGAGCTCGGCGGCGAGCGCGAAGAGCTCGTCGGTGGCGTCGGCGGCGGCGGCGATCTCGTCGGGCTGGCGGGGGTCGACGAGGAGGTTGGCGTGGATGTTGCCGTCGGCGGCGTGCCCCCAGGCGCACGACTGCAGCCCGTGGCGGTGGGCGATCTCGTCGAAGCCGTCGAGCGCCTGGGGGAGCCGCTCGACGGGCACGACGACGTCCTCGCTGACCTTCCCGCCGCGGACGGCGGCGACGGCGCCGGCGACGCGGTCGCGCCACTGCCAGAGGGCGTCGCGCTCGGGTCGGCGCAGCTCGATGGCGGTGGGGCCGAGGGCGGTGGCGAGCTCGGAGTGGGCGGCGCGGGCCTCTTCGCGGCTGCCGTCGACCTCGGCGAGCAGGGCGAAGTGGGCGCCGTCGGGGAGATCGATGTCGCCGCCGGCCCAGGCGTGGGCGGCGATGCGCAGGGCGGCGCCGTCGACGAAGTCCAGGGCGGCCGGCTGGATGCCGGCGGCGAGGACGTCGAGGATCGCGGCGCAGCCCTGCTCGCGGCTGGCGTGGAAGGCGATCAGCGGCAGGGCGGCCTCGGGGGCCGGCATCAGCATGAGGCGCACGGCGGTGACGATGCCGAGGGTTCCCTCGGAGCCGACGATGAGGCTCTTGAGGTCGTAGCCGCCGACGTCCTTGCGGTAGGGCCCGCCGATCTCGACGAGCTCGCCGGGCGCGAGGGCGACCTCGAGCCCAATGACCCAGGCTCCGGTGACGCCGTACTTGCAAGCGTGGGGCCCGCCGGCGTTGGTGGCGACGTTGCCGCCGATCTGCGACTGCTCCGAGGCGCCGGGGTCCGGCGGGAAGCAGAGCCCGTTCTCGCGGGCGAGGCGCTGGACGTGGCGGGTGCTGAGGCCGGCCTCGACGTGCATCCGCCACAGCTCGGGCTCCAGGGAGCGCACGGCGCGCAGGCGCTCGAGGGAGCAGACGACGCCGCCGTGGACGGGCACGGCGCCGCCGGCGAGCCCGGTGCCGCCGCCGCGCGGGATCAGCGGCAGGTCGCGGTCGTAGCAGAGCGCGAGCACGGCGGCGACCTGCTCGGCGCTGCCGGGCCGGACGACGAGGTCGGCGTGTCCGCGCAGGCCGCGGGCGCTGGTGGCGTCCTGCTCGTAGGCGGCGATGCCGCGCTCGCCGGCGGCGAGGACGTGGTCATCGCCGAGCAGCCGGGCGAAGTCGGCGCGCAGCGCGGTGGCGCCGTTGGGGCCGGAGACGCCGCGGGACGCCACGGCTCACGCCCCCGCTGTCCAGCGGGCTGCGGGGGCCCCAGAGCCACCGGCGCCGTTGGCGGCGACCCGGGAGATGGGGTGGCCGTCGAGGAGGCCGGCGACGAGCTCGCGGGCGAGTCCGGCGCAGCGGGCGAGATCGCCGCGCAGGGGGCCGGCGAGCAGCGGGTGGGCCTCGTTCTCGACGCTCATCGCCCCGGTGTAGCGGATCGCGCGCAGGGCGTCAAACAGGGCGGGCCAGGGCACGGCGCCCTCGCCGGGCAGCAGGAACGCGAAGTCCTCGCCCTCGACGGCGCGCTCGCCGCCGGCGGGGGCGCCGCCGGGCAGGCATCTGCCGACGGCGTCCTTGAGGTGGACGTGGGCGATGCGCCCGCCCCAGGCGCGGGCGGCGGCGGGGACGTCGTCGCCGCAGAGGACGTGGTGGCTGGGGTCGAAGTTGACGGCGAGCGCGGCGCAGTCGAGCCGCTGGATGGCGTGTTCGGCGCGGTAGCGCCCGTGGGCGAGGGTGCCCCAGCACGGCTCCAGCGCGACGCGGACGCCGGCGCTTTCCGCGCGCCGCAGGACGCGCTCCAGGGCGCGCAGCGCCAGCTCCCAGGCCTGACCCTCGGCGATGTCGCGCCCGACGCGCAGGGCGCCGCGCTCCCAGGGGTTGGGGCCGGTGAGGACGCCGATGGAGTCGATCTCGGCGTGGGCACAGGCCATGACGGCGCACTCGGCGCGGCTGACACGCTGCTCCCAGAGCTCGGGGTCGAGGGTGACGTGGTCCTGGTGGACCATGAGCTGGGGTACCCGCAGGCCGGCGTTCTGCGCGCGCTGGACGAGCTCGCGCAGCTGGCCGGGCGGGTCGCGCAGCGGTTCGTACTGCTCCATGGTCCAGTCGACCGCGCTGTAGCCGGCGGCGGCGAGCATGGCGACGATCTCGCGGGGGCGGCGCTCGCCGACGTCGGCGGCGACGTAGCCGATCGGCCGGTCGCCGTCGCGAGCCGTGGCGCGGCCGGCCGCGGATGCGGCGGGGCTCGCCCGGCGAGATGGCCCGGCGGTGGGCGGCACCCTCACCCCGCCGGCCCCCCGCCGTGGACGTAGACGGTCTGCTGGTCGCTGAAGAAGCGGACGGCCTCCTGCCCCTGCTCGCGCCAGCCGGAGGCGGTCGAGGCCTTGAGGCCGCCGAAGGGCATGTGGGGGTCCGCGCCGGGGGTGGGCCGGTTGACGTGGACCATGCCTGCCTCGGCGCCCCGCACGAAGCGCAGCGCGTGCGCGAGGTCGTTGGTGCAGACGGAGGCGGAGAGCCCGTAGGGGACGGCGTTGGCCAGCGCGATGGCGTCGTCGAGGTCGCGTGCGGGCAGGACGGCGCAGACGGGCCCGAAGACCTCGTCGTCGAGCACGCGCATCCCGGGCTGGGCGCCGGCGATGACGGTGGGAGCGTAGAAGCCGCCGTGGCGCAGCTCGCCGTCGGGTCTGACACCGCCGGCGAGGACGTCGGCGCCGAGGGTGCGGGCCTGGGTGACGGCGCCTGCGACGTCCTCGGCGGCGGCGGGGGAGATCAGGGGCGGCACCTGGGCGCCGTCGCTGTCGCCGGCGCCCATGCGCAGACTCCGCGCCCGCCCGGCGAACGCCTCCAGGACCTGCTCGTAGAGCGGCTCCTGCACGATCAGGCGCCGGGTCGCGGTGCACTTCTGGCCGGCGGCGGCGAAGGCGCCCTCGCAGGCGAGGGCGAGGGCCAGCTCGGGGTCGGCGTCGGCGAGGACCACCAGCGGATTGTTCCCGCCGAGCTCGCCCTGAAAACGCGCGCCCCGCGCCCGCGCGCGCTCGGCCAGCTCGCGTCCGACGGCGGTGGAGCCGGTGAAGGAGACGGCGCGGACGTGGGGGTCGTCGACCAGCGCGCGGCCGACGTCGGCGCCGCCGAGGACGGCCTGGGCGACGTCCTCGGGCACGCCGGCCTCGCGCAGGGCGTCGAGCAGCCCGAGCGTGGCCCCGGGCGCGGCGGAGGCGGGTTTGATGACGGCGGCGTTGCCGGCGGCGAGCGCGGGGGCGAGCTTCCAGGCGGGGATGGCGATGGGGAAGTTCCAGGGCGTGATGAGCCCGACGACGCCGAGCGCCCGCCGGCGGGTGAACGCCAGCCCCCCGGGCTCGGCGGCGTCGCGCAGGTCGCCGCCGCCGCGTTCGGCCTCGCCGGCGTGGAAGCGCAGCACGGCGGCGGCCCGGCGGACCTCGCCGGCGGCGTCGGCGCGCAGCTTGCCCTCCTCGGCGACGATCGTCTGGGCGAGCCGCTGACCGCGCCGCTGGAGGAGATCGGCGGCGCGGTGCAGCAGCTCCCCCCGGCGGGGCCCGGGCAGCATGGCCCAGGCCGGCTGAGCGGCGTGTGCGCGGGCGCAGGCGGCGGCGACGCCGTCGGCGTCGTGGGCGTCGTAGCGGGCGACGATCTGGCGCGCGTCGGCGGGGTTGCGGCAGACGATGGCATCGTTGCTCATGCTGTGGCCTCTGGCCGTCCGGTGCGGCGAGCCCGGACGACGTGGTGCCGTGCTCGGCAGCCGCCCGCGATGACCCGCGGTCGCTTCACACCGCGGCCTCCACCCCCGCGGCGCCGTTGAGGTAGGCGGGCTTGGGCAGGTCCCAGTAGCCGGCGTTGATGCCCTCGGTGCTGCGGGGGTCGCGGGCGAGCTGGGCCTCGACGACGACTGGCCCCTCCGTGCGCAGGGCGGCCTGCAGCGCGGGGCGCAGCTGGGCGAGCTCGTCGACGCGGATGGCGGTGGCGCCGAAGCCCTCGGCGATGGCGGCGAAGTCGGGGCTGATGAGCTCGCCGTCGGAGCGGCGGCGGAACTCGACGGCGAAGTCGCGGCCCTCGCCGAACATGCCGCGCTGGAAGTCGCGGATCGAGGTCCAGCCGATGTTGTTGAGGACGAGGTAGACGACGGAGATGCCCTCCTGGACGGCGAGGGCGAGCTCCTGGATGCTCATGAGGAAGTCGCCGTCGCCGGCGACTCCGACGACGGGGACGTCGGGGGCGGCGAGCTTGGCGCCGATGGCGGCGGGCACGGTGAAGCCCATGGTGGAGTAGCCGCCGGGGGTGATCCAGGTGCGGGGCTGGTAGCTGACGAACTCCTGGAACATCTGGATCTGGGGGTGTCCGGCGGAGGCGATGACGATCCCCTCGCGCGGCAGGACCTCGCGCAGGGCGGCGATGGCCTGTGACATGGAGAGCACCCCGGGATCCCAGCGCTCGCGGATGAGCGCGCGCCAGCGGCCCTTCCAGGAGGCGGCCTCGAGGATGTACTCGCGCCGGTCGGGGATCTGCTTGCGCCGCTCGGCGAGCGCGTCGGCGAGCGCGGCGAGGCCGGCGCGGGCGTCGGCGACGACGCCGACCTGCACGGGGTAGTTCTTGCCGATCTCGCGCGGGTCGATGTCGATCTGGACGATGCGGGTGGGCGGGACGCTGAAGGACTCGCCGTGGCGGTAGGAGCTGGATGTCTGCTCGGCGAAGCGGGTGCCGACGGCGAGGATGACGTCGGCCTCGCGCGAGAAGTGGTTGCCGCAGATGGTGCCGTTGGCGCCGGTGTGCTCGGCGGCGAGGGGGTGGTCCTCGGGGAAGACGCCCTTGCCCATCATCGTCGCGAGCACCGGCGCCTGCAGCATTTCGGCGACGCGTCGCAGCTCGGCCTGGGCGCCGGCGTGGATGGTGCCGCCGCCGGCGAGGATGACGGGGCGCTGCGCCTCGAGCAGGACGGCGAGGATCGCTTCGATGCCGTCGGGGTCGGGGTGGGACGCGGAGTGTGTGGGAGCGTGGCGGCCGGCGTCGATCCGCAGGCCCTCGCCGGTGAGCGCCTGGACGTCGATGGGGACGTCGATGTGCACCGGCCCGGGACGCCCGCCGAGGGCGACGTTGAAGGCGCGGTGCAGGGCGCGCTGGAGCTGGTCGGCGCGGTGGACGGTGAAGCCGCGCTTGACGACCGGGCGCAGGACGCTCGGGAAGTCGGCGTCGCGCTGGCGCTCGATCTCCTGCAGGACGCCGGTGCCGTCCATGTAGCTCTGGACGCCGCCGGTGATGGAGATCAGAGCCTGGGAGTCGACGTAGGCGGTGGCCAGCGCGGTCGTGAGGTTGGCCGAGCCGGGCCCGATCGAGGTCAGCGTGGCGAGCGGTCGTCCGCAGGCGCGGAAGTAGGCGTCGGCGATGTGGCCGGCTGACTGCTCGTGGCGTGTCTGCAGGACGGTGATGCGGTCGGCGCGGTCCTTGAAGGCGTCGAAGATCCCCATGTCGCCGTGGCCGGGGATGCCGCAGACGTAGGGCACGCCCTGAGCGATCAGGTGGTCGCAGATCAGCTCGCCGCCGGTTCTCTCGTTCATGACTCGCTCCTCCATCGCATTTGGCCGTTGGCCTGGTTGGGAGCCCGCCCGTCGGCCTGGGCCTGGACGCGCAGGAGCTCCTCGGTGATCAGCAGGTGGCGTTCCAGCGCCTGGGCGGCGCGGATCTCGCGGCCGGCCTGGGCGGCGTCGTAGATCGCCTGGTGCTCGGCGCAGATCTCCCGCAGGTCGCGCGAGCGGCCGACGGTGGAAAGGCCGCGCACCCGGGTCTGGTCGCGCAGGGACTCGACGACGGCGACCATGCGGGCGTTGCCGAGCACCTCCAGCGGCACCCGGTGAAAGGCGCGGTCGTGCTGCATGAAGACGCGCTCGTCGTCGAGGTGGGCGCGCATGGCGGCGAGCTCGCGTGCCAGCGCCTGGACGTCGGCTGGCGTGAAGCGCCTGACGGCGTCGCGCATCGCGGGGATCTCGATCAGCCGGCGCAGCTGGAAGATCTCGAGGATGTCGTGGCCCTTGCTGTCGTTGATGCGCACCCCGCGGTTGCGCTCGAAGCTGACCATGCCCTCGTTGGCGAGGTCCACGAGCGCCTCGCGGACGGGGGTGCGCGAGATCCCCAGCGCCTCGGAGAGCGCGCGCACCGATGTCAGCGAGCCGGCGGGCAGGCGCCCCTCGACGATCGCGCTGCGCAGCTCCTCGCGCGCCCGCGCGCTGAGGCCGCGCTGGTGCCCGATCGGCGCCAGGCCGGTTGCGTTCACGCCGTCACCGCGCTCTCTCTCGGCGCCCCGGTGAGCTCGTAGACGCGCTCGATCAGCTCGACGACGGCGCGGCCCTCGCGGCCGTCGACGGGGGGCGGCTCGCCCGCGACGAGCGCCCGCAGGAACGCGAGGACGCTGGCCTGCACGGACTCCTCCCAGCCGCCGGGCGCGACGTGCATGTCGTGCCAGGCGCCGTCGTAGCGGCGCAGGGCGGGGCCGGTGCGAAAGCCCTCGTAGTCGGCCTCGCAGCCGGAGATGTAGAGGGTGCCCTCGCTGCAGCAGATCTCGATGGAGTCGTCGAAGGCGCCGGCGGGGGCGTGGTAGTTGGCCTCGATCGCCCCGAGGGCGCCGGAGCGAAAGCGCAGGGCGACGACGGCGAGCTCCTCGCCGCGCAGCGGCGATGCGTCGGCCACGGCCAGCACCTGGTCGACCTCGCCGAACAGCGCACGGGCGAGGTAGAAGCGGTGGACGCCGGCGTCGAACAGCAGCCCGCCGCCGGTGGCGGCGGCGTCGGCGCGCCAGCCGTCGAACCTGCCGCCGATCGCGAGCCGCATACGCAGCAGCAGCGGCCGTCCCAGCGCGCCGCAGCGCAGCAGCTGCAGGGCGCGCTCGTGCGGCGGGTAGAAGAGCTGGTTGTGCGAGACCCCGACCTGCACCCCGGCCTCGTGGGCGACGGCGTTGATCTCGTCGCACTCGGCGACGTTCAGCGCCATCGGCTTCTCCAGCAGCACGTGGCGGCCCGCCCCGATCGCGGCGAGGGCGACCTCGCGGTGCAGGTGGTGCGGCAGGCAGACGTCGACGACCTGCACGCCGTCGACGGCGAGGAGCTCGGTGACCGACGCGCAGGCGCTCGCCCCGGCCGCCTCGGCGGCATCCCGGCACAGCCGGGGGTCGAGATCGGCGACGGCCTTGACCCGCGCCAGCTCGGGCGCCCGCAACAGGCCGCGCAGGTGGACCTGGCCGATCTCCCCGAGCCCGACGAGGCCGACGCCGATGGGCGGGTGGGGCCCCCGCGGGGCGGCGGCGGGTGGGGTGGGTGGGGTTCCCATTCCCGCCGCCTGACGCACGGCGCCGCTACCCCCCTGGGCCGTGCGCTCACCCGGGTGCCCTCCCTCAGGCATCGAGTCCCCGCAGCTCCTGGACCTCCTCGACGAGGGTGCCCGACACCGACGCCGTCTCGGCCGGATGCGTCGGCGGCACGGCGGCCCGTTTGGTGCGCAGCGCCCACCAGGCGTAGACGGTGAACAGCGCCCCGATCCCGAGCGCGACGGCGAAGTAGCCGGCGACGTAGTAGTTGGCGCTCGGCAGCAGGTAGGCGAGGATCACGGCCAGGCACCACATGACGCCGAGCACGGCGACCGGGATCAGCCAGCGCCCGAGGCCGAAGTGGTCGGGCGGGGCCTCGGGGATCCGTTTCTTGATGTGACCCCAGATGACACCGAGGATGGTGCTGCCGTAGGTGAAGTAGTAGGCCACGGCCGCCATCGAGACGATGCGGAAGATTTTTCCGGCGCCGGCGAGGTTGATGACGAGACACACGATCCAGAGCACGACGATCGCGATGATCGGCGTGCGGAAGCGGTCGTTGACCTTCGCGAGCTGGCTCGAGCCGGGCAGCATGCGGTCGCGCGAGACGGAGAAGATCAGCCGGGTGGCGACGGCGATGTTGGCGATGATGCAGCCCATCATCGAGCCGAAGGCGATGATCTTGAAGAGGAAGCCGATGAAGTCGCCGAGGTGGACGTCGACGATCCAGAAGATCGTGTTGGTCCGTTCCAGGGCGGGCGCGATCGGCCCCTTGATGGCGGCGACGAGCACCCACATCACGGCGAAGCCGGCGAGCCCGGAGACGACGACGGCGCGCAGCATCGCCTTGGGGGCGACCTTGCGCGGGCTCTTGGTCTCCTCGGCGAGGTCGGCGGAGGCCTCCCAGCCGAGCAGCGAGAGGATCGGCAGCAGGGAGGCGAGGATGTAGTTGACGAACGGCGTGTGCGCCCCGTTGACGGCGCCGGCGCCGTTGTTGTTGACGATGATCCCCAGGCCCTGGGTGTCTTTGAAGAAGAGCACGATGCCGACGACCAGCAGGATCGTGATGGCCCCCGTGCCGACGATCTCGGCCATGGCGAAGCCGTTGTTCATGCGGCTCGCGAGCCGGATGCCGACGATGTTCACGATGAAGCCCAGCGAGAGGGCGCCCGCCGACAGGTAGGCGGCGTTCTGTGGAGTGGCCGCCAGCCCGAGTTCGGGCGCGTAGACGGACCCCAGCAGGACGCCGATGGAGACGGCTCCGGTGGTGAAGGTGATGAGGCCGAAGACGGCCACGATCCAGCCGTAGTAGGGGCTCGTGATCCGGCTCGCCCACTGGTAGGCGTAGCCGGTGACGGGCACCCGGGCGGCCATGTGCATGAAGACGGCGAGCACCGGCATGATGCCGACGAGCGCCAGCAGCCAGAACCAGGTCGAGACGGCTCCGACCTGCAGCAGGACCGGCTGGAAGAGGCCGACGATGGAGCCGGTGATGGTGATCATCGAGAAGGCCAGGCAGAACGAGGTGAACGACGACATGGTGCGCCGCAGCCGCTGGCTGTAGCCGAACCGCGTGAGGTCGGCCTCGTCCGAGGACGCGCCGGCGGCGGTCGGTGCCCACGACGACGGCGCGTCGGTTGCAGACATCAGAGAATCTCCTCTCCCCGCAGGGTGATGACGGAGCCGGTGTCCACCAGCTCCTGGAAGTCCTCGCCGACGGCGACCATGGGCCCGGTGGAGGTGACTCGCTTCCAGGTCTCCCAGTCCTCGACGTCGACGTGCTCGACGATTGTGTAGGGGCTCTTGCCGTCGGGGTCGTGCACGGTGAACACCCGGTAGTCGCGGATCCCCGCGCAGCCCTTCAGCGTCGGCTGGTCGCGGTTGCGCGACCACTCGCGGTAGCGCTCGGGCGTGACGCCGTCGCGCAGCCGGTAGAGCAGAAAGAGCTTCATCGTCTGCCACCTCCGATTTGGTTGGCGTGGGCAAAGGCCGGCTCGCCGCCGTCGCTCGCCGCGGGAGGCGAGCCCGACGCGCGCGGGTCGCCGCTCATCGCCCCCGGCCGCGGGCCGGACGCGCGCGGGTCGCCGTTCGTCGCCCCGGGCCGCGGGCCGAGGACGCGGTGGAGCTGGTCGCGCATCAGCCGCAGGCCGGCGCGGGGGTCGATCGCGGGGCGGCCGAGGGCGAAGGCGGCGCGGGCGGCGCAGAGGGCGGTGTTGAATGGCAGCGGCAGATCGGGGGTCTCGCCGCAGGCGCGCAGGAACGACTCGCGGTCGGCTCGGTGGACGAGCTCGGGGTCGCAGTCGAAGGCCTGCGCCAGCAGCGCGAGGAAGTCGTGGCGGGAGAGGGCGTCGGGGCCGGCGGTGTTGTAGATGCCGTCGCAATCCTGGGCGATCAGCTCACAGACCCGCTGGGCGTAGTCCCAGGCGTAGGTCGGGCATTGGTAGACGTCGGGCGGCGCGGGCAGGGGCCGGCCGGCGCGCAGGTGCTCGACCCAGCGCAGCGCGAGGCTGGAGCGCTCCCAGACGTGCCGCGCGTGCGACTCGCCGGCGAGGGGCAGGGCGAGGTTGATTCCGTAGACGTTGGCGGGGCGGGTGATGAGCCAATCTCCGGCCCATTCCCGCACGGTCTGCTCGCAGGCGAGCTTGGAGCGTCCGTAGGCGTTGACGGGGTCGGTGGGGTCCTCCTCGCGCCAGCACTGGGTGGGGGGCCGGTCGCCGCCGAAGACCCAGTCGGAGGAGACGAGCACGTAGCGGGCGCGCACGACGCGCGCGGCGTGCAGGGTGTGCTCGGTGCCGAGCACGTTGATCGCGGCCAGCGCCGGCTCGTGCTGCAGGCGGCTGAGCTGGACGCTGGCGGCGGCGTGGACGAGGACGTCGGGCTCGAAGCGTTCGGCGAGCGCGACGCAGGCGTGGCGGTCGCCGATGTCGAGCCGGCTGGTGGCGCCTTCGCGCAGCTGCACCGGGACGCCGTGCCAGGTGCCGTGCACGGTCCAGCTCTGCTGGGCGGCGGCGGCGGCGAGGTTGGAGCCGATCAGTCCGCTGGCGCCGGTGACGAGCACGCGCATCAGATCACCCGAAGCGCTCTTCGCACTCGCTCAGGGTGCGGTCGAGGATGGCGCAGATCTCCCTGACATCGCCCTCGCCGATGGTGACGGCGGGCTTGAGCTTGAGGACGTTTCCGCGCGGCGGGGGGAACGTCGGCCCGGTGCGGCCGAGGATGAGGCCGTGCTCCAGCGCCCGGTGCAGGACCCAGTCGGCCTCCTCGTGGGCGTGCTCCTTGCTCGCCCGGTCGCGGACGAGCTCGACGCCGATCATGAGCCCGAGGACGCGGACGTCGCCGATCAGGGGGTGGCGCTCGTAAAGCTCGCCGAGCAGCCCGCCGAAGAGCTCGCCCATCCGCCGGGCGTTGCCGGGGAGGTCGTCGCGCTGCATGACATCGATCATCCGCAGGCTGGCCGCGGCGGCGACGGGGTGGCCGATCTCGGTGAAGCCGTACTCCCATGCGGCGAGCTTGGAGAAGCGGTCGTTGACGACGGTGGCGGACATCGGGAAGCCGCCGCCGAAGGCCTTGCCGAGGACGATCATGTCGGGCTCGACGCCGTAGTGGTCGACGGCGAAGAGCTCGCCGCAGCGCGACCAGGCGGTCTGGACCTCGTCGGCGATCAGGGCGCAGCCCTGGCGGTCGCAGATCTCGCGCAGGACCTCGAAGTAGCCGTCGGGCGCGGGCACCATGCCGCCGTTGGCCTGGAAGGGCTCGACGACGACGCCGGCGACGCCCCCTTCGGAGCCCTGGACGATCATGTCCTCGACGAAGCGGGCGCAGAAGAGGTCGCACGACGGGTAGCGCAGGCCGAAGGGGCAGCGGTAGCAGTTGAAGTTCGGCACCCTGACCTGGCGGGGGAGATAGCGGGAGAGCCCCTGCTTGGCGCCCTCGTACATCCCGGGGTGGGTGTAGGAGAGGGCGATGGTGGCGAAGGTCCGCCCGTGGTAGGCCTGGAAGAGGGAGACGAACTCGTCGCGTCCGGTGGAGCGCATGGCGAGGTGCATGGCGCCCTCCATGGCGTCGGAGCCGGTGACGCCGAAGAGCACTTTGTCCAGGGCGCCGGGCGCGAGCTGGGCGACCTTCTGGGCGAGCAGGGCGCGGGGCAGGGAGTTGTACATGGGCGCCGTCCACTCGGTGCGCGCGAGCTGGGCGATGGCGGCGTCGGCGATCTCGGGGTGGCGGAAGCCGAGGTTGACGACCCACTCCCCGGAGATGGCGTCGAGGTACTCCCTGCCGTCGGCGTCCCAGACGCGCAGCCCTTCGGCGTGGTCGACGGCGAGCGGCTCGTCGCCCATGGGCTTGATCTGAAAGCGCTCCGTCAGATCATTGATCTCCGCCTGGGAGCGGCTCCCCACCCCTCCCAGGCCATGCGGTGCCATGGCGCGAACCTGCCCTCTTCCCTGCCCGTCAGGGGCATTTCCCTGTGCCTGTCTTATCCCTGTCCCCGATGCGTCGCATGTGGCATGCCACACATCGCACTTGACAAGTTACGCGCTTTCGCGTTTATGTCAAGGACAAAAAGGAATCAGCTTTTGGACAGGATGTCCTACGGCGAGCGGGGGGACGAGGCCGTCGCCGGCCAGGCCCGGCGCGCCTATCCGGAGATCGGCTTGCGAGGACCCGGCGGCACGAACGCATTGGTGCCGTAGCGCGCGAACGGCACGGGGGCTCCGATCAGCCCGTTGTGCACCATCCAGCGCGAGAGCTCTTCGATGTGCGCCGGCTGCAGCGTGCCGAAGGGCACGGCGCCGGCGCCGGCGAACAGCGGCAGGTAGGCGTGCAGCGAGGCCGCCGTCAGGTGACGCGGCAGCGAGGGGTTCAGCCGCAGGAGGTCCCGCAGGCTGCGGGAGGGATCGCGCAGGGTGTCCTGGTAGCCGCGGACGGTCGCGGCGACGAAGTCTCGGACCAGCACGGGGTCGGAGGCGGCGAGGCCGCGGGTCGTGAAGGCGACGAGACCGGGGTAGGCGGGACCCCCCTCCCGGTCCAGCCAGAACGAGGTGATGGGATGCCCGGAGACCTGCAGGCCGACGCCGTCGTCGGGGATGAAGCCGGTGAAGGCGGCGACCTTTCCGCCGACGAGCGCCTGGGCGCCGTTGAAGCCGACGGTCACGACGTGGACCTTGGCGGGGTCGCCGCCGGCGTGGCTGACCTCGGTGTCGAGCACGGCGCGGTCGGAGGGGACGCCGGTGATGCCGACGGCGCGTCCCTGCAGCTGGGCGGGCGAGCGGAGGTGCTCGGAGGCGAGGCCGATGAGCCCGCCGAGGGGCCGCTGGACGATCGCCATGACGGCCTCCTCGCCGCCGCCGGCTGCGATGGCGGTGGCGACGTCGCTGCCGTCGGCGAGACCTAGCTGGGCGCGCCCGGCGTCGACGAGGCTGAGCGGTTCGGCGGTGGCGCTGGGCTGCACGACCTGCAGCTCGATGTTCTCGCGCCGGTAGTAGCCGGCGGCGAGCGCCCGGTAGATCCCGGCGTGGACGGCGTTGGGCGTGAAGTCGAGGATCAGCGTCGCCTTCGTCCGCCGGGGCAGCGGGGCGGGCAGGCCGGACGCCGAGACGGTCGCCGTCGTGGCCGCCCCGG
>DATKPO010000031.1:0-60791 GCA_035524055.1 Solirubrobacteraceae bacterium
GGCCCGCATGCGGGCCGGACGACGGGTCCGCATGCGGACCCGGCCCCCCCACATCCGCGCCGGCCCGCCGCTCTTCGCGGACCCGGACGTACTCGGGCCAGCCGCCCTCGTAGCTGCGCAGCGTGCGGTCCTCGATCGCGACGGTGCGGGTCCCGACGGCGTCGAGCAGGGCACGGTCGTGGGAGACGAGCAGGACGGCGCCGGGAAAAGAGCCCAGCGCGTCCTCGAGCGCCTCTCGGCTCTCGATGTCGAGATGGTTGGTGGGCTCGTCGAGGATCAGGACGTTGGGTGGGGACTCCGATCCGACGAGGACCGCGAGCGAGAGCCGCCGGCGCTCGCCGCCGGAGAGGCCGGCTAGCGGTTTCTCGGCCTCCTCGCCCGAGAACAGGAAGCGGCCGAGCAGCGCCCGCGCCTTGTTCGGCGTCAACCCCGTCGCGCGCGCAGCTGCTTCCAGCACGCTCTGGCCGGGGTGCCCGCCGGCGCCGAGCTCGTCGGCGTGCTGGGAGAGGTAGCCGATCCTCACGTTGTGCCCCGTGCTCAGCCGCCCCGCGGCCAGCTCCCGCTGCCCGGCGAGGGTCTCGATCAGCGTCGTCTTGCCGGTCCCGTTGGGCCCGACCAGCGAGACGTGCTCGCCGCGCTCCAGCCACAGCTCGGCATGCTCGAGCAAAACGATCGCCTCGGGGTCGCGCGGTGCCTCCTCGACACGCCTCGCGCGGCCATCGGCGTGGCGCTCCCCGACCGCGGAAGGACCCCCTTTCCCCCCCACCTCGACGCGCCCGTCGAGCAGCTCGAAGATCACCCGGCCCGAGCGCTCGGGCGCCTTGAACGCGAACTCCAGCCCCCTGCCGTCGCGCGGATCGCGCTCGATGCGCTCCATCTTGGCGAGTTTCTTGACCCGCGACTGCGCCTGTCTGGCCTTCGTCGCCTTGTACCGGAAGCGCTCGATGAAGCGCTCCATGCGCGCGATCTCGGCCTGCTGCCTGTCGATCGCCTTGCCCAGCGCCAGCTCGCGCGCCGCCTGCTCCCGGCGCCACCGGTGCCAGGTTCCCGGGAAGAAGCGCGAGCGGCCGGCCTCGAGCTCGAGCACCGCCGTCCCGACCGCCTCCAGGAACCAGCGGTCGTGCGCGACCAGGACCACCGCCGCGTCGAGGCCCACGAGCGTCTCCTCCAACCACTCCAGCGACTCGATGTCGAGATGGTTGGTCGGCTCGTCGAGCAGCAGCACGTCGGCGTCCGCCGCCAGCGCCCGGGCCAGCGAGGCGCGGGTCAGCTGCCCGCCGGAGAACGTGTCCAACGGCCGCCCCAGGTCGCCCTCGGAGAACCCCAGTCCGCGCGTCATCACCGTCGCCCGGTCGCGCCACAGGTAGCCCCCCAGCGCCTCCAGGCGCGCCTGGGCGCGGGCGTAGCGCGCCAGCAGCGCCTCCCCCGCGGGCCCCTCCGTCGCGCCCGCGGCGGCCATCCCCCGCTCCAGCTCGGCCAGCTCGGCCTCCGCCGCCAGCTCCTGCATGCAGGCCGACAGGACGTAGTCGCGCAGCGCGATCCCCCGCTCCCGCGGCGGGCGCTGGTCGTGCAGCGCCACCCGCACCCCCTTCGGCAGGCTCAGCTCGCCGCGGTCGATCGACTCCTCCCCGGCGAGCATCCGCAGCAGCGTCGTCTTGCCCGCCCCGTTGCGCCCCGCGATCGTCATCCGCTCCCGGCGCTCCAGCTTGAACGACACCCCGCGCAGCAGCGGTTTGCCCGCGATGTCCTTGTGGAGGTCCGAGGCGATGAGGACGGCCATTGCGCTGGTCATGGTAGGGCCGTCCCGTCCCGCCCCCGGAAGCCGTCGGACGGGATCGCCGGCGGGGGTGTCGGGTGTCTTTTCGGCGAGGTGTGCGCGCGTGCGTGTGCGGGTGCGCGTGCAGGCGCGTGTGCGGGCGCGCGAGAGTCGCGGGCGGGAATGTGCGTTTCGGCGAGGTGTGCGCGCGCGTGTGCGGGTACGCGCGAGGGCGCCCGCGCGCGCACACCTCGCCGAAAGAGCAACGCAGCCGCGCCCTCCGGTAGCATTGGCGGCCGCCATGGATCGCCTCGCCCGCACAGACCTCGCCGCGCGCGCCCGGCGCCTGCTCGGGGTGCTCGCCGCCGGCCTCACCGTCCTGCTCGTCGCGGCCCCCGCGGCGAGCGCCGAAACCGACGGCCGGGGCTTCTACGGGGCGACCGACGACAAGGTCGTCACCAAGGCCGGCTTCATCCTCATCATCTTCTTCCCCACCTTCTGCCTGCTGGCGAGCCTGCTGCAGAAACACCTCGAAAAGCGCAAAGACGCCCGCGTCTCCGCGCACCGCCACCGCGCAGGCGACGCCCGCTGGCGCGGCGGCTGGTAGCCCGGGCTCGGCGGGCGACCCGGCGCAGCGGCAGGCGGGCAGCGGCCGAGGCATCAAGGGCAGTCGGGACGAGCGAGGCCGACACATAGCGATGGGCTTGGACGAGAATCAGGTTCGCTACGAGCGCCACGGGGCCGCCGCCGTCGTGACGATCGACCGCGAGACGCGACGCAACGCCGTCGACGGCCCCACCGCCCGGGCGCTGCACGCCGCCTATCTGCGCTTCGAGGAGGAAGACGACGCGCGCGTCATGGTGCTCACCGGAGCCGGCGGGGTCGCGTTCTGCGCCGGCGCCGACCTCAAGGCGCTGCCGACCTTCGGGGACCGCCTGACGGCGCCGGAGGGGCCGATGGGCTTCACCCGCCTCACCCCCACCAAGCCCACCATCGCCGCCATCTCCGGCTTCGCCCTCGCCGGCGGCCTCGAGCTCGCGCTGTGGTGCGACCTGCGGGTCGCCACCGAGGACTCCCGCCTGGGCTTCCCCGAGCGCCGCTGGGGGGTGCCCCTGATCGACGGCGGCACCCAGCGCCTGCCGCGCGTCGTCGGGCTCGGGCGGGCCCTGGACATCATCCTCACCGGTCGCATCATGGACGCCACCGAGGCCCACGCCATGGGGCTCGTCAACGAGCTCGTCCCGCCCGGCCGGCACCTGGAGCGGGCGCTGGAGCTGGCCCAGGGCCTGGCCCGCTTCCCCCAGCGCACGATGCTCGCCGACCGGGCCGCCGCGATCCACGGGCTCGGGATGGCCCTGCCCGAGGCCCTCGCCCTGGAGGCCCAGGCTGGGCCCGACGTCTACGGCGACGCGTTGCGCGGGGCGCAGCGCTTCGCCGGCGGCGAGGGGCGCGGGGGAGCGGGGGCGGGGGCGTAGCGAGTACGCGGGCATGGATGCCCGCGCCCACCCGGCCGGTCTACGGGCGGCGACGCGTGGACGATCTCCAAGACATCGCCCAGGGGCTATCCTCGCGCGCATGGCCTACTTCGTCACCGGCGGCACCGGCTTCATCGGCCGGCGCCTCATCCAGCTCCTGCTGGCCAACCGCCAGGGCAAGATCCACGTGCTCGTCCGCGAGGGCTCCACGGGGCGCCTGGACGACCTCGTCGCGCACTGCGAGCTCGCCGTGGGGCCGGGCGCGGGGAAACGGATCGTGCCCGTCCTCGGCGACCTCCGCCGGCCGCTGCTCGGGGTCAGCGAAGAGACGATCGCCGAGCTGCGGGGGCAGATCCGCCACTTCCTCCACCTGGGCGCCGTCTACGACATGACGGCCCCCGCCGAGCGCAACGTCGCCGTCAACGTCGGCGGGACGATGCACGCCGTCGAGCTCGCCCGCTCCCTGGAGGCGGGCTGCCTGCACCACGTCTCCTCGATCGCCGTCGCCGGCACCTACCACGGGACCTTCAGCGAGGACATGTTCGACGAGGGCCAGCGGCTGCCCTCGCCCTACCACCGCACCAAGTTCGAATCCGAGCGCTCCGTGCGCGAACAGCCGTTCGTCCCCTGGCGGGTCTACCGCCCGGGAGTCGTCGTCGGCGACTCCCGCACCGGCGAGATGGACAAGATCGACGGGCCCTACTACTTCTTCAAGGCCATCCAGCGCCTGCGCCAGCTGGTGCCGGAATGGCTGCCCCTCGTCGGCGTCGACCTCGGCCGCACCAACGTCGTCCCCGTCGACTGGGTCGCCGCCGCCCTGGAGCACCTCGCGCACGTGCCGGACGTCGACGGCCAGGCGTTCCATCTCACCGACCCCCGCGGCCAGCGGGTGGACGAGCTCGTCAACGAGCTCGCCGCCGCCGCCCACGCCCCGCGCTTCGCCCTCAGCATCGACAAACGCATCGCCGACGTCCTGCCGACGTGGCCGCTGTCGCTCGCCCTGCGCCTCCCCCCCTGGCGCCAGCTGCGCAGCCTCGCGTTGCGCGATCTCGGCATCCCCGAGGAGGTCCTCGCCCACATGGAGCTCGTCCCCCGCTTCGACAGCCGCTCCACCCAGCTTGCGCTGGCGGGGTCCGGCCTTGAGCAGCCGCCCGAGCTGCACCAGTACGCGGCACGCCTCTGGGACTACTGGGAGCGCGAGATGGACCCCAACCTCAGCCGCGACCGCACCCTCGAGCAGGCCGTCGAGGGGCGGCGGGTGCTGATCACCGGGGCCTCCTCGGGCATCGGCCGCTCGACCGCCCTGAAGGTCGCCGCCGCCGGCGGCATCCCCCTGCTCGTCGCCCGCAACGTCGAGCGCCTCGAGGAGGTCCGTGCCGAGATCGTCGCCTCCGGGGGCTCCGCCTACGTCTACGCCGCCGACATGTCCGACATGGACTCCGTCGACGACCTCGTCGCCCGCGTCCTCGCCGACCACCGCCACGTCGACTTCGTCGTCAACAACGCCGGGCGCTCCATCCGGCGCTCCATCGCCCTCTCCTACGACCGCTTCCACGACTTCGAGCGCACCATGCAGCTCAACTACTTCGGCGCCATCCGCCTCATCCTCGGCCTCCTCCCCGACATGCGCGAGCGGGGCTTCGGGCACATCGTCAACATCTCCTCCATCGGCGTCCAGACCAGCCCCCCGCGGTTCTCGGCCTACGTCGCCTCCAAGGCCGCCCTCGACGCCTTCACCCGCGTCGTCGCCTCCGAGACCATCGGCGACGGGGTCACCTTCACCACCATCCACATGCCGCTCGTCCGCACCCCCATGATCGCCCCGACCAAGATGTACGACGCCTTCCCCGCCATCACCCCCGACGAGGCCGCCGACATGATCTGCGAGGCCATCCGCAGCCGGCCCAAGCACATCGGCACCCGCCTCGGCACCGCCGGGGAGGTCGCCTACGCGCTATCCCCGAAGGCCGTCGACCGCATCCTGCACCTCGCCTACCGCGTCTTCCCCGACTCCGGCGCCGCCCGCGGGCAGCGCGACGCCGAGGAGCGGGCCTCGTTCGAGCAGATCGCCATGGCCACCCTCACCCGCGGGGTGCACTGGTAGGCGCTCACCCGCGGGGCGCACTGGTGGGGATTGGGGATCGTCCGCGCGGCCCGGCCCGCGTGCGGTGGTCGCCGGGGGCGGGCTACGTCGCGATCTCTTCGCGCACGTACCTCGCCAGCAACGGGTCGTCGAGCTCCCACTTCCCCGTCTGCTGTGAACGGTTGACGATGCTCGCCCGCTGCAGGTGTCGCAGCGCACGGCTGACGGCCTGCGACTCCAGGCCCTGATACGCGGACCGTCCCGCCGCGAGGTTGCCCACGATCCGCAACGCGACAGCCCCGGAGCGGCCCATCCGCCTGATCGTCTCGACCGTGTCGACGTGGCGGGCACGCTCCGCCTGCAACGCGCTGCGCCAGCCGCTCAGCGCCAACCCCAGATCGATGTCGTCGGTCCCAGCCTCGATCGACGCAAGATGGGTCTGCTGCGCGATCAGCATGATCGTACGTGGGTGAAGCCCACCCAGCTCGATGATGCGATCCAGCGCATCGGTCGTCGCGCTGCACCCGTCCTCGGCAAAACGCTTCCCCAGCCCCTCCCGCCATTCGCCGGCGAGGATCGGCGTCAGCTCGACGAAGCCTCCGAAGCCGTAGAACGCACGCTGACGACTGGTGAACAGGTCGCGCATCATGTGCTCCAAACTGCCGGCGGAGGCGACGGTCGGCGTGCTGCGCGCGAAGGGCTTCTACACGGTACGTCTCGGCGCGGCCACCACACGATGCGCGCCGCCGGATAGCTGCAGCACCAGCTGGTCCACGTCCCCTCGGCGACCTATCATCCGATCGAACGGGACGGGCGCGTCGGAGGGAAATAGATCGCGACTGGGAATCCGCATCTATGACGATTATGTCATATGCCTATGACGTTTACGTCATACTCAGTCCAGTGCATCATGCGCTGGTGGGCAATCCCGCTCCCCAGATTGTCTACAACGCGTAGACAGTCTGTGTGCGGCGGTAGACTGACCACATGGCAACCGCCTCGCGGACATTCTCGTTTCGTGCCGCGCCTGACTTCGCCGAGCGCCACGAGCGCGCCTTGAGAGAACTTGACAGGCTGCGCATCGAGCGGCCCCGGCTCGCCGAGAGCATCCGCGGGGACTTCGACGTGCGACTGCTCGAAGCCCAGCGCCACGGATTGCAGACGCCCTCCCAGCGCCTCCACGCCACGGTGGCCGCGTTTGTCGACGCCGTCGAGGACGCCCTCGCCGACGAGCCCATGCTCGACGCGCCCCCGGCGCCCGACGAGGAGTCGCTGGCCGGCGCCCGCGCCGCCGCCGAGGCGGTGGCACGCAGCTACGAAGAGGAACGCGACACGTGATCCTCGACGCCGGAGAGGTCTGGTGGTTCCGGCTGCCCCGCGTCGGACTGAAGCCGGGAGTCGTGTGCTCGCGACGGGCTGTCAACCTGCGGGTGATGCCGATCGTCGCCCGCATCACGACCGTCGCGCGCGAGCGCGCGATGCCGACCGAGGTGCCGATCGCGGCCGGCGAGGTCGAGGAACTGCACGAACCCAGCTTCGCCCTCACCCACGATCTGTTCCTCGCCGGCCCCGCCGCGCCCGCCGTGGAGCAGGTCGGACGACTCAGCAGCCAGCGGCTCCTCGAGCTGCGCGCCGCGCTGGCCTGGACGTTCGCGCTGCGCGGCT
This sequence comes from Solirubrobacteraceae bacterium, assembly GCA_035524055.1. Classification (GTDB taxonomy): domain Bacteria; phylum Actinomycetota; class Thermoleophilia; order Solirubrobacterales; family Solirubrobacteraceae; genus Palsa-744. The sequence continues at coordinate 6,980 of DATKPO010000031.1, forward strand.
GAGGATCCACTCCGCTGCCGCGCGCGCCCGACGTGCCCTGCGATGATGCCATGGTGACTGGCGATCTCGCGACCGAGGCTCGTGGCGATCTCGCCATCGAGGTCCGCGACCTGCGCAAGCGCTACGGCGAGCACGAGGCCGTGCGCGGCATCGACCTCGGCGTGCGCCGCGGCGAGGTCTTCGGGCTGCTCGGCCCCAACGGCGCCGGCAAGACCACGACGGTGGAGATCCTCGAGGGCTACCGCGCCCGCGACGGCGGCGAGGTCGCCGTGCTCGGCTTCGACCCCGGCCGCCGGTCGATCGAGCTGCGCCGGCGGATCGGGATCGTGCTGCAGGCGGGCGGCATCTACAGCCACATCACTCCCCGCGAGGCCCTACGCCACTGGGCCGGGCTCTACCCCCATCCGCGCGCCGTGGAGGAGACCCTCGATCTCGTCGGGCTGCGCGACAAGTCCGACGCCCGCTGCCGCACACTCTCCGGCGGGCAGCTGCGGCGTCTGGACTTCGGCCTCGCCCTGATCGGCGACCCCGAGCTGATCTTCCTCGACGAGCCCACCACCGGCTTCGACCCCGAGGCCCGCCGCGCCGCCTGGGAGACGATCCGCTCGCTGCGGGCCCTGGGCAAGACCATCCTGCTCACCACCCACTACCTCGACGAGGCCCAGGCCCTGGCCGACCGGGTGGCGATCGTCAAGGACGGGCGCGTCCTCGCCGTCGGGCCTCCCCGCGAGCTCGGCGTGGGCGCATCTCATTACCGAGTCGCCTACCGCGACGGCTCCGGGCTGCTCGTGGAGCGCGAGACCGACGATCCCACCGCACTGCTGCACGAACTGACAGTCGGGGCGTTGGCCCGCGGCGAGCGGCTCGAGGAGCTCAGCGTCGGGCGACCCACGCTGGAGGACGTCTACCTGGAGCTGACCGCCGACAGTGACGAACCCGCGGTCGGCGGGGCCGGTGGAGCCGGCAGCCCCGCGGCCGGCCTCGCCGCGGGCGGGCCCAGGAGCCGGCGATGAGCGGATACGGGAGCCGGCGATGAGCGAGGCCCTCGCCCTCTCCTGGCGCCAGTACCGCCTGGAGCGGCGCATGTTCTGGCGCAACCCCAGCGCCGCCTTCTTCAACTTCGTCCTGCCCCTGCTCTTCCTCGTCGGCGGCGGCGCCATCCTGCACGGCAACCAGCACCAGCTGAACAAGCTCGTGCCCGCCATCGCGGGGATGAGCGTGATGTCGACGACCTTCACCGCTCTCGCCTACAACATCGTCTTCCTCCGTGAGCGCGGTGTGCTGAAGCGCATCCACGGCACCCCGCTGCCGACCGGCTCCTACTTCGGCGGGGTCGCCGCCAACGCCGTCACCAACACCGCCCTGCAGATCGCCATCGTCGTCCTCGCCGGCCGCCTCTTCTTCGGCATCGGCTGGCCTCGGCACTGGGACGAGCTGATCGTCTTCGTCCTGGTCGGCGTCGTCTGCTTCGCCGCCCTCGGCGTGGCCTTCGCCCACGCCATCCCCAACTTCGAGTCCACCGCGGCCTACGTCAACGCCGTCTTCCTGCCGGTCGTCTTCGTCTCCTTCTACGTCTTCGACGACCGCCACGCCCCGGCGTTCGTGCGCAACATCGCCGAAGCCCTCCCGCTCATCCATCTCATCGACGGGCTCTACGGGGCGCTCGTCGGGGGGGCCGCCCTGGGCGCCAACCTCGGTGCGCTCGCCGTGATCGCCATCTGGGGCGCGCTCGGCCTGGTCCTTGCGGTGCGCGGCTTCTCCTGGGAGTCGCGGGGATAGGGGCCGCTGGAGAGCCAGGCCGGCGTCACGGCCGCCGGATCACACGCTCCACCGCCTCCCCCCTCGCGGTGAGCGACCAGGCGTTGGGCTCTCCCCGCAACGGCACCGGGCTTTCCTTGCGGATCAGGCCGACGTGCTCCAGACGCGCCAACAGCTTCGAGATCTGCCCCGGATCGGTGACCCCCGCGGCATCGGCAACACGGCGATTGCTCGCGCCCGGGTCCGCGCCGATCGCGAGGAGCGTCCGCACGGTTCGATAAGTCAGCCGCATGTCGAGGTCGCACAGCGGATCGCCGCGCGACGGCGCGCCTAAGCGGCGCGCCGCGGCCGGCCCCGTGATCGGCGGCGGCGGCGCGGCGGACTCACGAGCCGCAGCGGCAAGTCCGTGGTAGGGCAGCACGACGATCCCCATCAATGCCCCCATCATCTCCGCCGTCGGCTCGCCCGCCGCCAGCCGGGCGCTCAGCACGGCCAGCACCGCGCCGACGACACCCTCAGCGGTCAGGCGCGTCGGCCTGGCGCTCGCCTGCGCCTCCCGTCGGCCCCCGTCGACGGCGTCGACCAGCACCGTCATGATCTCGGCGCGGCGCTCCAGGAGGACCGGGCTCGCGCCCAGCGCCACGACCACGCACAGGGCGCCCAGATCGGGCTCCTCTTCGAGGAAGGCCAGCAGCGCGCCGAGCCCGGCGTGCATCCGCTCGCGCCAACCCCGCGCCGCCCGGTAGGCAGGCGCCACCTGCCTGGCGGCGCGCTCCACCCCCTGCTCGAAAGCCGCACGAAAGCAGTCATCGCGGTCGTCGAACAGCTCGTAGAACGTACGTCTCGAGACGCCCGCGCGGGCGACCACCTGCGCTACCGTCACGCCCGCCACGCCCCGCTCGTAGGCGAGGCGCGCCATCGTCGCGATTATGCGCTCGCGTTGAATATCCGCCAGGCCGCCGCGCGCGTCGCCGCGATCGACGGCGGCCGCGCCCGGCGCCGGGCGCGGCTTGCGCACACGAGGCAAGGACACCGCTTGGCCCACCCTACCGACGCCTCCTCCCCCGCCGTCCGCCCGGCTTCCCGGACCGCCGCCTGTGCCTGCCCGGAGCCTTCCCGGCCCTGTGTCTGGGCTTCGCGCAGCCCTCGACCGCGATCTTGGTGCCGGTGTGGATCTCCGCTCCGTTCTGGCCGACGAATTCGGTCGGCATCGTGAGCTTGCGGTCCCCGCAGAGACTCCCCAGCCCAGTGAGCGCCGAGAAGGGACCCGCCGGCAGCGTCAATTCGAATGTGCCGACCGGCGCGTCGGGGACCGTCTTGAACGTGCTCGACGTGATCCCGCTCGCGCTGATGTAGGTGGTGCCGACCAGGTGGATCGTCACCCCGTAGCCCTGGAGCACGATGACCAGGCTCGGGAACGCTTCCCCGCCGTGCGAGACGAAGTACGCCGGACCGCTCAGCGGCACCGGCAGCTCCGGGGTCGTGGCGCTCGCGTGCCCGATGATCGACGCCGCGGGGCAGTTGGCCGGGTTGGCGTCGAACACCGACGACAGGCACGCCCGGCGCAGCGTCGTCAACCGCGATGGCAGCACCTTGGGCAGTTCGACTTTCACACGCGAGATGTTCGCGTCATGCGGCCCGGCCGGATAGCTCAGCTTCACCTTCAGGCTCGTCCCGTTCGTCCGCGACACCCTCCCCGACGTCGAGGCCGCGAGCTTCGGCTTGAACGCCAGCACCGCGCAGTTGGTGACCTGGAAGGGCACCGACAGCGCCTCGCTTGCGCCCCCGGTGCCGGTCAGCGTCCCGGTCACAGCCAGCGGGTCGCAGTTGGTCGGGTTGAACGTGAACCCGGGACGGTTTACGCTCACGTTCACGTGCCGGATCTCCAGCGGGATCCCGTCGAGGATCGTCGGGATCTTGTGCGGGCCTTCCTCGTCGGTGGTGATCGTCAGCGCGGCCGTAGCCGGGTCCACTTCGATCTTCGCCCTCACCACCACGTACCCGAGGTCGAACGGTCCGGCCTTTGCGGGGTTCACTATCGACAGACCAAAGGGAGCGCCCTCATATGGGCCGGTGAGGTACACCCTGCCCCCCGTCACCGTGAACGGGTCGCCGCCCTCGCCGACGCTGACGATCGTTTCTCCGATCTGGCTGTCCGGGCCGCAGGTGCCGGCATTGGCCTGTTCTTCGCCGCACAGCGTCACGCCGGTGAGCAACCCCGAGAGCCCCTCGGGCATGTGCAGCTGGATGCCCTGCAGCGTCTGGCTTCCGTCTTCACGGCTCATCGTCATCTCGAACGGCGTCAGGCCGCCCGCCTGGATGCTCGTCGTTCCCGCCGTCAAGCCGGGGGCGAACGGCGAGGGGTTGTCGCAGGGGCCGCCGTTCGGGCCGGAGACGATCTCGAATTCCGAGGAGGATTCGCTCGCCGGGCTGCCCGACCACGGGGTGAAGGTCCCGGTCGTCGTGTAGGAGCCGCACCGCGTCGGAGTCACCAGCGGCGCCCTGTCGCCCCCGAAGAAGTGCAGTTCGACGTCTTCGAAGGGCACCTCCGGAAGGAAGACAGCTTCGGGCTCGGCGGCAAACGCGGGGTCCCCCGCGAACAGCGGATCGCTTTCGAAGTGCGCCGTCACCTGGCCGGTGACCGGGTTCAGGACCACTTCCCCGGCCGCCTTCGCGCGGATACCCGACACGGGGTCTTCCGCGTACAGGTACAGCGCGACGAGGCTCCCAAACGGGTTGGCGTCCTGGGTGGCCAGGTAAGCGGCGCCTTCCAGCGGATTGGGCAGCAGCGGGGTCCTGATCTTCACGGTCGCCACCTTCGAAGCTTCCGGGCATGAAGACGCTTCCGCGCTCTGCAAAGCGATCTCTTGCGTCGAGCACGCCTGCAGGCCGTCCGCCCCGGCCGGATTCAGCGCGACGCCTTCGGGCAGCGTCACCGACAGCCCCTTGACGCCAGCCTCGGCGATGCCGCTCGGGTTCAGGTCGCTTTCCTGCGGCACGTGCTCGTCGACCGTCAGACCCGTCGGCGTGCTCCCCGCCTGGCCGTCGGGCGTCACCTTGACGCTGGGCGCAAATGGCTCGCGATTGCAGCCGTCCATGCCCGTCGGTTCGCCGAGGTTGTTTTTGAAGACGTATTCCAGCGGTTCGGTGAACACACCCTCCTGCTCCCACGAGTCGGCTTCGAGCGTCGTGCGCACCGGACCCGTGCATGCCGTGGGCATCGTCAGCAGCGGCGGCGGGCTTTCCTCATCGAAGGGGTTGCAAGACGACGCGCCTTCTTCTGGGTCCAGGCAATTCCAGTCCCGTGCGGCGTCATGGCGCGAATCGCCCGGAACACCCCAGAACGTCACGGTGCTCATCAGTGTGTTGACGATCTGGGTGATGTTGTCGACGCTCACCGTCACGCCGTAGTCGCGGCCCGTGCGCACCGAGGTGTCGAGATACACCGGCACGCCGCTCGCCAAGAAGCCGAAGCGCGCGGGCTCTCCCACGGAGGGCACCAACGCGAATAGGGGAACGACGCGCGTCGTCGTACTGGCAAGCGCCCCGCCCAGCGCGGTGGTCACCGACGCGACGCCGACGACCGTGTTGGCCGGACAAAAATTGGTTTGCCCGATGACCTGGAACTTCGCCAGCGGGCACTGGGGAAAGGGCGTCGGGTTGCCTATCAGGCCGGGCGGAAGGTTGAAGTGCAGGTCCTTCAGCGCCGCGGGCGGCACACTGGTGTTGCTCGTCTCGTTCATCGCGAACTGCGTGCTCAGCTGGAAGGGATGAGAGCCCGCCTGCGGGTCGGGCGCTCCGCCGGCGTCTTCGGCGACCATTTCGTAGTGGGCGAGCCCGAACTGCGTCGGCGCACCGCTCACCGTCAGCGGCTGTTCCAGAGATGCGTTCGGCGACCCGCCGCCGGCGGCGCTCATCTTGTTCATCCCACCGGACTGCGCGCCTTTCGAGACAGCCACCTGGATGTAGATTTCGATATACCCGTATTCTCCCCCGGTCGCTTCTCCGGGGACCGTGCAGGTCACTTCGACCGCCGTGGTCTTGCAGAAGATTTCCCCGTAGATGGACTGCGCCGAGACGCCCTTCACGCCGAGCGACACGCCCACGGGCGTGAGACCCTGGGGCAGACGGTCGGTCAGGGTGACTTCGGAGCCCAGCGGAGCGTCGCCGAGGTTCTGCGCCAGCACCAGCACTTCGCCCGAGCCGCCCGGAGGCAGGTTCCCCGGCAGGGACACCGAGCTCAGATGCAGCCACGGGCTGCAGGCGTTGCCGCACTGCACTTCCGCGAGCGCCGGCGCCGCCCCGAGCCCGCAGGCCACAACCGCCGCGAGCAGCGCTCCAGCGAGCGCCCAGCCGGCGCCGATGCGCCGGCGAGCCTTCACCCAATTCACGAACCCACTCATCGTGTCACCCCCCGGCCTACCCTGCCGGCTCTGTTCGCGGAGGCCTTCCGGCGCGACCGCGAGCTTTTCGCGCCGTAGCGCCTTCTTGCCTTCGCGCGGCACTTCGCTTGCGTGCGCCGGGGCTTCTTTCGACACCCGTTCAACGCCTGCCGGAGCTTCTGCTCCCGCGTCGCCTGGCGCGATGTGACGGCCGCCTTCGGCCCCGCCGGCGCGACGTTTCCGGCCCCCGAGAAGGTCTCGCTCGGCGGCGACCCGAAGATCGTCGGCTGCGGCGTTGGCGCCGGCTTGCAAGCATCGCCCGTCGTGCACGGCGGTGGCTGCAGCGGCGCCGGCGCCGCGCACGGCGCCGCCGGCGTGCATTCGTGCGCGTCGTATACGTCGTAGCTGGTGTCGTAATCCTGCGGCGAGAGCCGCGCGCTCGTCATGAAGAACACGTCTCCACCGCTTTCGCTCGCATCCATGAACGCCGATTCTTCGGATGAGGAGCCCGAGGAGAGCAGGCCGATGCAACCGCCCGCGACTGCGCTGAAGACGTCGCTCGCGCTCTGGCCGTACTGCGGAGCCTGACAGCTGCCAACCCCGGCGGGCTCGTATTGGTAGACGTCCTCCTGCCCGTTGACGTCCGCCGGCACCAGCGCATCGGAGCTGTCGAAGTAGAGCCGGCCGCTATCGGAGAGATACCGCGACTGGTACAGCGCCTTGTTCAGCGATTCGCTCGTCCAGCCCGGGACGCTTGCCGCAAGCCAGCGGCCGCTCCAGTTCTGCGCCTTGTCGATGAGCGGTTCTTTCCCCGGCCCGCCGACATCTCGCATGCCGACGGGCTGCGCGCCGGTGGGATCGCACGACGCGCACACCAGCCGTTCGTCGCCGGCGTCGTAGAGAAAGACCTCCTCGTCGGGGGCCCCGCCGACCGCGTCGCGGTTCGCGTAGCCCGTCAGGCTGCGGTCTGACATGAACGCCAGATAGAGGCCGTTGGGTGAGACCCGCGCGGTCATGTTCGTGAGATCCTCGGGTTGGCTTCCCTGTCCGCCATCCCAATCCGGCTGGTCTTCCGAGGAGAGGGTCGCGATGAACACCGGCGCATCCCACGTGCCCGTCGCGGCGTCGCGGTGCTCGACATAGAGGTTGCACGTCCGGTTGGGGGCTTCGCTTCCGGTACAACTGCCCTGTTTGGCACCGCGTTGCGCTCCGTCGCCGAGCACGCCGTTGGCGACGAAGTACACATATGAGCCGTCTTCGCCGGCCCCGATCACGCCCCGTTGCACAGCAGCGCCCTGGCCCGGGTTGGCGTCCACCGTGAGATCCGTCAGCGTGCCCCTCAGCGGTTCGCCGGCGGCGCTCGTCAATTCGAAGACGTAGAGGTCTTCCCCGCCCGCGGCCGCCGTCGAATTCGCGGTCAGGGGCGCCGGGCTCGTGAAGAAGACCCTCGAGTCGTCGCTGCTCGCGGTTTGAAAGACAGGTTGCGCTTCTTTTGGTTCCGGCGCCCCCTGCGCGGCGTCGATCTGCACGGTTTCGCCCTTCCCGCCGGCGGCCATGTCGCGCAGGTACAGTCCCCCCTGCGCTTCCCACACCAGACGCGAGCCGTCGTTGGAGATCGCATGCCTGACATCGGCTTCTCGCGCCCCCAGGCTGGCGCCGCTCGGCTGGGTGCCGTTGGGCAGCACGTCGGCCAGCTGGAGCTTCCCGCCCGCCCACTCGTAGAGTCCGCCTTCCGCCCTCGAGCCTTCGGTGAGGGCGACGGAGCTGTTCAGGACGACATGGCTGAGATCGGGCGAGGCGGCCGAGAAGCGAATGCCGCCAGCAAGTTCCTCGTCGCCCCCGAAGCGCGTTCCCGCGGGCACGTTCGCCGCGCTCACGAGCGCCCGGTAGCCGCCGGCGGCGTCGCGGACGTAGATCGTCTTTTCCGAGCCTTCCGGCAGCGGCGGCAGGGGCGTGTTGCCCGCCGGTTCGACCAGCCCGAGGGACAGGTCTTCGGAGAACACCTTGTATTCGGAGCTGCGGCCCACCGCGAGCGTGGACGCCCCTTCGGTGTGGGCCGTGGCGATGTCGAGCGATTCCCACGCGCCTGGGCTGCGACGCTTGCTGTACACCTGCGTCGTTTCGCCGACGCGGCCGCCCGCGGGGTTGGCTTCGGTCGGCGCGCTGGCCGCCCATGTGAACGCTTCACCGCCGAGCGCGGCCTGGATGTCCGCGCCTTCGTAGTAGCCCACGCTGTACAACCCCGCCCCGTGCTTGTCCGGCGGGGTGACCATTTCCCAGTCGCGCCCATCGGGCAATTGGAAGGCGCTGCCCGGGGGTTGGGTCGTGAACTGCTCGTCGGGTCCCGCGACTTCGCGATCCGCGGCGCTGCCGATGACGACCCGAAAATGGTAGGTGGTGCTCGGCGCGAGGTCTTGCGCGCGGGCATACACGCTGGTCTCCTGCACGCCTGCTCCCGCGTCGCCCGGCGCGATCGGCACGCTTGCTCCGTAGGCCGTCGTCGGCCCGTATTCGAAGCGATAGGCGGTGTCGGCGCCCCCGGGATCGATCTCGGCTCGCATCGTCGCGGCGCTCGAGACGATCGCTTCCGCCGACTCTTCGCCGATGCTCGGGCGCACAGGCGCTATGAACGATTGATCGGACCCGGCGTTCGTGCCGTTCGCGCTGGCGGCCACGAGCCGGTAGTGATAGGTCGCAAGCGGCGTCAGCCCGCTCACCCGCGCCTGCACCCTGACGGGACTGGAGCCCGACCCGGGCAGCACGGCGCACTGAGCCGTCTGCCCGTAGGATTCTTCGGTCCCGTATTCGAACTGGCAGCTCGTGACGGCTTCGCCGTCGGGATTGACCGTGCCCTGCAGTGTCACGCTCCCTTCCTGTTCCTCTTCCGCGGGTTCGGTGCCGGTGAGGACGTCCGGCACGATCACCCGACCGAACACGGCGATCTCATTGGCGGCGCCGTCGGCGACATAGACGGTGTGAGTCGAGGAATCGACCGCGATGCCGTCGCCGTCGCTCAAATCGCCTTCGCCGAACACCTGCAGCAGCGGGTTGCTGTGCGGTCCGTGGTCCCCATACGCTTCGACCCGGTTTGCAAAGCTCATATACGCTTCGTTGTCAGACGTGTCCACCGCGACGTCGGTCATCAGGTTGGTTTCGAGCCTGGCTTCGTATTTGTAATTTTTGAATAGCTGTATTTCTTCGGCAACAGCCGCGTGCGTTCCCCTGTCTGGTACGTAGAGACGGCCTTCGGAGTTCACGGCGAGCCCTCCTTCGACAGAGCCCGTGTGGATCGTCGTCGGGTTAGACGACAGGAATTCGTTTACGAGAGCGTCGCTGTAATCGATGAGTTCGCCTTCCGAGTCGTATCCACTTTCAGTTTCGTGCACTTCCTGTGCGACCCATAGGCTTCCGGCCGTGTCGACCGCGACGCCTGACAATTTTTCAAAGGGCCTTTTCCTGCTGGTCGTTATCTGCCCGATATAGGCGCCGGCGGCGCTGAACTTGTCGATCACGTTGTGCCCGCGATCGACCACGTACACGTCTTCGTCGGAGGGATCCAGCGGGTTGCCGGAGTTGTCGATCGCGATGCGGGTGGGGTTGGCGAGCGCCCCCGTCGGGGCAGCCGCTCCCTGTTCCACTCTGCCTTCGACTTCATAGGTGCCGCCGCCGTTGAACTGACCGAGGTAGGCGCCGCCGGAGGTGAACCGCTCGACCCTGTTGTTGCCGCTGTCGACGACGTAGAGATCGTGCGTGACGTCGTTCACGGCTATCCCCTTGGGGGCTTTGAGTTGGCCGGCTTCCGAGCCGGCCGTGCCGAACGAGCCGCTGAAGATGTGGCGGTTCAGAGCGTGTGCCGGCGCACTCCAGAGCAGCGCGCCCGCCACCATCGTCGATACCGCCACCAGCGCCGTCGATCTCAGGCTACGCAGGTGCATCAGACCATCCCCTCCTCGTCGATCTCGGAGGGAAAGCCCTCCCGGCTGTACGTGACCGGGCTGCCCGGCCATCGATTGGAACGGCGATCGCACCCGCTCTCACGCTGCCGAGGGCAAGCGCACGAGTGGGACGCCGGCGATACCAGAAGCCCCCCGCGCCCAGGCCCCCTCCAAGCGCGAAGACGCCCCCGCTCGAGCCTGCGCAGGGCTCGCGCGAGCCGGAGCTCGGGCCGCGCGAGACCAACGCCCGCGAGGGGCCTATCCATGGTCGGCGCGGATGCGCCCGGCTGCGGGCTCTAGCGGCTAGGCGCCAGAGTGAAGAGAGAGAGAGAGAGAGAGAGATGCGTCAGGCTGCTGACGCATCTGGTTACGCGCCCAGGATGGGCGGCAAGGACTCCCGTCACGTCATTCCCTCTCGAGTGCACGCGAAAACAACTCCCTCACTGAAACCGATCCGGCCCTCTCCCCGAGCAAACCCTGTCAGTCTCATCTGAAGGCCGGCCCCAAGACGGCCCGGCCCAGCCCGATCTATGTGTCAAGACGACGCTCCGCGCCCGAAAGTCCCGAGCGCCGAGGCAAGGCCACTATAGACATGCGCGACGGCATTGTCAAGTCGTGCCGGCCCACGCGCCCGCGGATTGCGATCGACGCCGGGTATGCTGCGGCGGAGCTCACGACAGGAGACCCGATGAAGCAGCTCGCCGCCGACGTCCACCAGCTGGGCGGCTTTCCGCCGAACGCGATCAACGTCTACCTCGTGGGGGACGTGCTGATCGACGCCGCCACCCGCCAGGCCCGGCGGCGCATCCTGCGCCAGATCTCGGGGCACACCGTGAACGCCCACGCCATCACCCACGCCCACCCCGACCACCAGGGGTCCAGCCACGCCATCTGCGAGCAGCTCGGGATCCCGCTGTGGTGCGGGCAGAACGACATCCCCGCCATGGAGACCCCCGGCGCGATCCACAACCCCAAGGCCCCGGGCTGGCTGAACGCCCTCCAGGCCCGCACCTGGGTCGGGCCTCCCCACCCCGTGGCACGGGCGCTGCACGAGGGCGACGAGGTCGCCGGGTTCACCGTCCTGGACACCCCCGGGCACTCCGCCGGGCACGTCTCGCTGTGGCGCGAATCCGACCGCACCCTGATCGTGGGCGACGTCCTGGGCAACATGCACTTCATCACCGGCCTCCCCGGCCTGCACCTGCCGCCGGACCTCTTCACCCCCGACCCCGCCCGCAACCGGGAGTCCGCCCGGCGGCTGGCCGAGCTGCGCCCCGCCCTGGCCTGCTTCGGCCACGGGGCGCCGCTGCGCGACCCGGGCAAGCTGGCGGACTTCGTGGCGCAACTGCCGCGGTGAGCACAGGCGAGCAGCCACCGCCGCGCTCCGGCGCCACCCGGATAGCGGACGGAGCCGACGGCGACGGCGCCGGGGGCGAGGCGGGCGGGTGCATCTTCCTCGCCGACGCCGACCGCCGCTTCTTCACGCCCACCGGGCACGCCCGCGGGCCGTGGGACCCGCGCGCTCTGCACGGCGGGGCGCCCGCGGCACTGATCGCCGGCGAGCTCGAGCGCATCGAGCCCGGCGCCGAGCTGCCCATCGCCCGGCTGTACTTCGAGTTCCTCCGGCCCGTCCCCCTGGCGCCGCTGGAGCTGACCACCCGCGTCACCCGCCCCGGACGGCGGGTGCAGGCGCTGGAAGCCGAGCTGCGGGCCGGCGATGAGGTCGTCTGCCGCGCCCGCGCCCTGCGCATCCTGGCGGTGCCCGACGAGCTGCCGGCCTCGGCGGCGCTCGCCCCGCAGCACGATCCACGCGATCCCGCGACGAACGCCGGCGGCGGGACGGACGGAGGTCCGGACCCCGCGACGAATTCCGGCGGCGCGGCAGCCGGAGGTCCCGATCCCGCGCCGCTTCCCGGCCCCGAGCGGGCCCGGCCGGTGCGCTTCGCCCTGGACACCCTCGACCGCGACAGCTTCGCCGCGACGGCCATCGAGATGCGCTTCCTCAAAGGCGGCGCCCTCGGCGGGGTGCCCCACGACCGGCCCCCGATCCTCGGGCCGGCGGACGTCTGGATGCGCCTGCGCCACCCCGTTCTGCCGGGCGAGGAGCCGAGCCCGCTGGCACGGGTCGCCGCGGCGGCGGACTTCGGCAACGGCGTCAGCGCGGTGCTGCCCTTCGGCGAGTACCTCTTCATCAACGCCGACCTCTCCATCGACCTCGACCGCCGGCCCCGGGGCGAGTGGATCGGGCTCCAGTCCCGCACCCTCCTGCACCCCGGCGGGATCGGCTGGGCCGAGAGCCGCCTGCACGACGAGCACGGGCCGCTCGGGGTGGCGAAGCAGACGCTCGTCGTGCAGCGGCGTTGAGAGTCGCCGCCGGCATGGCCGCGCCGGCCGCTGGCGCCGCGCCGGCCGCGCCGGCCGCCGGGCATGGTCGCGGGCGCCACCGGGTAGATAGTTGCGTGCGCAATCTCTTTGGGTTATAATTGCGCGTGCAATCAATCCTTCGACCGACAGGAGCGTCCCATGTCCACAACATCCCCCTCCGCCCCCCAAGCCGCCGCCCTCCCCGTGCCCGCCGGCACCTGGAAGGTCGACCCCGTCCACTCCAGCGTCGAGTTCCACGTCAAGCACCTCGGCATCGCCACCGTCAAGGGCCAGTTCAAGGAGTTCGAGGGCACCCTGCGGTCAGGTCCCGACGGCGTCGTCGCCTCCGGCACCGTCCAGACCGCCAGCGTCGACACCCGGGAGCCCCAGCGCGACGCCCATCTGCGCTCGGCCGACTTCTTCGAGGTCGACCGCTACCCCGAGATCGCCTTCAACTCGACCGCCATCCGCGCCACCGGGGAGGACGAGTTCGAGATCGTCGCCGACCTCACCATCCACGGCGTCACCCGCCAGGTCACACTCCAGGCCACGCTCGAGGGCTACGAGCCCGAGGACCACCAGGGCAACACCCGCGTCGGGATCTCGGCGACCGCCCAGATCAACCGCTCCGACTTCGAGATGCGCTTCAACGCCGCCCTGGGCTCCGGCAACGTCGTCGTCAGCGACAAGGTCAAGATCCTCGTCGACGTCTCCGCCGTCAAGCAGGCCGACTGAGCCTCAGCGCACCACGACGTCGCCCAGGGCCTCGTCGATCGCGGCGAGGGTCTGGGCGTCGAGCTCGATGCCGGACGCCGAGGCGTTGGCGTGGACCTGCTCGGGGCGGCTCGCCCCGACGATCGCCGAGGCGACGTTGGGCTCGCGCAGCACCCAGGCCAGCGCGAGCTGGGCCATCGTCAGGCCGGCGTCCCGGGCGACCGGCGCCAGGCGCTGGACGGCGGTCAGGACGCGGTCGTCGAGGAGGCGGTCCATGAAGGTGTTCATCTCCGGGCTCGCCGCCCGCGAGTCCTGCGGCGGCGGGGAGCCCGGCGGGTACTTGCCGGTGAGGACGCCCTGGGCCAGCGGCGACCACACGATCTGCGAGATCCCCTCGCGGGCGCACAGCGGGATCACCTCGGCCTCCGGCGCCCGCCACAGCATCGAGTACTGCGGCTGGCTCGAGACCCAGCGCTCCACGCCGGGCAGGGCGAGCGACTCCTCGATGCGCCGAGCCGGCCACTCGCTGAAGCCGATGTGGCGAGCCTTGCCGGCCGCGACGACCTCGGTGAGCGCCTGCATCGTCTCCGCCAGCGGTGTGTCCTCGTCATAGCGGTGGCACTGGTAGAGGTCGACGTGGTCGGTCCGCAGCCGCCGCAGCGAGGCGTCGATCTGCTTGTGGATCTGCGCCGCCGACAGGCCGCGGTCGGTGTCGGACATCGAGAAGTAGACCTTCGTCGCCAGCACGTAGGAGGAGCGGTCGTAGCCGGAGAGGACCTCGCCGAGCAGCGACTCCGAGGCGCCCCGGCCGTAGACATTGGCGGTGTCGATGAAGTTGATGCCGGCGTCGAAGGCGGCCCGGACACAGGCCTCCGACTGCTCCCGGGCGACGCCGCCGGAGTAGGTCAGCCACGAGCCGAGGCTGATCTCCGAGACCTCGATGTCGCTGGAGCCGAGCTTGCGGTAGCGCACGCATTGGAGCCTACCCGCTGAGGGCGGCGTCGTCACCGCTCGGTGCGCCGCCGAGCTTCGGTGCGCCGAGCCGGCGCAAGCCTGGAAGCTCAGGCGCCCGCGGCCGACAGACGCTCCACCTGCTCGGGCGTCAGCGCCAGCGTCGCCGAGGCCATCAGCTCCGCGAGCTGCTCCGGCGAGGTCGCGCTGGCGATCGGCGCGAGCACCGTCGGCTGCTGGCGCAGCCACGCCAGCGCGACCGCGGCGGGCCCCACGCCGTGGGCGCCGGCGACCTCGTCGAGGGCGTCGAGCACGGCGAAGCCGCGCGGGTTGAAGTAGGCCTCGCGCACCCCCGCCGCGCGTGGGCTGTCGATCTCGGCGCCGCCCGGTCGGTACTTGCCGGTGAGAAAGCCCCGGGCGAGGCCGAAGTAGGGCAGGCAGGCCAGACCCTCGCGCCGGCACAGCGGCTCCAGCTCGCGCTCGTAGTCGCGCTCCATCAGGTTGTACTGGGGCTGCAGCGCCACGTAGCGCGCGCAGTCCTCCCGCTCGGCCCCCAGGCGCAGCGCCTCGGCGAGGCGCGGGGCGCTGTAGTTGGAGGCCGCCACGTGGCTGACCCGGCCTTCCCCGATCAGCTCGGCGAACGCCTCCAGGGTCTCCTGAAGGGGCGTCTCGGGGTCGTCGCGGTGGGCGTAGTAGAGATCGATCCGCTCGATCCCCAGGCGCTCCAGCGAGCCCGCCACGCCGCGGCGGATCGTCTCCCGGGAGAGCCCCGGCAGCTCCTGGGACATGCCGACCTTCGTCGCGACCACCAGGCGCTCGCGGTTGCCGCGGGCCGCGATCCAGCGGCCGATGATGCGCTCCGAGCCGCCCACCCCGCCGGCGCCGTGGCGGCCGTAGAGGTCGGCGGTGTCGATGAAGTTGCCCCCGCCCGCCACGAAGGCGTCGAGGACGGCGAACGAGCGCTCCTCGTCGAGCGTCCAGCCGAAGACGTTCCCGCCGAGGCACAGCGGGAAGACCTCGAGGTCGGTGTCTGCGAGGCGGGCGATGATCGGGTCAGGGTAGCGGGGTCCGCCCCGCGCGACGTCATCGAGCGACGGGTTCGGATAGGCTGAAACGCATGGCCAAGGTCGTCGGGGTCCACGGCATCGCCCAGCAGCACCGCGGTGGACCCCAGCTGACCAAGCAGTGGCTGCTCGACGTCCAGGGCGGGCTCGAGGTGGCGGGATTTCGCTCGACCGCCGACGCCCTCGGCGCGAGCGACCTGCGCGTGGCCTTCTACGGCGATCTCTTCCGCGAGCCCGGAACGATGGACACAGACCCCCCAGCCTATGCCGCCGACGACCTCGACGAAGACGACGTCGAGCTGCTGGAGGCACTGTACGACCAGGCCGTCGGCCAGCAGCCCGAGCTGGGGGCGACACGGGACGCGATGGCGGGCATCCGTCCGACGGTGCGCGAGATGCTCGACCGCGTCCTGCGCTCACGCAGCCTCGGCGGGATCGCCGAGCACCTGCTGATCGGCGACTTCAAGCAGGTGCGCGCCTACCTGCGCGATCCCGCCCGGCGGGAGCAGGTGCTCGCGCGACTCGCCCGGGAGCTCACCGCCGACACCCGGATCGTGATCGGCCACTCCCTCGGCTCGGTTATCGCCTACGAGCTCTGCTGCCAGCCGCAGGCGGGCAACATCGAGCTGCTCGTCACGCTCGGCTCGCCGTTGGGCGCAAAGCCGATCTTCGAGCACCTCACGCCGCGCCCCGACGACGGTGTCGGCGCATGGCCGCAGCGACTCGCGCGCTGGGTCAACGTCGCCGACCCGCGCGACATCGTCGCGCTGCGCCCACAGCTCGCCCCGCTCTTCGCCGCCGGACCGAACGACGCCCGAGTCGTCGACCGGAGCGTCGACAACGGCGATCATCCGCACGACATCACCCCCTACCTCAACAGCGGCCAGACCGGCGAGGCGCTGGGCACCGCGATCTGAGCTGGCGGGTGACGGACCCTGCGATGGCGAGCGACGGGCTGCTGCGCACCTCGATCATCGCCGGCACCGGCAGCTACGACTCCGACGAATGGTCGGCGCTGGAGCGGATCGGACAGGCGCTCGACCAGATGGTCGCGATCCTGCGACCGCTGGGCTACACCGGCCCACGCGGGCGGCGCCGGGTGCTCAACCCGACCAGGCGCACGCTGACGACGCTGCTCAAATCCACACCCCCCGACGCCGACGTGGTGATCGCCTACTACACCGGCCACGGCCACAGCGACCCCCGCTTCGACCGGCTGCACAACCTGATCGCCAAGGACAGCACCCCGCTGGCGCCGAGGTACCTCGTGGACTCGGCGCTGCCGACGCGCGACCTGCCGAGGCTGCTGGCGATCCGCGAGCCCTCCGGAATCGGACTCAAGCCCCAGCCATACCTGTTGATCATCATCGACACCTGCTACGCCGGGGCCGGCGCCGAAGAGATTCTCAGCGACGCCAAGAGCACCGTGGTGGACGCCGACCGCACCTGGATCATCGTCAGCGCCAACCGCGTCGGTCGCGCCCAGCAGAGCGCCTTTCCCAAGGCGCTGCGCGAGGCGCTCGCAGAGACCGGAGCCGGAAACAGCCAGCCCTACCTGCCGCTGGAAAGCCTGATCGGCTCGCTCAACAGGCGGCTCGCCGGCGCCGGCGCCCAGGCGCAGGAAGCGCGCCTGCACGCACCTCCCAGCGGCGCCGGCGAGGTGCCGCCGTTCTTCCCCAACCCCGCGCAGGCCGCGGCCCCGAGCGACGAGACGCCGATCGAGCCACTCGCCGCCGGTCGGGGCGCCAGGCTGGCGTCCCCCGTCCGCCACCTCGCCGGCGGCGTCGGTCGTGTGGCGGCCGCGCGCGACCTCGCCGAGTGGATCAGCGACCCCGGGCACGGCGCCACCGCAATCGTGACCGGGGGTCGCGGGTCGGGCAAGTCGACGCTGCTTGAGCTGTCGCTGCCGTTTCTCCGCCGGGGGGACAGCGACGCTCCCGACGCCGCGACCCACGCGCACCCCATCGTCGACGCCGCCGCCCTCGCGCGGAACACCGACGCCGAGCTGATCGCGGTGAGGGGACACGGACTCAACGTCGACCAGCTCGCCGGCGCCATCGCCGGCGGCCTCGGGCGCCGGTCGCGGAGCGCCGCGGAGTTGCTGAGCGTGCTCGACAGCGAGCCGTCCGAGCGGGGACGCCTGATCGTGCTCGACGACCTCGACCAGACGCAGCGACCCGGCGTCGTGATCGACCAGCTCGTGTCCGAGCTGGCGAGCAGGCCGCGAACGCGCGTGATCCTCGGCGTCGAGCGCGAGGTCGCCGCACAGATCCCGAACCCCTCGCTGGTTGTGGACCTCGACACCCGGCGCTACGCCGACCGGCCCGCCCTCACGGGCTACGTCGAGGACCTCCTGGTCGCGGCCGACGAGCCCAAGCTGAGCACGCCCTACCAGCAGCTCGACGCCGCCGAGCGCGGTCTGATCGCCGAGGCGATCAGCGACCGAGCCGGGCACTCCTTCCTCGCCGCCCAGGTCGCCGCGTTCGCGTTGCGCGAGCAGGCCGGCGCGATCGACGTCGGTCGCAGCGACTGGCGCGCGGAGATCCCCTCCGACCCCGGCGCGGCGTTCGCGAACGACCTCGAGCGCCTGGGCGAGCGCGCGGCTCCGGCGCGCGCACTGCTCGCCGCGCTCGCCTGGGCCAAGGGCCGCGGACTGCCCTGGGAAGACATCTGGGTGCCGGTGGCCGAAGCGATCGGCTCCACACTCGCCCAGCCGCCGGCCGGGCGGCTCGGCAACGACGACGTGCGCTGGCTGCGCGAGCAGCTCGGCGCCTACATCGTCGAAGCGCCCACACCCGAGGGGCGATCCGTCTTCCGGCTCCTCAGCGGGCTGCTCGCCGCCCGCCTGCGCGAACCCGACGGGGAGGCGACCGAGGCGTCCGCCGCCGCCCACGCCAACCTGGTCAACGCGCGGATCGCCGGGGCGCTGCTCGCGAGCGTCCCGCGCGACGCATCCGGCAGGCCGATCTGGCCGCAGGCTCACCCCTACGTGCGCAGCTACCTCGGGCCCCACGCCGCCGACGCCGGCAAGGGCGCGCTGGCCGCGCTGCTCGCCGAGCAACCCCAGTACCTCGTCGCCGCCGACCCGCTGACCCTCGCGCCGGTGCTCGCCGAGAGCCGCATGCTGGGCCGGACCGCCATGGCCTACCGGCGTGCCGCCCCGCTGCTCGGCGCCGATCTGCGCTGGAACGCCGCTCACCTCCAGGAGGCCGCCGTGGCAGTCAAGGCACAGGCGCCCGCGGCGGCGTTCTCCGACCCGCGGCTCGCGGCGGCGTTCACAACCGTCATCGCCGAGCGGAGCCGCCCCGTATCGGCGCTGGCCGCGGTGCCGCTGGCAGGCGGGCGCTGCCTGCTGGCGAGCGGAGCCGGCGGCGACCACGGCGAGGTCTGGCTGCTCGACGCCGAGGCCGGCGTCGCGGTCGGCGAGCCACTCACCGGTCACGCCGGGCCGGTGCTCGCGATCGCCGCGCTCCCGTCCGCGGACGGCCCGGCGTCGCTGGCGACGGCCGGCGCCGACGGTCGCGTCCTGCTCTGGCGGGCCGGCCGCGACGAGCGCGACGGAGCGGCGTCCCCCTGGCCGCGATACCGCCTCTCCGCAGCCCTGCGCGCCGACGGCGCCGCGATCGGCGCGCTCGCCGGCGTCTGCTCGCACGACGGCGGCAGCCTGCTGGCCGCGGGCTGCGAGGACGGCTCGCTGCTGCTCTGGGATCTCCAACACCCGCCCGCTCGCCCCGTGGAGCGCGAGCGACCCCTCCGGCCGGCGCACTTGGCGGCCGCCCCTGGCGGGCCGGTGAGCGCACTGGCGGCGATCCCGACGGCGAGCGGACCGGGCACGCTCGTCAGCGGCGGACACGACGGAAAACTGCGACTGTGGGATCTAGAGCGACGCGTGCCCCGCGACGGCGGCCCCGGGGAGGCTCACTCCGGTCCCGTCAACGCGCTCGCCTCGCTCAGCCCGCCCGGCGGACGGCCGCTGCTGGCCAGCGGCGGCGAGGACCGCACCGTCCGCCTGTGGGACGCCGAGACGTGGCTCCCTGCGGCCGACCTGCGCCGCCGGACCGCGGTGAGCGCACTCGCGGGCTCGACCGGCTCGCTGCTGGCGATCGGCTCGCCCGAGGGGTTGACGGTGATCGACCCGCCGCACATGCCCGAACCTCACGCCCCGGCGCCGCCGCGCTGAGGACGCCGCCCGCCGAGAACACCTCCTTCGCTTCCGCTACCGCCGCCGCCCCGCCGCGAAGCTCTGCACCGGCGGCGCCACCGCGCGCAGTCCGGCGCCGAGCGCAGCCGCGTCGTCGGTGTCCGCGCCGTCGTCGCCTCCCGCCGCCTCCGATGGCCGCCGCGGTAAGCGGTGGACCCGCGCCGGGGCGGGGGTGTCCTCGAAGGCTATGAATCCCTCCAGGGCGAGCAGCTCGCGGACGACGACGTTGAGCACCGGCGGCACCCGCTCGGCGTCGGCCTCCCGCAGCGAGCGCACGGTCTCCCCCGCGCTGCGCTCCAGACGCCCGTGGGCGAGCAGCAGCGGCTCGGCCCGCGCCAGCGGCCGGTGGCGCTCGTACACGACCCGGGGCACGATCAGGTTGATCGTCCCCCACTCGTCCTCGAACAGCAGGAACATCGTGCCCCCCGCCGTCCCCGGCCGCTGGCGGGCGATGACCAGGCCGGCGACGCTCACCGCGCAGCCCTGCGGCAGGCGGGCGAGCTGGGCGCTGGTGGCGAGCCTGTGCGCCGTCAGCCGGGGGCGCAGGGCCGCCATGACGTGGTCGCCGACGGTGACCCCCGTGGCGGCGTAGTCGGCGAGCAGCTTCTCCCAGCGGCTCAGGGAGCGCAGACGGGGCGCCGAGGGCAGCTCCAGCGGCAGGGCGAGCTGGGTGCCATCGGCGGTCGGCCGTCCGGGCGCGGCGATCCCCATCTGCCACAGTGCCAGGCGCCGGCGCCGCCGGGAGTGCTCGCCCGTGCCCTGCCCGGCCTCGGGCTCGGCGGCGCCCTCGACGATCCCGTCGCAGGCCCCCGCCCAGGCGAGCCGCTCCAGCGTCGCCCGCGCCGCCCCGCAGCGGGCTGCTAGCTCGCCGGCGCTGCGGAAGGGGCCGCCGCGCGCCCGCTCGGCGACCAGCGCCTTCACGTCGTCGGCGGCGGCGCCCTTGACGTAGCCCAGCCCGAGTCGCACCCCGCCGTCCTCCACCGTGCAGTCGGCGGCCGAGGCGTTGACGTCGACCGGCAGCAGCGGGATGCCGCGGCCTTCGGCCTCGTGGACGAGGCTGTCGGGGGCGTAGAAGCCCATCGGCTGCTCGTTGAGCAGCGCGCAGAGGAACTCCGGGCCGTGGTGCTCGCGCAGCCACGCCGACTGGTAGGCGAGCAGCCCGAAGGCCGCCCCGTGGGCCTTGGGGAAGCCGAAGCCGGCGAAGCCGCTGACCATCTCCCAGACCGCCAGCGCCGTCGGCTCGTCGGCGCCGACGTGCGCCCGGGCGCCGGCGAGGAAGCGCTCGCGGTGGCCCTCCAGCGCCTCCTGGGAGCGCTTGCGGCTCATCGCCCGGCGCAGCCCTTCGGCCTCGCGGTCGTCGAAGCCGGCGAAGGCCCGGGCGACTTCCATGACCTGGTCCTGGAAGATCACCGTCCCCAGCGTCGGCGCCAGCACCGGCTCCAGCGACGGGTGGGGGTAGGGGATCGCGTAGCCCGGGTCTTCCCGCAGCCGTTGGCGGCGCTCGATGTAGGGGTTCACCGCGCCGCCCTGGATCGGCCCGGGACGGACGATGGCGACCTGGATCGTCAGGTCGTCGAGGTCGCGCGGCTGGGTGCGCTTGAGCGACTGCATCTGGGCGCGGCTCTCGATCTGGAAGACCCCCACCGTGTCGGCCCGGCGGATCGAGCGGAAGGTCTCGGGATCGTCGTAGGGGATGCGCGACAGGTCGACCACCTGCCCCCGGGCCTCGGCGATCAGATCGACACAGCGTTCCACCGCCGACAGCATCCCCAGGCCGAGGAGGTCGATCTTCAGTAAGCCCGCGTCGGCGCAGGAGTCCTTGTCCCACTGCACCATCTGCCGGCCCTCCATCGCGGCCGGCACCACCGGGCAGCAGTCGATCAGGGGCCGCGTCGCCAGCACCATCCCCCCGGAGTGCTGGGAGAGATGGCGCGGCAGCCGCTGGGCCTCGGCCACCAGGCGCTGGAGCCAGACCCAGCGCGGGGAGCGCGCCAGGCTGGGGTCGCGCGGGGCGATCCCCACGCCGTGCTCGCCGGCCTGACCCCAGTGGTGCTCGGCGGCGCGCGCCGCGTGCTCGATCTCCGCCGCCGGCAGCCCCAGGACCTTGCCCAGCTCGCGGATCGCCCCCCGCGCCCGGAAGGTCGGGAAGGCCGCGACCAGCGCCGAGCGATCCGCGCCGTAGCGCTCGTGGATGCGCGGGATCAGGACCTCGCGGATGTCCCGGGGGAAGTCCAGGTCGATGTCCGGCAGGTGCTCCAGGCCGGTGTGCAGGAAGCGGCCGATTAACAGCCCGTTGGCGATCGGGTCGATGTGGGAGAGGCCGGTGAGGTAGCAGACGATCGACGACACCGACGACCCCCGCCCCCGGCCCGGCGCCAGCAGAGCGCTGGGGCGGTCCGTGCCGCGCACCTCCCGGGCGATCTCCCGGGCCAGCGCCAGGAGCTCGTGGTGGAGCAGGAAGAAGCCCCCCAGGCCGAGGCCGTCGATGATGCCCAGCTCTTCCTCCAGGCGCCCCGCGGCCTGTGCGAAGGCGGCGGCGGGCACGGCGCGGCCGCCGGGCGCGGCCGCGGGACCGTAGCGCTCGTGCAGCCGCGCCTGGCAGAGCTCGGCAAGGCGCCGCATCGCGCCGGGGTCCTCGGCGTAGGGGTAGCTGTAGCCGAGCTCGCTCGTCAGCTCGAAGCGCAGCTCCTCGGCGAGGCGGACGCTCTCGCGGACCGCCCCGGGGTGCTCGGCGAAGCGCGCCGCCATCGCCGCCGGGGAGGCCATGACGTGGCTGTGGTTGCCGCGCCGCAGCGGCTCGGAGGCGTCGAGGGTGGTGCGGTGGCGCAGCGCCACGAAGGCGTCCTGCAGCTCAGCCCGGCGGCTGTCGTGGGCGTGGACGTCGCCACTCGCCACGCAGCTGACCCCCAGGCGCCGCGCCAGCCCCTCCAGGGCGCGGTTGCGGGCGCGGTCGCGGCGGGCGTAGGGGCGCTGCAGCTCGACCCGCATGTTCTCGGGGCCGAAGACCTCCAGCAGCCGCCTCACCGTCGGCTCGTCGTGGACCCCGCGCGTGGCGCAGCCCGTCAGGCAGACCAGGCCCTCGGCGTGGTCGAGCACCGTCCCCAGGTCCACCGCCGGCTCAGAGCGCTCCCGGCCCGACCCCTCGCGGGTGCCGGCGTGGGCGTGGGTGAGGATGCGGCAGAGGTTGCGCCAGCCCCGGGCGTCGCGGACGAGCAGGGTGAGGTGGCGGGTGGCGGGCTCGCCCTGCCCGGCGGTGCCGGCCGGCACCGCGATGCCGCCCCCATCCGCGCGGCCGGAGCCGCTCGCCGGTGGGAGAACGCCGGGCACTGGGGGAGTGCCGTCCGCTGAGGGGCCGCCGGGCGCGATGAGGTCGACCTCGGCGCCGTGGATCGCCCGCAGGCCGCACGAGGGGGCCGCCTGGGCGAGCTCCATCGAGCCCGACACCGAGTTGTGGTCTGTCAGCGCCAGAGCCTCGTAGCCCAGCTCGGCGGCGCGCTGGGCCAGCTCGTCGGGCTGGGAGACGCCGTCGAGGAAGGAGTAGGCAGAGTGGCAGTGCAGCTCGGTGTAGGGTGCGGTCATGGGCGAACATATGTTCGCATATCACGGCGGTGGTGCCACAGACAGACGGCTGGCCCACTACAGGCACAGAGCAACTGTCAGTCGATGGCAGGTGGCTCACCCCATCTGCCCGAACCACTCACCGCTGGCGAGGTCGTGGAAGACGACGATGTTGCGCCCCCCGGCGTCGAGCACCTCCCAGTAGCGGCGGCGCAGCGGCCGGCCGGTCCACCAGCGGTCCTCGATCAGCCACGACTCCCGCACCGCCTCCACCCGGCGCCGGTCCACCTCCAGCGGCACCCCGTGTGCGCCCGCGCGCACGCGCACACACCTCGGCTGACCCAGCACCCGTCCGCCTCCCGCCAGACCCCCTCCACCCCCCGACGACGTCCGCCCGTCCAACCCGGCCGCCCCGGCCCGACCGGCGGCGCCCGCCCGAGCGCCCGCCCCGCGCCTCGCCTCCCCCCGCGGGCTCACGGCGCGAACGGTGTCAGGACGACGCGGCGCTCGGGCACCCGGGAGTCGGGGTCCACGCACAGCGCCCGCAGCGCCGCCCCCGGCCCGGCGGCGGCGCGGGCCTGCCCGACGGCCTCGCCGAGCCGTGCCCGCCGGGCGAGACGGGCGCCGTGGGCGTCGTCGGGGCTGCCCAGCGCGAGTGCTCCCTGAGCCCCCTCGGGCGGGCCGAAGCGCTCGGCGACCAGGCTCAGGGCGGCGGCCGGCGCCGGCAGCAGCGCCAGCCGGGAGGCGAGCGCGAGGCGCAGCCGCCGGGGGTCCGACAGGGCTTCGCGCAGCACCACCCGCTCGCTCCACGTCCCGCCCGCCGCCAGCCGCGCCGCGAGGACCAGCGCCCGCAGCGTCCGCCCGCGGCGCTCGGGCCGGGCGAGGAGGCGGTCGACGAGCAGGCCCAGCACCCGCTCCAGCGCCGGCCCCGAACCGGCCTCCCACAGCTCCAGGGCCTCCTCCAGGCGCTCCCCCGCCTCGCGCGGGCGCAGCGGGGTGTCCTCTCCCAGCGCCAGCCGGCGGGCGAGCAGGCCGGGCTCACCGAAGCGGTCGGCGAGCGCGTCGGGGCGCAGCGCGGCGAGCTCCCCCAGCGTGCGGATGCCGAGGCGGCACAGCGGCTGCACCAGCTCCGCGGTCTCCGCGCGGTGAGCCAGGAGCTCGACCGGGCAAGCAGCCAGGTGGCGCCGGGCCTCGACCGGATCGCGCAGCACCCGCGCCCGCCGCGGCCGGGCCCGCAGGGCGGCGGCCAGGGCACAGAAGCGGGTCGGCCCCGCCCCGATCCGCCCGGTGCCGCGGTACCCCATGCGGCCCCGATCGAGGGCGCCCCGATCGGGGCGACGCAGGGCGCGGCCGGCGGCGGCGATCACCCCGGCCTCCCCGCCGTGCAGCCCGCGCAGGCCGTCGGCCGCGAAGAAGGCCAGGCCAGGGGACGCCAGCTCCACCGCCGCGCCGATGCCCTCCAGGGCGCACGCCACCTCCTCCCAGGCGCGCCCCGCCTGCAGCGGATCGCCGGGCACGAGCCGCAGCTCGGGGCAGCGCGCCAGGGCCTCCCCGAGCGCCATCCCGCGGTGCACCCCGCGGGCTTCGGCGGCCCCCGAGACCTCCCCCACCCGCGGCTGCCCGCCCGGCGCCGGGGCGATCGCCAGCGCCGCGCCGCCCAGCGCGTCCTCGGCCGCCTGCGCCCCGCCGCCGGCGGCGACGGCGAGCTCGAAGCGGGGGAGGTGGAGGCAGACGATCATGGGCGAACACATGTTCGCACAATGCCCGCCCGACCGGCGCGCTTCAGTCCATGCCCAGCGGCCCCTCGGCGGAGCCGCTGAGGAACTGCCGCACGAAGGGGTTCTCCGAGGAGAACATCCGCTCGGCGTCGCCCGCCTCCACGATCCGCCCCCGCCACAGCAGGGCGATGAACTCGCCGATCCGCCGCGCCGAGGCGATGTCGTGGGTGACCACGATGTAGGTCCCCCCGAACTGGCCGTGCATCTCCTTGATGAGTTCGCACAGCAGCGCCGTCCGCACCGGGTCCAGGCCCGAGTCGGGCTCGTCGAAGATCACGATGTCGGGCTCCATGACCAGGGCCCGGGCGAAGCCCGCCCGCTTGCGCATCCCGCCCGAGAGCTGGTTGGGGGCGAAGTCCATGGCGTCGCCGAGGCCGACGTCCGTCAGGCGCTGGCGCACCCGCTGGCGGATCTGGGTCTCGGACATGTCGGTGTGCTGGCGCAGGGGGAAGGCGACGTTGTCGAACACCGACATCGACCCGAACAGGGCCCCGTCCTGGAAGAGGACCCCGATCCGGCGGCGCAGCGCCAGCAGGTCGGGCATCGGCAGGCTCGGCACGGACTGGCCGTGGACGATGATGTCGCCCTTGTCGGGGAACATCAGGCCGATGAGGTGTTTGATCAGCACGCTCTTCCCCGTCCCCGAGGGGCCGAGGACGACGGTGACGGTCTCGTCGGGGATCGCCACGTTGAGGCCGTTCAGGACCGGGATCCCGCCGAGCCGCTTGTGGACGTCGTAGCAGCGGATCGACCACGCCCCGTCGCCGTGCTGGCTGTCCCAGTCGAACTCCGAGTGGTACTCGAACTCGGCCGCCGCGTCGAGCGTCGCCGCCGTCTCCGGGTGGACCTCCCCGGACGGCTCCTCCCCAGCGTCCCGCTCCTCCGCCATCCCCGGCATAGTATCGCCCTATGCCCCAGACGATCGCCGTCCTCTCCCAGAAGGGGGGGACCGGCAAGACCACCACCGTCCGCACCCTCTCCGACGCGCTGCGCCGCGCCGGCGTCCGGACGCTCGCCGTCGACCTCGACCCCCAGGGCAACCTCTCCGACTACTTCGACCTCCCACCCGACGCGGAGCCCACCATCGGCGACGTCCTCTCCGGCCGCGCCGGCGCCGCCGAGGCGATCCACGAGGACGTCATCCCCGCCAACCTCAACCTCGCCGAGGCCGAGCTCGCCCTCGGCGGCCGCCTCGGCCGCGAGCTCACCCTGCGCCGCGCCCTGGCCAAGGTCCCCGGCGAGTACGACCTCGTCCTCATCGACTGCCCCCCCTCCCTCGGGCTGCTCACCGTCAACGCCCTCGTCGCCGCCGACTACGCCCTCATCACCGCCGAGGCCCAGTACTTCGCGCTGCAGGGCGTCCAGCAGGCGCTGGAGGTCATCGAGCTCGCCCGCGACACCCTCAACCCCGAGCTCGAGCTCCTCGGCGTCCTGCTGAACCTCGCCGACATGCGCACCGTCCACTCCCGCGAGGCCCTCGCCTCGCTGCGCCAGCAGCTCGGGGACCGCGTCCTGGAGACCGTCGTCCGCTCCTCCATCGCCTACGCCGAATCCGCCGAGCGCGCCCTCTCCATCCTCGACTACCGGCCCGACCTCGGCGCCGACTACGTCGGGGTCGCCCGCGAGGTCCTGGAGCGGCTGCCCGGGCTCGACGAGGCCCGGGGGCGGCTGGCGGAGATGGCGTAGGGTAGTGGACCGGGTTCGAGCCTTCGGCAACCTGTTCGGTTCCGCGCCGGGGCGGATCGGCATGCGGGCCGGCGGGTTCGCACTGGCGGTGGCCCTGGAGCGGCGACGCATCGCGCGCGGCCCAGACAGGCGGCGCGTCAGGCGGGTGGACGCCCGCACCGATGCCGATCCCAGCCTGCGCCAGACGATTGTCCTGCTCGCCGCGCCGCGCGCCATCCATAAGCTGATCCAGATCACGACCCGCGGACCGGATGCGAAGCGGCAAGCGCGGCAGCTAGAGCTCCATCGTGAGCTCCGTCGGCTGCGAGCCGAGCACCACGATAGCCCGGAGGCTCTTCAGGAGGCCCTCGCCCACCTCCAGCAGACCCACGGCCCCGTAGGCGTGTCATGTCTGCCGGCCTTGATCCGTGCCGCGCTTGCGGTCACCGTCAACAACTGCCCCCTCCCGTTCCTCTCACAGCGGCGGACACTCCCCGACCTGCTTGCCGGCACGAGGATCGTGCGCCACAGGCGGCCGCGCCCCCGCCTGGGTGGATGCCGGCACCGTGTTCGGCGTTGACCAGCCGGGCCGCGCTCGACCTGGCCCCCGCAGCAGTCGCGGCGCCTCGGCAGGTCCTCCACGATTTTCGTCCGCCACCCTTCTCCTTCCCCTTCGCGACCCCGGAGATCACGATGCCGCCAACCATTCCCCTGCCCACCGACGACGAGCTCGCGCCCGAGCACCGCGAGCTGCTCGCCACGATGCCGCCGCTGAACGTCTTTCGCATGGTCGCCGGCTCGCCCCGTGCCCTGCGGCCCTTTCTCGGACTCGGCGGCGCCGTGCTCTCCAGCGCCCTCGACGCCCCCCGGCGGGAGCTCGTCGTGCGCTACGGGCCGCGCGAAGCCGCCGACGTCATCCTGCTCGCCAGCTACTACAACATGGTCAGCCGCTTCCTCGAGTCCACCCGCGTCGAGATCGAGGACCAGCCGCTGCTCAACGGGCCCACGCCCGTCGGGTAGCTTGACGCCCGAATGGCTTTGGTCTCCCACACCGTCGCCCGCACACCCCGCGTCTCCGTCGAGCGCGCCTTCGACGTCATCGTCGCCGAGGACGTCCTCCCCCACGTCCTGCACCGCTGGGGACCGATCCCGGCGGTGCTCGGCACCCGCGACCTCACCGGCCCCTGGAGCACACCGGGCTCGGCCCGCACCGTCCTGCTCGACGACGGCGCCGGCGTCCACGAGCAGGTACTCCAGTGGCGGCGCCCCCAGCGCTTCGAGTACCGCGTCGACCGCTTCGCCGCCCCCCTCTGCCACCTCGCCGACTACGCCCTTGGGGCCTGGACCTTTCACCCCACTCCCCACGGATCGGGGTTTAGCTGGACCTACTCCTTTCACGCCCGCCGCGGCCTCGTCGCGAGGCTCGCCCTTTCACTCTTCGTCCACACCGCTTGGGCCCGCTACATGGAGCAGTGCGCCGACCTCTGCGTGCGCCGGGCCGAGACGCCGAGCTGAGGCCGCCCGGCCCGCCGCCTTGCCTCGCCAGCCGCCTGACCCGCCAGCCGCCTCGCCTCGCCCGGCCCGCCGCCTCGACCCGGGAGCCTCCGCCGCGTCAGCCGCCTCGCCGCGTCAGGCCGCGCTCGACGGCGACTCAGGCGCCTGCAGCAGCTGCGGCCCCTCGGCGTCGGGGTCGGGCTTGTTCACCGCCGTGCTCACCGGCCGCGCACTCAACCTCTGCGCCGGCAGCGGCCCGCACAGCGCCAGCGCGTCCCGAGCGTCCAGCGCCGGATCCAGCCACGCCCGGCGCGACTCATCGTCGGCCAGGATCACCGGCATCCGGTCGTGGATCGCCGCCGCCACCGGGTTCGCGGCCGAGTCGCACGTCAGCAACGCCACGCTGTGCACCCACTCCCCGCCGATCTTCGCCGGCGTCCACAGCGCCGCGAAAGCGAACACCTCGCCGCCGTCGACCTGGAAGTGAAACGGCTGCGGTGGCTCCCTGTCGCGACGCCGCTGCTCGGGCTGCAGCCACTCGAAGTAGCCGTCCGCGACCTGCAGCGCCCGGCGCGAGGCCCTCGGGATCAGCGTCCGGTAGGGCGCCTTCTCCGCCACCGTCTCCATCCGGGCGTTGATGAACCGCGAGCCGATCTTCAGGTCCTTCGCCCACGGCGGCACCAGGCCCCAGCGCAACAACCGGGCTTCGGACTCGCCGTGGGGCGCCACGACCGCCAGCACCTCTTCGGTCGGCGCGATGTTGTAGCGCCGGGTGCCCTCCGCCGTCGGGATCGGGACGTGCAGGCGGGCGTTCACTTCCTGCACCCCCACCGTGTTCGTGTAGCGGCCGCACATCGACCGCAGCATAGGTCGAGCCTCGGCCCCCCAGCCGCCCTGCCAACCCGTCCTGTCGGGAGCTGGATGAACGCGGCAATCTTCGACTTGCCGGCGAGAGAGGCGATGGCCGTCCTATCCTGGTTGTGGCAGCCGGGGACGAGCCTGGCTTTGTGATCACGGTCTTTCTTCGGAGCTGACGTGCGAGCCGACTACGACACCAGCGCGAACGCGATCTCGATCTCGATCGTCGACGCGCGGATCGCTGAGCACAGCGACGAGGTGCATCCGCGGGCGATTGTCGCTCTCTTTGCGGGTCAGCCCGTCGAGGTGCAGTTGCTCTACCCGGATATGGGGATCGCAGAGCCGCTTGCGGCCGTCGCCGCTCGTTACGACCTCGATCGTCAAGCGCTCGAGGCAGCGGCGCGGTCGGCGCTGGCCGCCCCCAACCGGGTCGTGTCGGTCGAAGTGGCCGCCGCATCGCCGGCGTAAGCCGCGCTCCCGCTGGGCACGGGCGAGCAGCTCGTGGGCCAGGACGGCGATTTGCCCGTCGCCCGCGCCCTGTACGAGAGCTGCGGCTTCGACAACCACGAGGGCAGGCCCGACGGCTCGATCCAGCACTACTACGAGTGGCCGCTATAACGGGGCGTCAATGGAGCCTCGCCCCCTCGGCCCCACCGGAGTCCAGGTCAGCCCCCTCTGCCTCGGCGCCATGATGTTCGGCGCCTGGGGCGAGACCGACCACGACAGGTCGATCCGCATCGTCCACCGCGCCCTGGATGCCGGGATCAACTTCATCGACACCGCCGACGTCTACTCCCGCGGGGAGTCCGAGGAGATCGTCGGCAAGGCCCTCGCCGGCGGCCGCCGCGAGCACGTCGTGCTGGCCACCAAGCTCCACGGCACCATGGGCGACGACGTCAACCAGGCCGGCAACTCCCGGCGCTGGATCTTCCGGGAGGTCGAGGACTCCCTGCGGCGGCTGAAAACAGACTGGATCGACCTCTACCAGGTCCATCGCTGGGACCCCTGGACAGACCACGACGAGACCCTCGGCGCGCTCTCCGACCTCGTCTCCCAGGGCAAGGTCCGCTACATCGGCTCCTCAACCTACCCCGCCGCCCAGATCGTCAAGGCCCAGTGGATCGCCCGCGACCGCGGCCACCGGCGCTTCGTCTGCGAGCAGCCCCCCTACTCGATCCTCGTCCGCGGCATCGAGGCCGACGTCCTGCCGACCTGCCGCGAATACGGGATCGGCGTCATCCCCTGGAGTCCGCTCGCCGGGGGCTGGCTGTCGGGGCGCTGGCGCAAGGGCGCCGAGGACCTCACCTCACGGCGCTCGGCGATGATCCCCCAGCGCTACGACCTCTCGCTGCCGGGCAACCAGGCCAAGCTGGAGGCCGCCGACGCGCTCGCCCAGCTCGCCGAGGAGGCCGGGATCTCGCTGATACACATCGCCCTGGCCTTCGTCATCCGCCACCCCGCCGTGACCGCCGCCATCATCGGCCCCCGTACCATCGAGCAGCTCGAGTCCCAGCTGGGCGCCCCCGACGTCCAGCTCGAGGACGCCCTGCTCGACCGCATCGACGAGATCGTCCCCCCGGGGACCACGCTCAACCCCACCGACGCCGGCTGGGCCAACCCGGCGCTGGAGCCGGCGGCGCGACGGCGCTGAGCGCACCGACGACACACGCTCGCGCCGGCCTACACCCTACGCTACTTAACATGGAGTCGCTTCCACGCCCAGTCGCAGAGGCACGCTCGGTTTCCGAATTGGTAGCGCAGGCCAAACACGGCAAGCTGCGCATACCTCCGTTTCAGCGGCGCTTCCGATGGCAGGCAGAAGACATCGAGCAATTGTTCGACAGCATCCGGCGCGGATATCCGATCGGCAGCCTCCTGATCTGGGAGCGCGCCGCCGATGCGGGACACGTCGAGTTCGGACCTCTCCAGATCGAGGCCCCCGCTATGGAGGACGCATGGTGGGTCGTGGATGGTCAACAGAGACTGACAAGTATCGTAGGGGTGCTCGCCAGTCCACCGGATTGCAGTGCCGAGTTCGATCTCTACTACGACCTCTCGACGGCGGAGTTCAAGCGCCCGGGACCTCGAAGACGACCGTCGAGCGACTGGATCCCACTGCGTCGCGTAGTCGACACCAACGAGTTCGTCAGCTGGCTAATCGAGTTTCGAGAGAACGGAGCATCCAGCGACCAGGTACAGGCCGCCACCGAACTCGGCAACCAACTGCGTGACTACCGCGTGCCTGTGTCGCTCGTCCGCGCAGCCACGGAGAGTGAGCTGCGAATCATCTTCGACCGGATGAACACATACGGCAAGCGTCTCACCAAGGCCGAGGTGTTTCAGTCGCTGCATGCGGCGACCAATGGATCTGAGCCGGCCGACCTGCGCTCGTTGGTGGAGGACGTCGGCAACTTGGGTTTTGGCTCACCGCAAGAGGACACCGTCCTGCGTGCGCTTCTCGCCATCCGCAGCAATGGAGATCCGTATCGCGACTTTCGTGGGGAGTTCGCTAAAGGCGAGGATCCAGCCGCTGCGTTTGCGACGGCCCTCGATGCGCTCCGCAGGGTCGTTGCCTTTCTTCAGTACGATGCCGGCATCCCCCACGTACGGGTACTCCCATATGCGTATGTGATCCCCGTCTTGGCACGTCTCCTGACGCTTCACCACGATCCGACGCAGCGTAATCGCATCCTTCTGCGCCGATGGCTTTGGCGTGGCGCCGTCGCCGGCGGCAGCGGCGGCTCCGGCGCGGCACCCGTGTTGCGCCGAGCCGTTCAGGCGATCGACGAGGACGAAAGCGCCACTGTCCAGCGCCTACTCCGGCTCGCGCCCGCCCTTCCAACTCCCTCACTGGATCTTCGCTCGCACCAACTCAACCGTGCCGCCGGCCGCCTGAACATTGCACTGCTCAATCGCCTGCAGCCACTGAATTTGCGAGACGGCAAGCCTGTCGATGTGGCAGCGCTGCTCGACGAGGGAGAGCTGCTGCGCATCCCGTCGCGGAGCGGTCGCTTCGACTCAATCGCAAGCGTATTCCTACATCCCGCACTGAGGGATGACGAGATCGCGGACACCTTCGCGGCAGCTTCGGCAGATATCCTGGCGAGCCACGGCGTGAACGGACCGCTGGAGCGCGACGCCGGGCTGGACCTTGGTCAACTGGTCACGCTCAGAGAACGATCGCTCTCCACTCTCTTGCCCGCCAGGCTGGATACACTCACGGAGCCACAGGCAAACGATCGACCGGCGATCGCCGAGCTCCTTGCGCTGGCCAAGGCGCAACCGTGACAGCGCTCGTCGTCTCGCTTGGAGATGTGCGGGTCGGCCTACTGCACCGCCGAAACGAGGGCTCCGTATTCGAACTTGACGACGATTACCTCGAACTTGCCAACCGGCCGGTGCTCGGGCAGACGTTCGAGGACGACCCTAGGCGCCCCTATCGAACCCGACAGGGAATTCCCTCCTGGTTCGCAAACCTGCTGCCCGAAGGGCCGCTGAGGGCACTCATCGCCGAGCGCGCGGAAGTCGATCAGTCTCGCTCGTTCTTCCTGCTGCGCCTATTGGGAGACGACCTGCCGGGCGCGGTGCGAGTAAGTCCGCTTGACGAGACCGATGCCAAGCCGACAGAGCAAAGCAGGGTGCAGCTCTCTGCTTCGACGCCCACCCGGCTTCCTCTGCGATTCTCCCTCGCCGGGATACAGCTCAAGTTCTCCGCAATCCGCTCCGACCGAGGGTTGACGATTCCCGCACAGGGCATGGG
This sequence comes from Solirubrobacteraceae bacterium, assembly GCA_035524055.1. Classification (GTDB taxonomy): domain Bacteria; phylum Actinomycetota; class Thermoleophilia; order Solirubrobacterales; family Solirubrobacteraceae; genus Palsa-744. The sequence goes on from DATKPO010000031.1 coordinate 39,462, forward strand.
TGGGGACTGGATCGTGAAGCTGCCCCATCAGACCTATGACGGCGTACCCGAGAATGAGCATCTGATGATGGAATTGGCCCGCGGCTCTGGACTTACGGTACCCGAGACCCGGCTCGTCGAGCCCCAAGAAATCGAGGGCCTCCCGGACAACATATCACTCGGCGGCAGGCTAGCTCTCGCAGTGCGAAGATTCGACCGTGCGGCGGCAGATCGACGAACTCATATCGAGGATTTCGCACAGGTTCTCGGCCTATCCCCGCGACAAAAGTACAAAGCGACGAGCTACGACGCCATCGCCCGGGTGATAGCCGCGACTTGCGGCCCACGCGACACGAACGAGTTCCTTCGTCGCCTGGTCTTCGTCGTCGGCATTGGCAACTCAGATGCGCATGCAAAGAACTGGTCGCTGATCTATCCCGACGGACGCAATGCCCATCTGGCGCCTGCCTATGACATTGTGGCGGTCAGCCAATTCGAGGCAGCGGATTCGACATTGAACAGGCAACTGGCTCTCAAGCTAGGCGAAGCCAGAGTCGCCGAGGAGGTGAAGGAGCAGACGTTTCGTCGCCTTGCCCAGCGAGCCGGACTCAGCGAGGAGCAAACAACCAACACGGTGCGCGATCAAGTACAACTCATTCTCGCAGCATGGGCCGAACGCCGAGAATCATCCGCCTACCAAGCCAACCCTTCGCTCGTGGGTTTGCTCGACAGGCGGTTCGCGTCGCTTCCGCTCTTCGCGAAAACCTGACCCGCCAGCCCCTCACACCACCCGAGGCGCACGCGAGGCGATGCTCTGGAGAATCGCCTCGATGACCTCGTCGTACCACCCCTCGACGCGGGCCTCCTCGCGCAGCGTCTGCGCCTGCGCCTGCGCCTGCGCCGCCAACTCCTGACGGACACGCTCGAAGCCGGCCGGGTCGAGCCGCATGTCGTAGGCGAAGTCGCTCCAGTGTTCGAGCCCGATGCGCTCCGGGTCGAGCTCCAGGCGTCCCACCTCGACGCCGTCCCGATACACCCCGAGACTCATGATCGCGCGCGCGAGGTCACTGTCAGCTGCATTCCGAGAGCGCGCAGCACGCGCAGCAGGATGTCCAGACGAATTGTCTGTTCTCCGCTCTCGATACGGTGAATCGAGCGCACGCCGACGTTTGCCACCAGCGCCAGCGTCCGCTGATCCATGCCCTGCCGGCGACGCTCGTCGCGAACCCGCCGGGCGATCTCTCGTGTAGGCGACTCCTCATCCATCTGCGCGATCACGCAGATATTAGCTTAAAATCAGCCAATCGTCATACTTTCTGCGCGATCGCGCATATCTGCCCCCAAAGACCCTCGAAAACGCGTTATCTGCGCGATCGCGCATAACTCGGCGAAGGCGCCGTCGCCATCGCCTCGCCCCTACATCCCCGCCACGTAGGCCCCCTGCGGCTCGAACGGTGTCCGCAACAGCCGCGCCCAGCCCCCGATCTCGTCTCGCAGCGCCTCCACGACGGCTCCGGTCTGCTCGTAGTGACACCAGATCAGCACCGTCGGCCCGGCGCCGGAGATCGTCGCCCCCAGCGCCCCCAGCTCCCGGGCGCGCGTCGCGAGGTCATAGGAGCGCGGGTAGAGATGCGACCGCCGCCACTGGTGCAGCCGGTCCCGCAACCCCCGGCCCACCAGGTCCCAGTCGCCCCGCGCCAGCCCCAGCGTCAAGAGGGCTCCGTGGGCGACGTTGAAGACCGCCTCCTGGAGCGGCACCTCCTCGTCCAGCGCCGCCCGCGCCTCGCGCGTGCGCACCGCCTCCCCGGGCACCACCGCCAGCGCCTCCAGGCCCGTCGGCGCGTCGTAGCGCACGGCGTCGCCATCGGCGCAGATCACGAAGCCCCCGTGCAGCGCCGCCGCCGCGTTGTCCGGGTGCCCCTCGATCTCGCTCGCCAACGCCAGCACGTCGGCGTCGAGCTCGAAGAGGTGGTCGGCGGCCATCAGACCCGCCACCGTTGCCGCCGCGCTGGAGCCCAGACCGCCGGAGAGCGGGATGTCGGAGGCGATCCGGAACGTGAAGCCCTCGGCCGGGTGCAGCCGCTCGAAGGCCCTCACGCAGAGGTTCTCCCGGCCGAGCGGCAGCGGCAGCTCGCTCTGCACCGCGAACTCCCCCGTCTCCCGGACCTCGAGCTCGACGTGCAGCGCCAGCGCCGCCGCCATGCAGTCGAAGCCCGGCCCCAGGTTCGCCGAGGACGCCGGCACGCGCACCACGCGCCGGCGGATCATGCCCACGCCGGGCCGCTACCCATCCTCCGCCTCCCACTCCGCGCCGGCCCCGATCGCCTGCCCCTCCCCCAACACGGCCTCTTCGAGGGCGACGGCTTCGGCGGCGCAGGGGATGACACGCCCGTTGGCGTTGTCGATCGCCGTCTGCTGGTCCTTGATGCCGCGCCCCGTCATCACGCAGACGACCCGCGCGGCGCCGTCGGCGCCGTACTTCAGCAGCCCCGCCACGGAGGCCGCCGAGGCGGGCTCGCAGAACATCCCTTCCTTGGCGGCCAGCAGGCGGTAGGCGGCCAGGATCTCACCGTCGGCGACCGCCCGGATCGCGCCCCGGGAGTCCGTCATCGCCGCCATCGCATCCTCCCAGCGCACCGGTTTGCCGATGCGGATCGCGCTGGCCACCGTCTCCGGGTGCTCGACGGGGTGGCCGAGCACGAGCGGCGCGGCGCCCTCGGCCTGGAAGCCGAAGAGGCGCGGCTCGGCGCCCATCTCCTTGAACCCCCGCCAGTAGGCGGTGACGTTGCCGGCGTTGCCGACCGGGATGCAGAGCAGGTCGGGCGGACCTTCGAGGTCCTCGATGAGCTCGAACGCCGAGGTCTTCTGACCTTCGATGCGGAAGTTGTTGAGCGAGTTGACCAGCGTGATGGGATGGCGGGCGACGATCTCCCGGACCAGCTCCAGGCCGCGGTCGAAGTTGCCCGACAGGGCGATCACCCGCGCCCCGTGGATCAGGGTCTGGGCGAGCTTGCCCATCGCGATCTTCCCGTCCGGCACGATCACCGCGCACGTCAGGCCCGCCTTGGCGGCGTAGGCGGCGGCGCTGGCGGCGGTGTTTCCGGTCGAGGCGCAGATCACCGCCTTCGAGCCTTCCCGGACGGCGGCCGACACGGCGCAGGTCATGCCGCGATCCTTGAACGAGCCCGTCGGGTTGCCCCCCTCGAGCTTCAGGTAGACCTCGGCGCCGACCATCTCGGAGATCACCGGCGCCCGCAGCAGCTGCGTGGAGCCCTCCCCGAGGCTGACGACGGGGTCGTCCGGGCCGAACGGCAGGTGCTCGCGGTAGCGCTCGATGAGGCCGGGGACGATCACAGGAACTCCTCTTCTATCACCCTGATCGCCCGTGGCGCCGAGCGCACGGAATCGAGCTCGGCCAGACGCGCCAGGGCCTGCTGCAGTCGCGACTCGGGCAGGGGGTGGACGACCATCACCAGGCGCACCCCCTCGCCGGCTCCCCGGCCGCGCTGGACGAAGGACTTGATCGAGACCTCCTGCTCCTCCAATACCCGCGTCACCGCGGCCAGGACGCCGGAGCGGTCCTCGACGTCGAGGTGCAGGTAGAAGGCGCTCTTCACGTCCTCCAGCAGCGGCAGCGCCAGCGGCGGCGCCGGGGGCCGGGCGCCGCCGGTCATGACGCTGACGACGTCGCCCAGCACGGCGCTCGCCGTCTGCAGGCCGCCGGCGCCGGGGCCGGACATCGTGATCTCGGTGATCGCCTCCGATTCGACCGTGATCGCGTTGAACGGCCCCGAGACCGAGGAGAGGGGGTGGCCGGCGTAGAGGAACGCCGGGTGCACCCTCACCGAGATCGCGCCGCCCCGGCGCTCGGCGGCGCCGATCAGCTTCAACCCGAGCCCGAGTTCGCGGGCGTGCTCGAGGTCGTCGGCCTGGAGGTGCTCGATGCCCTCGTAGGGAACGTCGTCGAGGTGCACCGGCACCCCGAAGGCCAGCCGGGCGAGGATCGCCATCTTCGCCGCCGCGTCGCGACCGGAGACGTCGTCGCTGGGGTCGGCCTCGGCGTAGCCCTTGCGCTGGGCCTCGGCGAGCGCCTGCTCGTAGCTGCTGCCGCGGGCCATCTCGCTGAGGATGTAGTTGGTGGTGCCGTTGACGATGCCGTGGATCCGCTCGATCGGCGTCGCCGCGAGGGACTCCTCGAGCAGGCGCACCACCGGCACCGCGCCGGCGACGGCGGCCTCGAAGCGCAGCCGCACGTCGCGCTCGCGGGCGACCTCGAAGAGCTCCTCCCCGTGCTGGGAGAGCAGCTGCTTGTTGGCGCTCACCACATCCCGGCCGGCGCGCAGGGCGGCCAACAGGTACTCCCTGGCCGGTTCCGTGCCACCCATCAGCTCGACGACGATGTCGGCGTCGGCCAGCACGTCGTCGAAGCTGCCCCGGGAGCGGGTCAGGACGCCGGTGATGACCGGCCGGCGGCCGTTGAAGCGCTCGATCTCGGCCGCCCGCTCGTCGAGCAGGGCGGCGAACGCCGAGCCGACCGTGCCGTGGCCGAGCAGTCCCACCCGGAGGGGCTCGGCCGGCGTCGCCGACGACCGCGCCGGCGTCGCAGACGACCGCGCCGGCATCGCGGACGATTCAGCCGGCATCGCGAGCCGTCATGTCCGCGAATGTCTCCCGCCGCACCACCACGCGAGCATCGCCGCCGGCGCAGAAGATGACCGGCGCGCGGGGCACACCGTTGTAGTTGCTGGCCATGGCGTAGCCGTAGGCGCCGGTGGCGGGCGTCACGATCACGTCGCCCGGCCGGGGGTCGTCGAGCAGGGCGTCGCGGACGATGACGTCGCCCGACTCGCAGTGCTTGCCGGCGAGGATGCACCGCGTCAAACGTCGGGGCTCGGCGCCAACCCCGGCCTCGCCACCGACGGCAGCGTCCGCCCCCGGTCCCAGCCGGTCGGCGACGTGGGCTTCGTAGCGCGCCCCGTAGAGCATCGGGCGGAGGTTGTCGGACATCCCGCCGTCGACGGCGACCCAGGTGGAGACGTTGCGCTTGACGCTCTGCACCGTGTAGAGGGTGACGCCGGCGTTGGCGACCAGGGCGCGTCCGGGCTCGATCAGCAGGCGCCCGTGCTCGCCGAGGCGCTCGTCGGCGGCGGCGACGAGGGCGCCGACGTACTCCTCGATGCTGGGCGGCTGCTGCTCGGCGGTGTAGGCCACGCCGAGACCGCCGCCGAGATCCCAGGTCGGAGAAGCCGTCCCCTCCAGGACGAGGTCGGCGAGCGAGGCCAGCGCCGCCGCGCTGCGGCGGAAGGGTTCGAGCTCGAACAGCTGGGAGCCGATGTGGGCGTGCACCCCCTCCAGCGCTAGGCCGGCGACCTCGCGGACGCGGGCGATCGCCTCCGGCACCTCGCCCATGCCGAAGCCGAACTTCGAGTCGGCCTGGCCGGTGGAGATCTTCTCGTGGGTCTCCCCCCGGACGTCCGGGGTGGCGCGCACCAGCACCGGCTGGGGGCCGCGGTCGGCGAGCTCGCCCTCCGCGATCAGTCGCCGCAGGCTGTCGATCTCGTCGAAGTTGTCGATCACGATCAGCCCGATCCGCCGACGCAGCGCGGCGCGCAGCTCCTCCGGCGACTTGGCGTTGCCGTGCAGCACGATCCGCTCCGGGGCGAAGCCGGCGTTCAGCGCGAGGTGCAGCTCGCCGCCGGAGGCGACGTCGCACCACAGCTCCTCCTGGGCGAAGAGGGCGAGGACGGCGCTGCAGGGGAAGGCCTTGGAGGCGAACAGGACCTGCAGCTGGTCGTGTCCGGCGGCGCGGCCCGCGGCGAGGAAGGCCCGGGCGCGGGCGCGCAGGTCGTCCTCGGCGACGACGTAGGCCGGGGTGCCGAACTCCCGGGCGAGCTCGATCGTGTCGCAGCCGCCGATCTCCAGGCGTCCGCGCTCGTTGACGCGGCTGCCGAGCGGGAAGACCCGCTGCAGGCCGGCGCTGAGCGCGCCGCCGGTGTGAGTCTCGGTTGCCATCCGCCGGGGATTATCGCGTGCCGCTCAGGCCGCCGCAGGCCGCGGACCGCCGGTGCGCGCCACGCGCAGCCCGTCGAGGCCGCTTCCGCGGACGAGCAGGGCGAGCCAGACGGCGCCGACGATCATCAGCACGACACTCTCGACCTGGGCCGCGGTGAGCCCGACGAGGACCTCCTTGTTGCGGCGGATGAACTCGACGAGGAAGCGCTCGAGGCCGCTCAGCAGGCAGTAGAGCGCGACGATCACCCCCGGACGGACGCGGTCGCGCAGGCGCCAGAGGAGCAGCGCGACGAGCCCCATCGTGACGGTCTCGTAGATCGGGGTCGGCTGGACGGTGACGCCGGGCGGCGTGGGCACGGTGCCATGGGGGTAGCCCATCGCCCAGGGCAGGTTGGAGCGGATGCCGTAGTCGCCGTCGCCGGAGACCTGGCAGCCGATGCGCCCCAGCGCGTAGCCGAGGGCCAGCGCGGTGACGGTCATGTCCAGCATCACCAGGCTCAGCTGGCGGCGCCAGCGCATCCAGGCGAGCACCCCGATGGCGCCGCCGATCGCTCCGCCGTACCAGATCAGCCCGGACCCGGAGAAGACGCTGGAGAGCAGGTGGCCCTTGACTTCGTCGTAGTTCTGCAGCACGTAGTAGCCGCGCGCCCCGACGAGCCCGCCGACGAGCGCGGCGAAGACGAGCTCGTACGCCCAGTCGACGGGCTTGCCCAGCTCGCGCAGCCTGCGCGCGATCAGCATCCCGCAGGCGAGGAAGGCAAGGGCGAAGACGACGCCGAAGCTCTTGATCGAGAGGCCGAGCACGTCGAAGGTCGGTTTCACGCCTGCGCACTTTAGGGGAGCGCAAGGCGTTTCTGCGACAATCGATGCCGTGTCAGCCACCGCTCACAAGGGCCGCAAGGCGTTCGGCAGGGACTCGGGTCTGCAGGCGCGGATGTTCCTGACGCTGTTCCTGCTGGTCGTCGTCTACGCGGTGCTGGTGGGGGTGCTGTTCGCGGTCGGCGTGGGCGGTGTGACGATCCTCGTCATCGCGTTGGCGCTGATGGCGATGCAGGTGTTCGCGTCGGACAAGATCGCGATGGGCACGATGGGCGTCAAAGAGGTCTCGCCCGCGCAGGAGCCCGAGCTTCACGGCATCGTGGAAAGGCTGTGCGTGCAGGCCGACATCCCCAAGCCCAGGGTGTGCGTGATGGAGCATCAGATGCCCAACGCCTTCGCCATGGGCCGCTCGCAGAAGTCCGCCACGGTGTGCGCCACGCGGGGGATTCTCGAGATGCTCTCCCCGGCGGAGCTGGAAGGGGTGATGGGGCACGAGCTGACACACGTGATCAATCGCGACGTGATGGTGATGACGCTGGCGAGCTTCTTCGCGATGGTGGCCTCGCTGATCGTCCAGTTCGGCTTCTTCTTCGGCGGCGGCTTCGGCGGGGGCTATGGCCGCAACCAGGAAGCCGAGGAGGCGATATTCGTCTCGATCGCGGTCGCCGCGGCGGTCTACATGATCTCGTTCCTGCTCCTGCGCGCCCTCTCGCGCTACCGCGAGTTCGCCGCCGACCGCGGCTCCGCCGTCCTGACGGGCCGCCCCTCGGCGCTGGCCTCGGCGCTGCTGAAGCTGAGCGGCACGATGGAACGGATTCCCAGCCGCGACCTGCGCACGGTGGAAGGTATGAGCGCCTTCTTCATCGTCCCCGCCCGGGCGAAGAGCTCGCTGATGAACATCTTCGCCGACCATCCCCCGCTGGAGCAGCGCCTGGCGGCGCTGGAGCGGCTCGAGGCCCAGCTGCAGGGCACCGCATAGTGGGTCTCCTCGACGCGCTGACGGGGCGCCACCAGGTCAAGGGCCCCGCCAAAGACCGGCTGTTCGCGATCACGACGGCCTACATCACCCTGCAGAGCGAGCACGGCATCGCGCCGGCGGGGACCGCCGCGATCGTCTTCCAGGCGCTCTCCACGAGCGACTTCGAATCCACGATCAAGGACATGGAGGAGGTCGTCACGGCGACGGGCGGCGAGAGCGGCACCCGGGTCGCCACCCAGGACGACAGCTACGGCTACCGCTGGATGGTGCTGCGCAACCCCGCCGGGGCGCCCAGCGTGGAAGACCTCGCCGTAGGCATCAACGCCGTGTCGAGCTCGATCGAGACCGCCGGCTACGGCGAGCGGCTGCTGTGTGCCGTGTTCGCCTTCGCCGACGGCCACGGCCAGCCCGTCTACTTCATCTACAACTACAAGCGCGGCTCCTGGTACCCCTTCGTCCCGGCTCCCGGCAGCCGTGGCGGCAGCGACGGCGGCGAGCGCTCCACCGAGCGCGAGCTGCAGCTCAAGGCCCAGATCGGCAGCGAGCTGCCGATGGAGCCCGAGCTGGAGCGCTGGTTCCCGCTCTGGGGGATCCCGATCTAAGGGGATTTTGGGGATCGTCCGCGCGGCGGGACTCTCTCTCCGGGGCTCCCGGGCGCGGGACATCCGTGTCCCGCGACGGCGCGCGACGCTCTATCAGTCGGGTATGAGCCCCTCGCCGGTGAACTCGGAGGAGGCCTCGGCGAGGCTGAGGTCCGGTGGCGGCAGGATCAGGTCGGAGGTCTCCAGATCGTCGTCGGCGACCGGCGTCCCGTTGGCGCGGACGAACGCGAGCAGGTTGTCGTAGGCCAGGCGGAAGCGGCCCTCTTCGCCGCTCTGCACGGCGGCGAGGACGGCGTTGTCGAGCTCGTTGAGGCGGCCGTCGCCGTCGGGCAGGCGGTACTGGTCCTCGCCGGAGATGCGGACGATCATCCCTGGCCGCCCTCGGCCGGGGCGTTGGACGCATCCTGCTCGGCCGAGCCCTGCGTGCCGGCGCCGTCGGAGGCCTCGGCGTCATCGCTCGCGGCGCCGAGCTCGCCGGCCGAGCCACCGGCGCCCGCCGGCTGGGTGGGCATGTTCAGTTCTCCCTTGAGCTTCGCCAGATCCCCCTCGACGGCGGAGTTGCTGGAGAGCTGCTTGAGCTGGCGGTCGATGTCGTCTTCGCCGCTGCCGAGCTGGGTGATGTCGTCGAAGGTGCCGGCGGCTTCGAGCTCGCCGACGGCGTCGGCGCGGGCCTTCATGTTTTCGGTCTTGTCGACGGCGCGCTGCATGGCGAGGCCGACGTCGGCCATCTGCTCGCCGACGCCGGTGGCGGCCTCGGAGATCTTGACCTGGGCTTCGGCGGCGGAGTACTGGGCCTTGATGACCTCCTTCTTGGTGCGGAAGGCTTCGATCTTGGCGCGCAGTTTCTGCTCGGAGTCGGTCAGCTTCTGCTGCTGCTCTTCGAGTTCGTGGACCTGGGTGTCGAGCGACTGGAGCTCGGTCTGGACGACGTTCTTGCGCTCCAGCGCGGTGCGGGCGAGGTCTTCCTGGCCGCCGGAGAGCGCCTGGCGGGCCTGGGTGTCGAGCTTGACGACCTGCTGCTGCAGCGTGCTCTCCTGCATCTGCAGCCGCTTCTTGGCGGTGACGACGTCGGCGATCCCCTTCTTGACGTTCTGCAGCTGTTCGACCTGCTTCTGGTAGCTGTAGTCCAGCGTCTCCGCGGGGTCTTCGGCCTTGTCCAGCAGTTTGCTGACCTTGGCCTTCACGACGGTGGACATGCGCCCCGTCAAGCCGGGCATCGCGTTCCTCCTGATCTCTTCAATGCGTGGACGGTACGGATTGCACGAACAGGGGCTGCGCCATCCGCTCTACGCCCCCAAGCGTAGCCGACGGGCGCCCGCTCAGAAGCCGGCGGGGTGGCGCACCCAGAAGCCCGGGTTGCCGGGACGCAGCGGACGCCAGCGCGGACCCTGCCGGTTGGAGGGGTCGTCGACGGGGCTCGTGTCCAGACGCAGGCCGGCGACCGTCATGTAGGCGTGTTCGGGGTTGGTGAAGACCGTCACCCAGCGCCCGTCGCCGTCTTCGCCCCAGTGCATGAATTCGGAGGAGTCCATCGGGGTCGAGATCAACGAGGCGCCGTGCAGGGCGAAGGAGACGGTGCCCGAGCAGTCGTAGCCGGGCGAGACGAACGAGGCGTGGCCACCGCCCCAGATGTAGGGGAGGCCGACGATCTGGTTGCCGGCCCAGATGATCTTCTGGACGGCTTCCGGCGCCGACATCGGCGCCGCGGCGAGGCCGTCGACGTAGCGCGCGGTCGAGCCGGGGACGAGCAGGTCGGGCTTGCCGGCGCCGAGGACTTCGGCGGCGGCGCTGGCGGCGCTGCCGCCGGTGGGGCTGCTGCTGCTGGCGCCGGCGACCGGCGCCGGGGCGTAGGGCACGATCTGGCCGGAGGCCGTCTTCTCGAAGACGGGACCCTTGTAGAAGAGCTTGGGATGGCGCGCCGTGACCGGCGCGTGAGGACCGGTGGACGTCGTCGTGGTGCCCGGTGCGGTCGTCGTACCCCCCATCGTGCTCGGGCTGGGGCTTTCGACGGGGGGCGTCGTGGTGGTCGCGGTGGTCGTGGCGCCTTCCGCTGCGGTTGCGCCTTCCGGCGTCGTCGCCAGCGAGGCGGCGGTGCCGCCGGAGGCTTTTTTGGCGGTGCTGGCGCCGGCGGCGGCCGGCGTGCTCAGGCCGATGGCGGCGGCCATGGCCGTAAACCCGCAAAGCGTCTCACTCAAGGTGGGCACCCGCAAAACGACAACCTCTTTCGTTGGCCTGCGGGGTTAGCTGACGGGCTAGCGCTAAAAGAGCCTGCGCTTCCTACGGTTCCACCGTGGGATTCGCCCCAACAACTTGGGTCCCCCGTTCCGTGGTGTCTGACCACAGATTCGGCTTTCGGGCGGAGACCCTAGCAAAGCGCAACGACGGTTGCACGCGGTGCAGCGTTTCGCCCAGCTTTTTCCCGCAAATCCCGGCAAAAGCCGGGCCCCGCGGGGCTCCGGGCCGGCAAACCCGGGGACGTCCCGGCATCGACTAATCTCCCCGCCGATGCCCGACGCCGTATCTCCCGCGCGCCGCGGCGCCCGCCGACCGGGGACGCCGCCGGCGGCGGCGCTGGCGGCGGCGATCGTGGTCGCGGCGGCGGCGCTAGCGGGCTGCGGCAAGTCGCTGCCCACGGAAACCGTGAGCCGCGGAGCCGGGGTGGCGACGGTGGCGAGCAGCGGCGCGGTGGGCCCGAGCGGCCTGGTGATGGAGAACACGACCCGGATCGGCGGCGCCGAACCGGTAGCCGACGCCGCGGCAAGCGCCCTGGCGGCCTACCCGGGCCTGACGCCGGCGACGCGTCCCGAAGCGGTGGTGCTGGTCGACGAGCACGACTGGGCGGCGGCCCTGGCGGCCTGCGCGCTGGCGAGCGCCCCGCTGGGGGCGCCGCTGCTGTACGCCGAAGGCGACTCCCTGCCGGCGACCTCGGCGCAGGCGCTGGCGACGATGAAGCCGCGCGGCTCGCGAACGCTGGGCGGCGCCCAGGTGATCGAGCTCGGCACGACGGCGGCGCCGGCCGGCTACCGCACCCTGCGGGTCAGCGCGGCGGCGGGCGCCGGACCGGCCACGCTGGCCGCGGCCGTCGTGAGGCTGCTGGCGAGCGCCCGCGGCTCGGCGCCGCGGCGGGTGATCGTCGCCGGCGTCGACGGCCCGCCGGCGCTGGCGATGCCGGCGGCGGCGCTGGCGGCGGAGACCGGCGCACCGATCCTGCCGGTCGGCGCCCGGGGCCTCCCGCCCGCGACGCGCCAGGCGCTGCGCGGCCTGCGGCGGCCGACGATCTACGCGGTGGGCCCGCCGGCGGCGGTCGGCCACACGGTGCTCGCCGAGCTGGCCCGCCTGGGCCCGGTGCGGCGGATCTACGACCCGGCGCCGGTGTCCGGCGCGACGCCGGCGGGCAACGCCGTCGCGGTCGCCCGCTACCGCGACGGGCCGTTCGGCTGGGGGGTGGAAGAACCCGGCCACGGCTTCCTCTTCGCCAACGCCACCCGCCCGCTGGACGCCCCGGCGACGGCGGCGCTGGCGGCGGGTGGGGCGCCGCTGCTGCTGCTAGAAGGCCCGGACGGGGTGCCGGCGGTGCTGCGGAAGTTCCTCTCCGACGTCCAGCCGGGCTATCCCGAATACCAGCCGACGCGTGGGTTCTACAATCGCGGTTGGGTCGTCGGCGACGAGCGGGCGATCACCGCCACGGCGCAGGCCAAGCTCGACGCGATGCTGGCCAGCGTGCCCCAGAGCCAGAGCCAGTCACCGCCGACCCAGGAGAGCGAAGCGCCATGAGCCAAGCCGAGGACCCCCGCCGCCTGATGCGGGTGAGCGAGCACGAGGTCACGGTGCAGGACGTCCGCGAGCTGATGGGGGCGTCGACGCCGCACTTCGCCCTGCAGCTGCGGGAACGCATCGCGCGGCTGATCGGGAATCTGCCCGAGGGGCACCCGGCGCGGGTGGAAGGGGAGCGCGAGATCGCTCGCCTCCAGCTGCTCGGGCAGGACGGCGAGACGCGCGGCGAGCCCGGTGAAAAAGACTGGAAGTTGCACGTTCTGCCGTCCGTGCTGCCGGTGCGCTTGCGAGAATGAGGGCACGGGCCGCCGGTGCGGCCCGGGAGCGGACGACGATGCTTTCACCTGGCCCCGGATCTCTTCCGAACACCCCCAGCTGCCCCTTCGACGCCTGCGACGGGAGCGGCTTCGTGGTCGACGAGGAGACCAACACGGCGCGCGACTGCGCCTGCCGGGCGCAGCGCGTGGCCAACGCCCGGGCGCGGCGGCTGCGCGAGCGGGTGCCGCGCCGCTACATGGACCTCTCGTGGGACCGCTACCCGCTGACCGTGCTGGCCCAGGATCCGCTGACGGCCGACCCGGTGCGCACCGTGAGGCGGTTCTGCACGGACATCGGCCGCAACCTGAGCGAGGGGCGCGGCCTGTGGCTGCTGGGCCACACCGGCACCGGCAAGACGACGCTCGGCTACATGGTGGCGGCGAGCGCGACGCGGGCGCGGCACTCGGTGCTGAGCTTCAACGCCGTCGCCCTGCTCAACCGGGTGCGGGCGACGTTCAACGCGGACAGCCGGGAGAGCACCGACGAGGTCATCCGGATGCTGGCCGAGGTCGAGCTGCTGCACATCGAGGACCTCCGCGTGGTGCGCCCGACTGAGTGGGTGCTGGAGCAGCTCTACCTGATCGTCAACGCCCGCTACGAGGAGGGCCGCTCGATCGTGTTCACCTCCGACGTCGACTCCGACGCCGACGGGCCGCTGGCGCCGAACCCGCGCGAGCTGGCCGAGCACATCGGGGCGCGGACGTTCTCACGGCTGATGGAGATGTGCGACGGCCCGCAGCTGATCCTGGGGCAGGACAACCGCATCGACTTCGACGTGCCCGGCACGCGACCGCGGTCCGAGCCCGTGCTCAGCGCCCCCTGAGCACCCGCGCGTGGCGCCCGTCGAGGAAGTTGGCGCGCAGCAGCCGAAAGAGGAAGACGAACAGCGCGATGTCGATCGCGAACAGCCCGACGTTGAGCAGCCGGGGGGCGGTGGTGAAGACCGAGACGCCGAGGATGACGAGCGAGTGGAAGACGAGGACGGGCAAGGCGGCGAGCATGATGGTGTGCGAGCGGTAGCCGCTGCGGTGCTCCCGGAGGGCGACCTCGAAGGAGCCGACGCCGACGGCGGCGATGCCGATCAAGAGGGCCGTGCCGCCCTGGGAGATGGAGGGGTGCTGGGAGTTGAGCTTGGTCATGCCGAGCACCACCGAGACGGCGCCGACGAGGATCAGCAGCTCGGAGATCGGCAGCGGGTGCCACGGGGCGTCGGGGCGCTCCCCGTAGGTCGGGGCGGCCGGCGAGCGGCGCCGGTTGGCGGCGCTGCGGCTGCCGGGGCTGCGCTCGCGCTCCTCCCCATCGGCCTGCCCGCGCCGCCGGGATCTCCTGGCTTCCCGAGGCCCGGCGGCCGACGCCTCACCCGTCGCTGCCGCTGTCGCCGTGGCGGCCTGATCCGGTGCGCTCTTCCGCACCGGCGGCGCGCCGGTGGGACGGCGCTTGCGGGAGCGGGTGCGGGCCATCGGAAGTTCGATCCTACCGCCTATTTATGCTGGACCGATGGCTATCGCGACCCAAGCCGACGGCAGTCAGGCGCCGGCTATACCCGGCAGCGGGCTGGCCGGGCCGTTCCCGGTCGGCGAGTACGCGGCGGCGCTGCGCTCCAAGCTGCGGGGGTTCGCCCGGGTGCAGCTCGTCGGAGAGCTCGTCAACCTGCGCTTCTCGCGGGCCCGGGTCTACTTCGAGCTGCGCGACGCCACCGGGGCGATCGCCTGCGCCGTGTGGCGCGCCGACTGGGACGCCCTCGCGGGGCGGGCGGGGACGATCGCGGAGGGCGTGCAGGTGGTGGTGGCCGGCGGCTGCGACTACTACCCCGGCAGCGCGACCTCGTCGCCGAGCTTCTCGTTCACCGTCAGCGACCTGCGGGTCGCCGGCGAGGGCGACCTGCTGGCGCGGATCGATCGGCTGCGCAAGACGCTCGACGCCGAGGGCCTGCTGGGACGCCAGAGCCGCCTGCCCCGTCCACAGCTGCCGCGGGCGATCGGGGTCGTGACGGGCGAGGGCGGCAAGGCCCGCGACGACGTCCTGGCGGCGCTCGCCCGCCGCGGCTGGGCGGGCCGCCTGGTGTGGGGCTTCGCTCCGGTCCAGGACCGCCACGCGGCGCCGGCGATCACGCGAACCCTGCTCGACCTGGCGGCTGTGGCCGACGTCGACGTCGTGATCGTGGCGCGCGGGGGCGGGTCGCTGGCGGACCTGCTGTGCTTCTGCGAGGAGATCCTCTGCCGGACGGTCGCGCTGCTGGGCGTGCCGGTGATCGCGTCCGTCGGCCACCACACCGACCGCACCCTGCTCGACGACGTCGCGGCGGTGAGCTGCTCGACGCCGACCCACGCGGCGGAGGCGGCGGTGGGGGTGCAGTGCGCCCAGGCGCGCCTGGCGCTGGCGCGGGCGGCGGGACGGCTGCACGACCACGGCCGCCGAGCGGTGCTGGGTCGGGCGCGGACGCTGGTCGGCCTGGCGCGCGCCCCGGAGGCCCACCTGGCACGCCACCGCGCGGGTCTGCACCAGCAGCTGCGCGAGGTCCGGGCGGCGGGGCGCAGACGTTTACAGGAGGAGCGCCGGCGCACGGGGCGCGAAGCGCGAGCCCTGACGCGGGGCAAAGACGCGGCGGTCGCCGACTGCCGCCGGCGGCGCCCACGCGAGCTCGAGCGCCTGGCGCTGGCGCTGGCGGCGCACGACCCCCAGCGGACGCTGGAGCGGGGCTACGCCCTGGTGCAGAGCCCCGCCGGCGAGACCGTGGCGAGCGCCGCCGCGGCGGCTGCCCAGAGCGAGGTGGTGTTGCGCTTCGCCGACGGCGGCGTCGGCGCCAGGATCGAGACTCCCGCCGGCGGCGGGGGCCAGACGCACGACGACGGGAGGAGACGGGGATGAGCACGGAGCAGACGGCGGCACCCGAGGAGACCGGCGCAGGCGAGCGGACGCCGAGCGGTGGGCAACCCCACACCGAGGGGCAACCCCACGCCGGTGGGCAACCCCACGCCGGTGGGCAACCCCACGCCGAGGGGCAACCCCAGGCCGGTGGGCAACCCCAGGCCGGTGGGCAACCCCAGGCCGGGGGGCGCACCTACGAGGTGAGCGTGACGCGGGTCGAGGAGATCATCCGCCGGCTCGACGCCGGCGAGGCGACGCTGGGCGAGACGCTGGCGCTGGTGCGCGAGGGCCGGGACCTGATCGAGCACTGCGCCGGCGAGCTGGATGCCGTCGGGGGGGCGCTGGAGGAGCTGCGCCTGGAGGATCTCGTGGCGCGCCTGGAGGGCGACGCGGGCAGCGTCGCGCCGCGATGAGCACCTGGCGGCGACTGGCACAGCTGCCGCTGGAGATCGAGGAGTACTCGCTGGAGCCCCTGCGGGCGCGGGTCTCGAGCGAGTTCGAGCGGCTGAGCACCGTGATCCGCCTGGGCGGGGGCGGGACGGAGGGGCTCGGGGAGGACGTGACCTACGACGCCGTCGACCACGAGATCCTGCAGGCGGCGGGGCCGGTGCTGCCGCTGCGGGGCAGCTTCACGCTGGCCTCGTTCGGGGAGCGCCTGGCCGAGCTCGACCTCTTCCCGCAGCCGCCCCAGCGGGAGGTGTCGCGCCGCTACCGGATCTGGGCGTTTGAGTCGGCGGCGCTCGACCTGGCGCTGCGCCAGGCGGGGACGACGCTGCACGGGGCACTGGGACGCACGCCTCGGCCGGTGCGCTTCGTGGTGTCGCTGCGCCTCGGGGAGCCGCCGAGCCTGCACCCGCTGCGGGCGCGCCTGGAGCTCTATCCGGGGCTGCGCTTCAAGCTCGACCCGACGAGCTCCTGGGACGACGCCCTGGTCGCCGAGCTGGCGGCGACGGGGGCGGTGGAGTCGGTGGACTTCAAGGCCTACTACACGGGCTCCATCGTCGACCAGCCCGCCGACCCCGAGCTGTACGCGCGGGTCGTGGCGGCCCTGCCGCGGGCCTGGATCGAGGACCCGGCGTTGACGCCGGAGACCGAGCCCGTCCTGGCGGCCCACCGGGAGCGCTTCTCGTGGGACGCCCCGATCCACTCGGTGGCGGACATCGAGGCGCTGCGGTATCCGCCCAAGCAGGTCAACATCAAGCCCTCCCGGCTCGGGGGCCTGCGCAACCTGCTGGACGCCTACGACTACTGCGAGGCCCGGGGCATCGGCTGCTACGGCGGCGGCCAGTTCGAGCTCGGGGTGGGCCGGGGTCAGATCCAGTACATGGCGTCGCTGTTCCACGCCGACGCCCCCAACGACGTGGCGCCGAGCGGCTACAACCTGCCCGAGCCCCCGCCGGGGCTGCCTGCAAGCCCGCTTGCAACGACGCCGTCCGCGGTGGGTTTTCGCTGGGAATAGAAGGATTCCCAGCGCCGGCCGCGAGGAATCTGGGCCCGGAGGTGGCCGGTCGGCGGCCCGGACGAGTGGAATCCGAGGCGCCAGGCGCAACTTCGGCGTCGCCGCCCGGTTGCGAACCCCATACCCGTTAGGATCGGGCGTCACACCCGTCCGGCCCTTCTTGGCGATGCAAAGCACCCCTGCCAACAAGCGCTCCCGGTACGCGGTCGCGGTGACGGCGGCGCTCGCGCTGCTCGGCATGCTGGCCGCGGCATTGGTGTACGCGCAGACCAGCGCCGCCGAATCCTCGGTCTCGGGCGGCACGTCGCCGCCTGGCGCCACGACCACGACGCCGGCCCAGACGTCGCCGCCGGCGAAGAGCCCCTCGAGCTCCGGCGGGGCGTCGTCGACGCCGGCGAAGTCGCCGCGGCGCCAGAACAAGTCCCACAGCGCAGCGCGGCAGCCGGCGCTGAGGATCTCGGGCGCCCGCTGCGTGCCCGCCACGGCGTGCTCCACCAAAGAGCACGAGGTCTCCGAGCGCGGCACCCTGCTGCTCCAGGGCAGGGGCCTGAAGATCGGTCAGACGGTCGCCTTCCCCCGCTTCTACCGGGCGAGCATCGCCCGCAACTCCCCCTGGGCCCGCCTGCGCTCCACCAAGCAGGGGCTGGTGGTGACGGTGCCGAACGACGCCCACTCGGGCGATATCGAGGTGGTGCTCGGCGGCGGAAAACACTCCAACGGCTACGGGCCGATCCAGGTGGTGAAGTACAGGCTGCACCCGCCGGCGCCGAAGCCCAAGCCCGCCCCCCCGCCGGCGGCGCCGCCGACCAGCGTGGCGACGACGGCCAGCGGGACGGCGTTCGCGGGCCAGGGCATGTGGATCTGGTACATGAGCGCCTCCGACGGCGGCAACGTGGCATCGATCGCCGCCCAGGCCCACGCGGCGGGGGTGACGACGCTGTTCATCAAGAGCTCCGACGGCCCGAGCAACTACTGGAGCCAGTTCAGCCCCCAGCTCGTCGCCGAACTGCACGCCGACGGCCTGAAAGTCTGCGCCTGGCAGTACGTCTACGGCAGCGAACCCGTCGGCGAGGCCGACCTCGGTGCCCAGGCGGCGGCCGACGGCGCGGAATGCCTGGTGATCGACGCCGAGTCCCAGTACGAAGGCCACTACGCGGCGGCCCAGAGGTACATCGAAACCCTGCGCGCCAAGGTCGGCCCGGCCTACCCCGTCGGGCTGGCGTCCTTCCCCTACGTCAACTACCACCCCTCCTTCCCCTACTCCGTCTTCCTCGGCCCCAATGGCGCCCAGTTCGACGTTCCCCAGATGTACTGGCACGACATCGGCACCAGCGTCGCCCAGGTCTACGTGAACACCTTCGAACAGAACCTCGTCTACGGCCGCCCCATCCTGCCCCTCGGCCAGACCTACGGCGGTGTCAGCGCCACCGAAATCGTGGACTTCCGCTCGCTGGCCAGCGCCTACGGCGCCGGGGGCGACTCGTTCTGGGACTGGCAGGAAAGCTCCGCCACAGACTGGGGGGCGTTGGCGGCGCCGCTGAACACCACCCTGACGGTCCCCCAGCCGGAGCTGACCTCCCCGCTGCTCAAGGAAGGCTCACGCGGCGACCAGGTGCTGTGGCTGCAGGAGCACCTCGCAAGCGCCGTCCCCGGCCAGCCGACGACGGGGATCTTCGAAGCCACCACCAGGGCCAACCTCGAGCAGTTCCAGACCGCCCACGGCATCCCGGCCACCGGGGAAACCGACCCCAACACCTGGGCCGCCGTGCTCGCCCTGCCGCCGGTCGCGGTGAGCTGGACCGGCGGCGGCCCGAATACGTAGTCAGACTCTCTGAATCAGCGTCCCCGTCCCGAGCCCGCCGCCGCAGCACATCGTGACGAAGCCGATCTCCCTGTCGGAGCGCTCGAGCTCGTGCAGCAGGGTCGTGATCAGCCGGGCCCCGGTCGAGCCGAGCGGGTGGCCGAGGGCCATGGCGCCGCCGTTGACGTTGACGCGGTCCATGTCGGGGTTGTGCTCGCGGCGCCAGGCGGCGACGACGGGGGCGAAGGCCTCGTTGATCTCGATGAGGTCGATGTCGTCGATGCTCATCCCGTTGCGCTTCAGGATCTTGGCGGTCGCCGGGATCGGCCCCTCGAGCATTTTCACGGGGTCGCAGCCGACGGTCGTCTGATCCACGATCCGCGCCCGCGGACGGACCCCCAGCTCGGCGGCCTTCTCGGCCGACATCAGCAGGACCGCGGCGGCGCCGTCGGAGATCTGCGAGGAGGTGCCCGCCGTGATCCTGCCGTCGGGCTTGAACGCCGGCTTGAGCTTGGCGAGGGTCTCGAGGTTGGTGTCGGGGCGGATGCCCTGGTCGGTGAGGTAGGTGTCGCCGTTCACCGCGAACGGCACGATCTCGCGCTCGAAGCGACCCTCCTCGGTGGCCTGGTGGGCGAGCCGGTGGGAGCGGACGGCGAGCTCGTCGAGCTCCGAGCGCGGTATCTCCCACTGCTCGGCGATCATCTCCGCCCCGAGACCCTGGCCGACGATGTTGTGCTTGGCCATCAGCTCCGGGGTGAAGGCGAAGCCGAAGTCCTCCTGGGTCTTCATCCCGGCGGCGAACGGCAGGTGGCCCATGTGCTCGACGCCGGAGCCGATCATCGCGTCGTGGACGCCGGCCGCGATGAGGGCGGCCGAGAAGTTCACGGCCTGCTGGGCCGAGCCGCACTGGCGGTCGATGGTGGTGCCGGGGGTCTCGATCGGCAGCCCCTCCTGCAGCCAGGCGTTGCGGGCGATGTTGAAGCCCTGCTCCCCGAACTGCTGGACGCAGCCGGCGACGACGTCCTCGACCTCGGCGGCGTCGATCCCGGCGCGGGCGACGACCTCGGTGTAGACCTTGCCGAGCAGGGCGTTGGGGTGGACGTCCCTGTAGTAGCCCTTTTCCCTGTGGCCGCGCCCGATCGGGGTGCGCACGGCCTCGACGATCACGACCTCCCGGCCCTCTGGCTTTCTCATCACGATCCTCCGTCTGTAGCTCACCCCGTAGTCTACCGCGGGAGAGCCATAGATTGACTGGTCAGTCAACCAACGACAGGGAGCGGTGGAGAAGTTGAACGAGCGATTGGCGATCGTCGGATCCGGGGCCATCGCCTGCGGATTGGCGGCGACGGCGGCACACCACGGGCCGGTCATGCTGCTGGCCCGGTCGCAGAGCTCGGCCGAGCGGGCGCTGCAGAGCGTCCAGCGCACCCTGAGCCGCCTCGGCGCCGAGGTCGACCCCGAGCACGTCCAGGTCATCACCGATCCGGCCGCCCTCGCGGACGCGACGTTCGTCGTCGAGGCCGTCGTCGAGGACCTCGCCGTCAAGTCCGAGCTGCTCGGCGAGCTGCGCGCCGTCGTCGCCGCCGACGCCGTGCTGGCGAGCACGACCTCCTCGCTCTCCGTCGAGGCCCTCGCCCGGGCCAGCGGCGACCCCGAGCGCTTCGTCGGGCTGCACGTCTTCAACCCCGTCACCAGGATGCGGCTCGTAGAGCTCATCTTCCCCCAGGCCGCCGGCGACTCGACCCGGGCGCGGGCGCTGGCGCTGTGCGAGACCTTCGAGAAGACGCCCGTCGAGGTCCCCGACGTGCCCGGCTTCGTCGTCAACCGCCTGCTCTTCCCCTACCTCTTCGGCGCCGTCCGGCTGCTCGAAGAGACCGGGATGGATCCGGAGGGCATCGACACCTGCATGAAGCTCGGCGCCGGCCACCCCATGGGTCCCCTGGCGCTGCTCGACCTCGTCGGGCTCGACGTCTCCCGGGCCATCGGCGAGACCATCGGCGAGACCGTGCCTCCCCGGGTGCTCGAGCTGATCGATGCCGGCGCCCTCGGACGCAAGAGCGGCCGAGGTTTTCACAACTACTGAGCCAGCGTTTAGCTGGCGTTGAACGTCGGCCGCATACTGGGTGGTGCGACACAGATCGCAACGCACATCCGCCTCCTCCCAGTGCACACGCTCCGGCCCGCTCCCCCCGCGGGCCGGACGTGTTTAAGGCTCTAGGCGCTCTCCCCCTCGCGCGCCGGCACCGTACGGCGCTCGCGGATGCGGACCGCCTCGACGCGGTTCTCCCGCACCGACTCCACGCGGATCGAGAAGCGTCCCGCCGACACCGTGTCCCCGCGGCGGGGCAGGCGGCCCAGCTCGGCGAACACGAAGCCCCCGACCGAGTTGTAGGCGTCGCTGTCCACCGGCAGCGGCACCCCGTAGTCGGCGAGGTCGGTGATCGCGACGTGGCCGCGCACGAACCAGTCGCCGTCGGGCAGCCGGCGCACCTCGCCGGCCGCGGGGTCGGTCTCGTCGCTGATCTCCCCGACGATCTCCTCGACGATGTCCTCGATCGTCACCAGGCCCGCGACGCGGCCGTACTCGTCGATCACGACCGCGAGCGACGAGCGCTGGCGCTGCAGGTCGGCCAGCAGGTCGTCGAGCGGCTTGGTCTCCGGCACGATCGGGACCTCGCGCACGACGGCGTCCAGCGACGCCTGCGGCCCCTGCGCGAGC
>DATKPO010000032.1:0-9549 GCA_035524055.1 Solirubrobacteraceae bacterium
CGGGCGCGCCGGGGTCGAGGCGGGGCGTTGGCGAGGCCCGGTCGGGCAGGGGATCGTCCAGGCGGGGCACGGCGCGCAGCAGGGCGCGGGTGTACTCCTCGCGGGGGGCGTCGAAGATCTCCCGGGTGGGGCCGTCCTCGACGATCCGCCCGGCGCGCATCACGGCGACGTCGTCGGCGAGCTCGGCGACGACGCCGAGGTCGTGGGTGATCAGCAGCAGCGCCATGCCGAGCTCGCGCTGCAGCTCGCCCAGAAGCGTCAGGATCTGGGCCTGGACGGTGACGTCGAGCGCGCTGGTGGGCTCGTCGCAGATCAGCAGCCGGGGCTCGTTGGCGATGGCCATCGCGATCATCACCCGCTGGCGCATCCCCCCGGATAGCTCGTGGGGGTAGGCGTCGATGCGCCGCCCCGGCTCGGGGATCCCGACGCGGTCGAGCAGCTCGATCGCCCGTGCCCGGGCGTCTCGGCGTGTCAGGGCGTCTCGGCGTGTCAGGACGTCTCGGCGTGCCCGGGCGTCTCGGCGGCCCGGGGCATCTCGGCGGGCCGGGGCATCTCGGCGGGCCGGGGCCGCGTGTGCGCGCAGGGCCTCGACGAGCTGCCAGCCGACGCGCTGCAGGGGGTTCAGCGCGGCGAGGGGGTCCTGGAAGACCATGGCGAGCTCGTTGCCGCGCAGAGAGCGCATCTGGCGGTCGTCGAGCTCGAGGAGGTCGCGGCCGGCGAGCCGGATGCGTCCGGCCAGCTGCGCGCCGTCGCGGCGGGTGAGCCCCATCGCGGTCAGCGCCGTGACGCTCTTGCCCGATCCCGACTCGCCGACGACCCCCAGTGCCTGGCCGGGCCGCAGGGTGAAGCTGACGCCCCTGACGGCCTCCAGCCGGCCGGCCGGGCCGCGGCCGGGCAGGGGGAAGGCGACGCTCAGGTCCTCGACCTCCAGCAGCGGGGCGACGGCGGCGCTCACCGCAATCTGACGCGGGGGTCGAGGTAGGCGTAGGAGATGTCGACGACGATGTTCGCCACGACGATGAACAGCGCCGCCAGCAGCACGGTGCCCTGGACGATGGGGAAGTCCGACTGGGTGATGGCGTCGTAGTTCAGGCGTCCGACGCCGGGGATGTCGAAGACGACTTCGACCAGGAGGGCCCCGCCGAGGAGGGTGCCGATGTCGAGGCCGAGGACGGTGATCACCGGCATGATCGCCCCCCGCAGGCCGTGGCGGAGGATGACACGGCGCTCGCGCAGGCCCTTGGCGCGGGCGGTGCGGATGTGGTCCTCGCCGAGCACCTCGAGCAGGCTGCCGCGCAGCAGCCGGGCGTAGACCGCGGCGAAGCCGGCGGCGAGGACCAGCCATGGAAGGACGAGCGAGCCGAGCCATTTGCCGGGGTCGGCGAGCAGGCCGGTGTAGCTGCCGGCGCCGGGCAGCAGGGGAAACCTGCCGATGTCCTGGGCGAAGAGGAACAGCGCGACCAGGCCGAGCCAGAATTCGGGGGCCGAGATGAAGAGGAGGGCGCCGCCCATGGCGGCGTGGTCGAGCCAGGTCCGGCGGCGGACGGCCGAGACGACCCCGATGGCGACGCCGGCGAGCAGCCAGATGACGGTGGCGCCGGCGGCCAGCGAGATCGTCGCCGGCAGGCGGTCGGCGATGAGGCCGGCGACGGAGGCGTGGCTGTAGAAGCTGTAGCCGAGGTCGAAGTGCAGGACGACGCCCCTGAGGTAGTCGTAGAACTGGGTGTAGATCGGCTTGTCCAGGCCGAGCTCGTGGCGGACGTGGGCGACCGCCCGCGGCGAGGCGGTGCGGCCGGCGCGCAGCCGCGCCGGTTCGCCGGATGGCAGGACGTCGAACAGCACGAACGTCAGCGCGCAGACGAGGAAGAGCAGCGCGACCCCCCATAGGAGGCGGCGGATCACGTAGCCGGCCATCGGTCCTCCAGGCCGGGAGCGCCCGTGCTGAGACGCCCGGCGAAACGACGCGCATACGTCACGCCGGGCCTCACTTCAGCGAGGTGAAGTCGTAGTCCCAGGCGCCGCTGTTCCAGAGCTGGTCGACGCCCTGCACTTCGCTGCCCTCGATGTCGGCGTCGCTGGTGTAGACCTCGGGCGCGGCGACGGCCTGTTCGACGAGCATGTCGTCGACCTTCGCCCAGGCGTTGCCGCGGGCGGGTTCGCCGAAGACGAGGGCGGCCTTTTCCATGGCGGCGTTGATCTTGGGATCGTTGACCTGGCCGTAGTTGGAGTTGCCGCTGGCGGTGATGGCGTGGCCGTCGAAGGTGACGTACAACATGGCCTGGGGGTCGGAGAAGTCCGGCGCCCAGCCGACGTTGGGGCAGACGTCGATCTCCTGGGCGGGGACGGTGCAGTACTTGTCGTACATCGCCGACTGTTCGAGCAGGCTGAGATGGGTCTTGAAGCCGAGGCTCTGCAGCGCCTGGTTGACGATCTGGGCCATGGCTTCGTCGGGTTCGCCGTTGGAGCCGACGACCTGGAGGGTCTTGGCGCCGGTGTACCTGCCGCTGGGGTAGCCGGCGAGCTTCATGTACTTGGCGGCGACGGCGGGGTCGCCTTCGGGGTGCTCGTTGTAGTCGACGCGCGGCCCGGCGTTGCCGCCGGCGGCCTGGAAGCCGGCGATGCCGGGATAGAGGAAGTGGGTCATGACCTGGGCGGTGAGGGCGCCGCCGCGGGCCTTGACGATGGCGTCGCGGTCGAGCTCGGCCCAGACGGCCTTGCGGAGGTCGATGTTCTCGAACGGCCCGTGGGCGTTGTCCAGCGAGGCGTAGTAGGTGCCGGAGCCCGGGGTGAAGGTGATCTGCCGGGGATGGTGCTCGTAGGCTTCCTGGACGACCGAGGGAGCGGGTGAGTCGTTCTGGACGTCGTCCCTGCTCCTGAGCACCTGCCTGCCGATGACGCCGGGTTCGCCGCCGATGTTGACGTCGATCTGATCGAGGTACGCCGGCCGGTAGTCGGTGTGGGGGTTCCACCTGGGGTTGCGCACGAGCGTCAGCGACTTGCCCGGCTGGTAGCCGATTCCGAGGAACTTCCCCTGGGCGTTGGCCTTGAGCATGTAGGGCCCGGTGGAGACGACGTATTCGGTGCCGTAGGTCGTCGGGCTGTGGGCGTCGAGGGGCTTGGCGAATTCGGGTGGCACGGGCGCCGAGAGCGGCAGGCTGAGGGCGCCGTAGAAGAGCGGGGCGACGGGCTTTGTGAGGTGAAAGACGATGGTGTAGCGGCTCGGGGTTTCGATGCCGGGGATCGGCCCGCCGTTGGCCTTTTCACCGCCGACGAGGTAGCCGAAGTAGGAGGGGAAGTAGGGGTTGGCGACGTTGGGGTTGGCGCCGCGCTCGATCGCATAGGCGACGTCGCCGGAGTCCACTTCGCGGTTGACGGGCGGGCTGAAGTAGACGTGCGGGCGGATGTGCACCGTCAGCGTGCGCCCGCCGTCTGAGATCGCCGGCGGCGCGGAGGCGAGGTCCGGGCGCAGCCGGGTGGAGGAGTTCGGTGGATAGGAGTAGAGGGGTCTCTGGGTGGCGTAGACGACGGTGTAGTCCTCGGCGTTGTAGCTCTCGCCGGGGTCGAGGTGTTCGAAGTCCTCGTGGTCGTAGACCGTGAGGATCCCGCCGCGGTGCTTGCCGTAGAGGGTCTGGCCGATCGGCGACTCCCCGGGCTTGAGCGGGATGCCGGAGGTGGCGCCGCCGCCCGAGCCGCAGGCGGCGAGGGCGAGAGCGAGCAGGCCCGCGACCGCGAAGGCCGAGGCCGCGCGGACCCCGGGAGCCAGCGCCGCACCGGCGACGGCCTGTGTCATGGTGACACCAAACAACCCGGCGCGCCCCCGGCGCGCACCCCTCAAACCTGTCGGTGACATCGTCTTGCCCTCTCCCTTCATGGTGAATTGCGCGTCAGTTGACCCCTCGGATTCAATGCGTCCTGCAGGCCGTCCCCGAGCAGGTTGAAGGCGAGCACCGTCAGCAGCAGGGCGAGCCCGGGGAAGACCATGTACCACCAGGCGGTGGTGAAAATCGGAGTGGCGTCGGCGAGCATCTGCCCCCAGCTGGCGGTCGGCGGGCGGACGCCGACGCCGAGGAAGGAGAGGGCGGCCTCGAGCAGGATGTTCTGGGGGACGAGGAGGCTGGAGTAGACGATCACCGGGGCCAGCAGGTTGGGCAGGATCTCGCGCACGAGGATGCGCGGCCCGGAGGCCCCCAGCGAGCGGGCGGCGAGGACGAAGTCGCGCTCCCGCAGCGTCAGGACCTGGCCGCGGACGATGCGGGCGATGTAGGTCCAGTTGACGAGGGCGACGATGGCGACGATCGTCGGCACCCCGGGCTGGATGGCGCCGGCGGCGCAGCCGCGGACGTCACAGGCCGCGCCGAGCCCCATGCCGAGGAGGAGCACCGGGAAGCAGAGGACGACGTCGATGGTGCGGGACAGCACGGTGTCGACCCAGCCGCGGTAGAAGCCGGCGAGGAGTCCGACGACGGTGCCGATGAGGGCCGCCAGGGCGGTGCCGACCAGCCCGACCTCCAACGAGACCCGGGCGCCGTAGACGACGCGGGCGAAGATGTCGCGCCCGAGCTGGTCCACGCCGAAGGGATGTGCGGCGCTCGGGCCGAGGGGGGCGCCGAAGGCGTTGGTGGCGTTGGGGTCCAGGACGTTGGGTCCCGGCACCCCGGCGATCCGGATGACGAGGGGGGCGGCGATCGCGACGACCACGAGGACGGAGACGAAGCCCAGCGACGCCACGGCGAGCCGGTCGCGGCGAAAACGCCACCAGAAGAGCTGCCGGGGGGTGCGCCCGAGCGGCGCCGGGCCGGCGGCGGCCCGGTCGAGCAGGTCGACGCGGCCCTCGCCGGCGACGAGGACGTCGGCGGCCCCGGTGGTCATAGCCCGGGCACCTCCTGGGGGACGCCGGAGGCGGCCGCCGGCCAGGAGGCGGCCTGCGCGCCGTCGCCCGGCCAACCTCGCAAGCCGTCGTCCCCCACCCGGGCCACCGGCTTCCGGCGCCCGCGAGCCCTGCCTCTAATCTGAGTCACGGCTCGGTGTTCGACGCCCACCGGCGTCCGCCTGCCGATCAAGCGCTTGCGCACGCACGACATGGACACCCTTTTCACGCCCGACGAGGCCCCGGCCGAGCGCCGCGAGGAAGACGACCCTTCGCGCCCCCTGGCGGCACGGCTGCGCCCGCGGGATCTGGGGGACTTCGTCGGGCAGGCGCATCTGCTCGGCGTCGACTCGGGGCTGCGGACGGCGATCGAGCGGGGGGTGCCGCACTCGATGATCCTCTACGGACCGCCGGGCACCGGCAAGACGACGCTGGCCCGGATGCTGGCGGCCCGCTCGGAGGCGGTCTTCGAGGAGCTCAGCGCCGTGCAGGCCGGCCGCGCCGAGGTCCGGGCGGTGCTGGCGCGGGCCGAGGAACGTCGCCGCGGCCGGGGCCTGGAGACGGTGTTCTTCCTCGACGAGATCCACCGCTTCAACAAGGCCCAGCAGGACGCCCTGCTGCCGGCCGTCGAGGACGGCCTGGTGGTCTTGATCGGGGCGACCACCGAGAACCCGGCGTTCGAGGTCAACGCGGCGCTGCTGTCCCGGATGCGGATCTACGCGCTGCAGGCGCTGACGGCGGAGGAGATCGCGACGGTGTTGCGCCGGGCGCTGGAGTCGGGGGAGCTGGGAGGCGCGAGCGGGGCGCGGAGCGGGGAAGCCGAGCCCGGGGCCGCATACCCGGTGGGCGCCGACGTCGGGGTCTCGGACCCGCCTGGGCCGGAGGCGATAGCGGTGGACCCGGCGGCGATCGACTTCCTGGCGGCCCGGGCGGAGGGCGACGCGCGGACGGCGCTGAACGCGCTGGAGCTGGCGGTGGAGACCGCCGCGGAGCTCGGCGAGGCCGAGGTCGGGATCGAGCGGGCCCAGGACGCCCTGCAGCGCCGGGCGGTGCTCTACGACCGGGGCGGCGACCGTCACTACGACTACATCTCGGCCTGGATCAAGGCCACCCGGGGCTCTGACCCGGACGCCTCGCTGTACTACCTGGCGGTGATGCTCGAGGGCGGCGAGGACCCGCGGTTCATCGCCCGGCGGATGGTGATCCTGGCCTCGGAGGACGTCGGCAACGCCGACCCGGGGGCGCTGACGCTCGCGGTGGCGGCGGCCCAGGCGGTCGAGCACGTCGGCCTGCCGGAGGCCCGCTACGCGCTGGCCCAGGCCGCGATCTACCTGGCCCTGGCGCCGAAGTCCGACGCCGCCGGCCGGGCGCTGGGGGCGGCCGTCGAGCACGTCCGCGCCCACGGCGCGGCGCCGGTGCCGGGCTGGCTGCGGTCGGGACCGCGCCCGGGGCAGGATGAGGGCCAGCCCGCCCGCTACGACAACCCCCACCGCCACCCCGGCCACGTCGGCCCGCAGGAGCTGCTGCCGGAGGGCGTGTCGGGAGCGCGCTTCTACGCGCCCGACGACGCCGAGGCCGAGCTGGGGCGGCGGCTGGAGGAGATCCGGGCGCAGCGGAGCCGCCGGGCGCGGGAGCGATAATCGATGGACATGACCGCGACCGCCACCGAGCTGCACTCGCGCAACCCGGCGACGGGGGCGCTGCTGGGGACGGTGGCGGCGACGCCGCTGGAGGAGGTGGAGGGGCTGGTGGCGGGTGCCCGCAAGGTGCAGCCGCTGTGGGCGCTGCTGCGGATGTCCGACCGGGCGCGCTACATGCGCCGGGTGGCGCAGGCGATCATCGACGAGCTCGACGAGCTGGCCGAGGTGATCTCCCGGGAGCAGGGGCGGACGCGGGCGGAGGTGGCGACGATGGAGCTGCTGCCGGCGATCGACGCGTTGATCTGGATCGCCGACGACGGCGCCCGGGTGCTGGGCTCGCGGCGGGTGCCGATCCACCGCTCGCAGGCGGCGCTGGGCAAGCGCGCCCGGGTGGCGTACGAGCCGTACGGGGTGATCGGGGTGATCGGGGCCGGGAGCGCCCCGCTGGCGCAGCCGCTGGCGCAGATCGCGGGGGCCCTGGTGGCGGGCAACGGGGTGGTCTTCAAGCCGGCCCGGCGGGCGCGGCTGACGGGGGAGCGGATCGAGCGGCTGCTGGGCCGGGCGACGCTGCCGGAGGGGATCGTCCGGGTCGCCCACGGCGGCGCCCAGGTGGGGGTGGCGCTGGCGCGGTCGCCGTGCGACAAGGTGCTGTTCACGGGCTCCCCCCAGGTCGGGCGGGCGGTGGCGCGGGCGTGCGTGTCGCAGGACAGGGAGGTCACGGTGGAGCTGGGCGGGAAGGACGCGATGCTGGTCCTCGCCGACGCCGACCTGCCGCGGGCGGCGGCGGGGGCGCTGTGGGCGGGCTGCGCGGCGGCGGGCCAGGCGCGGGGCTCGGTCGAGCGGATCTACGTCGAGGGGGAGGTCGCCGAGCGCCTCCTGACGCGCCTGGTCAACGGGGCGCGGGCGCTGAGCATCGGCGACCCGGAGCGGCCGGGGGTGCAGATGGGCCCGCTGGCCTCGGCGCGACGCCTGGAGCACGTCCGGGAGCTGGTGCAGGAGGCCGTGGCGCAGGGCGCGAGGCTGCACTGCGGCGGCCCCCTGGCGGAGCCGCCGGAGGGCTGCGCGCCGGAGGCGGCGTTCTACGCGCCGGCGGTGCTCAGCGGGGTGACCCACGCGATGCGGGTGATGCGGGAGCCGCTCGACGGCCCGGTGCTGGCGGTGATGGCCGTGGACTCCACCGACGAGGCGATCGCGCTGGCCAACGACTGCGACTACCGCCTGGGGGCGTCGATCTGGACGGCCGACCGCCACCGGGGGTTGCGCATCGCGCGGGAGCTCGACGTGGGGATGGTGTGGCTCAACGACCACCTCCCGGCCCCGATGCTGGCCCGCGGGCCCTGGGGGGCGGCGGCGGGCGGCGGCCTCGGCCGGACACTCGGCGCGAGGGGCCTGCGGGAGTGCGCCCAGGA
This sequence comes from Solirubrobacteraceae bacterium, assembly GCA_035524055.1. Taxonomy (GTDB): domain Bacteria; phylum Actinomycetota; class Thermoleophilia; order Solirubrobacterales; family Solirubrobacteraceae; genus Palsa-744. Next base: position 7,917 of record DATKPO010000032.1, read on the forward strand.
GAAGCTCATCACCCACGACCCCCCGGGCAGCCGCGGCCTGTGGTGGCCGCCGTACGACGAGCTCCTGGAAGAGGCCGCCCGCACCGTCGCCCGACTGCGCTCGGGACGCGACTCCGACCGGGAGCGCGCCTGGCGCCACGGGGTGGGCTCCCTCGCCCGGGTGGGAGCGCGGGCGGTGGTCGGCACCCGCTCGCGGCGGCGGGTGGGCTGAGGTCCTAACCTATTCCCATGCCCGCCCAGGCCTACGCCGGCAAGGAGTGCGTCTGCCAGCTGCGCAGGGGTATCTGCGACCAGTCATGCGTGCAGGGGATGCTCGACACCCCGTTCTACATCGCCTGCCTGAAACTGCGGGGCCGCCGCTGCGTGGTGGTCGGCGGCGGCGAGATCGGCCTGGAGAAGGTCGAGGGGCTGCTGGCGTGCTCGGGCGAGGTGACGCTGATCGCGCCCGACGCCGAGCCGGCCCTGGCGGAGCTCGCGCGGGAGGGCTCGATCCGCTGGGAGCGGCGGGAGTACGCCGGGCCGGGGGACCTGGAGGGCGTGTTCATGGCGATCGCGGCGACCGACGACACGGAGGTCAACATCCGGGTCTGGGAGGACGCCGAGCGGCGGGCGATGCTGGTCAACGTCGTCGACGTCCCGCCGCTGTGCAACTTCATCCTGCCCGCCATCGTGCGGATGGGGGCGCTGGCGATCGCGATCTCCACCGCCGGCGCCTCGCCGGCGCTGGCGAAGCGGATGAAGCGGGAGATCGCCTCCCAGCTCGGTCCCGAGTACGCGCGGCTGGCGGAGCTGCTCAACGAGGTCCGGGGCTGGGCCAAGGGGACGCTGCCGACCTACGCCCAGCGCCGGGACTTCTTCGAGGGGATCGTCAACGGCGAGCCCGACCCGATCGGGCTGCTGCGCGGCGCCTACGCCCCCGACGGCGCCCCCCTCGCCGGGGCGCCCGCCGCGGAGGAGGCGGTGCGGGAGCTCATCGCGGCGGCCCAGGACGACGTCGGGGCGGCGGCGGCTTCGCCGCGGTGACTCGCGGATCGCCGGCTCTGACAGCCACCCCATGACGACCCCGAAGGCCAGCGGCGAGTCGCCTCCCGGGGCGCTCGAGCTCGACGGCCTCACCCGCCACTACGGCGAACGGGTCGCGCTGGGCGACGTCTCGCTGAGCCTCGACACCGGCCGGGCCCTGCTCGTCCTCGGTCCCAACGGGGCGGGCAAGACGACGCTGCTGCGACTCCTGGCGGCTCTGCTGAGACCACACGCCGGCAGCGCCCGGGTGCTCGGCGCCGAGCTGCCCGGCGAGGCCTGGCGGGTGCGGGGGCGGATCGGGCTGCTCGGCCACGAGCCCCTGCTCTACCGCGAGCTGACGGCCGCCGAGAACCTCCGCTACCACGCCCGCCTCCACGGCGTCGCCGCCGAGCGCGAGCGGGAGGTGCTCGACGCCGTCGGCATCTCCCGGCGGGCACAGGAGCCCGTGCGGACCCTCTCCCGGGGCATGGTCCAGCGCGTCGCCGTGGCCCGGGCGGTGCTGCACGACCCCGAGCTGCTGCTGCTCGACGAGCCCCGCGCCAACCTCGACCCCGCCGGGTCGGAGCTCGTGGCGCCACTGATCCACGGCGCCGGGGACCCAATTCGCGGT
>DATKPO010000033.1:0-45371 GCA_035524055.1 Solirubrobacteraceae bacterium
CCCGAGGGCTCGCGCTTTCGGTGGCGTGGCCGGGAGGTGCGTCTGGCGGTGCCCGGGGCGCACAACGCGCTGAACGCGACCGCCGCCCTGGAGGCGGCTCGCCTCGCCGGCGCCGACGCGCAGGCGGCGATCGCGGCGCTCGCGGGCTTCGGCGGCGCCGGCCGGCGCTTCCAGCTGCTCGGTCGCGGCCCCGGGGGGGCGACGGTGTACGACGACTACGCCCACCACCCGACGGAGGTGGCGGCGACGCTGACGGCGGCGCGGACGCTGGCGCCGCGGCGCCTGGTGGCGGTCTTCCAACCCCACCTGTACTCGCGCACGGAGCTGCTGGCGGGCGACTTCGGGCGGGCGCTGGCGGTGGCCGACGTGGTGGCGGTGCTCGACGTCTACCCGGCGCGGGAGCGCGCCGAGGACCACCCCGGTGTCAGCGGGCTGCTCGTCGCCGAGGCTGCCGCCGACGCGGCCCGAGGCCGTCCGGTGTTGTGGCTGCCGACATTCGCCCAGGCCGAGCCGGCGCTGCGGGGTCTGCTGGGCGATGGCGACATCTGCGTGGTGATGGGCGCCGGCGACGCCGACGCGCTGGGGCGGGCGCTGGTGGCGGGCCCGGGGCGCGAGCGGGAAGACGGTGGGAAGTGAGCGCTCCGGCGCCGCCGGCCGGGGTGCAGCGCGACTTCCCGCTGGCGCGGCTGACGACGGTCCGCACCGGCGGCGCCGCCGAGCTCTTCGCGCGGGTCGGCGAGGAGCGGGAGCTGCAGGCGCTGCTGGCCTGGGCGCGGGCCGCGCGGACGCCGGTGGCGGTGGTCGGCTCGGGCTCGAACCTGCTGGTAGCCGATGACGGCGTGCGCGGTCTGGTGGTCAAGCTCGACGGCGACCTGGCTCGCGTCGAGCGCGACGGGGAGCGGCTGATCTGCGGCGGCGGGGCGCGCCTGCCGGCGGTCGCCGCGGCGGCGGCCCGCGCGGGGCTGGCGGGCATCGAGTTCGGGGTGAACATCCCGGGGACCGTCGGGGGGGCGGTGCGGATGAACGCCAACGCCTACGGCGGTGAGCTGGCGAGCACGCTGCGCTGGGCGCAGGTGGTGAGCGCCGAGGGCGCCCGACGGCGCGCCCCGGAGGAGCTCGGCTTGGCCTATCGCAGCTCGAGCCTGGGGGAGGGCGAGGTCGTCGCCCGGGCCTGCTTCGCGCTGCGCCCGGCCGACCCGGAGGCGGTGAAGGCGACCCTCGCCGAGTTGCGCGCCCGCCGCCACGAGGCCCAGCCGCAGGGGATCAAGACGTTCGGCTCGACCTTCAAGAACCCCACCGACCCCGGGGCGGCCTCGCCTGCGCGCACCGCCGGGTTGCTGCTCGCCGAGGCCGGCTGCAACGGCCTCGCGGTCGGCGGGGCGCGCTTCGCGCCCAAGCACGCGAACTTCGTCGAGAACACCGGCACCGCGACGACGGCCGACATCGTCGCCCTGATGGCCGAGGGCCGGCGCCGGGTGCTGGAGCGCTTCGGGCTGGCGCTGGAGCCCGAGGTGCAGACGCTCGGCGACGTGCGCTTCCCCTGGGCTTGAGGTAGGGGTTCGGGGGCGGGGGTCGAAGAGACCTTGCGATGGAGTCCTCGCTCGCCCTGCGCCTCGGCCGTCCGCTGCGGCGCCTGCCGGGCTCACCGCGGGTCGCGGCGCTGCCCCGCCGGCTGCGGATCGCGCTGCTGGTCCTGCTGGCCGTGCTGGCCCTGCTCGGCGGTGGCTGGCTGTGGTTTCGCGGCTCCTCGCTGGTGGCGGTGAGGGATGTGAGGATCAGCGGCGTCCAGGGGGTCGAGGCGGCGCGGGTCGACGCCGCCCTGCGCTCGGCGGCGCGTGGGATGACGACGCTCGACGCCAGCGCCGGCGCCCTGGAGGCGGCGGTGGTGCCGCTGCGCGTCGTGCGCTCGGTGAGCGTGCGCACGAGCTTTCCGCATGGACTGTCGATCGACGTCACCGAGCAGCCGCCGGTCGCCGAGCTGAGCGCAGCCGGCGGATCGACGGCGGTCGCGGCGGACGGGGTCGTGCTCGGGTCGAAGCTGCTGGTCGGGGGCCTGCCGAAGATCCATCTCGGCGGCCTGACGCCGCCGCCGGGGGGACACGTGGCGGGCGCCGCCCTGCGCGCCCAGCTGACGGTGCTCGGCGCCGCCCCGCGGACGCTGCTGGGCTGGGTGCAGCGGGTGTTCGCGGGCCCCGAAGGGCTGACGGTGACCATGCACGGCGGTCTGGAGATCTACTTCGGCAACGCCACCCGGCCTCTGGCGAAGTGGCTGGCGGCGGCCCGGGTGCTCGCCGATCCGCGCTCCGCCGGGGCGACGTACGTCGACGTCCGCCTGCCCGAACGCGCCGCCGCCGGGACCACCGCGCCCGGAGGCCTCACGAGCTCGGCGACCGGCGACGGCCAGGTCAGCGCCTCCGACCCCACCTCGGCGGCGCTCGCCGCCGTCCTCGACGAAGCCGTCGCGGGCTCCTCCGGCGTCGCCGCAGCGCCGGCGACCGGCACCGGCAGCGGGGCCGCGACTGGCACCGAAGCGAGCAGTGCCACCGGCGAAGCGACCGACGCCACCGGCGCGCCGACCGCCACCACGGGCGAAGGGACCACCACCGGCGAAACTTCGACAACCCCCGCCGGATAAGGGAATTCGAGGTCCAGGCTAAGGCTCGACCTTAGCTTTAGGGCAAGGATAGAGGCTCTCTCCGGCGGCGGTTGAGAGTCGGGCGTTCTGCAAGCGATCCTGCAAAAGTGGCCGCCGTCGTTGACAGGGCGAAGATCCCTGCATAACGTGCACAATCCGGCGAGCGCCGAAAAGGCTGCTCGCCAACCCTTAACTATTACTGAAGGCTTCAGACGGGATAGACATCATGGAGAGCGGTGCGGGCAGTTATCTGGCGGTGATCAAGGTCGTCGGCGTGGGCGGCGGCGGGACCAACGCGGTCAGCCGGATGGTCGACGCCGGGGTGCGCGGGGTGGAGTTCATCGCCGCCAACACCGACGCGCAGGCGCTGGCGATGTGCGACGCCGACATCAAGCTCAACATCGGCCACGACTCCACCAAGGGTCTCGGCGCCGGCGCCAACCCCGAGGTGGGCTTCGCCGCGGCGGCGGAGTCGCGGGACGACATCAAGGAGGCCCTGAAGGGCGCTGACATGGTCTTCGTGACGGCCGGCGAGGGCGGTGGCACCGGCACCGGCGCGGCGCCGGTGATCGCCGAGATCGCCAAGACCGAGATCGGGGCGCTGACGGTCGGCGTCGTCACCCGGCCCTTCGAGTTCGAGGGCACCCAGCGGGCGCGCTCGGCCGGCGAGGGCATCGAGCGGCTGCGCGAGGTCGTGGACACCCTGATCGTGATCCCCAACGAGAAGCTGCTGTCGGTCGTCGAGCGGCGGACGTCGATGCTCGACGCCTTCAAGGAGGCCGACGACGTCCTGCGCCAGGGCATCCAGGGGATCACCGACCTGATCACGATCCCCGGCCTCATCAACCTCGACTTCGCCGACGTCCGCACGATCATGCACGACGCCGGCTCGGCCCTGATGGGCATCGGCACCGCCGGCGGCGAGAGCCGCGCCGCCGACGCCGCCAAGGTGGCGATCTCCTCGCCGCTGTTGGAAGAGTCCGTCGACGGCGCCACCGGGATCCTGCTGAACATCACCGGCGGCAGGGAGCTCGGCCTGTTCGAGGTCAACGAAGCCGCCGAGATCATCCAGAACGCCGCCGACGCCAACGCCAACATCATCTTCGGGGCCGTCATCGACGAGGACATGGGCGACGAGGTCCGGGTCACCGTGATCGGCACCGGCTTCGACCACCGTCCGGGGCGCGGCGCCCGCCGCGAGCGCGACCGGCCGGCGGACCGCGGCCCGCGCATGGGCACCCGCGAGCGCTCCTCCCTGGAGATCTCCGACGACGAGATCGACGTCCCGCCGTTCCTGCGGTAGGCCGTTCCAGCCGGCGCATGCGCCGGCTGGCCGGAGGGCGCATGCGCCCTCCGGGGAAGGGTCGCATGCGACCCTTCCAAAAGATCAAATGCGGCCCTTCGGCTAGCCTCCCGCGGATGGCCCGCCACACCCCCCTGCACGACCGCCACCTCGCCGCCGGCGCCAAGCTCGTCGAGTTCGCCGGCTGGGAGATGCCGGTGCAATACGCCGGCGTGCGCGAGGAGCACCTGGCGGTGCGCGAGGACTGCGGCATCTTCGACGTCTCGCACATGGGCCAGATCGAAACCGCCGGACCCGACGCGCTGGAGCTGCTGCAGCTGCTGACCACCAACGACGTCGCCGCGATCCCCGTCGGTGGCGCCCAGTACGGCCTGCTCTGCCGCGAGGACGGGGGGGTGCTCGACGACCTCTTCACCTACCGCCTCGCCGACGAGCGCTACCTGACGGTCACCAACGCCGCCAACCACCTGCGCGACCTGCGCCGGTTTCGCGCCCACGCCGAGGACCTCCACGTCGTCGTCGCCGACCGGATCGAGGACTACGCCATGCTCGCCCTCCAGGGGCCCCGCGCCCGGGCCGTCGCCCAGGAGCTCGCCGAGGGACCCCTGCCGGCGCGGATGGGCGTCGCCACGCTACGCCTCGCCGGCGCCGGCGCCCTGGTCTGCGGCACCGGCTACACCGGCGAGGACGGCGTCGAGCTGCTGCTCGCCCCGGCCGAGGCGCCGCGCGTGTGGGACGCCCTGCTCGCCGGCGGCGCCGTCCCAGCGGGTCTCGCCGCGCGCGACACCCTGCGGCTGGAGGCCTGCTTTCACCTCTACGGCAACGACCTCATGGTCGAGCGGGGGCCGATCGAGGCCGGCCTCGGCTGGTGCTGCAAGGAGGACACCGGCTTCATCGGCTCCGGCGCCGTCCGCGCCGTCCGCGACGCCGGTCCGGTGGAGAAGCTGATCGCGTTCGCCGTCGACGGGCCCGGGATCGCGCGCCAGGGCAATCCGGTGCTCGGCGGCGGGGTCGTCACCAGCGGCACCCTCTCGCCCTGCCTCGGGGTCGGCATCGGCCTCGCCTACGTCCCCGCCGATCGGTCCGTCGTCGGCATGCGGATGCAGATCGACGTCCGCGGCCGCACCCGGCCCGCCGTGGTGCACGCCAAGCCCTTCGTCGCCAAGCACGGCTGAGCCGCCGGCGAGCGCGACGGGGTCACCGGCGGACACGCCACGGCGTCGAGTGCACCCGGTAGGCTGGAGCCGGCTCCGCCCCCGACACCCCCCGCGCCGATGGCCGATCCGACATACCCCGAAGAGCTTCTCTACCACGCCGAGCACGACTGGGCCCGCCTGGAAGGCGAGCACGCCACGCTCGGCGTCACCTGGTACGCCCAGGACGCCCTCGGCGAGGTCGTCTTCTTCGAGCCCCCCGCGATCGGCACCGCGCTGACCCAGGGCGAGCCCTACGCCGAGGTCGAGTCCGTCAAGGCCGTCTCGGACGTCGTCGCCCCCCTCTCCGGGGAGATCGTCGAGGTCAACGAGACCCTCGGCGAGGACCCGGCGGCGATCAACGAGGACCCCTACGGCGCCGGCTGGCTCGTCAAGGTGCGTCTGCGCAACCCCGCCGAGAGCGAGGAGCTGATGGACGCCGAGGCCTACACCGCCACGCTCGTCTGAGCATTCGCCGACGACCTCTCTAGGCTGAGAGGCACTTGACCCGCTACACCGCCACCACCGACGCCGACCGCAGCGCCATGCTGCAGACGATCGGCGTGGACTCCGTGCAGGAGCTCTTCGACCGCCAGATCCCCGAGTCCGTGCGTCTGCGACGCGCTCTGGACCTGCCGCCGGGCATGACCGAGAGCGACGTCTACGAGCACCTCCGCGAGCTCGCCGCGCGCAACGTCAGCGCCGAGCAGGAGATCAGCTTCCTCGGGGCCGGCATGTACGACCACTACGTGCCCGCCCTGATCGACATGCTGCTGGAGCGCTCCGAGTTCCTCACCCCCTACACCCCCTACCAGCCCGAGGTCTCCCAGGGCGGGCTGCAGGTGATGTTCGAGTACCAGACCGCCATCTGCGAGCTCACCGGCCTGCCCGTCGCCAACGCCTCCGTCTACGAGGGCGCCAGCGCCGTCGCCTCCGCCGCCTACCTCGCCAAGCTGCACAACGGCCGCCCTCGGATCGTTGCCAGCGCCGGCCTGCACCCCCACACCCTGCAGACCCTGCGCACCTACGCCCACGGGTTCGGCGGCGAGGTCGTCGAGGTGGGGCTGCGCGACGGGCGCACCGACCCCGACGCCTGGGCCGCCGCGATCGACGCCGACACCTCCGCCGCGATCTTCGCCCAGCCCAACTTCTACGGCGCCGTCGAGGACGCCCGGGCGCTGAGCGCCGCCGCGAAGGGGACAGATGCGGCCGGCGCGCGGGGCGCGGGGGAGGAGCACGGGGTGTCCGATTCGCGACGTGTCGCGCCCGCGCGCGACACGCGCGGGCGCGCGGGCGCGCACACCTCGCCAATCGTCGTCATCGCCCAGGTCGACCCCATCGTGCTCGGGGTCCTCGCCGCGCCCGGCGAATGCGGCGTCGACGTCGCCGTCGGCGAGGGGCAGCCGCTCGGCAACCGCCTCGACTACGGAGGGCCCTCCTTCGGCTTCTTCGCTGCCCGCGAGGAGTACCTGCGGAGGATGCCGGGGCGCATCGCCGGGGAAACCCGCGACCTCGACGGGCGCCGCGGCTTCGTCCTCACCCTGCAGACCCGCGAGCAGCACATCCGCCGCGAGAAGGCCACCTCCAACATCTGCACCGCCCAGGCCCTGAACGCGCTCGCCGGCGTCGTCCACCTCGCCTGGCTCGGGCGGCGGGGGCTGGTCGAGCTGGGGGAGCTGCTGCTCGCCCGCACCCACTACGCCCGCCAGACCCTCGCGGCGCTGCCCGGGGTGCAGCCGCTGCACCACCAGCCCGTCGTGCGCGAGCTCGCCCTGCGCCTCGGCGGCAGCGACGGGCCGGACGGTGGCGGCGAGGAGGGAGGCGGAGGGCACGATCGCGGCGGTCCCGGCGCGATCGACGTCGCCGCCGTGCGCCGGCGCTGTCTCGCCGAGGGCGTCAACCCGGGCATCGATCTCCACGGCCTCACCGGACGCGAGGGCGACCGCGGCGGACTGCTCGTGGCGCTCACCGAGCGTCGCGGCCGCGCCGACATCGACCGGCTCGCCGAGGTGCTCGGGACCGCCGTCGCGGCGGAGTGCGAACGCCGCCCGGAAGCGGTGAGCGCATGAGCCGGACCCTGGCGGGCGGCGCCGAGCCTGGAGCGCGCGAGGAGGCCCGGAGCGCGGCCGCCCCGGGCGCCGTGCGAGAGGAGCCCGTTCTCACGATCTTCGAGAAGGGCGCCCCCGGGCGGCGTGCCTTCCAGTGCCCAGAGCTCGACGTCCCCGCCGTCGATCCCGACCAGCTGCTGCCACCGGAGCTGCGCCGCGTCGAGCCGCCGCGTCTGCCCGAGGTCTCCGAGCCGGAGATCGTGCGCCACTACGTGCGCCTCTCCAAGCGCAACTTCGATCTCGACTCCGGCTTCTACCCGCTCGGCTCGTGCACCATGAAGCACAACCCCCGCCTGCACGAGCGTGTCGCCGCCCTGCCCGGCCACGCCCGGCTGCACCCCCTGCAGGACCCCAGCCGCGCCCAGGGTGCGCTCGAGCTGATGTGGAGCCTGGAGCGCGCCCTGGGCGAGATCTCCGGGCTGCCCCACGTCTGCCTGCAGCCCTCGGCCGGCTCCCACGGGGAGCTCGCCGGGGTCCTGCTCACCCGCGCCTACCACGAGGACCGCGGCGAGACCCGCACAAAGGTGCTCACGCCCGACACCGCCCACGGCACCAACCCGGCGACGGTCACGATGGCCGGCCTGGACGTCGTCAAGCTCGCCACCGACGCCGCCGGGGGGATCGACCTCGACGATCTGCGCGCCAACCTCGACGGCGACGTCGCCTGCCTCATGCTGACCAACCCCAACACGCTGGGCATCTTCGACCCCAACATCGAGCGGATCGCGCGGATCGTGCACGACGTCGGCGCCACCCTCTACTACGACGGCGCCAACCTCAACGCCATCATGGGCCTCTCCCGCCCCGGCGACATGGGCTTCGACATCGTCCACTTCAACCTCCACAAGTCATTCACCCAGCCCCACGGCGGCGGCGGGCCGGGATCGGGACCGATCGCGGTCTCCGAGCGCATCGCGCCATACCTCCCGGTGCCCGTGATCGTCAGGCGCGGCGAGCCCGGGGCATCCGGCGCGAAGTCAAATGGCGCCGGGACGGCGATCGCGTCGGGCGAAGCCTCGGCGCACAGGCAGCCCGCGACGCCCGCGACCTTCGACCTGGACCACGACCCGGGGCCGGGCCGGGCGGGATCCAGGTCCATCGGCCGCCTGCGCAGCTTCCAGGGCAACTACGGCTGCTTCGTCCGCGCCTACGCCTACATCTGCTCGCTCGGCGCCGACGGCCTGCGCGACGTCTCCGAAAACGCCGTCCTGAACGCCAACTACCTGCTCGCCCGGCTGCGCCAGCTCGACGTCGGCGACGGTCGCAGCGCCGCCGACCTCCTGCCGGTCGCCTACGGCGAGCTCTGCATGCACGAGTTCGTCCTCTCCGGCGGCCCCATGAAGCGGGAGCTGCAAATTAGGACCCTCGACCTCGCCAAGCGCCTGCTCGACTACGGCTACCACCCGCCGACCGTCTACTTCCCGCTGCTCGTCGAGGAGGCCCTCATGGTCGAGCCCACCGAGACCGAGACCCGCGAGACGCTCGACGCCTTCGCCCAGGCCATCGCCGAGATCCTGCGCGAGGCCGCCCGCGATCCGGAGATCGCGCGCCAGGCGCCGCACACGACGCCCGTGCGACGCCTCGACGAGGTCGGGGCGGCCAAGCGGCCCGTGATCCGCCAGAGCCTGGATTGAGCGAGGCGGCCGTGGGCTGGGCAGTGACGGCGCCGGCCCAGAGAATCAGACAAGCACGCTGTGGCTCGGGCGTCTCGCCGGCACCGGGACGTCCAGACCCTGCTCGATGAGGTCATCCATGATCGAGCGCATCGTGGTGTAGCCCCGCTCGAGCTGGGTCACAAACGGCCGTAGCCGCGCACGGGCTCCCCGGTCGGTCAGCTCGGGGATCAGGACCTCCATGGCCTCGTCGGCGCTCACTTCCGCCAGCCCGTCGGAGCCGCGGGCGAACGCGCGCATCTGCGTCGCGTACGCCTCGGTCGCGAGCGCGGCGACGACATCGATGAGATACCGCTTCATACCCTTGCGCACGCGGAGTCGATGACAGCCGTTCGTGACGATCAGATCGGACGTGTCACCTCCGGCCAGCATCCACTTCTGCACGCTTCCCCAGACGTTGCCGACGAACAGGTCGCCCTTCACCGCGCCGTGGCGGGCTCGATCGGGCAGTTCCCAGCCGCGAAGCGTCGTCCAGACGTAGCCTCCGTCCGTGATGTCGCCCAGCTCCACGTAGCGATATGTGACGCTCGTCTTCCAGCGCCCGGTGAGCTCTGGGAGGACTTCGACGAGATCGCCGAGCCGCCTGTGCGGTTTCGCCGCGATCTCATCGCGCAGTCGGGTCGCCTTCCTGCTCAGCCGCTTTGGGTCCAAACAGCGAGTCGGGTCCTCGACGACGCGTGCGGCGGAGACGCTCCACCCTCGCCTCGCGCCGCGCGACGGTCCGCCCGCGATCCACCTGAACCGCCTCGCCGCGTCGCTGTCTCGTATCTCGGCGAGAAGGCCATCGAAGTCGGCGTCGAGTATCCGGTTGCCTTCGCCGTCTGTGAGGTAGCTGCCGTCCGCCGGCTCGCGAACGTAGATCGGCTTGGCGCCTTTGTCTCCCAGCTGCCAGCCGACGCTCTCGATCAGCCCCACGTGCAACTGGTAGCCGGTGTCGGCCGCCGAGGCTTTGAGAGGGCGCCTGCGCTTCTCCAGGAACACGACGCTGGCGCTCACATCGGCGCCGCTCGTCTTGAATGTGAACCGCGGGAACGAGCAGATCGAGGCGACCCGGCATTGGCGCAGCAGCCACTCCCGCAACGCGTGGTAGATCGTCCCGCGATTGCCGAGATACCCGTTGGGGAGAATAATCCCGATGCGCCCTCCCGGCTTGGCCTGCCGGACGCACAGCTCCGCGAACAGTATCCCGACCTGCTGTCTCTCACGCACCTGCGATGTCGGCTGGAGCTGGCCCTGCTCGTCCGGCCCCCACTCGTGGCCGAGGTCGAAATTGGCGAGAACGGGTCGCCGGGACTCCGAGATGCGAGCTCCGAACGGCGGATTGCAAATGATGATGTCATACCTGTCTGCATATCTATCCACGTTGAGGAGCGAGTCCTCGAGCGTGATGTTGGACTTGCCGTCGCCGTTGAGCAGCATGTTCAAGACTGCGACCTGCACCGCATTCGCCGAGTTGTCCGAGCCCCACACACAGTCGTGGTAGCTGGGGTTGGTCTGGGCGCCCAGGCGATATGCGCTTGTCAAGAAGTCGGCGCTTCCACAGGCGGGGTCGCGAACGTGATCGTCGAACTGTGGGTTGAGCACCCTCGCGATGAAGTCGGTAACGGTAACCGGCGTGAAGAACTGCGCCAGGTCCCACTTGTACAGGTGCTTGGCAAAATACATGTAAAACGTTTGCACGACGTCCTGGCGGGACGCGATGATCTTCACCGGCGCGAGCAACGCCGCGATCTCGACGAGCGTCTCCGGGGCGACCTCGAGAGTGCCAGGTACCTCCCTGGGGAGGTACTTGCCGTAGTAGTCGATAGCTCGTCCTACGGTCTTCTTGACATCCGCGTAGGCGACCGACGGCCTTGTGCCCAGCGCTTTGAAATCCTGTATCGCCAGCGGCGCTGTGGGACGAGCCTCATGCGAGTGCTCGTCGTAGAGCTTGGCCAGCAGCAGCTGAAGGATGAGCACGTAACGAGCCTCCGCGTCGATCGCGGCGGCGTGCAGGACAGCCTCGATGCGGATCAGCATGTCCAGCAGCGACTCGCTGGGCTTGATGTCGGCCGCCGTCAGCGGACGAGCCGCGATCCGCTGCCCGTAGCGCGGAAGGGTGCTCGCCGGACTCTCATGGGCTATCCGCCTCCTGCCCTTCGTCTCGCGCCAGTAGATGCGCTGCGCGACGTCATCCCAGTAGAGCGCCACGCAGTCCGGGTTGTGAGCGAAGTCCAGCATCGGCTGCACCTGGGTCTCCCGTGCTCGCGCGGCCTGCTTGTGCTCGCGCTTGACCTCGCCGAGCAGGACGGCATGCTCCAACAGCTCCTCGACACTGCCCGGGGCGATGGAGCTGAGCGGCACATCGAGTGCCGCGAGGTCCGCGCGGAAGCTGCTTTTCCCGCCATGTCCGAACCTCTTGATCGTCGCCTCGACCTTGATATGTGTGTCCGGGTAGCCACGCGCGAGCAGGAAGTTGATTGCGTCGATCCGCCGCGCCTCCTCGCTGGGCGTCAAGCCGTCCGTGGACTTGGCGGGAGTGTTGAGGGGACCTCGGATCGGGCATGTCAGCCGCAGGGCGTCGACCATCCGTGACATTCCACCAGCGGCGTCGGACGGCCAGGCGCCCGGTATGACCGGTAATTCCCTCTCGGTTAGACTCGCCGGGCCACACCCCCGACGAGCTCTTCCTCCTATCGTTCCAGGCCCTCCCGCACATGCGCATCTTCTCCGGCATCCAGCCGACCGGCACCAAGCACCTGGGCAACTACATCGGCGCGATCCTCCAGCTCGTCGCCGGGCAGGACCGCGGCGAGGGGCTGTACTGCATCGTCGACCTGCACGCCACCACCGTCGCCTACGATCCCGCCGAGCTGCGCCGCAGCCTCTACGATCTCGCCGCGATCCTGCTCGCCGCCGGCCTGGACCCGAGCCGCTGCGCCCTCTTCCGCCAGAGCGACGTCGCCGAGCACACCGAGCTCACCTGGCTGTTGTGCAGCGTCACCGAGCTCGGCCGCCTGCAGCGCATGCACCAGTTCCGTGACAAGTCGCTGGCCCAGCGCGAGCTGGTCTCGGCGGGCCTGCTCGTCTACCCCGTGCTGATGGCCGCCGACGTGCTCGCCTACCGCGCGCAGGAGGTGCCCGTCGGGGAGGACCAGCGCGAGCACGTCGAGCTGATGCGCGACGTCGCCCGCCGCTTCAACGCCCGCTTCGCCGGCGGCGAGGAGGTGCTGGTCGTGCCCGAGCTGCGGGTGCCCCCGGTCGGCGCCCGGATCATGGACCTCCAGGACCCGACCCGCAAGATGTCGACCACCGGTGGCGGCGAGGAGGGCACCGTCTACGTCCTCGACGAGCCCGCCGCGATCGAGAAGAAGATCCGCCGCGCCGTCACCGACTCCGGCGGCGAGATCGCCCGCTCGCCGGAGAAGCCCGGCGTCAGCAACCTCATCGAGATCCTCGCCGCCGCCCGCGCACAGACGCCCGAGGCTGCCGAAGCCCAGCTCGCCGGCGCCCGCGGCTACGGCGACCTGAAGGCCGCGACCGCCGCGGCGGTTGTCGAGCTGCTGACGCCCGTACGCGAGCGCTACGCCGCCCTGCGCGCCGACCAGGACGCCCTGGAGGACGTGCTCGCGGCCGGCGCCGCCCAGGCGCGCGCCATCGCCGGGCAGACGCTCGCCGACGTCCGCGAGCGCATGGGCGTCGGTGCGCCCCGTCTCCTCCGGCCGCTACGGTGAGCGCGTGAGCGTCGCCTCCCTCCAGCTCGACCTCGACCTCTTCAGCGGCCCCTTCGACCTGCTGCTGACGCTGGTCCTGCGCGAGGAGATCGACCTGCTCGAGCTCGAGCTCGCCGAAGTCGTGCTTGCCTACCTCGACCACCTCGAGGCCCGCGGCGAGCTCGACCTGGAGACGGCCACCGAATTCATCGTTCTCGTCGCCGCGCTGCTGGAGCTCAAGTCGCGGCTGATGATCGCCGGCGAGGACGACGAGGAGCTGCTCGACATCGAGCCCGGCGAGGCCGCCGAGGAGCTGCTCGCCCGGATGCTCGACGCCAGCCGCTACCGCGCCGCCGCGACCCACCTGGCAGAGCTGCTCGCCGGCGAGCACGGCGTGCGCTTCCGCTCGGCCGCCCCGCCCGCGCACCTGCTCAAGGCCGAGCTGCCGCCTGCCTCGCCCGGGTCGGGCGAGGCCAACCTCGATCCCGCCCTGCTCGGCGCCGCCGTCGGCCGGCTGCTGCGGATGCCGCCGGCGATCAGCCTGCGCCACATCCACATTCCCCGCGTCAGCGTCGGCGAGCGCCTCGCCCACCTGCGCGCCCTGCTGCGCCGCGGGCGCTTCAGCTTCGACGAGGCCGTGCTCGACGCCGACCGCGTCACCGTCGCCGTCACCGTCTTCGCCCTGCTCGAGCTCTACAAACGCGGCGAAGCCTCCTGGGAGCAGTCCGAGAGCTTCGGCCAGATCGAGGTCATGGCATCGACGCCGCCGGCCGTGCACGCCCCCGGCGAGGCGCCGCTGGCGGCCGTCGCCGGAGCGGCTGCGTGAGCGACGAGGCGCCCGACACCCTCGACGCTGCCGCCGGGGAGGTCGACGCCACCGTCGCGCCCGCCGGCGGGCAGCCGCCGAGGACCGGCCACACCGCCGAGCTTGCCCGCATCGTCGAGGCGCTGCTCTTCCTCTCAAGCGACCCGCTCAGCGTGCGCGAGCTGGGCGATGCCTGCGGTGTGCCGGCCGAGGAGATCGGGGCTGCGCTCGCGGTGCTCGGCGACCAGTACGCCGCCGGGCAGCGCGGCATCCGGCTGCGTGAGCTCGCCGGCGGCTACACGCTCGCCAGCGACCCCGTCGCCGAGGAGGCCGCGCGGCGCATGCTCGGGCGGCCGCGCACCGCCGCGCTCAGCCCGGCGCAGGCCGAGACGCTCGCGATCGTCGCCTACCTGCAGCCCGTCTCGCGTCCCGAAATCACCCGCATCCGCGGCGTCAGCGCGGACTCCGCCGCCGCCACCCTGCTCGAGCGCGGTCTCATCGAGGAGGCCGGCCGCTCGCAGTTCGGGGCCGTCATGTACCGCACCGGGACCCAGTTCCTCAAGCTCTTCGGGCTGAGCTCGCTCCAGGACCTCCCAGACGTCGCCAGGTGGGACCCCACCCCCGAGGAGCAGAGCGAGCTGCGCGAACGCCTCCTGCGCGCCGGCGAGGCCCGTTCGGGCGGGACTCCATCGTTGCCGCTGCAGCAGGACCAGCTCGCCGCGCGCGACGTCGGCGGCACCGGCGCCGACGAGGACGGTCGGATCGGCGCCGAGGACGTGGAGGACGCGAGGGACGCCGGCGACCAGCGCTAGCCCGGCTCAGGCCGCTGCCGTCGCCCGCGCCGCCAGCTGGCCGCAGGCCGCGTCGATGTCGCGCCCCCGCGTGAGTCGCACCGTCGTTTCCAGGCCGCGCTCGCGCAGCACCGCCGCGAACGCCGCGATCGCCTCTCGGCCCGAGCCTCGGTACGGCGAGTCCGTCGGGTTGTAGGGGATCAGGTTGACCTTGAACATCCGCCGGTCCAGCAGCCGCGCCAGCGCCAGCGCCTGCTCGTAGCGGTCGTTGACGCCGGCCAGCATCACGTACTCCACGAAGATCCGTCGCCGCCGCCGCGCGTAGAACGCCCGGCAGGCCTCGATCACGTCGCGCAGGGGATGGCGCTCGTTGACCGGCATCAGCTCCGAGCGCAGCGCTTCGTCGGCGGCGTGCAGCGACAGCGCCAGGCGCAGCGGCAGCTCGGATCGCGTCAGCCGTTCGATCCCCGGTATCCAGCCGACGGTGGAGATCGCGGTGTGCCGGTGCGCGATCCCGACCTCCGGCAGCCGCTCGCACGCCGCCAGCACCGCGTCGAGGTTCAGCAGCGGCTCGCCCATGCCCATGAACACGCAGTGCCCGAAGGCGCCCGGGCCCGCCAGGCGGCGGAAGTGCAGCGCCTGCTCGACGATCTCCGAGGCGCTCAGGTTGCGCGCGAAGCTCATCCGGCCTGTCGCGCAGAAGGTGCATGTCAGCGGGCAGCCCGACTGCGAGGACAGGCAGATCGAGCCGCCGCGGTCGCGGTAGCGCATCAGCACCGCCTCCAGTGGACGGCCGTCGGCCGTCGCGAACAGCGCCTTGACCGTGCCGTCGCGCGAGCGGGCCTGCCTCTGCACCGTCAGGCACGAGAACGGCACCTCCTCGGCCAGGGCGGCACGCAGGGCGCCCGGCAGGTTCGTCATCGCCGCGTAGTCCTCCACGCCGCGCGCCGTCCACTCCCACACCTGGCGCGCGCGGAACGCCGGCTCGCCACGGGCGGCAAGGGTCTGTTGCAAGAGATCGAGGTCCACGTCTCCTATCTTGCCTGACGATGCGCCTCGCCAAGTATCTCGCCCACGCCGGCGTCGCCTCGCGCCGGGCCGCCGAGGCGATCATCGCCGCCGGTCGCGTCGAGGTCGACGGCCGCATCGAGCGCGACCCCGCCCGCGACGTCCAGGAGGGGCGTGAGCGCGTCGCCGTGGACCGGCGGCCGCTCACGGGCGCCCAGGCGCCGGTCGTCTACGCCGTGCACAAGCCCGTCGGCACGCTCAGCACGGTGCGCGACACCCACGGACGCCCGACGGTGGTCGAGCTCGTCCCCGAGCGCCGGCGGCTCTACCCCGTCGGGCGGCTCGACGCCGACAGCAGTGGGCTCATCCTGCTGACCAACGACGGCGCGCTGGCAAACCGCCTCACCCATCCCCGCTACGAAGTGCCCAAGACCTACCGTGCGCGTCTGGGCGGCAGCCCCGTGTCCGAGCGCGCCCTGCGCGAACTGCGGACCGGCCTCCAGCTCGACGACGGCCCCACCGCCCCGGCCCGCGTACAGCGGCGTGGCGAGCACGAGCTGCAGATCACGATCCGCGAAGGCCGCAACCGCCAGGTGCGACGCATGTGCGAGGCGGTCGGCTACCCGGTCGCGTCGCTGCAGCGCGTCGCCTTCGGTCCGCTGCGTCTGGACGGCCTGAAGCCGGGTGCCTACCGGCGGCTGGGAGAGCACGAGCTGCGCGCGCTGCGCGAGGCTTGAAACGCCACGCGGGCGACTCCTGGCAGAATCGCGGCCCATGCGCCTCTTCGCCCTGCGCGGCGCGATCAGCGTGCCGCACAACGACGCCCAGGACATCCTGGATGCCGCCACCGAGCTCATGACCGCGATCATGCAGCGCAACGAGCTCACGCCTGAGCGCGTCGTCAGCTGCATCTTCACCGCCACCGAGGACCTCAACGCCGAGTTCCCCGCCGTCGCCGCCCGTGCGCTGGGCTTCGACCGGGTGCCGCTGCTGTGCGCCCGCGAGATGCCCGTGCCGCGCTCGCTGCCGCGCGTCATCCGCGTGCTGATCCACTACTACGCCGACGAGGGTCACGTCGCTCGGCACGTCTACCTCGGCGAGGCCAGGACGCTGCGCGCCGACCTGGAGGCCGCCCAGTAGCCTGCTCGGGATGGCCATCGAGTTCTCCGCCCGCGTCGCCCGCCTGCCCTCCTACCCCGCCGCGGGCGGCTACGCCGACGCCGCGCCCGAGGTGCGGCTTGCCAGCAACGAGTCGCCCTGGCCGCCGCTGCCGGCGGTGCGCGAGGCGATCGACCGCGCCCTGGGGACCCTGAACCGCTATCCCGACCCGACCAGCTCGGCGCTGCGCCGGCGGCTGTCGGAGCGGTACGAGGTGCCGCCGCAGCGGATCGCGATCGGCAACGGCTCCTGCGACATCCTGCTCGCCGCCGGCGAGGCGCTGCTGGAGCCAGGCGCCGAGCTCGTCTACGCCTGGCCATCCTTCTCGGTCTACCCCCATCTCGGGGCGGCCTCCGGAGCACGCGAGATCCGCGTGCCGCTCGACGCCCGGGATCGCCACGACCTGCCGGCGATGCTGCGCGAGATCACCGTCGCCACGCGGATGGTCGTCGTCTGTAACCCCAACAACCCCACCTCGACGGCACTGCCGCTCGCCGACCTCGCCGACTTCCTCGCCGAGGTTCCGCCCCACGTCTGCGTGATCCTCGACGAGGCCTACTGCGAGTTCAACCTGCTCGAGGACCCCGACGCGTCGCTCGTCCTGCTCGCCCATCGTCCCAATCTCGTGCTGCTGCGCACCTTCTCCAAGGTCTACGGCCTCTGCGGCCTGCGTGTCGGCTTCGCGCTGTGCGGCTCGGAGGAGCTGCCGCGGGCCTTCGACCAGGTGCGCCAGCCGTTTTTCTGCAACGCCGTCGCCCAGGCCGCCGCGACCGAGGCCCTGGCCCACCAGGACGCCGTCACCGAGCGCGTCACCCAGACCATCGCGCAGCGCATCTCCGTCGACGAGCGCCTGCGCGCGCTCGGCCTGGATCCGGCCGAGTCGCAGGCCAACTTCTGCTGGTTCTCGCTCGGCGAGCGCGACGAGCAGGAGGTCATGCGCGGTCTGCTGGAGCGCGGCGTCCTCGTCCGCGGCGGCGGCGCGCTTGGGCGTGCCGGGGCGCTGAGGGTCACCTACGGGACGAGCGCCGAGAACGCGCGCTTCCTCGACGCCCTCGCCGAGGTCCTGTAGGAGGCGGGTGATGTGTTGCAAATTCGCGAGGTGTGTGCGCGCGCGCGTGCCCATGCGCGCACGCGCGCGTGCGCGCGCACACACCTCGCCAAATGAACACTCACATCGCGCCCTCCCAGCTCTGCCGTCAGCTCCAGGCGGGCGGGCCGTGACCTTTGTGTGACGGTCGCTCGACGGCGGGCTGCGGGTCTGCTACAAAGAAGGCAGCGACGATCATGGCCGCGCACGCAAACACATCCGTCTGCATCAGCCCCGGCAGCATCCTGCCCGTGGGCGCCTGCGCGTGGTCGAACACCTATTACGCCTGGCGATTTAGCTAGGCGCCTCGGCCTGCGTCCGTGCGTGAGCGGGACGCGATCGGGCCGCTGCGGACCCCATGCGATACGGGGTCGGGCGCCGTCTCATCGGGCTCTTCACGCCCTCCTCACGTCCACGCGCCGCGGCGCGTGCCCCGCAGGCGCAGCGCAGACAGGAACAAATAAGATCCCGCGAGTTTTGAAAGGAAGAATCGGATGATGATCGTCATGAAGGAGGAGGCCTCGGAGGGCGATATCGAGGCCGTGATCGAAAAGATCGAGCAGGCCGGCGCCATCGCCCACCCGATCAAGGGCGCCCGATTGACCGTGATCGGCGCGATCGGCGATGTCGAGCAGGACGTCAACCTCGAAAGCCTCGGCCTGGAAGGCATCCCGGGGGTGGACCGGGTGATGCCGATTCTCAAGCCCTACAAGCTCGCCTCGGCCCAGATCCGCCACGGCGAGCGCACGGTGCTGGAGATCGACGGCCGCAAGGTAGGCGCCGAGCACTTCGCGCTGATCGCCGGCCCGTGCACGGTGGAAACGCGTGAGCAGACGCTGCAGACGGCGCGTGTCGTGCGCGATGCCGGCGCCACCCTGTTGCGCGGGGGGGCCTACAAGCCGCGCACCTCCCCCTACGCCTTCCAGGGGCTTGGCGGCGAGGGCCTGCGGCTGCTCGCCGAGGCCAAGGCCGAGACGGGGCTGCCGGTGGTGACGGAGCTGATGGACATGCGCGACATCGACGCCGTCCTGGAGGTCGCCGACGTCATCCAGATCGGGGCGCGCAACATGCAGAACTACCCGCTGCTCACCGAGATCGGCCGCTCGGGCCGCCCGGCGCTGCTCAAGCGCGGCCTGTCCTCGACGCTGGACGAGCTGCTGATGGCCGCCGAGTACATCCTCAAGGAGGGCAACCCCAGCGTGATGCTCTGCGAGCGCGGCATCCGCACCTTCGAGACCGACCACCGGCGCACGACGCTCGACATCATGGCGATCCCGATCCTCAAGGAGCTCTCGCATCTGCCGGTGATCGTCGATCCCAGCCACGCCGCCGGTCGCCGCGAGCTGATACTGCCGCTCTCGCTCGCCGCCGCCGCGGCCGGTGCGGACGGCATCATCGTCGAGGTGCACCCCAACCCGGACACCGCCATCTGCGACGGTCCCCAGGCGCTGCTGGCAGACGGCTTCGCGGAGTACGCCGCCGCCGTCCAGCGCACCGCGGTGCTCGCCGGCAAGGCGCCCAGCGCGGCGTGAAGATCGCGATCCTCGGCGTCGGCCTGATCGGCGGCTCGATCGGACTGGCCGCGAAGCGGGACGCCGAGGCTCGTGTCAGCGGCTATGACCCGGAGCCGGAGGCGGGCGCGCGGGCGCTGGCGCTCGGGGCGATCGACGAGCGCGCCGAGACGATCGCCGAGGCGGTGAAGGACGCCGATGTCGTGTTCGCCGCCGCGCCGATCGGGTGGCTGGCGACGATCGTGATCGAGGCGTTGGAGCACGCCGATTCAGACTGCGTGGTCAGCGACGTCGGCTCCACCAAGCTCGCACTCGAGCTGGCGGCGAACGACGGGCGCTTCGTCGGCGGTCATCCGCTCGCCGGCGCCGAGACGGCCGGCGTCGAGCACGCCCGTGCGGACCTCTTCGCGGGCGCCAGCTGGTATCTGACGCCGACCCAGGGCACCTCCGGGGTGCTCTACGAGCGACTGCACCGCCTGCTGGTGAGCTTCGGCGCCCAGCCCACGGCGATCGACGCCAAGTTGCACGACCGCCTGATGGCCTGTTTCTCGCACCTGCCCCACGTCCTTGCGAATCTGCTCGTCGCGCAGGGCAGCGCCCGCGCGCAGGAGCTGAGCTCGGGCGAGCGCCTGCCCGCGGCCGGCCCGAGCTTCCGCGACGCCACCCGCGTCGCCGGCGCCAACACGGCGATCTGGCGCGACATCTACATCTCCAACCGGCTCGCGTTGATCGGAGAGATCGGCGGCACGATCGAGCGTCTGGAGCAGGTCCGCGCGCTTTTGGAGGAGGGTGACGCGGACGCCGTCGCCGCCTGGAACGACCGCGCCCGCGAGCAGCGCGACGCGCTGCTCGGTGCGGGTCTCGCGGGGGAGACCAGTGGCGAGCCCGTCCGCGAGCTGCGCGCCTCGGTGCCCAACCGACCGGGCGTCGTCGCCGACATCGCCCTCGCCCTCGGCGGCGCCGGTGTCAACATCCTCGACATGGCGCTCTCGCCCTCGCCCGACGACAGCCAGGGCGTGATCGCGCTGTGGCTGCGCGGCGAGACCGCGGCGCTGCGCGGAGAACAGCTGATCCACGATCTCGGCTTCCCGGTGGCGCGGGCATGAACATGCGCTTCGAGCCGGCCCACGGCCTCTCCGGCGAGCTGACCGCGCCGCCTGACAAGTCGATCTCGCATCGGATGGCGCTGCTCGGCGCGATGGCGTCCTACCCACTGCGCATCCGCAACTACCTGCACGCCGCCGACACCATCTCGACGCTGAATGCCGTGCGCGCCCTGGGAGCGCTCGTCGAGGAGCGCGACGGCGAGGTCGTCGTGCGCGGCGCCGGGATGCGCGAGGCGCGCGCACCGGCGGCGACGATCGACGTCGGCAACGCGGGCACCCTGATACGGCTGCTGCCGGGCTGGCTCGCGATGCAGGAGGGCCGCGGCTTCACGCTGGACGGCGACGAGTCGATCCGCCGCCGGCCGGTCGACCGCATCGCCGAGCCGCTGAGGCTGATGGGCGCCGAGCTGCAGGCCCGCGAGGGACGCTACCCGCCGTTCACCGTGAGGGGCGCACGGCTGCACTCGATCGCCTACGAGCTCCCCGTCGCCAGCGCCCAGGTCAAGTCCTGCGTGCTGCTCGCCGCGCTCGCCGCCGACGGCGCCACGACCGTCACCGAGCCCGAGCGCAGCCGCGACCACACGGAGCGGATGCTGCTGCGCGCCGGCGCCAAGATCCACCGCAACGGTCGCCACGTCACCGTCACCAACGCCGACGAGCTCGTGCTCGAGGAGGTCACGGTGCCGGCGGACCCCAGCTCGGCCGCTTTCCTGATCGCCGCCGGCGTGCTTGTGCCGGGCTCGCGCCTGCTGCTGCGCGAGGTTGGCGTCAACTGGACCCGCACCGGCTTTTTGCGCATCCTGCGGCGGATGCAGGGCATCGTGCTCGGCGACCTCGAGGAGCAGGCCGACACGCTCACCGCCGATGAGCCGGTCAGCGACCTCGACGTCGCCGCCGGCGCCCTGGAGGGCACCTTCGTCGGCCCGGAGGAGGTGCCGCTGGCGATCGACGAGCTGCCGCTGGTGGCTCTGCTCGGCTGCTTCGCCGAAGGCGAGACCGTCGTGCGGGGCGCACAGGAGCTGCGCCTGAAGGAGTCTGACCGCATCGCCACCGTCGTCGACGGCCTGCGCGGCCTGGGCGCCGACATCGAGGCCACCGAGGACGGCTTCGCCGTGACCGGTGGCGGCGGGCTGCGGGGCGGCAGCATCGACGCCCACGGCGACCATCGCCTGGCGATGCTCGGCGCCGTCGCCGGACTGGCCTCGCGCGAGGGGGTCGAGGTCTGCGGGATGGAGGCCGCCGACGTCTCCTATCCGGGGTTTGTCGAGGACCTCGCCAAGCTGGGCGCCTGATGGTGATCGCGATCGACGGTCCCGCCGGCGCCGGCAAGTCCACGGTGGCGCGGGCGCTGGCGCGCGAGCTGGGCTTCGCCTATCTCGACAGCGGGGCGATGTACCGCTGCGTCGCGCTGCTCTCCCTGGAGCACCCGCGGGCCGAGCCGGGGCAGTTGGCGCGGGACGCCGCGATCGAACTGGAGTCCGGGGCGACGGGCGCCGGCGGCGACGCAGGCGAAGGTGGTGGCGTCGTGCGGCTGGACGGGCGCGATGTCACAGCCGCGATCCGCAGCCCCGAGGTGTCCGGGACGTCCTCTCGGGTCGCCGCCGACCCCGCGGTGCGTGAGGCTCTTTTGTCCAAGCAACGGGCGCTGCTCGCCGCCGGCGACTGGGTTGCCGAGGGGCGGGACATCGGCACCGTCGTGGCGCCGGATGCCGAGCTGAAGGTCTTCCTCACCGCCGACCCAGACGAGCGCGCGCAGCGGCGGGCGCGGCAGAGCGGGGGGGACGCGCGGGCCGTCCTGGCCGAGCAGCGTGAGCGCGACGAGCGTGACGCCGGCCGCGTCCACAGTCCGCTGCGGGTTGCCGCCGGCGCGGTCGAGGTCGATACGACCGGGCTCGCTGTCGAGGAGGTCGTGCGGCAGATAGCGGCGCTCGCCGAGAGTGCCGCGGTGCATCGTCATACTGGCCTGCCATGAAGGTCGCGATCCTCGGCTACCCCAACGTCGGCAAGTCCTCGCTGGTCAACCGTCTCAGCGGCGGCCGGACCGCGGTCGTGCACGAGCGCGCCGGGGTGACCCGCGACCGCAACGAGATCGAGTGCGAGTGGAACGGCCGGAGGTTCACGCTGATCGACACCGGCGGGGTCGATTTCCGCGACGAGGACCCCCTGGCGGGCTCGATTCGCGACCAGGCGCGGGCGGCGCTGGCCGACGCGCAGGTGGCGGTGCTCGTCGTCGACGCCCGCGCCGGGGTGCGCCCCGGCGACGAGGAGATCGCCGATCTGCTGCGTCGCTCGCCGGTGCCGGCGCTAGTTGCGGCAAACAAGTGCGACGGCGTCGCCGACGTCCCGCTGGCCGCCGACTTCCACCGCCTTGGCCTGGGCGAGCCGCTGCCGGTGTCGGCGGCGCAGGGCCTGGGCAGCGGCGACCTGCTCGACCGCATCGTCGCGCTGCTGCCAGACGCCGAGCCCGAGGCTGAAGAGGACGCGCTGCGCCTGGCCGTCGTCGGCCGCCCGAATGTCGGCAAGTCCTCGCTCGTCAATCGCTTCCTCGGCGAGCAGCGGGTGATCGTCTCGGATGTCGCCGGGACGACGCGCGACGCGATCGACACCCCGCTGGAGATCGACGGGCGCCGGGTGATTCTGATCGACACGGCGGGGATGCGCCGCCAGTCCAAGGTGGCGGACTCGGTCGAGTACTACACGGCGCTGCGCTCGCGCCGCGCCGCCGAGCGCGCCGACGTCGCGCTGGTGGTGTGCGACGCGACCGAAGGCGTCACCGCTCAAGACCTGCGCATCGCGGAGCTGGCGATGAAGACGGGCTGCGCGACGGCGCTGGTGCTGAACAAGTGGGACCTGATCGGAGCCGACTCACCCCGCGAGGAGGAGCTCGCCCACGAGCGCGCCCGGGTGGCCGAGAAGCTGAGGCTGCGCCCGCGGGTGCTGACGGCCTCGGCGCAGACCGGCCGCCACGTGCAGCGCCTGCTGGCCGAGGCGCTGGCGCTTGGCGACCGGATGTCGACGCGCATCCCCACGCCGGAGTGCAACCGGTTCCTCGCCGAGGCCCTGCAGGCGCGCCAGCCCCCCGTCGGCACCCGCCGCGGGGCCAGCGGCCACCGGCTGAAGCCGATCTACATGACCCAGACCGGGACCAAACCCCCACGCTTCGCGATCCAGGTCAACTCGCGCACAAGGGTGACCCGCGACTATGCGTATTTTCTGGAGAACCGGCTGCGGGCGCGCTATGGGATGGACGGCGTGCCGCTGGTGATCGACTTCGTCGAGCGCGGGCAGCGCGCCGCAAGGTCCGAGGACAAGCGCCGGGCGGCCTAAACTGGTGGCGCCGCAAGCCCAGCCACCGACAGCGACTCGTCCCGGCGACGATCCGCCCAAGCAAACGTCCCGCCGATCATCCGCCCCAAGCAGACGTCCCGACGACGATCAGCCCCGTACAACGATCCCCGTGGAGCCCACGCCATGAGCCTCAGCGACAACGAATTCCTGTTCACCTCGGAGTCGGTCACCGAGGGCCACCCCGACAAGATCGCCGACCAGATCTCCGACGGCGTGCTCGACGCGGTGCTCGAGGACGACCCCTACGGGCGGGTGGCGTGCGAGACGCTCGTCAACACCGGTCTGATCGTGGTCTCGGGCGAGATCACGACGAGCACCTACGTGGACATCCCCGAGATCGCCCGCGAGACGGTGCGCCGCATCGGCTACGACGACGCCGCCTTCGGCTTCGACTGCGACACCTGCGCGGTGATCAACGCGATCGACAAGCAGTCGCCTGACATCGCCCAGGGTGTCGACGCCGCGTATGAGAGCCGCCGCGACCCGGCCGACGAGGACAGGCTCGACGTCGCGGGCGCCGGCGACCAGGGCATGATGTTCGGCTACGCCAGCGACGAGACCGAGGAGCTGATGCCGCTGCCGATCTCGCTCGCCCACAAGCTCGCCAAGCGGCTTGCCGAGGTGCGCAAGGGCGAGGTCCTGCCCTACCTGCGCCCCGACGGCAAGACCCAGGTCACGGTGCGCTACCGCGACGGGCGGCCGGTCGAGATCGAGAAGGTGCTGATCTCCACCCAGCACGCCGACGGGATCGACTGCGAGGCGCTGGTCAAGCCCGACCTCTTCGAGCACGTCCTGCGTCCGGTGCTCCCGCCGGAGCTCTACGACGAGCGCAAGCTGCTGCGCGAGCTCCTCGTCAACCCCACCGGGCGCTTCGTGATCGGCGGCCCGATGGGCGACTGCGGCCTGACGGGCCGCAAGATCATCGTCGACACCTACGGCGGCATGGCTCGCCACGGCGGCGGGGCGTTCTCCGGCAAGGACCCCTCCAAGGTCGACCGCTCGGCGGCCTACGCGGCGCGCTGGGTCGCGAAGAACATCGTCGCCGCCGGCCTGGCGTCGCGCGCGGAACTCCAGGTGGCCTACGCGATCGGCGTCGCCCACCCGGTGTCGGTGATGGTCGAGACGTTCGGCACCTCCAAGCTCGGTCGCGCCGAGCTGGAGGCGCTGGTCAAGGAGCACTTCGACCTGCGCCCGGGGGCGTTCCGGGAGGAGCTCAAGCTGCATCGGCCGATCTACCAGAAGACGGCCGCCTACGGCCACTTCGGTCGCGACGACCACGACTTCACGTGGGAGCGCACCGACCGGGCACAGGCGCTGCGGGCGGCCGCGACGGAGGCGCTGCGGCAGGATCCGGTCGGCGCCTGAGAGCTGGTCCGGCGCCCCGTCTGATCTGATTGGTCGAGGGGCCCGGCTCGCCGACCTTTGGTCGACTGCGCCACCCTCTAGATTGACGGGGTGATTGCCCAGATAGAGCCCCTGACGACCGCGCGGGCGCTGCGCGGACCGTTCGACTACCGGCTGGGGCCGGAGCTGCGCGACGGCGCGGTGGACGTCGGCTCGCTGCTGGTGGTGCCGTTCGGGCGACGCGAGGTCCTGGGCGTCGTCGTCGGCCTGGCCGAGCACAGCGAGGTCGCCGAGCAGAAGCTGCTGGCCCCGCTGCGGGTCGTGGATTGGCCTCCATCCCCTCTCGCGGCGCCGCCGGGCCGTTCCACCCCACTCGCCGTTCCGGTCGACCTGGTGGCGCTCGCGGAGTGGATCGCCGCCGAGTACTGCTCGACCGTGGCTCGGGCGCTGCGGCTGGTGTTGCCGCCGGGCAGTGCCGCGAAGCTGGCGGCGGGCACACGCCGGCGCCGAGCGGTGCGCCGGCCCCGGCACCTTGCCGTGGGCTCCTCCCCGGCCCAGCCTCCGCCGCTGACCCAAGACCAGCGCGCCGTGCTCGACGAGCTGCGGGCACTGCTGCGCGCCACGCCGGCCACCGCGGAGGGCGAGCGCGGCGGAGGGGCGCCAGCGGGAAACGCCCCGGCGCGGCTGCTGCACGGCATCACGGGCTCCGGCAAGACCGAGGTCTACCTGCAGGCCGCGGCGATCGCGCTGGGGCAGGGTCGCGGCGCGATCGTGCTGGTTCCGGAGATCGCGCTGACCCCGCAGATCGTCGGGCGCTTCCTGGCGCGCTTCGGGGACACCGTGGCCGTGCTGCACTCGGGCATGACGCCGGCGCAGCGGCGCGAGGAGTGGAGGCGCTTGCACGGCGGCGAGGCGCGGGTCTGCGTGGGACCGCGCTCGGCGGTGTTCGCCCCGATCGAGCGGCTCGGCCTGATCGTCGTCGACGAGGAGCACGAGGCCTCCTACAAGCACGAGGGAGACCCCCGCTACGACGCCCGCGACGTCGCCGCCTGGCGCGCCCGCTGGCACGGTGCCCTGCTGCTGGTGGGCAGCGCGACGCCCCGCCCGGAGAGCGTCGAGGCTCTCACCCGTCTGCGCCTGCCGCGGCGGGTTGACGGCGGGCCGCTGCCGGAGGTGCGGGTGCTCGACATGTGCGACCAGACCCAGGGGCTGCACCCGGAGACGGCGCAGGCGCTGGCCGAGGTCCGCCGCGGCTCGGGCAAGGCGATCGTGCTGCTCAACAGGCGAGGCTGGTCGAACTTTCTCTCCTGCCGCTCCTGCGGACGGGTCTGGAGCTGCCCGCAATGTGACGTCGCGCTCGTGCTGCACCGCGGGCGAGGCCTGGCCTGCCATCACTGCGGGCATCGCGAGGAGCTGCCGCCGCGCTGCAGCTGCGGGTCGAGCGCGATCGCGCGCCACGGGGCGGGCACGGAGCGGCTGCAGCACGATCTGGCCGCGGCGCTCGGCGCGGGGGAGGGCTTTCCGATCTTCCGCCTGGACGCCGACGCGCTGGCCCCAGGCGGCATCGGGGGACCGGCGGCCGACGCCGCCCGGGCTGCCGCCGCGGCGAAGGGCGAGGGCGGCGGCCGCGACGTCGGGGCGCTGCTGCGCGAGTTCCACGCCGCGCCGGCGGGGGTGCTGGTCGGCACGCAGATGGTCGCCAAGGGTCACGACTTCCCGGACGTCAGGCTCGGGGTCGTGCTCGACGCGGACGCCACGCTGCGCTTCCCCGACTTCCGCGCCGAGGAGCGGACGTTCGCGCTGATCGCCCAGCTCGCGGGCCGGGTGGGGCGCGGCGGGGATGGGCGGGTGCTGGTCCAGACGCTCGCGCCGCGGGCACGGGCGATCGTGCACGCCGCCCGGCACGACAGCGAGGGCTTTCTCGCCGGCGAGCTCGAGCGCCGCGCGGAGCTGCGCTATCCACCCTACGGGCATCTGGTGCGGATCGTCTGCTCGGCGCCCCAGGCCGCGCGCGCCCAGGCCGCGGCGAGCGCGATCCGCGGGCGGCTGCACGGGCGCGACCTCGCCGACGCGGGGGCTTCGACGCTGGGCCCGGCGAGTCTGTTTCGCCTGCGCGGCCAGGAGCGGCGGATGCTGCTCGTGAAGGCCCGGGAGCGGCGCGCCGCGGTCCGGGCGATCGGGGCGGCGGTGGAGGATGTGGCGGGCACCCGCGGCCACGCCGGGGTGAGCTTCAGCGTGGACGTCGACCCGCAATAGAATCGGTGGGACGCACATGAGCGGCGAGAGCGAACACCCCACCGACGCCGACGAGCACGCCGGCGAGACCGAGGAGCTCGACGAGGAGACCCGAGCCCGGCGCGACGCCGCCCTGCGCCACGTTCGCCGGCTCGGCGACCCGGTGCTGCGCGCCAAGGCGCTCCCGGTCGAGCGCTTCGACGCGGAGCTGCGCGAGGAGGCACGGCGGATGGGCGAGCTGATGCACGACGCGCTCGGCGTCGGCCTGGCGGCGACCCAGGTCGGCATCCTGCACCGGCTGCTGGTCTACGCGACGAGCGCGGAGGAGCCGGTGACGGTGCTCGTCAACCCCGAGCTGGGGTGGGTCAGCGAGGAGCGGGAGGCCGCGGAGGAGGGCTGTCTGAGCATCCCCGGGGTGCACGTCGAGGTGGAGCGCCCGGCGCGGGTGCGCGTCACGGCGCGCGACGTGCACGGGGGGGAGCTCGAGATCGAGGCCGAGGGCCTCGAGGCCAGGGTGATCCAGCACGAGATCGACCATCTCGACGGGGTGCTGATCCTCGACCGCATCTCACGCGAGGCCCGCCGCGACGCGATGCGGGCGCTGCGCGAGGCGCGCGAAGGGCGCAGCGACGAGCGCGCCCTGGACCCTACCCCCGCGTAGGGCGTGCGGGCAGCCTAGTTGCGCACCGTCTTCCTCGGCACCTCCGAGTTCGCCGCCACCGTGCTCACCCGCCTCGCCGGCGGGCCCCACCGGCCGGTGTTGGTGCTGACCCGCCCCGACCGCCCCAGCGGCCGGGGGCGCCGGCTGACCCCACCCCCGGTCGCCGCCGCCGCGCGCGCGCTGGGACTGGCGTTGACGCAGCCGGAGCGGGTCAACGAGGAGCCGGCGCGCGCGGAGATCGAGGCCGCCGCCCCCGAGGCGCTCGTGGTGTGCGCCTTCGGCGCCCTCATCCGCGAGCCGCTGCTGTCGAGCCACGAGCTGCTCAACGTACACCCCTCGCTGCTGCCCCGCTGGCGGGGGGCGGCACCGATCGAGCGCGCGATCATGGCCGGCGACGCCGAGACGGGGGTCTGCATCATGCGGCTCACCGCCGGCCTCGACAGCGGCCCGGTGGCGCTGAGCGCGCGCGAGCCGATCGCCGCCGAGGACACCTACGGCTCGCTCGCGCCGCGCCTGGCGGAGCTGGGGGGCGGGCTCGTGGGGCGCGCGCTGGACGAGCTGCGGGACGGCGGGCTGGGCTTCGTCGAGCAGGACGAGGCCGCCGCGACCTACGCCGAGAAGATCGGCCCCGAGGACCGGCTGCTCGACGCGGGGCGGCCGGCGCTCGAGCTGGAGCGGGTGGTGCGGGCGCTGCACCCCCACATCGGGGCACGACTGGCGCTGGGCGACGGGACGGCGCTCGGGGTGCTGCGGGCGCGGATTTGGGCGCCCGACGGGGAGAGCGGCGGGGGCGGGCTGGCGGCGGACGGTGAGGGCACCCCGGCGCGGGACGGCGAGGGCACCCCGGCGCGGGACGGCGAGGACGCGACGCGCGGGCCGGCGGTGGGGGGCGCCCGCCCGATGCCGGCCGCGGGGGAGCTTGCCGAGGTGGCCGGGAGGCTGCTCTACGGGACGCGCGAGGGCGCGCTGGAGCTGCTCGAGGTGCAGCCACCCGGGAAGCGCCCGATGGACGCCGCCGCCTACCTGCGCGGCCACGGGCCGCGGCGGGCGTGAGCGCCCCGGCGCCGGCGCGGGCCTGCGCCTACACGGTGCTGCGCCGGGTCTTCGAGGACGGCGCCTACGCCGATCTTGCGCTGCGCGCCGCCGCCCGGGAGCTCGACGCGCGCGACAGGGCGCTGGCGATGCGTCTCGCCTACGGCGCGATCCAGCGGCGGGGCACCCTGGACCACCTGATCGCGCGGCTCGCGGAGCGCCCCGTGGGGCGCCTGGACGCGCCGCTGCTCGCCGCGCTGCGGCTGGGTCTGTACGAGCTGCTCTATCTCCGTGGCGCCCCCGATCACGCGGTCGTCGCGGACGCGGTCGAGCTGGCCAAGCGGGCGGGCCGCGGGCACGGACTGGTCAACGCGGTGCTGCGCCGCGCGGCGCGCGAGGGCGGCTCGCTGCTGGCCGGGCTCGACGACGCCACGCCGGAGCAGGCGGCGGTGGCGCACTCCCATCCGCTCTGGATCGCCCGGATGTGGTGGGAGGAGCTCGGCCCGACGCAGGCGCGGGCACTGCTTGCCTGCGACAACGAGCCGGCGGAGCTGGCGCTGCGGGCAAACACGCTCGTCACGGACGCCTCTACGCTCGCCGCCGAGCTGCGGGCGCCCGGCGGGGCGGGGCAGGCGGCGGGCGCGGCGGAGACTGGCGGGACGCGCTTTCACCCGGACCCGTGGCTGCCGGAGGCGCTTGTCGTGGAGGGCCCCCTCGACGTCTACGACTCACCGCTGTGGCGGGCCGGCGCGTTCGCCGCCCAGTCGCGGGCGGCGATGCTGCCGGCGCGCGTCCTGGGCCCGCGGCCGGGGGAGAGGGTGCTCGATCTGTGCGCCGCGCCGGGTGGCAAGACGACGCACCTGGCGGCGCTGATGGAGGATCGCGGCGAGGTCGTCGCCGTCGAGCGCGACCCGCGCCGCGCGGAGGAGCTGCGCGGCACGGTGCGGCGGATGCGGACGGGGTGCGTCCGGGTCGTGGTCGGGGACGCCGCCCAGCCGTTGGGGGACATCGCCGAGCCCTCGCGGGACCTCGCCAAGCCGCCAACAGGCCCGGGTGGGCAGCACGGGTCCGGGTTCGACCGGGTGCTGGTGGACCCGCCGTGCTCGGGTCTGGGGACGCTGCAGGCAAGGGCCGACCTGCGTTGGCGGGCGACGCCGCAAGGGGTCGCCGAGCTGGTGCAGGTCCAGCGGGCGATCCTGTCGAATGGAGCCCAAGCCGTCCGTCCGGGCGGCGTGCTGGTCTACTCTACGTGCACCATCTCCCCAAGCGAGAACGAGCGTCAAATCTCCGACTTCCTGGAATCAAGTCCGCAGTTCGTACTCGACGACCTCAGCCGTGAGCCGGTGCTGGAGACCCCGGGTGGGGCGCGGGGGATCGGCACGCCGGCGATGGACGGGCGCGCCGTGCTGACGCTGCCCCACCGCGACCGCACCGCCGGGTTCTTCATCGCCCGGCTGCGCCGGGTGGCGGAGCGCTGATGGACGACAAGGCCCCCACGCCGGCCCCTCGCGCCGATCTCGGGCCGATCTGCCCCCATTGCAAGGAGCCGTGGCTGCGGCCGACGAACCTGCCCGGCCGCTACCGCTGCGTGTACTGCCTGCACCGCTTCGAGCTGGCCTCGGTGTGCCCTAACTGCGGCGAGCACTCGACGATCGTGCGGATGTCCTCGACGGCGATCCTCAAGTGCAACAACTGCGGCGACTCGATGCTGATGGCGATATGAGCGCGTCTGGCTGGCGCTGGATCGGCGTCCTCGGTCGCTCATGTGCTGGCGCACACTTCGCTTCCTGCGTCCTTGACCAGCTTGCCAGACGAGCTCATATCCGGTTTGCTCTTCGGTCATGGGAACGGTCGAGACGGGCGGCGCTGGGCTAGTGCTGCGCGGGGTGCGGGTCGCGCCGTCGATCCTGTCGGCCGACTTCGGGCGGCTGCGCGAGCAGGTGCGCGAGGTGCTCGACGCCGGGGCGCGGGTGATCCACGTCGACGTGATGGACGGGCACTTCGTGCCGCCGATCACGCTCGGGCCGGTCGTCGTGGGGGCGCTGCGCGAGGAGGTGGAGCAGGTGGGGGGGATGCTCGACGTGCACCTCATGATCGAGCGACCCGAGCGCCAGCTCGCGGAGTTCGTGCGGGCCGGCGCGCATTCGGTGACGTTCCATGCCGAGGCGACCCCGCACGCGCAGTACGCGGCGAGCCTGCTGCGCGAGCAGGGGGCCTGCGTGGGGGTGGCGATCAACCCGGGGACGCCGGTTCAGGCGCTCGCGGAGCTGGCCGACTCGATCGATCTGGCGCTGTGCATGACCGTCAGCCCGGGCTGGGGCGGGCAGCCGTTCATCGGGCGCTCGCCGACCAAGGTGGCGCGGCTGCGGGCGCTGCTCGACGGCGCGACCGACCAGGCGGGCGGCCGGAGGGGCGAGGCAGGCGATGGGAGGGGCGAGGCAGGCGATGGCGCGGCCGATGCGCGGCGTGGCGCGGCGGCCCTGGAGGTCGACGGCGGGATCGACCCGCGCACGGGGCCGCTCTGCCGGCGGGCCGGCGCCGACGTCTTCGTGGCTGGCTCGGCGATCTTCGCCGAGCCCGACCCGGCGGCGGCCTACCGGGCGATCGCCGACGCCGTCGGCGCCGGCTGAGCCAGCCTCAGTCGCCGGCCGCGGTCCGTCCCCCGCGCCGGTAGAGCAGGCCGAGCAGCACCGCCAGCAGGCTCGCCGCGCCGAGGTAGCCGATCTCGGTGCGCAGGACCTGTTCTGAGACGACCGGCAGCAGCATCCAGACGACGAACGCCGCCGCCGCGACCAGCCAGCAGCCGGCCGCCTCGCGCGCCCGGTTGCGCGCCAGCGCGGCCTGGTTGAGGGCGCCCGAGGTGAGGTGCATGCCCATGCCGAGGCCGATCAGCGCCAGGCCGACCCGCCCGTAGGTGTAGTGCTGGCCGAAGACGACGTGCTCCATCACCAGCGGTCCCAGCACCAGCAGGCCGAGGGCGACGACCAGCGCGAAGGCGCCGATGGCGAGCACGGTGACGCGTATGGCCTTGGCGAACGCGGCCCCGCCCTCGCGCGCCTCCAGGCCAGTGAGGTGGGGCAGCAGCGAGGTCTGGATCGCCTGGAAGAGCTGCAGCGGGGCGCGGGCGATGAGCATCACGTTGAACACGATCCCCGCCAGCGCCGCGTCGGCGGACGTCGCCGCGACGGTGAGCACCGAGGCGTTGAGCAGGGTCTGCTCGGCGAGCATGATCCCCGACACGGCCAGCGCGAAGCGGCTGCCGCCACGCAGCGACAGCCCGCCGCCGGCCGCCGGCGGGTGCGCGGCGGCCTCCTGCACCCCCTTTGTCTGGAATATCCCACCCACCCCGGCCAGGGCGGCGTCGGCCTCGTCGGCCGTCAGCTCCGGAATTGGCGCCGCGTCCATGCCCGGCGGCCCGAAGTCGGCTGCCTGGGAGGAGAGGGAGGGGAGGGGGAGCCGCGCGGAGCGCGGCGTGGTTGTCGTCTCACGCCGCCCATGCTCCCCGCGCCGCCGGGCGAACGCGGCGGGCACGACGACGAGCGAGAGGATCGGGGCCGCCGCGATGCCGAGCGCCACCGCCGTCTGGCCGCTGGCGATGCCCAGGGCGACGGCGATCGCGAAGCAGATCCGCGAGGTGGACTCCATCAGGACGAGCCCCCCGTAGAGACCGAAGTACTCGTGGCCGGCCAGCCAGCCCCGGGCGAAGTAGCTGCCGGCGT
This sequence comes from Solirubrobacteraceae bacterium, assembly GCA_035524055.1. Lineage (GTDB taxonomy): Bacteria > Actinomycetota > Thermoleophilia > Solirubrobacterales > Solirubrobacteraceae > Palsa-744. The sequence continues at coordinate 32,410 of DATKPO010000033.1, forward strand.
AGGCCATCGTGCCGACGACGAGGACGTCGTACAGCGCGGCGTAGCCGTCGAAGACGTGTTGGATCAGCTCTTCGCGCAGGAGCAGCGCGACGACCAGGAACGTCAGCGCGAAGCCCGCCTGGATCGCGAGCGGGACGCGCAGCGGGTGCTGCTCCTGGCCGTGGGCGCGGCGCTCGGCGATGGTGCGCGAGAGCAGCTGTTCGATCGGCCGGTAGATCACCGAGATCACGACGAACATCACCGACCACAGCAGATCCAGGCGCTTGGCCGCGACTTCGCTGAGGACGTGGCTGGCGATCGAGAAGTAGGCGAACGTCAGCAGGCCGGTCGCGGCGATGCCGACCGACAGCAGCCGGGCGCCGCTGCCGTAGCTGCGCCGTGCCTGCGTGGGGACCTTGGCCGCGGCATGGCTGCTGGCGGCTGGCGGCGGCGATGGGACGAGTGGGGGCGAGCCGGCGAGGCCCCCGCCGCGGGGGGGGCGGTCAGAGGCGGACAAGCAGCATCGTCCACGGGAACGGCGAGCGGGCCTCCACCACCGTCCCGTAGCGGCCCAGCAGCGCCACGAAGGCCCGTCGCGACCAGTGATTGACGTGCCCCGGCGTGTTGCCCAGCTCGCGCCAGTAGGCGCCGCGCGCCATGTTCAGCCCCCGCCACAGCGGTTCCCGCGGCACCGAGACCAGCAGGTGGCGCTGCGCGCAGCGCGCCATCTCGCCGAGCGTGTGGGCCGGGTCGGGCACGTGCTCGAGCACCTCGATCGCGCTCGCCGCGTCGAACTCGTTCTCGGCGAACGGCAGGCTCTCGGCGCGCATCGTCATGTACCTCAGGTTCGGCGCCGCGTGCTGCGCCCAGCCCGCCTGGATCGACTCCTCCTCGAGATCGATCCCGACGACGCGGCGCTCGGGCATCTGGCGGGCGAAGCGCTGCGCCAGCACCCCCTCGCCGCAGCCCACGTCGAGCAGCGACCTCGGGTCCGCCGCCCGGAAGAGCTCGTCCAGCGTTCCCTCGAAGCCCGCCATCATGCGCCGCACCAGCGGGTTGCGCGAGCCGTACTTGTCGTAGGTGTTGCCCGTGACGATCCCGTCGTCGGACAGCGTGACCGCTCCGCTCACAGCGCCCGCGCCGCCTCGCGCTCGGCCGCCGCGCGCTCGGCCGTCTCGCCTGCGGACACGCCGCTGCCGCCGGCTGACTGCTCGCCCCCGGACACGCCGCTGCCGCCGGCTGACTGATCGCCGTCGGGTGCCTGCGTCGGCGCGGCGGGGAGGCCCGTCGGGTGCGCCGCGGCTGGCGCCCCGCCGGGCTCGTGGTGCGAGGTCGCCAGATGGGAGGGCGGTACCCCGATCTCCAGCTCCACGCGCCGCACCCGCTCGAACGTCCGCTGGGAAAGCACCCGCTGCGCCGCCAGGAGGTCGCCGATCACGCCCAGCGCCCACAGCACGATCGCGGCGATGAACAGCACCGCGCCGAGGATCAGCGACTGCACGTGGCCCTTCCCGTTGCCTTCCGCGTAGGCGACGACGAAGCGGATCCAGACCCCGGCCGCCGCCACGCCGATCACGGCGCCCAGGCTCCAGAAGATCCGCAGCGGCTCGTACTGGGCGTAGATCCGGAAGATCGAGACCGCGTTGCGGCGCACGTAGGCGCCCATCGAGGGGAACAGCCGCGACTCCCGCGTCTGCGGGTTCGTGCGGATCGGGACGTGCTCGACCGCGACCAGCTGCTTGCCGGCCTGGATGATCGTCTCCAGGGTGTACGTGAATTTCGAGACCACCTGCACCTGCAGCGCCGCCTCGCGGTTGTAGGCGCGAAAGCCCGACGTCGTGTCCGGGATCTGCGTCGAGGACGCCTGGCGCACCACCCATGAGCCCAGCCGCTGCAGCAGCTTCTTCAGCGGCGAGAAGTGCTCGATGTTGACCACCTCGCGGTCGCCCACGACCATGTCCGCGCGGCCCTCCAGGATCGGGCGCACCAGCTTCTGCACGTCGGCGCCGCAGTACTGGTTGTCGGCGTCGGTGTTCACGATCACGTCGGCCCCGAGCTTCAGGCAGGTGTCCAGGCCCGCCTGGAACGCGCTCGCCAGGCCCTTGTGGTTGGTCAGCGCCACCACGTGGTCCACGCCGTGGCGGCGGGCGACCGCGATCGTCTCGTCGCTGGAGCCGTCGTCGACGACCAGCCACTCCACCGCTTCGAAGCCCGCGACCTCGCGCGGAAGCTCCGCCAGTGTCACCGGCAGCGTCTGCGCCTCGTCCCAGCAGGGGATCTGGATGATCAGCTTCACCGCCCAAAGCCTATCCCGACTGCCCGCCGGAGCACCGGGATAGGCTCTAGCTGAATGCAAGGCGCGACGCTCTCCCGGCCCGGCGGGGCCGATCACGTGCGGACGTCGCGGCGGCGCGATGTGCGCACCCTGCCCTGGGCGCGGATTGCCCTCGCCGGTCTCTGCCTCGCGGCGCTCGCCGGCTACTTCGCCTTCCCCACCTACCCGACCTACGACTCCTTCTACGCCCTGCTCTGGGGCCGCGACGTCCTGCACCTCACGCCGCCCGACTTCGGCGTCTACCGCGGGCCCACCGAGCACCCGCTGGCGATCGCCTTCGGCGTCCTCTGCTCGCTCTTCGGCCAGGGCGGGGCGCGCCTGATGGTGCTCGGCTCGATCCTCTCCTTCGTCGCCCTCGTCGCCGGCATCTACCGGCTGACGCGCCTGTGCTTCGGGACCGTCGTCGCCGCGCTCGCCGCGCTGCTGATGCTCAGCCGCCTGTTCGACGCCAACCTCGCCGCCCAGGGGTACCTGGACATCACATTCATCGCCCTCATCGTCTGGGCCACGGCCCTGGAGGTGCAGCGGACGCGGTGGGGGACGCCCGTCTTCGCGCTCCTCGCCGCCGCCGGCCTGCTGCGCCCGGACGCCTGGGTGCTCAGCGGCGCCTACTGGCTCTGGTGCGCCTGGCCCGCGGCCGCCGCCGTGCTGAGCGCCCGCCGTGAGACGCCGCCGCCAACCTCCGGCGCCGAGGGGGCCGCGGGCGCCACGGGGACGCGGAGCGCGGAGGTCCGCGGGGGCCCGGCCGGCTCCCCGCCGTCGCTCGGCCGTCTCCTCGGCTACGCCGCGCTCGTCGCCGGCGCACCGCTGATCTGGATCGCCTGCGACACCGCCGTCACTGGGGATCCGCTCTACTCGCTGCACTCCACCGCCGTCCTCGCCGCAGAACTCGAACGCACCCAGGGCTTCGGCGCCGTCCTGTCGGACACCTGGCGCTACCTGGTGCGCATCGACAAGGCCCCGGTCGTCATCGGCGGCATCGCCGGCATCGCGATCGGCGTCCTTCTCACCCCGCGCCGCTCCCGGGTGCCGCTCGCGACACTGAGCCTGCTGCTGCTCGTCTACGTCGGCGAGGGCGCCGGCGGGGCGTCCGTCATCGACCGCTACATGCTCGGCACCGCCGCCATGCTGCTGCCGTTCTGCGCCCTGGCGATCGGCGGCTGGTCGCTGCTCGAACGCGGATCTCTGCTGCGCCGCGTCTGGATGGCGGCCGGCGCCGCGCTCGTCCTCTACGGCGCCATCGCCGCCGTATCGGTCACCAGTCTCGGCAATGCCCGCACCCAGCTCTCCTACCAGGACGACTTCACCAGGGGCCTCGCCGCCGCACTGCACGCCCCTGCCGTCAGGGCCGAACTGCGCCGCTGCCCGGTGTTGACGCTCCCCGACAACAAGCTCATCCCCGCCGCCCGCTGGATCCTGAATACCCGCGACCAGCATGACATCCTCGCCCGCAGCGAGGCCCGCGCCGACCTCGACGCCGGCCGGCCCGCGCTTGCGCGACGCATCGAACACGCCAGCGTCGGCGTCTACCCGCTCGGCGCCGCCGTCTTCAAGGAGGCGATCGTCGACATCGGCGACGCCCCGCTCGTCCAGGCCCCTCCGCCCGGCTTCAGGCGGATCTACACCGGCCGCTACTACGCGATCTATGGCAACTGCTGAGGACCGCGGCAGTGCCCGCCTCGGGGTCGCCGCCGGCGCTCCCGCAGGCGCCCCCGCCGAGGGGCCCCCGCGCTCGGGCCCCGCCCGGCGCGGCGACGCCTCACACGCACGGCTGTGGATATGGGCGGGACTGGCCCTGGTCCTTGCCCTCGCCCTCGGCCTGCGGCTCTGGGGCATCCGCCAGGGCCTGCCCTACTCCTACAACGCCGACGAGGACGCCCACTTCGTCCCCCGCGCCATCGGCATCTTCCAGCTCGGCTGGAACCCCCACTACTTCGAAAACCCGCCCGCCTACACCTATCTGCTGCACCTCGTCTTCGCCGTCTGGCTCGGAGGCGAACGCGGCGTCGTCCACGCCTTCGCCACCAACCCCACCGCGGTCTTCACCACCGCCCGGGTCACCGCCGCGCTGCTCGGCACGGCAGCCGTCTGGCTGCTCTACATGGCTGGCGCCAGGCTCTTCGATCGCGGCGTCGCCCTGCTCGCGGCGGCGCTGCAGGCCGTCGCCTTCCTGCCCGTCTTCTACGCCCATCTCGCCGTCAACGACGTGCCCACCCTGGCGCCGCTCACCCTCTCCCTGCTCGGCACCGCCCTGGTCCTGCGCAGCGGACGCCTGCGCTGGTACCTGCTGGCCGGTGCCGGCCTCGGCCTGGGCTGCGCCGCGAAGTACACCGCGGGCATCGTCCTGCTGCCGCTGCTCGCCGCCGCCGCCGCCAACTACATCGCAGACCCGCGTCAGGGGCCGCGCGTGCTCCTCGGCCTGCTCCTCGCCGGCGCCTGCGCGCTGGCCTGCTTCGTCGCCGCCAACCCCTACTCCGTGCTCGACTTCCACGCCTTCGCCCAGGGCATCCAGCACCAGTCGTCGGTCTCCGCCGAATCCGAGGGCAAGCTCGGCGCTCCGCACGAGAGCGGCATCTTCTACTACCTGTGGTCGTTCACCTGGGGACTCGGCTGGGTGCCGGCCCTGGCCGCCCTCGGCGGCGCCGTCACCGTCTGGCGGCGCGAGCGCCGGCTCGGCTGGGTGCTGGTGCCCGCGCCCCTGCTCTACCTCGCCTTCATGGGCGCCGAGGATCGCTACTTCGGGCGCTGGCTGCTGCCGATCTTCCCGATCGTCTCGCTGCTGGCCGCGCTCTTCGCGCTGCAGTGCGCGGCCTTCGCGGCGCGGCGGGGACCGCGTCCGCTCGCGCTGGGCCTGGGGGCTTTCGCCACGCTCGCGCTCTGCGGGCAGGGCCTGCTCTACAGCATCCACTCCGACCGCGTCCTCGCCCGCGCCGACACCCGCAACCTCACACGCGCCTGGCTCGTCGCCCACGTGCCCGCCGGGACCCCCGTCGTCGTCGATCCCAGCGTGCCCGCCGAGTGGGCCCAGGACGTCGGACACCCCACCATGAGCACCCGCGAAGGCCACCGCTGGCCGAGCTGGCCCGCGCTGGAATCCTTCATCGAGCCCGACGGCCGCCTGCGCACCTACCAGCTGCACCCCCTGCGCTCGCACCCCGTCACCATCGAGGACTACGAGCGCACCCTCAGCCCAGCCCTGATCGGAGACTACGAGCGCAACGGCTACTGCTGGGTCGTCAGCGGCTACGCCGAGGCCGGGCGCGCCTACGCCGACCCCGCCGCCGTGCCGCAGGCGATCGCCTACTACCGCGCTCTGCAACGCCAGGCCCAGGTCGTCTACCGCGTCTCGCCCTACCGGCCCGGCGCGCACCCCGTGGCCTTCAACTTCGACTGGACCTTCGACTACTACCCGCTCGCCTACCAGCGTCCGGGGCCGGAAATGACCGTCTACCGGCTGCGCGGCGGACGCTGCGCGCGTGGCTGAAAGGCCGCCCCCGCCCCCGCCGGCCGCGCCCGCCCGTGTGCGGCGGGACTCCGGATTTTCCCCCCATTTCGCGGCGCCGCCGCTGACCGGACGCTGCACGCGGATATGCTGAGCCGGCACATGCCCCACGCCGGCACCCCCGACAGCAGCCACCTCGCGCGCGCCATCGAGATCGCCGCCCGCGGGGTAGGCGCCGTCAGGCCCAACCCCGCCGTCGGCGCCGTCATCGCCCGCGACGGAGTCGTCCTCGGCGAGGGCTGGCACGAACGCTTCGGCGCCGCCCACGCCGAGGTCAACGCCATCGAGGCCTGCGGCCTCGCCGACCTCTCAGGCGCCACCCTCTACGTCTCCCTGGAGCCCTGCTGCCACGAGGGCAAGACCCCGCCCTGCACCGACGCCATCATCCAGGCCGGCATCCGCCGCGTCGTCGTCGGCTCCGACGACCCCACCGAGAAGGCCTCCGGGCGCGGCCTCGGGATCCTCCGCGACGAGGGCATCGAGGTCGTCCTCGCCGACGGCGAGCTCGCCGTCCAGGCGCGCCTGCTCAACCAGGCCTTCCGCAAGCACGCCCGCGTCGGGCGGCCCTGGGTGCTGTTCAAGTCGGCCATGACCCTCGACGGCAAGGTCGCCACCCGCGCCGGCGACTCCCAGTGGATCAGCGGCGAGCACAGCCGCGAGCTCGCCCACCGCTGGCGCGCCACCGTCGACGCCGTCGTCGTCGGCATCGGCACCGCCCTCGCCGACGACCCCCAGCTCACCGCCCGCCCCGAAGGCACCCCCGCCGAGCCCGAGGCCCAGCCGCGGCGCGTCGTCTTCGACTCCCTCGCCCGGCTGCCCGCCGCCTCCCAGCTCGTCTCCGCCGCCGCCGAGATCCCGCTCATCGTCGTCGTCTCCCGCGCCGCCGCCCGCGCCGACGTCGACGTCCTCGAGAGCGCCGGCGTGCAGGTCATCGTCGCCACCGGCGAGAACGAGCCCGCCCGCGTCCGCTCCGCCCTTGACCAGCTCGGGCAGATCGGGGTCGCCTCGCTGCTGCTCGAGGGCGGCCCCCATCTCGCCGGCGCCTTCCTCGACGCCGGCGAGATCGACGAAATCCGGCTCTTCCTCGCCCCGCTGCTGCTCGGCGGCCGCAGCGCCCGCGACCCGCTGGAGGGGGAAGGCGTCGAGCGGATATCCGAGGCCATGCGGGCGCTCACCTTCGACTGCGAGCGCGTCGGCGAGGACCTGCTGGTGTCCGCCCGGCTGCGCGAGTGGTGAGCCCGCGCGGCGCGAGCACCCCGCGGCTGGCCGCCGCCGGCAGCCGCCGCTGGACATCGGAGGCCGGGTGTTCACCGGGCTGATCCAGGACCTAGGGCGACTCGAAGCCATCGAGCGCGTCGATGACGGCGCCACGCTCCGGATCGCCACCGCCCTCGCGGGGGAGCTGCAGCTCGGGGACTCCATCGCGGTCAACGGGGTCTGCCTCACCGCGACACGCGTGCGCGTGAGCTCCGTGCAGGATGAAGCCCTGTCGATGGGCGCCGTTGGTGCCACCGAGGAGCTGGAAGCCGTCGTGGGGCTGCAGGCCGCCGGCGAGCTCGAGGCCCACGCCATCGCCGAGACCCTGCGGCGCTCCACGCTGGGCGGGCTGGCAGCCGGGGACCGCGTCAACCTCGAGCTGGCCCTGCGCGCCGACGGGCGCCTCGGGGGGCACATCGTGCAGGGCCACGTGGACGGGGTCGGGCGGGTCGTCGAGGTGCGCGAGGAGGGGAGCTCGCGGGTGTTGGGCATCGATCTACCGAACGAGCTTCTGCCGCTCGTCGTCGAAAAGGGGTCGATCGCGATCGACGGCGTCAGCCTCACCGTGAGCGGACTGCGCGAGCGGGGGATCGAGGTGTCGCTGATCCCCGAGACCCTGCAGCGGACCACGCTGGGCGAGGCCGCCGTCGGGCGTGGGGTGAACGTCGAGAGCGACATCCTCGCCCGCCACGTCGCGCGGCTGCTCGACTACGCCGAGCTCGGCTGAGTCTCGGCCGGCGGGGCCGGCGTCTCTTCGACGGCTTCGCTTGGGCGGGCGTCGGCGTTGTGCGCGGGCGCCCTGCGGGGAGCGGCATGTCGTCGCCTCCCGGTTTGAGTGACACGCGGCCTGCGAAAAGAAATCGCCGCAGGGGGTTGACGCCTTGCGCCACTAGTGTATATGATACACCCCGGTCCGATTGGTCAAGGGGTCAGTCGGCCGTATAACCGAACATAGGCCGGGCTTTGGGGTGCACGACACGGCACGCCCACGGCAGCCGCGTTGGCCCAGCGACGTAGGAGAGGGAGGACCTGGCGGAATGCTTGAGGGAGCTGATTTTCGCGCAAGCTCGAAAGGGGCAGGCGTGACAGGAATTGCTGCACCCCGACGCGCGGCCTTGGCTAGATGTGTCGGCAAGCTGAAAGATGTCTCTCGTTCTCTCTCGTCCTCTGCAGACGGCGTCGCTGGCGCGCACCGCTCAGCATCTGGTGCAGCGATGGACTCCGCGGCGCGCCCACGGATCGAGAGACCGCTACGCCCCAGGGACAAAACCACCCTTCAGATGGTGCGACGCGCCGCGAGAGCTTCATGTTCTACGCTTCTGCTCGCTGCGGCCATCTTGTGTCTATCGGCACTGCTGGACAGCGCCCCCGCGTTGGCGGCTGACACGCACGAATACCTCTTTCAGCTCGACGAAGTGCCGAGCGAAGGGCCGGCGCACGAAGAGGTGACGTTGGCCGGGGGGCTCAGCGGACGTGTCGAACAGATGACCGTCGCGGCCGGGCATCTCTGGGTCGCCGAAAACGCGGTTGGAGGCAGCCAGCCAGGGTTCCGGGTGGACGAGCTCAGCGCGACGACAGGAGCCTTCATAAGCCAGATGGCTCACTCGGCGTACTACTCGCCGGAGTACCGTGGCGTCGCCGTCGGTCAGCTGGAAGGACAACCCCGCGTATATCTGGCCGAATACCAGGAAGGCGCCAATTCCGTCGGCGTCTACACCGAAGCTGGAGCCAAACAGGCAAGCTGGAACGGGTCCGGCACGCCCGCCGGTTCCTTTGGTCTGCTCGACGGTCTCGCCGTCGACGACTCCACCAGCCTCTCCGACTGGGCCGTCGGCGACGTCTATGTCCCCGACGGCGAACACCACGTGGTCGACATCGTCGAACCCCAAGCGGGTGGAGGAGAAAAGTACGTCGCGCAGCTCACCGGCCGCGCTCCTGGTGAACCGTTCTCCGATCCGACGCGCGTGGCCGTCGATGGCGTCACCGGCGACGTGCTGGTCGTCGACGGCGACGAGATCGACGTCTTCGAACCGACGGTGTTCGGCCAATACGCGTTCCTGCGGACCATCACGCCACCACCGGGGGTCATCTCCTTGGAAGGGATCGATGCGAACGACGGGCTGGACGACGTCTACGCCGTCGGACGGGAAGCCGAAGGTCGCTCCAAGGTCTTGGAGCTCAGCCTCGCCGGCGCCTATCTGGGGGCGATTGCGACCCCGCCCACGTCAGGAAGGATCGACGTGCTGCCAACCGGAGTCGCCGCCGATCCCGAAACTCACGGAGTCTTCACCTACGGCGACAACGTCACAGGCAGCGTGACCGGACAGCCCGAAGGCTTCATATACGCCTTCGGCCCGAACGTCGTGGTCCCGGACGTCACGAGCGAACCCGCCGCGAGCGTACAGGCTCACAGCGCGACTCTCAACGGCACCGTCGACCCCGACGAAGCGGGTGAAGCATCGTGCCGGTTCGCGTGGGGCACGACCCCGGCGCTCGGCAGCGTCGAGCCCTGCGAACCGCGGGTGGTCGCCAACGGCGATGCGCCGGTGCCGGTTCACGCCGTGCTTGACGGACTGCAGCCCGACACGACCTACTACTACCGCGTCCAGGCGACCAACCAAGCCGACGGCGCCACCAATCTCGGCGAAGCCTTTCAGACGCGGACATTCACCACGCCAGGACCTGGGGTGCCCAGCGAGTCGGTCTCCGACGTGACAGCCGACTCCTCGACGCTCGAAGCCGTGCTCGATCCGCACGGGCTCGCGACCAGCTACTACTTCCAGTACGGCTCGGGCGCGGTATCGGAAAACACGATTCCCACTGCTCCGGGTATCGCGCTCGGTGAGACGGAAGACGACCAGCGCGTCAGCATCCATCTGCAGGGGCTTGCCGCCGGTGTCACCTATCGCTACCGGGTTGTGGTCGTAGCCGAAGTCGGCGGCGAACTGGTGAGCGTCGAAGGTCCCGAACAGAGTTTCCGCACGCAGGCCACCGGCGCGGAGACCGCGCTGCCCGATGGGCGACAGTGGGAAATGGTGACGCCGCCCGACAAGCAGGGGGCCGGTCTCGACGCCCTCGGCGACGAAGAGGGAAGCCCCATCCAGGCGGCCGCCGACGGTGGCGCGATCACCTACATCGCGACCGCCCCGTTCGTGGCCAACCCCGCGGGCAGTCGCTCGCTGGAAGTTACCCAGATCTTTTCCAGCCGCAATGCCCCGGGCGTATGGGACACGGCCGACATCGCCACTCCCTACCACGAAGGCGCCTCCTCTCTCACCCTGGGGAACGGAGGCGAATACAAGCTGTTCTCCAACGACCTCTCGCTCGGCGTGGTCGCACCGAATGGCTACACGCCACTGCCCCCGCTGCCGGCGGGCTCGGAAAAGACCATCTATCTGCGCACTGCGGACGGACAATACAAGGCGCTCGTGACGTCCGCCAACATACCGCCCGGCACGAGGCTCGATCCCGAAGGAGAACCGGACGCGTTCACCTTGCGATTCGTCTCTGCCAATTCCGACCTCAGCGACATAATCCTCGAATCAGGCGTGCCCCTGACCGCTTTGCCCGGAGACACCGGGGGGATCTATGAGTGGTCCGCGGGACGCCTGCAGAAGATCGGCGTGCTGCCGGGCGGCAAGCTCGTCGAAGGAGAGCTCGGTGAGGGGAGCAACAACGTCGATGTCCGCAACGCGGTCTCTGCCGACGGCTCACGGGTGGTGTGGACCGAACGTCAAGGCGCCGCTCTCTACATGCGTGACATGACACGTGGGGAAACGATCCAGCTCGACGCCGCACAGGGTGCGCCCGAAACAGCGCCGGACTCCACATACCAGACGGCAAGCAGCAGCGACTCACGCGTCTTCTTCACCAGCCCCGAGCGCCTGACCGCCGACTCCACGGCGCCAAACAACAAGGGCAGCCGAGAAGAAGACCTCTACGTATTCGAAACCACGAGCGGCGCGGGTCAGCCGCTGGCCGGAAGGCTTACCGATCTCAGCGTCGCCGGCAGCGGCGAAACCGCTGGCGTGCTCGGAGTCCTCGGCGCCAGCGAAGACGGCTCTTATATCTACTTCGTCGCGCATGGCGTCCTGGGCGATGCCGGCGCCCACCACGCCACCCCGGGCGCGAACCTATACGTAGAGCACTACGAGGCAGAAGCCGGCCGGTGGGCGCCGCCGGTATTCGTGGCTGCCCTGTCGGGCGATGACTTTCGCAGCTGGGGTGCAGAAGCCGAAGACGAACTCTCCAAGGGACGCGGTCTGAACGTCATGACCTCCAGAGTCTCGCCCAACGGGCGCTACGTCGCCTTCATGTCACAAGCAAGCCTCACCGGCTACGACAATCGCGACGCCAATAGCGGTGCGCCCGACCAAGAGGTCTTCATCTACGACGCCCTCACCGCCAAGCTGGCGTGCGCCTCATGTGACCCCACTGGTGCGCGCCCCGTGGGCGTTCTAGGAGAGTCCTCATATCATCGCCTCGTCGACTTCGGTGGGCTCTGGAGGAGCCGCTGGTTCGCGGCGGACATACCCGCATGGGACACCCAGCTGCTCAATAACGGTCTCTATCAGCCCCGCTATCTGTCTGACAGCGGGCGCCTCCTGTTCAACAGCTCCGACGCTCTCGTTCCCGCTGACGTCAACGGCCAGGAGGACGTCTACGAGTACGAGCCCTCGGGGGTCGGCGGTTGCCAGGGCGAGAACCACGGGCAGAGCGCAAGCGTCGTCTTCAGCGAAAGCGCCGGTGGGTGTGTAGGTCTGATCTCCTCGGGCTCGTCGACCGAAGAATCGGCGTTCATGGACGCCAGCGAAACCGCTGGCGACATCTTCTTCATGACCTCCTCGCAGCTTGCCTCGCAGGACCACGACACCAGCTATGACGTCTACGACGCGCACGAATGTACCGGCGCTCAGCCGTGCGCCGCGTCGCCGCCGCTCCCGCCGCCGCCGTGCGCCACCGGCGACGCCTGCAAGCCGAGCCCCACACCCCAGCCGGCGATCTTCGGGGCCCCGTCCAGCGAAACGTTCTCCGGGGCTGGGAACATCGTGGCGACGCCCCCGCCGCCACACGCCGTCACGTCGAGGTCGTCGTCGGCGAAGAAGCAGCTCGCGGCCGCCCTGCGAACTTGCAGAAGACGCCACAGGTCGCACAGCAGAGCACGCAGGAAGTGCGAATCCCGTGCGCGGCGCAAGCACACCGCAAAGAGCTCCGCCGCCCGCACGGTCCAGGCCCCCCAAGAGCGGACGCTGAAAGCGCAGGAGGAGAGATGATCAAAGGCAAGCTCAACAGCATCAGGTGGGCCCTCGGCCTCATCGTCGTCGCCACTCTGCTCACGGCGACCGGGATCGTCGCGGCAAGCGCGTCAGCCGAAGTGACATGCGAAGGCTGCTCGCCATGGTGGCATCTGACCGCAGGCTCGATGCCTGGCAACCTGCCGGCAGGCGGCGAAGGCCAGATCACAGCCGTCGCCGAGGACCTCGGCGACGCCCCGCTCGACGGCTCCCCCGTCACGCTCACGGCCAAGCTGCCCGCCGGCCTGACCGCGCAGAGCGCCTCGCTCGGGATGAGCGGCTTGGCGTTGGAAAAATTCTTCGGCCTCGTCTTCTGTGAAATCCAACCGCGAGCGGTCAACTGCACCATACCCGCCGAATTGGCCGCCGAATTCCTGGCGCGGCCCTACAGCCACGTCGAAGTCTTCATCGACGTCGCCGTCGCCGCGGGCGCCACCAGCGGGGAAGTCGACGAAATATCTGTCTCTGGCGGGGGTGCGCAGAGCGACTCCGTTGAGCGGCCGCTCAGCATAGGAAACTCGACTTCATTCGGTGTCGAACAATACGAACTGTTGGCCGAAAATGCCGACGGCTCGCTGGACACGCAGGCCGGCTC
>DATKPO010000034.1:0-10375 GCA_035524055.1 Solirubrobacteraceae bacterium
CGGCCCCGATCGCGCGCGGTCTCGGCCGCCGGGCGCCACCATCGCCCGTCTGTTGGCCCCTCCTCACCGCAGACTCGCCGGCCGCGCGACATGCCCGGGGTGGGATTCGAACCCACAGACCCTTGCGGGGCGCCGATTTTAAGTCGGCTGCGTATACCAATTCCGCCACCCGGGCGGGGCGCCTGGGCAGTGTAGGAAACATCGCCGGCGACCTCCGCGGCGCCGTCGCCGGCGGACCCCGGCGTCGCCAACCGGCGGGGCCGCAACTAAAGGGTTGGTACCGTGTCTATAGGACAGGAAAGCCCGTAGAAAGCCGCGATTGGACCCGCCGTGGAGGTCTCCGCCCTCACATCCCCCAGCTCCGTCTCCGCCCTGCGCGGACCGTCGCCGCTGCTGCGCCTGCAATCCGACGAGCGGCTGATAGCGCTGACACGCCGTGGCCAGCACGCGGCGTTCGAGGCGCTGTTCTCCCGCTACCAGGCGCGCCTGCTGGCCTTCTGCCGGCACATGCTGGGCTCCAAGGAGGACGCCGAGGACGTCCTCCAGGAGGTCTTCGTAGCCGCCTTCAACGCCGTCCTCGCCGACGGACGGGCCATCAACGTCCGGCCCTGGCTGTATCGGATCGCCCGCAACCGCTCCCTGAACCATCTCCGCCGGGCGTCGGCGATCGGGGTCGACTCGATGGACGTCCACTTCGCCGACGGCGGGATGTCGACCGGCGAGCAGGTCATGCGCCGCGAGAGCTTCCGGCTGCTCATCGGCGACGTCCAGCAGCTCCCCGAGACCCAGCGCACGGCGCTGCTGCTGCGCGAGATCGACGCCCTCTCCTACGAACAGATCGCCCAGGCCATGGAGACGACGGTGCCGTCGGTGAAGTCGCTCCTCGTCCGCGCCCGGATCTCGCTCGCCGAGGCCTCCGAGGCGCGCAAGCTGAGCTGTGAGGAGGTCCGGCACGAGCTCGGCGAAGTCGCCGAGGGCCTCGTCAAGATCACGCCCCCCGCCCGCCGCCACCTGCGCGACTGCGACCGCTGCCGCGGCTTCCGCGGCCACCTCAAGGAGAACAACCGCGCCCTCGCCCTCGTCCTGCCCGTCGGGCCGCTGCTGCTGCTCAAGCGCCTCGTCCTCACCAAGCTCGGCGCCTCCGCCGGCGCCGGACACGTGGCGGGAGCCGGGGGCGCCACCGCCGGAGCCGGTGCCGCGGGAGCCGGCGCCGCCGGAGCCGGAGCGGGCGCCGCGGGGACGAGTGCCGCCGGGGTCGGCGCGGCAGGGGTCGGCGCCGGCGCCACAGGCGCCGCCGGGGGAGCCGGCGGACTGATTTCGGCGGGTGCCGGGGCGATCGCGACGAAGGCCGCCGCCACGATCGCCGCCGCCGCGCTCGTCACGGCGGGGGCCGTCGCCGCCGGCCACACCGGGCGCCCCGTTCGTCATCACCACGCCGCCGCCGCGGTGGCGCAGACGAGCTCCGCGACGACGGCCCCCGAGGTGGTGCGCTCGACGCCGCAGCCGGTGACCTCCGGGACGGCAGCCGCGGTCGCCGTCGTCGCCCAGCTGCCCGCCCACGCCAGGCGCGGCGCGGCGGGCAGGCTAAGTGGGGCCGGCCCCGGCGCGGGTGGCCCGAACCCGAAGAGCGACAGGCCCGGGGGGGCCAGGCTGGCGCCCGACGCCAAGCCCGCGCCAGGCTCGCCCGCCGTCGGCACCGCCCCAGTGGCGCCCAAGCCGCCGGTGAGCGCCGCGCCGAGCATCGAGGTGACGACCGAAACGACCGCCCTGCCCCCGACGGGCGCCACGACGCCGGTGGGCGGCCCGGGCGGGACGCCGGCGGCGCCGACTACCTCGACGGGCACCACGCCGACGGCCCCGGCGACGACTCCGCCGCCGGTGAGCGCCTCGGTGCCGACCACCGAAGAAGCCCCGGCGGCTCCGCCGACGGCCGGCACCGAAGCCCCCCCGACGCCGCCGGCCGGAGAAGCAACGGGCGGCGAAGAGCCGGCGACCGCCGGCGCCCCGGAAACCGAAACCCGGGAACCTGTCGCCGAAGCGACCGACGGCGGGTCGGCGCCGGCGGGCGAAGGGCCGGCGACGACGCAAGGGCCGGCGACGACGCCGGCGGGCTAGCGCAGGTCGAACGAGACGAGCGGCCCTTCCAGGGCGCCGACGGTGCCGAGCAGCAGCGGCGAGCTCAGCTGCTTTTCGCCGCCGGGGTCCCCGAGCATGGAGATCGTGACGCCACGGCGCGCGCCCGGGCGCTGGGGCAAGACGAGGATGTTGCGCCCGTAGAGCTCGCGCCCGTCGCGGGGGACGGTGTAGAAGACGTTGTAGACGGCGTAGGGGGAGATCGAGTCGACCTGGGTCCAGCCCTCCCCGCGCAGCGCGAAGCCCGGTTCGCGGGCCGCGAGGGCGCGGATATAGCCGGTCGCGTAGAGCGCCAGCGCGGGGGTCGGCTCGCCGCGATAGGGGGCGAGCAGCAGGGGCGAGACCTCGAAGGAGTCCCGCAGGCGACCGTCCTGGACGTGCTGCACCCGCACGTAGGCGCCAGGGGGGGTCGGTGCGCGGTAGAGCCCGCGGTAGCCGAAGCTGAAGCTGACGGTGCCGGCGTGGGAGTAGGTCGGCGGCAGGAGCGTCAACACCGCGCCGAGGAGGATGGCGAGCAGGAGCGTCCCTGCGAACAGCACCGGCAGGCGCCTCGCTCGCGACAGGCGCCGCCAGTGCGGCCCGAGCAGCTCTGGGAGGGTCGGCCGATACTCGTCCCGGAGTGGCAGGGCGGGCATCCGGGCTACTCGCCGAGCGAGAAGAGGGCCTCGAGGTCGTGCTTGGAGAAGGCCTGGAAGGCGACCAGCGTCTGGGTCCGGGAGACGCCCGGCAGGGCCGTGATCTGCCCGGTCACGACCTCGGCGAGCTGCTCGTGGTCGGGGACCCGGACGACGGCGACGAAGTCCCACTCGCCGGTGACGGAGTAGGCCTCGGCGACGCCGTCGATGTCGGCCAGCGCCCCGCCGAGGGTGGAGAGGGCGTCGCGTTCGGCCTCGATCAGGACGATGGCGTTGGTCATGCTCATGGGGTGTGGCTCTCCCCGGGCGCCAGCACCACGACCTCGCCGGCGCCGGCGGCGGCGACGTCGGCCCTGAAGGCCTCCGCGTCGGTCTCGATCGGGGGAAAGGTGTCGTAGTGGCAGGGCACGATCTGCCTGGCGCCGACGAGCCGGGCGGCCTCCACGGCGTCGTGGCGGTCCATGGTGTAGTGGCCGCCGATGCACATCAGGGCGACGTCGATCGGCTCCCGCCGGCCGGCGAGGGCGAGGTCGGAGAAGAGGGCGGTGTCGCCGAGGTGGTAGACGACCTTGCCGCCGATGCCGACGAGGAGCCCGGCGGGGGTGTTGACGGTGCCCTTCGGCGTCGTCGAGGTGTGCCAGGCCGGGGTCAGGCGGACCCAGCCCCAGTCGAAGTCGACGGTGCCGCCGATGTTGGGGTCGTGGACCCGCTCCAGGCCTTCCCCGGAGAGCTCGTTGGCGAGCTCCACGATGGCGACGACGGCGGCGCCGCTGCGCTTGGCGATGGCGACGGTGTCGCCGAGGTGGTCGCCGTGGCCGTGGGTGAGCAGGATCGCGTCGGGGTTGAGGTCCTCGGCGGCGACGGCCGCCTTGGGGTTGCCGGTGAGGAAGGGGTCGATGAGCACCGAGGTCTCACCGTCGCTGAGCTCGAAGGCGGCGTGGCCGAGGAAGCGGATCTGCATCGGGTCTCTCCTTCGCCTAATGGATGTCGGGGGTCTCTGCCTGGTCCGGCGCCTGGGCGCCGCGCCGGAGCTCGTGCGCCAGCTGGAAGCCGACGGCGGCCCCGACGAACATACCGAGTCGGGTCTGGTCGGCGACGAGGGCGGCGACGAGGCGCTGGCGCTCGGCGGTGTCGGCCTCGCCGGCGGCGCGGGCGATCTCGGCGTCGTGGGCCTCGCCGAACCAGCCGCCTTCGTGGAGGGCCTCGGCGAGCACCCGCTGCAGGCCGGGGGCGGCGTGGGTGACGACCTCCTGGGCGTGGCGCAGGCGCTCGGGCTCCTGGAGGGCGGCGAGGGCGGCGTCGACCTCGGCGGCGGTGTAGGTGGGCTCGGGCAACCTAGGCGCTCCGGACCCGGCTGAGGCCGTAGCCGAGGACGAGCCCGACGGCGCCGCCGACGAAGCCGGCGAGCCAGCTGGTGGCTTCGTAGGCGAAGGGGATCGCCAGCAGGACGACGGCGATGGCGGCGGCGCCGAGGAGGTCGCCGTCGTAGTAGCGCCCGGCACGGGCCTCGAGCAGGTCGGGGACGGCCCAGGCTGCGAGCAGGCCCAGGGCGGGGGCGCTGGCGCCGCTGAGGATCGGCAGGGGGTAGACGGCGAGGGCGACGAGGGCCCCGCTGACGGCCGTCCCCCAGAAGACGACGGCCACGACGGCCCCCCCGTGGCGGCGCTCCAGGAGCCAGCCGAAGACGGCGACGGCGAGGAGGGAGGCGAAGACGTAGACACCGGCGAAGAAGCCGCTGAGGTAGCCGAAGGGGTAGGTGAGCAGCTTCCACCAGTCGCCGTGAAGGGGGCCGACGACGACGAGCCTGTCGAGCTGGAGGTAGGCGCCGCTGGTCAAGACCCAGGCGACGCCGGCGGCGGCGATGAGGGCGAGGGTGAGGTAGGGCGGGGCGTCGGCGCGCAGCCCGGTGATCTCGCCGCGCCGCAGGCGGCCGAGGGCGGGGATGGGGATGCGGGAGCGCTGAGCGCCCTCGCGCTCGGGCTGGGCCCGCTCGCGCTCCCGGGGCAGCTTGGGGGCGCGGCGCCGGAGGCGGTTGCCGCAGTAGGGGCACTCGGTGATGTACGGGCTGACCTCGGACCCGCAGTTCTTGCAGATCACGAAGAGATCGGCGCCGGGCGACATCGTCAGCCCATTCTAGGCGGGCGGCGCTCCCCGCCGGCGGGCAGGCCCGAGCGATAGAGTCCAGGCCATGAGACTCGGCTATGACAACAAGCTCTACATCCTCGCCTTCGACCACCGGGGATCGTTTCAGAAGAAGTTCTTCGGCATCGAGGGCGAACCCGATTCGGAGCAGACCGCGATGATCGCCGACGCGAAGCACCTGATCTTCGAGGGCATGCTCCAGGCCGTGGTCGCGGGGGCCGACCCCGCGGTGACGGGGGTGCTGGTCGACGAGCAGTTCGGCTCCAGCGTTCCCGAGGAAGCCCGGGCGAAGGGCCTGAAGCTGGCGATGCCGGTGGAGCGCTCGGGCCAGGCGATGTTCGACTTCCAATACGGCGATGACTTCGGCGAGCACATCGAGCGCTTCGACCCGGACTTCGCGAAGGTCCTGGTGCGCTACAACCCCGACGGCGACGCCGCGGGCAACCGCGACCAGCTGGCCAAGCTGCGGCGCCTGTCCGACTGGCTGCACCAGCACGACCGGAAGTTCCTCTTCGAGCTCTTGGTCCCGGCCGAGCCGGCCCATCTGGAGCAGGTGGGGGGCGACTCCGAGCGTTACGACGCCGAGCTGCGCCCGGAGCTGATGCGGCGGACGATCGCGGCGATCCAGGACTACGGGATCGAGGTCGACGTCTGGAAGATCGAGGGCGTCGACGACCGCTCGGACTGCGAGATGCTCGTCGGGCAGGCCCGCAGCGGGGGACGCGAGGGCGTCGTCTGCGTCGTCCTGGGCCGCGGCGCCGACGACGCCAAGGTCGACCACTGGCTCCAGCAGGCGGCCCCGGTCGACGGCTTCGTGGGCTTCGCCATCGGCCGCTCGATCTGGTGGGACCCGCTCAAAGCGTACGTGGCGGGCAAGATCGAACGGGTCGCCGGGGCGCGCCAGATCGCGGAGAACTATCTGCGCTTCGTCAAGGTCTACGAGCGCGCCGAGGCCGACACCCGGGTGGGCTGAGGACGATGTCGGCGCTGCGGATGGGCAAGAGCCCCGCCGAGATCGAGGAGGCCTTCGCCCAGGAGATCACGCGCGACCGCGAGCGCCGCGAGATGCTGCGCCGCACGGCCGAGCAGCGGGCCCTGAAGCGCGAGGTGCAGCGCCGCAACCGCCGCGGCTCGCTGCGCTACGTGGCGCTCGTCTTCGCCCTGATCGCGACGGCGGCGATCGTGACGGTCGTGATGTTCCAGACCCTCTACCTGCTGCTCAGCTGAGCGACCACCCGGCGCCGCGCTCCATTCGCCGCTCGGCTGAGCCGAGGGCGGGAGGGCGACCGCGCGGGAGGGTGACGGAGCGGGGCCTAGCCGCTGCCCTCGCCGAGGTCTTTGATGGCGCCCTGGACCTCGGAGCGGATCTCCTCGGAGGACTTGCCCTCGGCCTGCTGGCGCTGGATCTCGACGTAGATCTCGGTGCGGAAGACCGGGACGTCGGCGGGTGCCTGGATGCCGATGCGAACCTTCTCGCCGACGATGGAGAGCACCGAGACCTCGATGTCGTCCCCGATCATGATGCTCTGATTGGACTTGCGCGTCAGGACCAGCAATTCCGGTGCACCATCCTCTTCGCCGGTGACCTCGGCGCGAAATCTTCCCGCACCCCGCTCTCGGCAGCATGATCTCACAGAACACGGCGGGGACGGGAGCTTGGCGCCCCCTCGCCGGCCGGTCCACGATTGCTAACCCAGATAGAACGCGTGAGGCTCGCCGATACTTGTCGCGATGCCGAGGAATGGGTAGTTCGTACCGAGGGCGCCGGGCGCCGCGACGGCGGTGCACGACGCGGGAGACGAATGCGCTAGTCTCCCGGACCGTCGATGCCGCGTAAATCCCTGCGCCCCCAACTCAACCAGATCCGCACCTGGGTCCGCCAGGGCCGCACCGACGCCTGGGTGGCTCATCAGCTCGACGTGACGGTCCAGGAAATCGAGCAGTTCAAGCGCCAGAACGATCTCGTCGGCGAGGACGAGGCCGCCGACGGGGCGGCGCCCACGCCGTTTGACGACGAGATCGACCTGCGGGCTGAGGACGACGCCCTGATCGCCGCCGAGCTCGAGGAGGCCGAGCGGACCCGGATCGAGGCCGAGGAGGCCGAGCGGACCCGGGCCGAGGAGGCCGAGCGGGCCCGCGCCGAGGCCAGGGCGGCGGCCGGCGAGGACGAGGAGGACGAGGAGGAGGAGGACGACGAGGAGGCCCGCCCACGCCGGCGCGGACGGCGCGGAGGCCGCCGCCGTCGGACGACCCGCGAGACGGGCCCCCTGGAAGGCACCTTCGACCACGGCGAGGAGGGCTACGGCTTGTGGTTGGACCCGGCGATCCAGGACAACCCGACCTACGCCGAGCACTGGGCCGGCCACCGGCCGATAGAGGTCGTCGTGGAGGAGGACCAGATCGTCATCCGCCGCGCCGGCGGCGACGACTGAGCGCTGGCGACCGTCGGCGAGACGCCGACCGCGACTAGGACTCTGTTGGCAGACGACGCCCGCCGGCGTAGTCGACGGCCTCGCGGAGGTAGCGGGCGAAGGCGGCGTCGACGATGACGCCGGCATCCCAGGCCCAGGGATCCTCGGGCGCGAGGGCGCTGGCGAGCTGCAGGCACCACGCGGTGCCGCCGTCGTAGAGCTCGGCGAGCTCGTCGGCGGAGAACCGCCCGCCGAGTCGCCGGCGGAGCTCGGCGACAACGGCACGGGTGACCCGCTCGAGCACCGCCGCGCGCTCCGGCGGGGCCTGGGCGAGGCGCCGCTCGCCCTGGCGCCACTGGTAGATGGCGTTCTCGAAGCCGGACACGTCGGGCGAGGCTAGCAGCGGCCCGGCCCAGCGCCCCTGCAGGTCTTACCTGTGGGGAAGCCCGGTGACGACGAAGAACTGCTCCCCGGGCTTGACCATGCCGAGCGCGCGGGCCTCGGCGTCGATGGTGCCGGGGCTGAGCAGCGTGGCGTGCTGGGCCTCGAGGGTGCGGTGCTGGCGTTCGAGGACCTCCACCTGGGCACTGTCCTGGCGGGCCTCCCGCCAGGACGAGAGGAGGTTGAGGCCGGCGCCGATATAGAGGTAGAGAAGGGCCCCCAGGACGCAGACCATGGCGAGGCGCCCCAGGCGGTTCCACCGAACCCTGGCGGCGGCGGCGCGGGCCGCGAGGGGGCGCTGTCGCGCACGGTCGGCCCCAGCCGGGTGGGAGCGGGCGCCAGCCGGGCCGGAGCGGGCGCCGGTCCGGCGGGAGCGGGCGCCAGAGGAGGCGGCGGAGGCGGAGGCCATCCCAGCTGCATTCGCGGCTCACGGCGGAACTCCTGCGACTCGACCCCGGCTGGCCTCGCCCGGCAGGGTCGACATTCAATTCTTGAATTTCAGATCAGCGCGATCGCGCTGATCTGAAATGCGATTTTCGAAGACGCCATCCCGCGCCCGCGAAAGCCGCGCCCGCACCGCGCGATAGCCGCCCCCACCATGCCGGCCGCGCCCCCACCGCCGGCCGCGCCGTCGCCGCGCTAGCGGCGAAAGATCGAGCGGCCGGGGAACTCGGCGTCGGCGCCGAGCTGCTCCTCGATGCGCAGGAGCTGGTTGTACTTGGCGACCCGCTCGGAGCGGGAGGGGGCGCCGGTCTTGATCTGGCCGCAGCCGGTGGCGACGGCGAGGTCGGCGATGGTGACGTCCTCGGTCTCCCCCGAACGGTGGCTCATGACGGCCGTGTAGCCCGCCTCGCGGGCCATGGCGACGGCGGCGAGGGTCTCGGTGAGGGTGCCGATCTGGTTGACCTTGATGAGGATGGAGTTGGCGACGCCGAGCTCGATCCCGCGCTTCAGGCGCTCCGTGTTGGTGACGAAGAGGTCGTCGCCGACGAGCTGGAGGCGCTCGCCGAGGCGCTCGGTGAGGAGCTTCCAGCCGTCCCAGTCCTGCTCGTCCATGCCGTCCTCGATGGAGACGATCGGATAGCGGTCGGCGAGCTGCGCCCAGTAGTCGGCGAGCTCGGCGGCGCCGAGGGTGCGGCCCTCGTGCTCGAGCACGTAGGCGCCGTCGCGGTAGAGCTCGCTGGTGGCGGGGTCCAGGGCGATGGCGACGTCGCCGCCGGGCTCGTAGCCGGCGGCGCGGATGCCGACCATGAGCATCTCCAGGGCCGCCTCGTTGGAGTCCAGGTCCGGGGCGAAGCCGCCCTCGTCGCCGGCGGCGGTGGATAGGCCGCGATCGTGGAGGGCGCCCTTCAGCGCGTGGAAGACCTCGACGCCGACCCGCAGGCACTCGGAGAAGCTGGGGGCGCCGCAGGGGACGATCATGAACTCCTGGAAGTCGACCTTGTTGTCGGCGTGGGCGCCCCCGTTGAGGACGTTGAGCATCGGCACCGGCAGGACCCGGGCGGCCTCCCCGCCGAGGTAGCGCCACAGGGGCAGGCCCTCCTCGGCGGCCTGGGCGTGGGCGGCGGCGAGGGAGACCCCGAGGATGGCGTTGGCGCCGAGCCGGGACTTATTGGGGGT
The DNA here is from genome assembly GCA_035524055.1 of Solirubrobacteraceae bacterium. Lineage (GTDB taxonomy): Bacteria > Actinomycetota > Thermoleophilia > Solirubrobacterales > Solirubrobacteraceae > Palsa-744. The sequence goes on from DATKPO010000034.1 coordinate 9,383, forward strand.
GCCGTCGAGTTGGATCATGGCCCGGTCCAGGGCCTCCTGGTCGGCGGCGTCGAGGCCGTGGACGGCGCCCGCGATCTCACCGTCGACGGCCTCGACGGCGCGGGTGACGCCCTTGCCGTTCCAGGCCCTGCCGCCGTCGCGGAGCTCGGTGGCCTCGAACTCACCGGTCGAGGCCCCGGAGGGGACGGCGGCGTGGCCGTGGGCGCCGGAGCGCAGGGCCACCTCGACCTCGACGGTGGGGTTGCCGCGGCTGTCGAGGATCTGGCGGGCGTGGACGCGCTCGATGTTGCTCATGGGAGACCTCCGGGAGTCGACTCGGGGAGCGGCTCAGATCGTATGCCGTCCGGCCACGAGGGGACGGCTCCCTGCGCTACCGACCAGGCTCAGGCCAGCGGCGGCTGGGTGGCGGAGCGGGCGTCAGCCGGTGGGGGCCGGGGTGGCGGTGGTCGTCGTCTTGGGAGCTTTGTACTGCTTGCAATCCTGCACGACGTACCCGGCGCGGCATTCGGTCTTGGCTTTCCACTTCTTCTGGAATTCTTTGATGAACTTGGACAGCGAGGTCTGCTGACCCTGGGAGATCAGCTGCTGTTTGATCGTCGACTTCACCGAGCTCAGGCTCTGCTGGGTCGGCGCGTGGGTGGCCTTGACTTCGAAGACGTAGTAGCCGAAGGGGGTCTTAACGGGCCCGCTGAGGACGCCCTTCTGGGCGGCGAAGATGGCTTCGCTGAACGCCTTCTGCTCCTCGCCCTTGACCACGCCCGGCAGTTCGCCGCCGGCGGCCTTGCTGGTGGGTTCGATCGATTTGCTCTTGGCCACGCTGGCGAAGCTCTTGCCGGATTCGATTTCGCTCTTGGCCTGCTTGGCCTGGGCTTCGGTCTTGGTGAGCACCACGCGGAGGTCGCGGCGTTCGGGCTGGCCGTACTGGGACTTGTGTTCCCTGTAGTACTTTTCGACGTCGGCTTCGCTGACGTTCTTGCCGCTCTTGGTGACCTT
>DATKPO010000035.1:0-39005 GCA_035524055.1 Solirubrobacteraceae bacterium
CCTGGACGGAGCCGCCCGGCAGGTGCGGGCGGAGGACTTCGACGAGTTCGACCTCGTCGTGGCCATGGACTCCTCCAACCTCGCCGACCTCCGCCGCCTCGCCCCCGACGACGGCGCCCGCGAGAAGCTCGTCCTCCTGCGCGACCTCGACCCCGCCACCGCCGGCCGCGCGCTCGACGTGCCCGACCCCTACCACGGCGGCGCCCGCGGCTTCGAGCACGTCCTCGACATCGTCCAGGCCGCCTGCGCCGCGCTGCTGGAGCGGCTGCGGGCCGGGTTGCCGGCGGCCGCCGGCGAGGCGCGATGAGCCTGCCCCCGGGCGCCCGCGACGCGCGGCCCGTCGGCGGCGGCGACATCAACCAGGCCTACCGCGTCACCCTCGCCGACGGCCGCCAGGCGTTCGTCAAGACCCGCCCCGACGCCGCCCCCGGCGAGTACGCCGCCGAGGCCGCCGGCCTGCGCTGGCTGGCCGAGCCCGGGGCCCTGCGCACGCCGGCCGTGATCGAGGTCGGGGAGGACTATCTGGCGCTCGAGTGGGTCAGGCCCGGGAGCCTCAGCGAGGTTGGCGCCGAGCAGCTCGGTGCCGGCCTCGCCCTGACACATCTCGCTGGCGCCCCCCGTTTCGGCGAACCCGCGTTTGTGCCGGCCGGCGCCGCCGGCTTCACGAACGGCGACGCAGCCGCCGGCGCGGACGGCGACGACACCGCTCCCCTCGCCGCCGGCTTCGGCTCGCTGCGGCTGCCCAACGACCCCGCCCCTGACTGGCCGACGTTCTACGCCGAGCGCCGCCTGGGGCCGCTCGCCGGGATTGCCCGCGACCGGGGCGCCCTGCGCGACGCCGGCGCCCGCGCCGTCGAGGACGTCTGCGCCCGCCTGCCCGAGCTCGCCGGGCCGAAGGAGCCGCCGGCGCGGCTGCACGGGGATCTCTGGAGCGGGAACGTCATGGCCGACACCGACGGCCGGCCCTGGCTCATCGACCCCTCCTGCTACGGCGGGCACCGTGAGATCGACCTCGCCATGCTCCGTCTCTTCGGCGCGCCCTCGCCGCGAGTCTTCGACGCCTACGAGGAGCTCGCGCCGCTCGCGGAGGGCTGGGAGGAGCGGGTGCAGCTCTGGCAGCTGCTGCCGCTGCTGGTGCACGCCGTTCTCTTCGGCGGCTCCTACCGGGAGGCCGCGGAACGTGCAGCCCGGCGCTACGCCGGGTGAGAGAGAGCGCCCTTCGGGGCCGGCTGCGCCGGGGACTGTGCCGGCTGAGCCGAGCGCTCGTCCGAGGGCCGGCGCACGGCTTTACGCCGGCTGGGCGGAGGACTCGTCCACGGGTTCGGCCGCCGTCGCCGCCGTCGAGGCGTCGTAGGCTGGGATGGCGTCCTCGGCCGGCAGCGCCTCGGCCCCCGGCAGCGACACCCGCATCGCCGTCCCCCCGCCCGCCGGCTTCTGCACCGCGATCGTGCCGCCGTGCTGCTCGACGACCTGGCGCACGATCGCCAGGCCCAGGCCCGAGCCGGGCCGGCCGCGGGCCTCGGCGCCGCGGTAGAAGCGGTCGAAGACGTGCGGCAGGTCCTCCGCCGCGATACCCGCTCCGTGGTCGCGCACGACGAGCTCGCCGCCGGCCAGGGTGACCTCGACCGGCTGGCCCGCCGGGCTGTGCTTCAGGGCGTTGTCGAGCAGGTTGTTCACCGCCCGCCCCAGGCGGGCCGGCACTCCGGGCAGCAGCGTCGGCTGCAGGCTCGCCCGCAGCTCCCGGCCGGGGGCGCGGCGGCGGGCGCGCTCCACCGCCTCCGCGACGAGGACGTCGAGACGGACGTCCTCGGTCTCCGACTGGGCCGGCGGCTGCTCGCCGCGGGCGAGGTCGATCAGGTCGTTGACCAAAGCCGTCAGCTCCTCGATCTGGTCGACCACCTCCCTGAACAGCTGCTCCCGCTCGCCCGCATCCAGGTCGTGGGCCTGCTGGAGGATCTCGATGTTCGTCCGCAGGCTCGTCACCGGCGTGCGCAGCTCGTGCGAGGCGTCCGCCACCAGCTGGCGCTGGGCGTGAACCGAGGCGTCGAGCGCCGCCATCGAGCGCTCCAGCGCGTCGAGCATCGCGTTGAAGCTCGACGCCAGCCGTCCGATCTCATCCGCCCGGCCCTCCTCCTCGATCCGGCCCGAGAGATCGCGGGTGCGCGCCACATGCTCGGCGGCGCGCGTCAGGCGCCCCACCGGCAGCACCACCGCGCCCGCCACCAGCCCGCCCAGCAGCGCCGCCAGGGCGATGCCGCCGGCCGCGATCAGCACCAGGATCAGCCGCAGCCGGCTCAGCGCGTGGTCGACTTCCGTCAGCGGCTGGGCGAACTGCGCCGCCAGGCCCGGCCGGACGGGCTCGGCGTAGATCCGCAGGTGGATCCCGTCGACGCGGGCATCGCCGAAGAACGGCTGGCCCCCGTGGGCGGCGAGCGTCCGTGTCCGCGCGTCCACCGGCAGCGTCACCCGCGGCGAGCCCGACCGCACCAGCACCTTGCCCGCGGAGCTCACGAGCTGCTGATAGCCCCGCACCTGGTCCGGGCGCGGCGAGAGCCGGCCGAACGGATTCGGCCCCAGCACGCGGCCGAAGACGAGCCGGCGCAGCGGGTGGTGCTCCAGGCGGGCCTCGATCGCGTGCACCCCGTGCGCCCTGTCGCGCAGCTGGGCGTCGACCTGGCTGCGCAGCTCGTGCCCCACCAGAAGGTACGTCAGCGCCGAGGCCAGCAGCACCGCCACCGCGACGGCCGCCGCGACGAGGATCGTGATGCGGCGGCGAAAGCTCATCTAGCTCCGCAGCACATAGCCCACCCCGCGCACCGTGTGCAGCAGCCGCCGCTCCCCGCCCGCCTCCGTCTTGCGGCGCAGATAGCCCATGTAGACGCCCAGCGAGTTCGACGTCGCCCCGAAGTCGTAGCCCCACACATGCTCGAAGATCACCGAGCGCGTCAGCACCTGCCGAGGATGGCGCAGGAAGAGCTCCAGCAGCAGGAACTCCGTCCGCGTCAGCTCCAGCGGACGCTCCCCGCGGTACGCCTCGTGCGCCAGCCGGTCCAGCCGGAGGTCCTCGAAGGCCAGCGTCTGCTCCTCCTCGTCGGCGCCCGTCCGCCGCAGCAGCGCCCGCAGCCGCGCCATCAGCTCCCGCAGCGCGAACGGCTTGACCAGGTAGTCGTCGGCGCCGGCGTCGAGACCCGCGACGCGGTCGTCGATCTCGCCCCGCGCCGTCAGCATCAGCACCGGCGTCCGGTCGCCCGCCGCCCGCAGCCGGCGGCAGACCTCCAGGCCGTCGAGTCGCGGCATCGACACGTCGAGGAGGACCGCGTCATACGCCTCCGCCGTCAGCCGCTCCAACGCCTGGCGCCCATCCGCGGCCTGGGCCACCCTGTAGTGCTCGAGCGTCAGCGCCCGCGCCAGCGCCTGCTGGACGGCGGGCTCGTCGTCGACCACGAGGATGGCTGCCTGGTCGGTCATAGTGGATGTCATGGTGTCCTGCTTCGCGGGGGGCGGGCCCGTGGGAGCCTCGACACCATTGCCGACACTCAGGCTAATAAGCGGTGAAGAGAACGCGAAGAATCAGCGAAGAGACCCGCCGCCCCGACGGCGGCTCGACGGCCCGCGCCGCGGCGGGGGGTAGCGTGCAGGGCGGATCGCCGCCGGCGGTGGCGGTGCGGGAGCCGGAGGAGGCGGGGTTGGGGACACGCGAACAGCAGGTCATCACCGAGGGTCTCGGCGCCCAGTCGCGGCGGCTGCGCAACAGCATCATCAGTCTCGTCGTCTTCTTCGGCATCGTCGTCGCCCTGCTCTTCGGCGTCCCCGGCCTGCGCGCAGCCGGCGAGCGCATCACCGACGCCAAGATCCCTTGGGTCGTCATCGCCGTCGCCCTCGAGGTGCTCTCCTGCGCGTCCTACGTCGTGCTCTTCGGGCTCGTCTTCGGACGGCTCGGACGCAGCCTCAGCTCGCGCCTCTCGCTCTCCGAGCTCGCCGTCAACTCCGTCGTCTCCGTCAGCGGCCTCGGCGGCATCGCCCTCGGCGCCTGGGTCTTGCGCACCAAAGGGGTCTCCATCGAGCGGATCGCCAAGCGCTCGGTGCTCATCTTCGTCCTCACCAGCGCCGTCAACGTCGGCGCCGTCGTCCTCATCGGCCTGCCCATGTGGCTCGGCCTGCTGCCCGGCTCCCGGCGCGCACTGCTCACCCTGCTGCCCGCCCTCGTCGCCCTGGCGGCGATCCTCGGCACCCTCGCCGCCGCCCGCTGGGCGCGCCGCGCGCTGTCCGAGCGTCGCGCCGGCGAGCGGCACAGCCGCACCGCCGTCGCCCTCGTCGCCATCGGCGACGGCGTCCAGGACGCCGTCGATCTGATCCGCGCCCACGACTGGCGCCTGCTCGGCGCCATCGGCTACTGGCTGTTCGACAACCTCTGCCTCTACGCCGCCATGGCCGCCTACGGCGGGGCGCCGTCGTTCTGGGTCGTCGCCATGGCCTACCTCGTGGGAATGCTCGCCAACTCCATCCCCATCCCCGGCGGCTTCTTCGCCGTCGAAGGGGGCCTCGTCGGGATGCTCCTCCTCTTCGGCGTCCGCCCCGGCTCCATGGTGCTCGCCGCCGTCGTCACCTACCGCGCGATCTCGCTCTGGATCCCGGCGCTGATCGGCACCGCGGCGTTCCTCAGCCTGCGCGGGGAGATCGGCAAGCCCCTCAAGCCCCACGCCCAGACCGGGGCCTAGGGCTTGCCGAACAGCGCCCGGTCGCTCCGTTCGCTGAGGGCGGCCTGCTGGCAGGCGCGGCCCGGCAGGTGCCACATGGCGTGCTGCAGCGACAGCGGCTGCGAACCGCTCAGCGTCGGGCAGAAGACCGGCGGGGGCAGCGGCCTCGCCGCGGAGCCGGGGGCGTTGATCGGCCGCAGCAGCGCCACGGCCCGCATCGCGTCGGCCTCGTCGTCGGCGTAGACGTCGATCGCCAGGCGTCCGCTGTAAAGCTCGATCGAGTGGCCTTCGTCATAGACGATCGCCGGCACCCCGCGCAAAAGGGCGTTGCGGTGGGGGTTGCCGAGGGCGACGTTCTCCTGACGGCGGTAGTAGCTCGTCGTGATCTGCAGCGGCAGGACGCAGCCGTTGCCGTTCAGCGCGCTGCTCTTGCCGGGGACGCAGTTGCCGTAGTAGACCCCGTCGGTGCCCGCCGAGGCGTAGTTCTTGCGTCCGTCGACGGCCGCCAGTGGGTAGGACCCGAAACGCGGCCCCGTCCAGTAAACGGGGAAGTAGGGGAAGGTCTGGGCTTCGGCGAGCTCGCCGGCCGCGACGGGGTGGGGCTGCGTCGTCGCGCAGCCCGCTGCCGCAACGCAGGCCGCGAGCGCAGCCAGGCACGCCGCCAGCGCCCGCAGGGGGGCGACGATCGGGGCATCTCTCACAGCGACTTTCGGGCGGACCAGTTGTTGGAAAGGGTGGAAACCCGCGGGACAGGCAGGGACGTATCGCTTGCGGGCACGGCCGGGACCGGGTGGGGTAGCGCACCGGGTCCCGGCCGATCTTCCCACATCTCTCCTATATGGTGGATCGGTGGGCGCGCACCCCGCGACAGCCTCCGCGCCGAGTGGCCCGATGGCCGCCGCGCCGAGTGGCGCGACAGCCTCCGCCCCGACCGGCTCCCAGTCCTCCTCCGCCCCCGCCGGGGAGGCCTTCGCTGGGGAGGCCGTCACCCGGGAGGTCGCCGCCGGGGGGGTCGCCGCCGGGGGGGTCGCCGCCGCCGGTGGACGGCGACGCCCGGCGACGGCGCTGCCCTGGGGTCTGGCGACGGCGGCGGTCGGCGTGGTCGTCTGGCTGCTCGTGGATCCCCGCACGCCCGACCTCGCGGCCCAGGTCTACCGGGCGGACCTCTTCGGCGAAGTCGGCTTCACGGTATGGGACGGGCGCTGGTACGGGGGCCATGCGATCCCCGGCTACAGCCTCGTCTTCCCGCCGCTCGCCGCCTGGCTGGGGGTGCGGGCCGTGGGGGTCCTCGCGGTGCTCGCCTCGGCGAGCGTCTTCGCCTGGCTCGCCGGACGGATGTTCGGGGCGCGCGCCGCGCGCTGGGGGGCGGTGTGGTTCGCGCTGGGCGCCCTCGGGGACGTCTGGAGCGGGCGGATCACGTTCGCCCTGGGTGTGAGCTTCGCGATGTTCGCCGTGGCGGCGTCCGTGCGGGGGCGGGGGCGTGTGCGCGGGGGGGCGGGGGAGGGGCCGATGTCCGCGGGCTCGGCGGTAACGTCGGGGGTCCGGGGCCGGGGTGAAGGGTCGTTTCGTCGAGGTGTGCGCGCGTGTGTGTGTGCGCGCGCGACCGACGAGCCGGGGGAGAGTGGGACATCTTCGGCGGCCGCGGGGCGGGTCTGGACGGCAACCGCGGGGCTCGGCTGGACCGCGGCAGCCGTGGGGCTGGCGGCGGTCTGCGCCGCCTGCAGTCCCGTCGCCGGGGTCCTGCTGGGCCTGGCCGGGGTGACGTGCTCCGTGGTGGAGCGCTCGTGGCGCCCCGTGCTCGTCTTGGGGGCGGCGCCGGCGATTGTCGTGGGGGCTCTCGCGGGCCTCTTCCCCGAGGGCGGCTGGGAGCCGTATCCGCTGCTCTCCTTCCTTGCCACGGCGGCGGCGATGGTGGGCTTCATGGTGGCCCTGCCGGCGGGCCGGCGGCTGCTGCGGGTGGGGGGCGAGCTGTACCTGGCGGCCTGTGTGGCCTGTGTGGCGGTTCACACCCCGATGGGCTCCAACGTGGAGCGCTACGGGGTCCTGCTCGCGGGGCCGCTGCTGCTCTGCGCGGTGCTCGCCGACGCTGCTCCCCGCCTGCGGCCGCGTGGCGCCCTGGCTGGGGGGGGCTCGCCGGCTGTGGGGCGTTCTTCGGCCGCGGGGCGTCCGCTGGCGGGGTGGCGGTCGCTGGCGGGGTGGCGTTCTTCGGCCGCGGGGCGCCCGCTGGCGGTGGTGGCGCTCCTGGGCATCGCCGTCTGGACGGCCTGGGGGCCGGTGCGGGAAACGGCGGCCGTCGCCGGCAACCCCTCGACTGGCGCCGCCTACTACGCCCCGGTCGAGCGCTTCGTGGCGGCGCATGGCGGCGAGGGGGTGCGCGTCGAGGTCCCGTTCACCCGGGGACATTGGGAGGCGGCGTGGCTCGCCGCCAGGGTCTCGCTGGCAAGGGGCTGGGAGAAGCAACTCGACGAGCGCTACGACGGCGTCCTGCTCCGGCCGGTCCTGACCGCCGCCGGCTACCGGCGCTGGCTCGACGAGCAGGCGGTGAGCTACGTGGCGCTGCCCGACGCCCCGCTGGATCCCTCGAGTGCGCGGGAGGGGCGGCTGATCCGCGCCGGCCTGCCGTATCTGCGCCTGGTGTGGCGGACGCGGCACTGGCGGATCTATCGGGTGCTCGGCGCGACCCCGCTGGCGCAGGGGCCGGGGAGGCTGACGGCGATGGGCCACGACTGGTTCGCCTTGCGCGCCCTGGCGGCGGGGCGGTTCGTGGTGCGACTCCACTACACCCGCTACTGGACGGTGACGGGCGGCGCCGCCTGTGTCGGCGCGACGCCCGCCGGCTGGACAGAGGTGACGGTGGCGGGCCCCGGGGCGGTGCGGGTGGCGGCGAGCTTCTCGCTGGGGCGGGCGCTGGGGCTCTCCGGCGGCAGCTGCCGGACGTAGTCCAGCTGACGCGGCACGCGGGCCGGGCTGACCCGTGCTGCGCCGGCGTGGCCGACCCGCGGCGCGGCCGATCCGGGCGTGCCAAGGCTTCACCCGTCAGTGGGTGGGGGCGAGGTCGTAGAGCCCGGTCTCGCCGGTGAGGAAGATGCGTTTGCCGTCGCTGATGACGGGGTCGAAGGCGCCGGTGTCGGCGCGGTAGACGACGCGGCCGGTTGTGATGTTCAGGCCGTAGCTGGAGTGGGTGCCGAGGTCGGAGAAGTAGACGATGTCGCCGACGATCGTCGCCGAGCCGGAGATCTTGCCGCCGGCTTCGTAGGTCCAGTCGACGTGTCCGCTGCGGGCATTGAGGGCGTAGAATTTGCCGTCGTAGGAGCCGAAGTAGAGCGTCGGGCCGAGTCCGGGGGCGTTGGTGACGGCGGGCGAGGCGTAGACGTAGGCGCCGGTCTGGTAGGCCCAGTCCAGGCTGCCGGTGCGGGCGTCGTAGGCGTAGAAGCGCCCGTCGGTGTTGCCTAGGAAGACCCGCCCGTACATCACGGCGGCGGTGGAGTAGAAGGTGCCGCTGCCGAACAGGGCGCCTTCGGAGCCGGAGCGCCAGAAGCGTCTGCCGGTCTGCTCGCTGATGGCCTGGACGTGGCCGGAGTAGTCGCCGAAGTAGAGGACCCCATCCTGCAGGGTCGGGCTGGCCTTGACGGCGCCTTCGGCGTGGTAGGTCCAGACGGTGTGCCCGTCGGAGGCGTCCAGGGCGTAGACGGTGCCGTCTTCGCTGCCGAAGAAGATGCGGTCGTCGGCGAGCAGCGGCGAGGACTCGCTGCGACTGGGGAGGTCGCGCGACCAGCGGATGTGCCCGTTGGCGACGTTCAGGGCGACGACGCGGCCGGCTTCGTCGCCGGTGGCGCGGGAGAGGATCGTGACGTAGACGGTGTTGCCGCCGACGGCGGGGGCGGCGGCGGAGAGGGCGCCGAGGCGCTGGCTCCAGAGGAGCTTACCGGTGTACTTGTCGATGGCCGACAGCGTGGCGTCGTCGGTGAGCTGGAAGATCCGGTTTTCGGAGAGCACGGGCGGGAACTCGCGCAGGGCGGTGCCGTCGCGCTGCCAGACCGTCTTGTAGGGCGGGGCGAGGTCGGCGGGGAAGTAGCGGGTGTGGTTGGGGGTGTAGCCGTAAAGCGGCCAGGCGAAGCGTTCCCGCTTGTGCGCCGGCAGCTTGGGGTTGGCCTGGGGCACGAAGGGGGCGTGGGGGTGGTAGATGGAGCCGGTCCGGTTCTGGGCGTAGACGTAGCCGCCGACGGCGAGGGCGGCTATCACCACGACGGCGGCGAGCGCGATCCAGCGGAGCTTCACGCGGCGAGTCGCGAGGACGGTGAGGCCGAGCTGTCGGGGCGGTGTGCCTCTGCCATTTGGTGCGCCCCGGCAGCCTGGACGGCGGCGGAGCCGGGACCGGCTTCGCGGGTCGCTGCGGCGCCGGCGTGGCGGATGCGGGCGGCTCCGGTGCCGGCGGCGTTGCGTGAGCGCCGGGCGAGGGAGGCGAAGAGGTGGGCGACGGTCAGCACCGCGAGCCAGGCGGCGGCGATGGACAGCGGGATCAGGGTGACGCCGGCGACGAGAGCCAGCACGTCGTGGTTGCCGTCCACCGACCAGTTCCAGAGCAGGTAGTCCCAGAATGCGAGCAGGGCGACGATGGCCAGGGGCCGAAGGGGCCGATTGGTCACGCCCACAGGGTACCGGGCTGCTGGGACGGATGGCGCGGGGCCTATGATCGGCGGCGAGATGAGCGCAGGAGCGGGCGAGCTGGGGAGTGGCAGGGGAGCGGAGCCGGCGGGCGGCGAGGGTCGAGAGATCCTGGCGGCGGGCGCAGCGGTGAGCGGCCTGGGCGAGCCCGACGAAGGCACCGACGGCCCTGGCGAGTCGGAGGTCTTCGCGCCGGGCACCCTCGGCGGCCGGGTGGCGCTGGTGACGGGCGGAGGCACCGGCCTCGGCCGGGCGACGGCACTCGAGCTGGCCCGCTGCGGCGCGGCGGTGACTGTGGTGGGACGCCGGGAGGACCCCTTGCGGGAGACGGCGGCGGCGATCGGCCTGGAGCGGGCCCAGTGGCTGGCCGGGGACGTCCGCGAGCGCGGCGAGGCCCGGCGGCTGGTTGCGACGGCGCTGGAGCGCTGGGGGCGGCTGGATCTGCTCGTGAACAATGCCGGCGGGCAGTACTTCACGCCGGCCGAGGGCATCGTCGCCAAGGGCTGGGGGGCGGTGTGGCGGCTGAACGTGGACGGGATGCTCAACATGGCGCATGAGGTCTTCGCCCAGGCGTTCGCGGTGGCGGCCGGCGGTCTCGGGGGCGGGGGCGGCGGGGCGGCGGCGTGCGTGGGCGGCGACGCTCCAACGGCGGAACCTCGGATCGTCAACGTGACGCTGTCACCGCACCACGGGATGCCGGGGATGGCTCACTCGGGGGCGGCTCGGGCGACGGTCGAGGCGCTGACCCGGGAGCTCGCGGTCCGGTGGGCGTCGAACGGGGTCACGGTCTGCGCGGTGGCCGCGGGGCACTTCGACACGGAGGCGATGGGGAAGTACCCGGACGTGGTGCGCGCGGGGATGGCCCGTTCGGTGCCGTTGCAGCGGCTGGGGACGGTGCAGGAGCACGCCTGGCTCGTGGCGCTGCTGGCCTCGCCGCTGGGGGCGGCGTTCAACGGGTCCACCGTGACGCTGGACGGGGCGCGCGACAACTGGTTCGGGCCGTGGCCGCCGCCGGGGTTGGCCGATGCCGGGGGGGATGTGCCGACGGAGTCGCGGCGGGGTGGCGGCGGGACGGCCGCCTAGCGTCTGGCTCCGGTATACGATGGCTATCGGAGCCCGTAGAGCCCCGGTATGATGGGTGGGGCTTGCGGGCGAAGTGTTGTGGCTGCACAGAAGCCTTCCAAGCTTCTAGGGCGGGTTCGATTCCCGTCGCCCGCTTGTTGGGCCACGGGGAGTGGCGCAGTCTGGTAGCGCACCCGGCTGGGGGCCGGGCGGTCGCTGGTTCGAATCCAGTCTCCCCGATCAACAAAAGGCTCGTGTTCATGTGTCCATGGGCCTTTTGTGCGTCTGCGACGGGTTCGTTCGGGAGTTTGGGGTCCAATGTTGTACGCTCGTTCCGCCTCACGTCTCACCGCAGGATCTCGAGGACCGGCATTCACTCCGCGACCCAGTCGTCGCCGTGCTCGCTCCCCAGACGTCGGTCGTATCCCGCGCCGCGCCGTACTTCCGCTTCGGAGCTCTTGACGAGCGAGCGGCTCACGTCACCGCAGGCTCATCCTCCGAGCCGAGCACCAAAACCCCGCATGGTCGAAAGCGCCGCTAGACAGTATGGGCGGCGGCGTCCGTGCCGGCTGGTGAGCTGAAATCGTGGACGCTCCCGCGCATCGTAGGGCGCGGGCTGGTTACCGCATCGATGGAGAGGGAGCGTCGACATGTCTGAAGCTATCTGTTTTGCGGGTCTTGATGTGCATGCCAGGAAGACGGCGGCGGCTGTGCAGCTGGGCTCTGGTTAGGTGCGGAAGGCGCAGCTGGGGGGCTCCTCTGCGGCGGCGATCGAGTGGTTGCAGTCGCTTCCGGGGGAGGTGCGTGCGGTCTATGAGGCCGGGCCGACAGGGTTCGAGCTGGCAAGGGCCGCGAGGGATGCGGGCGTTGAGGTGATGGTCTGTGCGCCGGGTGCGATACCGCGTCAGCCGGGTGACCGGATCAAGGCAGATGCGCGTGATGCATTGAAGCTCGCCAGGTTGCTTGCGGCGGGTCAGCTACGCCCCTGTTGTTGTGCCGGCGCCTGGGCTCGAGGCGCTGCGTGACCTGGTGCGTGCTCGTGAGGACTTGCGCGGGGATCTGATGAGCGCCCGCCACAGGATCTCAAAGCTCCTGCTGCGCGAGGGGCTGATCTGGATGGGCCCGGGCGAGACATGGGCCGCGAGGTATCGGGGAGTTCCTCGCTACTCGGCGTGTGTCCGTCGAGTAGCTGGCTGATTTTCTTGGAAAGCGTGTCCGCCGGACATACCTAAGCAACGGCGACAGGATGAATGCTTGATGCTCCTCCCAGAGCAACGTGGTCAGCGAGTCGAGCGATCTCGAAAGCGCCACGAGCTCCGAAGGTGAGCCAGACGGTTCACGGCGATCAAGCGCCGATCCCTGTCCCGTCGACGAGCAACTCGTAGCTTCCTGAGTAAACGTTCGGCGGCCAGAGCAACGCCTGGACGCTTGAATCGGCAAACCGCGGAAGCCAGCCGGGCTGTTCGCCCTTCAGCGGCTCAAGGGTCAATGGCTGTGGATCTCCGCCGGACGCGCGTAGGGTTCCTTGTAGCCACTTGCCAGTATAGGAGCCGAGCGCAGCGATGCCCTTGGCCCAGATATTGTTGTCGTTCCTCTCAAACTGCGCTGTGATCGGCTTGTCCAACGGAGTAAAGACGACGTTTGGGGTCAGGGCACGCAACAGCTTCAGCGCTATCGCGAGATAGGCCTCGAGCTGCTCTTCCGTGACGCTTTCGTATTTGATGCTGTGTTCCCACTTGTTCGCGTTTGTAACACCCAAGCCAAGAGGATCGATTTCTTGGCGTGCGGCCTCGAAAGGCTCGCTCGGAAACTCCTTCGGAGGTGTGACGACGATGGCCACCCGTCCCCGTTCCGCGAAGGCAACCACGCGTGCCGGGAGTCGCGCAGGTCGCAATGCCGGACCGTAGGAGTTCCACGTCACTGACACGCCAGCGGCTGCAGCGCTCTTGAGGAAGGCATCAACCGACGCTTGAGCATGGGCGGGGAGGGTGCCCAAGAAATCCGCCTCGCTCACCGGCTCAGCTTTAGTGCCCACGGCACGGATCTCACTTACTCGTGGCTTCACTACGAGGCGCGGAACGAAGCATTCAGATGCGCCGCTGAAGAAGCCCACCTCGAGCCCGTAGACCATGTGGCCTTGGGCGTTGAGGTATTCCATGACCTTTTCTACGCCCTGCGGTATCAGCGGGGCCGCAACGACAAGACGAAACCGCCCCGTACTGAGCGACTGTTCAAGACCATTGAGTAGCGCGTCGTCGGCGGCTCGCGCATCTTGCTCAGGGCTGGCATGGCTTTGGACGTACTTCGCGACGTCTAGCGAGCCGTCGGTGGACTCACCGGACCCGCCAAGGAACGGTTCGAGCACAGCTCGACCAAACTCCTCGACACTGAGTTGCCAGAGCGCCGCCGCATAGTCGAGCAGTTGGGCGACAACTCGGCGGGTATCTGGGTTTCCTTCGTTCTTGACCTCGACGAGGCAGATCTGCCCGGTCTGGTCCACAAGCACCAAGTCCGCGTATCCGGATTCTAGATTAGCCTCTCGGCCAACGACCACGGGATCGCGGAGTTCGAGGTCATCCGCCGGCAGCAAGCCCGCATGCTGGGTCAGGACATCGTGAAGATTCTTCTCCGCCGGGAGGGGACTCTCCGGGATCATGGTTTCAGCGCCATCTTTGTTGCGGATGAGGACATATCGCATGGTCGCGAGTGAGACTATCGAAGCGGGCCTAGTCCAGTCGGTTGGTCTCAAGCTGAGCGTTCCGGCTCTCCGACTCGCTCGACTTGCATCACTAGTAGAGCGCAGGCAAAGTCCTCGCGTCGCACAAGCGGCATTGGACGACCGGAACGCGGCTTATGGAGCGTTTTTGGTTGCTACGGCGTCCGAACCCTCCGAGCTCGCGTTGCGCTCGGGCGTTGAGTTTCATCGGCGGGTTGTGTATCGTCGGCTATTACATCTCCTATCCCAAGCGAACTAAAGGGAGAGCGTCGATGACGCTGGCACCTCCAGCAACCGGGCTTGTAAGCAATTCTAACTACTTTATCACCAACAACTCCGCCCAATTTCTCAGATGTCGGGGCTGTTCCGCCGGTCCCTGTAGTGCTCATAACATTGCAGCCATCTGCCGATATTGTCGCCACCAACGGCTTCGGTATTCAAGTTAACGCATATTCCGCAAAAGGGAGTGCTGTCCAATCGCAACAATACGTAGTATGGTTGAAACCAAATGATACGAACTTGTATTGCCAGATCGACAATGGACGAGCATCTCCCAGCAGGAGATAAACAACCTGGTGACTCTCGCAACCTTGCCGGAGGCGGGTACGCTTCCTTCCAACTATAACATCGGCATCACCCTGATGGGGGATACCAATGACAACGTTTCCAGGGTCGTGTTTATATGCTTTGATGGTACGACGCGTTTTGGTACGCAAGAAATGATTTTGACCGATCTTTACATACTGCAGGGTCAGCAGGTGACTGAGGCAGACTTGGCGCCCATCGTTGCAGTGACGGTTGACCTCGTGGGCTATGGGAATGGCGCGGCGACCGAAATAACCTCTGGTGGAGGCAATATTCGCTACGCAAGTCCCAACTCAGTAAATATCGCGAATGCGGTCCCGCCCTGCGTTGCTCTTGATTATCAGACTGCGGAGACATTCGACGATCGCGCTCCTCCGCACTGATCGCGCCATTTGCCGCGTGCATCTCAAGGCGACGTACAGCATCTTCCCGTTCACGCTCAGTAGCGCGGAGGCCAGTCTGGCCGCCTCAATGCGCACGGTTCGGAAGCGTCCTACGGACTTCATCCAGCATCTGCCGGTTGACGGAGGCCTCGACTTGTGCCACCGCCAGGGCACGCTCGTCGTCATCAAGATACCCTTCGGCGCGACATTCCTCGATCACGTCGAGGACTCGTCGGCGATCGAGGAACGAGATCTTCTCGGACTCAGAGCGCGCTCGACCCGGTAGCTCCATGCCGCGAAACATAGCCCACCTGTCGGAATCGCGGGGTCGCCATTTCGGATGATCAGGCTCCTGTTGGAGGCACGAGGTCTGCGCCTGCGGCCAACTCGACGTCGTGGTGCACGGCCGTTGAGCATCGGCAGGGGTCCACAAACTGCTCAGCAACCCCTACTACGCCGGCTATGTCCTCCACAAGGGCCACGTCTACGAGGGACGGCACGAGCAACTCGTCAGCCAGGGGCTCTTCGACAAAGTTCAGGCCGTGCTCGCCTCGCACCGGCTTTCCGGCGAGCGTGATCGCAAGCACCTGAGCTACCTCAAGGGCACGATCCGCTGCGGCTCCTGCGGCAGCCAGCTCGTCTACTCCCGCCACAACGGCAATGGCGGCATCTACGAGTACTTTGTCTGCCCGAAGAACCAGCGCGGACGGTGCCAGCAGGGCTACCAGCCCGTCGACTTGGGCGAAGCGGCCGTCGAGGAGCATTACGCCACCGTTGGCCTCAGCGACGACGGACGCGAGCGAGTCCGCGAGGCGATCACGAAAGACCTGGGCGACCGCATTGCCCTCGCCCAGCAGGAGGTCGATCGCTGTCAGGGTGTTTTGGAGCAGATCAAGGAGCGCGAGCGAAAGCTGCTGCACATGCACTACGAAGAGCGCATCAGCGGCGGGCTCTTCGACGATGAGCAGGCCAGCCTGCGCCGCGAACGTCAGGAGACCGAGACGCTGATGGGCCGCCTGAACCTCAACCACGACGACGCCATAGCGACCCTCGCCCTTGCCCTGGAGATCATCGGCGAAGACCTCCACGTCCTCTGCCAGCGTGCCGACGACACGATTCGCCGGCTCATCAACCAGGCCATCTTCAAGGCCCTCTACATCATCGAGGAGGCCGTCACCACGGACGAGCGAGCCCTTCCTCCAGCTACGCACCCTCCAGGCTGCCATCAGTGCCCCTTCCAGCAGCAACGACAGAGCCCAGCTACGCGGCCGCTGCCCCGAAGACGCCAAGGGTCCCGACCCCTACCGGGGCCGGGAACCTTTCCGCGTTGGTTCGAATAGCGAACATCTGGTGCGCTCGAGTGGACTCGAACCACCACGGGCCGTGAAGCCCACAAGGCCCTCAACCTTGCGCGTCTACCAATTCCGCCACGAGCGCAGAGACGGGCGAGTATAGCCCGGCGGGGCTCGCCTCGGCCGGTCGCGCGATGCCTCGGCCGTAGCTCGGGCCGCGCCAGATGCCCGCGACGGTGCCTTCAGGCCCACGGTCTGCCGGCGCCGAGAGGCGCCCCGGAAGCGCAGCCCGCCCGTCATCCCTTGCATCCGTCCGCCACCGCCGCTACCTTACGAACACGTGTTCGTTCCATACCCCCAATCCATCGCTCCCGGGAGCTGAGCCACCATGGACCTGACCAAGCGTCAGCAGGAGATCTTCGACTTCATCCGCAAGTACTCCGCCAAGTACGGCTATCCGCCGACGGTGCGGGACATCGGCAAAGCCGTCGGTCTGGCTTCGTCCTCGACGGTGCACGCCCATCTCGCGAACCTCGAGAAGATCGGCCTGCTGCGGCGCGACCCCTCCAAGCCCCGTGCGATCGAGCTGCTCGACCGCGCCGTCGAAAACGCGGTGGAGGGCGTCCGCTCGATCGTTCGAGCCGACGGCCTGCCGCTGGTCGGCTCGGTCGCCGCCGGACAGCCGCTGCTGGCGGAGGAGAACATCGAGGAATACATCCCGGTGCCCGAGGTCGCCGGGGGCGGCGACGGGCAGTACCTCCTGCGTGTGCGCGGCGACTCGATGAAGAACGCCGGGATCCTCGAAGGGGACTTCGTCGTGGTACGCCCCCAGGAGGTCGCCCACGAAGGCGACATCGTGGTGGCCCTCCTCGGCGAGGAGGCGACCGTCAAGCGTTTCTTCCGCGAAGAGGACCACATCCGGCTGCAGCCCGAGAACGAGACGATGGAGCCGATCCGCAGCAAGGAGGTCAGGGTGATGGGACGCGTCGTCGGTCTGCTCAGGAGCATGTGATGAGCCAGGTCCTCCTCGATCCGCGGGCGGCGCGTCAGCCGCGACAGTCATCCCTCTTCGAGGATCACGGTCGCGTGCGGCTCGGCTGGCGCCTACCCGTTGCCGGGCGGCCGCAGGTGGGCGATGCCGCCTCGCAGCGCGAGAAGGGGACGTTGAACGACGTCATCGCGGCTGCCTGGGAGGCGCTGGTAGCCGGCGAGCGCGTCTCCTGCCCTGTCTGCGGCGGTCAGATGTCCGCTGCGCCCAGCGAGGCAAAGGCGCTCGGCCTCCCCGTCCTGGGCGCCTGCGCGGACTGCGGCACGTCGCTCTCCTAGCCGCGCCGCACGACGCTCCCGCTGGCCGCAATGGGGCGCTTCTGCGCTAAGTTGAGCGTGCAGGTCAAGCAGCCGCGGAGGCCTTGGGCCTTCGAGGAAAGTCCGGACATCACAGGGCGAGGTGGTCGAGGAATCGACCCGGGGAAACCCGCGGGAAAGTGCCACAGAAACATACCGCCGACGTCGGCCGTCCCACGTGAACGGCCGGCGGGCAAGGGTGAAATGGTGCGGTAAGAGCGCACCGGCGTCGCGGCGACGCGGCGGCCAGGCAAACCCCACCCGATGCAAGGCCAAACAGGACCGTTCGCAGGCTGCCCGCCGAGGTCCAGGTAGGCCGCTCAGATGGATGGCTGCTCACGACAGGATCCGGCTTACAGATCTGCTACGGGACAACCCCGCCTCGGCGGGGTTGTCCTATTCGGGGAGCGTCCAGACGGAAGCGCTTCTGTTAGCCTCGCACGCCAGGATGGGCGAGCGCTGTGGAGACGAAGCGCCTGAGAACGGGCCGGGGCCCCGGGAGCGGCTTCAGCGCTGCCACGTCGTGCTTGCGCTGCTCACGATCACTCTGCTCCTCGCCGGCCTCGGCTGCGCCGGCGCCCTCGCCGGCCCGGTGCGCCCGCTCGCCGCCTCCGCCAGCGATGGCGGTCGGCGCGCGACGCACGCCGGCGACGGCGCTCAGCACCGAACGCCGGCGCGAACCGCGGCGGGCATGACCCGGCTGCGGGGTGAGATCGCGCCCGAGCTTCGGCGGCTCCTGCGGGCCGGTACCGCGGGCTCCGCCGATCCCCGCGCTTCGCTGACGCTCACCGTGACGCTGCGCCGCGCACGCCAGCACGCCTTTGCGAGCTTCCTCTCCGCGCTCGACAGGACCGGCCCAAGCCACCACCGCCGCGACTATCTCAGCGACGCCCAGCTCACCGCGCGGTTCGGCCCCACGCGTAGCGCCTACGCAGCCGTCGCCGCCTGGCTGCGCGGCGCCGGTTTCAAGCTCGTGGCCGGCTCCAGCGACAGGCTCACGCTCACCGTCCGGGGAACCGTCGCCCAGGCCGAGCGCGCGTTTGCCGTTCGTATCGGCCGTCTGCGGGTGGGGGAGGGCAGCGTCTACGCACCGACACAGGACCCCGCCGTGCCGACGCTGCTCGCGCGCTACGTGGAATCGATCTCCGGGCTCTCCGACCTCGCCCAGCCGGCGGCGCCGCGCCCACAGCGGACTTCCCACGGGGCGCTCGGAGCGCTCGCCACGAGCCTGCCGCGATCCACGGACTCACTGCCCGCCGGCGAGCCGTCGGCCGCCTCGCTCGCCGCCGACGCCCCGTTGGGCGGCCCGCTCTCAGCCGGCCCCCTGACCGCCGGCCCGCCGGCCGGCCTGCCGGCGGGCCCGTTGACGGTGGAGACGTTCCAGAAGCTCTGCATCGGCGGCGTCGTCAGCGGCGTCACGTTCACCCTGAGCGGCTGGCTGAAGGTGCTCGTGGCGGCCTTCCAGAAGGGCATCGCCTCGCTCGCCGCCCAGCCCGGATTCGTGTTCGGTGTCTACTTCTGCATCACCCTCGGCGGCTACATCGGCGGGCAGTACGCCAACTGCATGAGCAACGCCCGCAGCGTCGGCGCCGAAGCATGGGCGGACCCCGAATGCGCGCAGTTCAAAGGCTTTCCCAACTTTGGCCACAACTTCGGCCATCCCCCCAAAGGAAAAGGCAAAGGCACGAAGGCCACGTCCGACCGCGCCGCCGCTGCCGGTGGCGCCACCGCGATGAAGGCCCAGCCCCAGACGAGCGGGGCACCCAGCGATGCCAAGATCGGGCTGCTGGAGTACGACACCTTCAACCGCGGCGACGTCAGCGATTGGCTGGAAGGCACCGAATCCTCCGCGAACATCGGCGCGCTCAGCGAGGTGGCCGTCAACGGCGGCGTCTCTACGCCCGGCGCCGGCGAGAGCGAGGTCCTTCTGGACATCGACACCGTCATGTACTTCAACCCCCTCCCCGGCACCAGCTACGTCGTCTACGACGCCCCTCCCGACACGAGCTTCCAGACGATGTTCAACACCATGCTCGACGACGGCGACACCGTCATCAGCAACTCCTGGTCGCAGTGCGAGGACCAGACCAGCGAAGCCGAAGCCCGCAGCATCGACTCCGTGCTCGCCCAGGCCGAAGCGAGCGGCGTCACCGTCGTCAACGGCACCGGCGACGACGGCAGCACCTGTCTCGACGGCGGCGCGAACACGATCGGCGTGCCCTCGGACTCGCCGCACGCGATCGCCGTCGGCGGCTCCTCGCTCGACGAACCCAAGAACGAGCTCGAAAGCCTGAGCTACCCCGGCGAGCGCTGGTGGAACGGCGCCGGCGAAACGCCCGCCACCGGCGCCGGGGGCTTCGGCGTGAGCCGCTACTTCGCCCGCCCCGCATACCAGGAAGAATTGAACGAATCGACAATGCGCTCCGTGCCCGACGTCGTGGCGCCGGCCGACCCGCGTGACGGCATCCTCCTCTGCCAGGCCGACGCCGGCGGCTGCCCCGGCGACGAGCGCTTCGGCGGCACCAGCTTCGCCGCGCCCCTCTTCGCCGCCTTCGCCAGCCTCGGGCACGGGCTGACCGTCTCCTCGCTCTACACCCTCGGCGAAGCGCCCGGCGTGTTCCACGACGCCGAAAGCATGGGCAGCGACTTCGCCCACGTCGGCCTCGGCTCCGTCGATCTCTCGAACCTGCTGGAGACGGCCGAGCAGGGCACGCCCGGATCGGTCAGCGCCGCCCACTCCCTCGCCGCCGCCGCGGGAGCCTCGCAGGCCAGCGCCCAGGCCACCACCGTCGAAGCGGCCGAGTCCGTGCCCGCCGACGGCAACAGCGAAGGGATCGTGCACGTCGTGCTGCTCGACGAACAGGGCTTCCCCGTCGCCGCCAAGCACGTCAAGCTCGTGCCCGCCGCGGGCAGCCACGTCACGGTGAACCGGGAACAGGCCACCACCGACGCCGACGGCGGCGCCAGCTTCACCGTGACCGACGCCAGCGTCGAAGACGTGGTCTTCACGGTGGAAGACGAAACCGACCACCTCACCCTGAACATGAAGCCCGAGCTGCGCTTCGTGGCGCCCGCGGCGACGGGCGCCCAGATCGACGCCGGGCCGACCCAGGTGCCCGACGACGGCACGACCGCGGCAACGGTGAGCGTCTATCTGCAGAACGGTCTCGGCCGGCCCTCCGCCGGCAAGACCGTGACGCTCTCCCAGAGCGGCGGCGGCGCCATCGCCGGCCAGGGCGCCGGTGCCTCGGGAGACACCGCCGTCACCGACTCCGCCGGGGAAGCGACCTTCGACGTCACCGACACGACGGCCGAAACCGACGTCTTCACCGCCGAGGACACCAGCGACGGGCTGCCCGTGCCCGGCTCGGCGCAGGTCGTCTTCTACGCAGGCTCCGTGCCCGCCTGCCCGAACGAAGCGACGACGATCGCCGGTTACTCCCTCTCGACGTTCGCCTCGCCGTTCACCGCCGACCCCTACGGTCAGCTGCTGCCGGGCAACTTCTCGATCGGCGCCTGCACCGGCGTCGACGCGCCCGCCTTCAACAGCTCCGGCGATGTCTACCTGCCCGACGACTTCACCGGCTCGATCGATGTGCTCGGGCCCGGCGGCGGAGTCCCCGGTCAGACCAGCGAACTGCCCGAAGCGAGCTACGGTCGCGACGACATCACGGGTCTCGTCTTCGGTCGGGAAGGAGACCTCTACGCGACCCTCGGCCTGCCCCCGCCCGACGGGGTCAACGACAACGAGGACCCCGAGGTGGTCCAGCTCGATCCGAGCACCGGAGCGATCGTAAGGGTGCTGGCGACGCACGCCCAGGGCGTGCCCTACTGCCCAGACCAGCCCGCGATCGATCCCCTCACCGGCGACCTGTTCGTTTCGGGTGGCTGCAGCGGCTATCTCTACAGCGGCCAGATCGTCCGCATCGCTGACCCCGCCGGCGCCGAACCGAAAGTCACCGACTACGCCAGTGTCGGCGGGATCGGCAGCGGCATCGCCTACCAGCTCGCCTTCGCCCCCAACGGAACGCTGTACACCGTCGTCGGCGGCACCGAGCTGGTACGGATCGCCGGCACCGGCTCCTCCGAACCCGAACCGCACAAAGCCAGCGAAGTGCTCCAGTACATAACGCCCAACGCGGACTACGGGGTCGGGCTGGCGATCACCTCCAGCAGTGGCGGCGAAGCCCAGACGCTGCTCGCCAGCGGCCTCGGCGGCAATCTCTACTCGATCGACCTCGCCGGCACGCCGAGCGTCACCAAAATCGCCGAACACGGCACCGCCGGCGGCTCCTTCGGCTACGAGCAGGTCGGCCCCGATGGCTGCGTCTACGTGTCGGCCACCGTCGCCGTCGACCGCGTCGGCGCCGGCTCCGGCTGCGGCTCCGCCGGCAACGTCTCCAGCGCGCCGTCGATCGAGCTCAGCTCCGGCGGGCCCTCGCCCGCGCCGTCCGGGAGCTCGGTGACGTTCGCCGCGAAGCTCGCCAACTTCCCCTCCCCCTCCGGGGCCTCCGTGCGGTTCGTGGTCGAAGGCACCAACGCCCAGACGGGCCTCGCCCACACGAACACCGGCGGCGAAGCGTCGTTCACCTACTCCGGCGTCTTCGTCGGCCACGACCGCGTGCGCGCCTACGCCCAGGGGCCCGCCGGCGAGGTCGAATCGGCGCCGCTCGAGCAGCGCTGGAGCGCCGGGCGCGACACGAGCGCGCTGTCGCTGAACACCAGCCAGACGGCGGCCCAGCTGGGGGCCCTCGTGACCCTGCGGGCCAACCTCACGGACGCCAGCGCCGAACCGGTGCGGGCGATCGCCGGAGAACAGGTGACGCTGTCGCTGGCCGGCCAGAGCTGCACCGCGAGCACCGACGCAAGCGGGAACGTCTCCTGCCAGGTGACGCTCGCGGGCGGCACGGGACTCGACGTCGCGAGCGCCTCCTACGCCGGCAGCGGCGCCTACACGCCGGCAAGCGCAACCAACGTCTTCCTCGCCGGCCTCGTCGGTCTCGCGCCCCAAGCCCCCGGCCCCGGCCCCGGCCAGAAAGGCCTGGAACCGATCTCGGCCAAGATCCTCCGCACACACAGCCAGCAGCCCGCGAGCCTGTGCGGCACCGTGCACGTCGACCTCCTCGACGTATTCCTGGCACGCCACCGGGTGCAGCTGGTCGGCTACGCCGACCCCAGCCTCGCCGGGAAGACCGTCACGATCCGCTCCACCTGGAACGGGAAGGTCGTCGCCCGCGCCACGGTCTCGGCCAGCGGCTACTTCAGCGCGGCCGCCAAGCTGCCCTCGGCGAAGCTGCGCGGCAGCGACCGCGCCCGCTACCAGGCGCGCGTCGGCTCCTTCCGCTCGCCGGCCCTGAAGCTCAGCCGCCGGCTCTACGTCTTCGACATCGCCCGAGCCGGGCACGGGCGCGTGCGCATCACCGGCCAGGTCGTAAAGCCCCTCGCCGATCCGCCGGCGAAGATCCGGGTGACGCTCCGCGACAGCTGCCAGACCGGGTACGAGGTCGTCAAGGCCAAGGTCAAGCTCAGCCGCCGCTCGGGCGACTTCACGATCTCCACCGCCGCCCCGCCCGCCGACGCGCCGGGAGCGGTGTACAGGCTCAGCACCAGGGTTCGCCTCAGCCGGACCGGTCGCGGCACGTTCGCGACCTACAGCCTGCCGCGCACGGTTGGACATTGAGGCCGGGTCGGCCTGGTCTCATTCGCCGGCTCCCGTCCCGCGCGTGATCTAGGATGCCGCCCGGCGCCCGCCGCGCCCCCTGGTGTCGTCGCGGGCTCCACCGACGGCAACCCGAAAACGCGACAGAGGACCCCAACACATGAGCGACGGCGTGAGCGACAGCGACCCGGCCTACCACCTGCTGCTGAGCCCCGAGGAGAGCGCGATCGCGACCCGGGCTCTGCACCTGCTGATCTCCGACGAGGCGCACGCCCCCGACATCCGCGCGCTCGCCCGCGAGGTGCTGGCGCGGCTGGAGGCGCCCATCGCGGCCGGCGCGCCGACGCTGGAGCTGCCGCTGACACCTCCCCAGATGAAGATCACCCATACGGCCGTCAAGCTGCTGCTCGACGACACCCAGCGCGATCAGGACGAGGAGCGCAAACTGCTGTGGAGCATCCTCGAGAAGCTCCCCGACGAGCACTCCCTGCGCGCCATCGAGATCGACTAGCCGCCGGTGCCGGCCGCCCGCCCGAACGCTCCGAGCGCCGGCAGTCGGGCTCGGCCGGGCGGCGCGCCTGCTCGCCTCAGCTCGGCTCGGGCTCCATCCGGATCGCCCCGCAGGGGCACTCCTGGACACAGATCCCGCAGCCCTTGCAGTAGTCGTAGTCGATCTCGTAGCGCCGCCCGTCGCCGAGCTTGATGACGGCGTTGTCCGGGCACACCCCGTAGCAGTTGTCGCATTCGAAGCAGTTGCCGCACGACAGGCAGCGGCGGGCCTCGAACAGCGCGTTGGACTCGTCCAGGCCCTGCTGGACCTCGGCGAACGTGCTCTGCCGGCGGATCGCGTCCAGGCGCGTCGCGACCGTCTTCGGCGCGTCCGCGTAGTACCAGGTGTTCAGCAGCTCGAAGCCCGCCGGTTCCTGTGGCTCGGGGGCGCCGGGAGAGGCCGTGGCGCCCCTGTCGGAGGCCGTGGCGCCCATGCCGGAAGCTGCGGCGCTCCTGTCGGAAGCTGCGGCGCCCCTGTCCGAAGCTGCGGCGCCCCCGCCGACCCCGTCGCGCGCCTTCGCCTCAGCCTCGCGGCGCAGCCACTCGTCGATGTGCCGCGCCGCCCGCTTGCCGTGCCCGACGCCCACCGTCACCGTGCGCTGCGCCGGCACCATGTCCCCGCCGGCGAAGATCCCGGGGTGGGAGGTCATCATGTTCGCCCCGACCTTCACCACGCCGTCCTCGATCTCCAGGCCCGGGACGCCGTCCAGCAGCGACAGGTCTGCTTCCTGGCCGAGCGCCAGCACCACCGAGTCAGCGCCCAGCTCCTCCAGCTCCCCGGTGGGCTGCGGGAAGCCGCTCTCGTCGAGCTCCATCCGCTCCAGCACCAGCCGCCCCTCCTCGGCGCTCCTGATCGTCGAGAGCCATTTCATCCGCACCCCCTCCTCGATCGCCTCGGTGACCTCGAAGTCGTGCGCCGGCATCCGCTCACGGGTGCGCCGGTAGACGACGACCGCGTCGCTCGCCCCCAGCCGCCGGGCGGTGCGGGCGACGTCCATCGCGGTGTCCCCGCCGCCGTAGACCACCACCCGGCGCCCCAGCCGCGGGCGCTCGCCCTGCTCGAGCCCGCGCAGCAGCGACACCGCGTCGAGGATGTGCGCCGCCTCCCCCGCCGGGATGTACGCCCGGCGGCCGATGTGGGCGCCGACCGCCAGGAACGCCGCGTCGAAGCCGCCCTCGCGGATCTCGCCGAGGATGTCCGTGACGTGGTGCTCGCGGCGCAGCGTGACGCCCATCTCCAGGATCCGCCCGATCTCGGCGTCGAGCACGTCGCGCGGCAGCCGGTAGGCGGGGATCCCGAAGCGCATCATCCCGCCCGGCTGCGGGCCGGCGTCGTGGATGTGGACCTCGTGGCCCAGGCGCGCCAGGTGGTACGCCGCCGACAGGCCCGACGGGCCGGCGCCGACGACCAGCACCCGTCTGCCCGTGGGCGCCGCGCAGGGCTCCGGCCGCCAGCCCTGCCGGATCGCCTCGTCGCCGAGGAAGCGCTCGACCGAGTTGATCCCCACCGCCTCGTCCAGCTGCGCCCGGTTGCAGACCTCCGTGCACGGGTGGTAACAGACCCGGCCCATCACCGCCGGCAGCGGGTTGTCCCGCATGATCTGCCGCCAGCCCGCCTCGTACCCGGCCTCCTCGGAGTGGTAGAGCCAGCGCTGGATGTCCTCGCCGGCGGGGCAGCCCGCGTTGCACGGCGGCAGCCGGTCGACATAGACCGGGCGCTCGTCGCGCCACGCCCCCGTGTGGTTGGCGAGACTCGATCCGACGTCGAGGGTGATCGCGAACGGCTTCTCCATCACCGCGCCCCGGCGCTGGTCGACGGGCGTCCGTCGGGGGTGCAGCCGAGCGCGTCGTCCACCAGCCCGAAACGCGCGATGTTGCGGTCCGCGATTGCCTGGATCCGCGCCAGCGCGTCCTCCCGGCGCTCCGGCTCGAACAGGTGGCGGTAGCGGCCCTGCAGCTTCAGGTACTCCTGCACCGGCTGGCGCCGGCGGATCTTCGACACCGCGCTCACCTCCCCGTCGTGGGCCTCGAACACCGGGAACAGGCCGGTCTCCTTCGCCAGCCGCGCCACCGCGATGCTCTGGCTGGCCTCGCAGCTCCAGCCCAGGGGGCAGGTCACGAGGATGTGCAGGTAGCGCGCCCCGTGCAGCGTCATCGCGTGCTCCACCTTCGCCTCGATGTCGCGCAGATCCGCCACGGTTGCCGTTGCCACGTAGGGGATCTCGTGGGCCATCGCGATCAGCGGCATGTTCTTGCCCTGCCCGAAGACGTTGCCCGGCTCCCTGCCGACCGCCTGCGTGGTCATCGTGCGCGCCGCCGGCGGCGTCGAGCCCGAGCGCTGCACGCCGGTGTTCATGTAGGCCTCGTTGTCGTAGCAGATGAACAGCACGTCGTCGTTTCGCTCGAACATCCCCGACAGGCAGGCCATGCCGATGTCCACCGTCCCGCCGTCGCCGCCCTGGCCGACGACCCGGACGTCCTCCCGGGCCTTGACCTTCAGCGCCGCCGCGATCCCCGTCGCCACCGAAGGCGCGTTGGCGAACAGCGAGTGCAGCCACGGCAGCTGCCACGAGGACTCCGGGTAGGGGGTCGAGAAGACCTCCAGGCAGCCCGTCGCGTTGGCCGCGATCATCTGGCCCCGCGTCGCCCGCAGCGCCGCGTCGAGCGCGTAGCGCGCGCCGAGCGCCTCCCCGCAGCCCTGGCAGGCGCGATGGCCCTTGGTGATCGAGTTCGCCCGCCGCGCGTCGGCCTGCACCGAGCGCAGCTCGGGGTCGAGCAGCCGGTTTCCGGCCGCCAAGCTGCCCACCTGGTAGAACTTGATCGGCCGGCTTGCCATCACACCGGCCCCGCGGCGATCGCGCCGACGTCGCGCAGCATGTTCTCCGCGTGCGGGCCCGAGCGTCGCGTCGCGCGGGTGCGCTCCAGCTCGCGCTCCACCAGCCCCCTGTCGAGGTCCAGGAAGCTCATCGCCGGCAGCCTCTCCGTGACCGCCTCGTAAATGACCTCGCTCAGCGAC
The DNA here is from genome assembly GCA_035524055.1 of Solirubrobacteraceae bacterium. GTDB lineage: Bacteria > Actinomycetota > Thermoleophilia > Solirubrobacterales > Solirubrobacteraceae > Palsa-744. The sequence goes on from DATKPO010000035.1 coordinate 25,969, forward strand.
GCCTGCGTGATCGGCCGCCCGCCGAGGCCGGCGATCACCGTGTGCACGTCCGGGCCGGCGCCCTCCAGGGCGTTGTGGACGTTCTGCGAGACGATCCCGCCGATGCCGATCGCCAGCGCCTTCTCCAGCACCACCACGTGCCGGGCGCCGGCCAGCGCCGCGCGCACCTCCTGCAGCGGGAACGGACGGAACGCCTTGAGGCCGAGCGCCCCCACCGGCACGTCGCGCTCGCGCAGCTCGTCGACGGCGTCCTCCAGCGTGCCCAGCACCGAGCCCAGGGCCACCACGATCGTCTCGGCGTCCTGGGTGCGGTAGCCGCGCAGCAGCCCGCCCGGGTCGCGGCCCAGCGTGCCCGACAGCTCCGCCGAAAGCTCCGGGATGCGGTCCAGCGCCTGCATCTGCTTGACGTGCGCCAGGTACTTCACCTCCATGAACGCCTCCGGCCCGACCATCGCGCCGATCGTGATTGGCTCTGCCGGATCGAGTACCTGGCGGGGCTCGTAGGGCGCCAGGAACGCGTCCACCTGCTCCTGGTTGGGCAGATCGACCTCCTCGTAGGCATGGGTGAGGATGAAGCCGTCCATGCACACCATCACCGGCAGCGACAGCTCCTCGGCGAGACGGAAGGCGAGGACGTGCATGTCCACCGCCTCCTGGTTTGACTCCGCGTAGAGCTGGATCCAGCCGCAGTCGCGCTGGGACATCGAGTCGGAGTGGTCGTTCCAGATGTTGATCGGCGCCCCGATCGCGCGGTTGGCGAGCGTCATCACGATCGGCAGGCCCAGCCCGGAGGCGTTGTAGAGCGCCTCCGCCATGTACAACAGGCCCTGGCTCGCCGTCGCCGTATAGGCGCGCGCCCCGGTCGCCGACGCGCCGATCGCGACCGACATCGCCGCGTACTCGGACTCCACGTTGACGAACTCGCACGGAGCCAGCTCCCCGCTCTTCACCATCGCGGACAGTGACTCCACGATGTGGGTCTGGGGAGAGATGGGATAGGCCGGGATCACCTCCGCCCGGCACAGCGCCACGGCGCGCGCCACAGCCTTCGAGCCCTCCAGCTGCTCACGCATGGGCCGGCTCCTCCCGCTCGGCAGTGACCGGCTCCCTGCCCAACCGCCTCGCGACGACCGCGAAGCACTCCGCCGCCGCCGCCGCGTTTCCCGAGCCCAGCCGACCCGGGAAACGCTGCTCGATAGCGGCCCTCACCGAATCCAGCGACACGACGCCGGTCAATGCCGCCAGGCCCCCAAGCAAAGCCGCGTTCGCCCGCGGCGCACCCGTTGCCCGCCGGGCGATGTCCGCCGCGGGGACGCTCAACAGCCGGTCGCGGCGAAATGTCATGGCCCACTCCCCCAGACCCAGCTCCTCCAGGGTGTGAACGGAGTTGATCAGCACGTAGCCCTCGGGCGCCAGCCCGCCGAAGACGTCGACCTGGTGCAACAGCGTCGCGTCCTGCACGATCAGGGCATCCGGATGGGCGACGGGCTCGCGGGTGCGGATCGGATGCTCGTCGATGCGGCAGAACGAGACCACCGGAGCCCCGGTGCGCTCCGAGCCGAAGCTCGGGAACGCCTGCGCGTGGCGGCCCTCGGCGAACGCCGCCAGCGAGAGCAGCTCGGCGGCGGTCACCACGCCCTGCCCGCCGCGTCCGTGGATGCGAGCCTGGAACATCAGGCGGACGGCTCCTCAGACGGCCACGGCCGCATGTGCCGGCCGGCTCATCCGCGCGGCTCCGTTTTCGCCCTGCAGCACGACCTTCAGCGCGCCCGTGTTCGCGGCGTCGGCGAAGACGTCGTAGGCGGCCATCGTGTCCCCCAGCGCGAAGCGGTGGGTGGCGAACAGCGAGGGGTCCAGGCGGCCGTTTGCGATCAACCGCAGCAGCTGGGGGATGCTGTAGGTGTCCACCAGGCCCGTCGTGATCGTGACGTCGCGGATCCACAGCCGCTCGAGGTGCAGATGCGCGGCGCGCCCGTGCACGCCGATGTTGGCGACGTGGCCGCCGGGGCGCACCAGGTCGGCGGCCAGCTCGAACGTCTCCGGCACGCCGACCGCCTCGAAGGCGACGTCCGCGCCGAGCCCGTCGGTGAGCTCCATCACCCGCGCCACCGCGTCGACGGAGCCGTTGTCGATCGTCTCGTCCGCGCCGAAGCGCCGTGCGCTCTCCAGACGGCTCTCGGCGAGGTCGATCGCGACGATCCGCCCCGGGGTGTAGAGCTTCGCCGTGAGGATCGCCGCCAGCCCGATCGGGCCGGCGCCTACGATCGCCACCGTGTCGCCGGGCGCGACCGCGCCGTTGCGCACCCCGACCTCGAAGGAGGTCGGCAGGATGTCCGCCAGGAACAGCACCTGCTCGTCGGAGAGCTGCTCGGGAACCTTGTAGACCGAGTTGTCGGCGAACGGCACCCGGGCGAACTGCGCCTGCACGCCGTCGATCGTGTGCCCGAAGATCCAGCCGCCGCCGCCCAGGCACTGGCCGTAGCGGCCCTCCTTGCAGAACCGGCAGCGCCCGCACGCGCTCACGCAGCTCAGCAGCACGCGGTCGCCCGGGGCGACGGTGGTCACGCCCGCTCCGACCTCCTGCACGGTGCCGACCGCCTCGTGCCCGAGGATCGTGCCCGGCGTCGTCTCCGGCACGTCGCCTTTGAGGATGTGCAGGTCGGTGCCGCAGATCGTCGAGGTGTCGATGCGCACGATCGCGTCGGTCGGAGCCTGGATGGTCGGATCCTCCACCGTGTCCCAGCCGCGCTGACCGGGCCCGTGGTACACAAGCGCCTTCATCGCCTTCTCCTAACTCTTAACTCTTTTGTCTCGCGGCCGCGCTCTTGATCGACCGATCCGATGGGTGAAAATGGGGGAGGGAACATCTGCCGCCGACGCTACGCGGGCTGCGGCGGCAGGGCATCGGTGCGTTGACGCAGACGCGATGCGCCTAACTACGTACGTCAGCGGCCGACGTCGATCACCGCGGCGCCCTGCAGGCGCCCGGCGCGCAGATCCTCCAGCGCCGCCGCGGCGTCGTCCAGCCCGTAGCGGTGAACCTCGGTGCGGACCGGCACCTGCGGCGCGAGCTCCAGGAGCTCGCGGGCGTCGCGGCGCGTGAGGTTGGCCACCGAGCGGATCTCGCGCTCACCCCAGAGGATCTCGTAGGGAAAGCTCGGGATGTCGGACATGTGGATGCCCGCGCAGACCACCGGCGCACCCTTGGCGAGCGCCCGCAATGCGGCCGGTACCAGCTCGCCCGCGGAGGCGAACACGATCGCCGCGTCGAGCGGCTCGGGCGGGGACTCATCCGAGCCGCCGACCCACTCGGCGCCGAGCCCCCGCGCGAACGACTGCGTCGCCTCGTCGCCGGGCCGCGTGAACGCGAACACCCGCCGTCCCTGGAAGACGGCTACCTGGGCGACGATGTGCGCCGAGGCCCCGAAGCCGTAGAGGCCGAGCCGCACGGCGTCGCCCGTCATCCGCAGCGAGCGGTAGCCGATCAGCCCGGCGCAGAGCAGCGGCGCGACCTGCAGGTCGGAGTAGTCCTCTGGCAGCGCGAAGCAGTAGCGGGCGTCGGCGACCGCCAGCTCGGCGTAGCCGCCGTCGATGTCGCGCCCCGTGAAGCGCGCGCGGTCGCAGAGGTTCTCGCGGCCGCCGCGGCAGTAGCGGCACTCGCCGCACGTCCAGCCCAGCCAGGGAATGCCCACACGCGCGCCGACGGCGAGATCCTCGTGCGGAGACTTCTCCTCCTCGGCCGGGTTCCGCGCGTCGCTCGGTCGGGGTCGCAGGGAGCTGTCGCCGTCCCCCCGCGCGATCACGGTGCCGACGATCTGGTGGCCGGGCACGATCGGGGGGTTGGGGATGTCGACCTCGCCGTCGAGCAGGTGCAGATCGGTGCGGCAGACCCCACAGGCGTGCACCTGCACGAGCAGCTCGCCCGGGCCAGGCTCGGGCTCGGGCAGGTCGCCGACGCGCAGCACGCCGGGTCGCTCGATCTGGACCGCGCGCACCACAACAGCATGGCACCGCCGCCTGCCGGTGTCTGCGTGAAAGTCCGCAGTGCTCGTCGGGAACCTGCGGATGGAGCGCCCGCCCGCAGATGCGACCGTGCCTGCATGACCGATGACCCCGCCCCCGCCGCGAACGCCGCCACCGCGAACGCCGACCCCGCGAACGCCGACCCCGCGAACGCCGCCACGGCGGGAGCCGCCGCCTCGACCGAGCGCGCCGCCCCACCTGCGGATCGCGCGGCCCCGCCCGCGGGCACGGATCCGATCCGTCCCTTCTCCGAGCTGAGCTCAGCCGACGTCCCCTACGCCGGCGGCAAGGGCGCCAACCTCGGCGAGCTGACACGCGCCGGCCTGCCGGTGCCCCAGGGCTTCGTCGTCGGCGCTCCCGCCTACGCCCGGTTCTGTGAGCAGACGCGGGTGCGCGAGCGGCTGCAGGAGATCCTGGGGACGGTCGACGTCGAGGACGGCGCCGCGCTGGAGGCGGCCGCCGACGCGGCCCGCCAGGCGGTCGCCGACGCGCCGATGCCGACCGCGTTGAGCGAGGCGATCATCTCCGCCTACACCGCCCTGGCCGGTGCCGAGGAGCCCGTCGCGGTGCGCTCGTCGGCGACCGCCGAGGACACCGCCTCGGCGTCGTTCGCGGGCATGAACGAAACCTTCCTCAACGTCCGCCGCGCCGAGGCCGTCGTGGACGCCGTCAAACGCTGCTGGGTGTCGCTGTTCGGGGCCCGCACCATCTACTACCGCGGCCAGCGCGGCTTCAGCCAGGCCGACATGGACATCGCGGTCGTCGTCCAGCGCCAGATCCCCTCGACCCGGGCCGGGGTGATGTTCACCGTGGACCCCGCCAGCGGCGAACGCGACCACCTCGTCATCGAGGGCTCCTTCGGTCTCGGCGAGGCCGTCGTCTCGGGCAGCGTCTCGCCCGACCGCTATGTCGTGCGCAAGAGCGACCTGGCGATCGTCACGCGGGAGGTCAGGCCCAAGGAGCTCGCGATCGAGGTCGTCGAGGGAGGGGGGACGCGCACGCGCGAGCTGAGCGCCCAGGAGGGCTCGCGGCCGGTGCTCAGCGACGAGGAGGTCACGCGGCTGGCCGAGCTGGGAATGCGGATCGAGGCTCACTACGGCGCGCCGCAGGACACCGAGTGGGCGTTCGACGCCGACGGCGCCGCCTGGATGCTGCAGAGCCGACCGATCACGACGATCGTGGAGCCCGAGCACGCCCCCGCCGAGGTGCTCCTGCACGGTCTCGGCGCCGCCCCCGGCAGCGCCTCCGGCGCGGTGCGCCTGCTCACCGACCCCCACGAGACCTCGGCGTTCCGCGACGGCGAGGTGCTCGTCACGCACATGACGACGCCCGACTGGGTGCCGCTGATGCGCCGCGCCGCCGCGATCGTCACCGACTCAGGGGGCATGACCTGCCACGCCGCCATCGTCTCGCGCGAGCTGGGCATCCCCTGCGTCGTCGGCACCGGCGACGCCACCCGCCGGCTGCGCGACGGCGAGATCGTCACCGTCGACGCCACCCAGGGCACCGTTCTGGAGGGCGCCGTCGACGTCGGCCCCGGCGCCGGGAGCGCGGCCCGTCACGCGACGGGCGTCGCCGGCTCCGCGCTCGTCGCGAGCCCCGACGGGGCGGTCACGGCGCCCGGTATCGCCGGCGCCCCCGGTCTCCTCACCGGGCCGGGCGCCACCGCCGCCCCGGTCACCGCCACGCGCCTGCTCGTCAACCTCTCCGAGCCCTCGCAGGTGGCGGCCGCGGCCGCGCTGGAAGTCGACGGGGTCGGCCTGCTGCGCGCCGAGATGATGGTGCTCGAGGCGCTCGACGGCACCCACCCGCGGCAGCTGATCGAGGAGGGCAAGGCCGAGGAGTTCGTCGAGCGCATGGCGCGGGCGCTGAACACGTTCGCCGCCGGCTTTCACCCGCGCCCGATCACCTACCGCACGATCGACTTCCGCACCAACGAGTTCCGCGGGCTGCGCGGCGGGGAGCGCTTCGAGCCGCAGGAGTCCAACCCGATGATCGGCTACCGCGGCGCCCTGCGCTACACCCAGGAGCCCGAGGTCTTCGCCCTGGAGATGCAGGCCGTGCGGCGCGTCTGGGACGCCGGCCACGAGAACTTCCACGTGATGCTGCCCTTCGTGCGCACCGCCCGCGAGCTGGAACGCTGCCGCGCGCTGCTCGCCGAGTCGGGTCTGCTCGATCGCCCCGGCTTCGAGCTGTGGATCATGGCCGAGGTGCCCTCGGTGCTGTTCAACCTGGAGCGCTACGCCCAGCTCGGGATCGCCGGCATCTCGGTCGGCTCCAACGACCTCACCCAGCTGATGCTCGGCGCCGACCGCGACTCGGAGCTGCTCGCGGCGACCTTCGACGAGCGCGACCCCGCGGTCGTCGCCTACCTCGGCGAGCTGATTCCGCGCGCCCGCGAGCTCGGGCTGCGCACCTCGATCTGCGGGCAGGCCCCCTCGGTGTATCCCGAGTACGCCGAGCTGCTCGTCGGGCTGGGCATCGAGAACATCTCCGTCAGCGTCGACGCCGTGCCGCGCACCCGCCGGCTGATCGCCGCCGCCGAGCAGCGGGTGGTCCTCGACGCCGCGCGCGCCGGTGTCCGCCTCGGCGCGGCATAAAATCTCCACCGAGAGAGGATCGCCAGATGACCTTTCAGCGGCGCCATCATTCATTTGCGGCAGCGATCGTCGGTCTGCTGCTGCTGGCCGGCTGCGGCGGGTCCTCCTCGCCGTCGTCGGCGACGACGGGGCCGAAGACGGCGAGCACGGCTCCCACGACGTCCACCGCCGCCACCGCGCCCGCCGCGAGCGTGTCGGCGTCGGGGACCGTCAGCGCGAGCTCGGACGGGGTCACCGCTACGATGCGCCCCGCCAGCCACCACCCCGTCGTCGAACGGCCCTGGCCGATCAGCTTCACCGTCTCCAGCCACGGACGTCCCGCGCACGCCAGCGTCAACTACGAGTACCTCTTCGGCGGCCAGGTCGTCGCGCACCGCTCGCACTACGTCTTCACCGGGCACTTCGCCGACGTCTTCAAATGGCCGGCCTCGGCCGTCGGCTACCCGCTGACGTTCCGCGCGGTGATCGTCTCCGGTCACGTGAAGCTGAACCTCGACTACGCGGTTCAGGTCGTCAGGTGAGTGCGCCGGCCGGCGCGGACGTGGTCGTCGCCGGGGTCAGCAAGGGCTTCGGACGCATCGCCGCCGTGCGCGACGTCTCGCTGCGGGTCGGCGCCGGCGAGGCCGTCGCGATCACCGGCCGGTCGGGCTCGGGCAAGAGCACCCTGCTCGCGCTGATCGGCGGCCTCGAGCAGCCCGACACGGGCGAGGTGAGGATCGACGGGCGCCCACTGTGGCGCGAGCCCAACCACGCCCGCGCCCGCCGCGAGGTCGTCGGCTTCGTCTTCCAGCGCCACCTGCTGCTCGAGTCGCTCTCGGCGCGCGCCAACGTCGAAGTCCCGCTGATCGGCGCCCGCGTGCACCACGGCGCGCGCCGCGAGCGCGCGCTCACCCTGCTCGACGAGGTCGGTCTGGCCGATCGCGCCGAGCACCTGCCCTCCGAGCTCTCCGGCGGCGAGCGCCAGCGCGTCGCCGTCGCGCGGGCGCTGGCCAACGAGCCGCGCCTGCTGCTCGCCGACGAGCCCACCGGGGCGCTGGACTCGGCGACCTCCGAGCGCGTGCTCGACCTGCTCTTCCGCCTGCGCGACCGGCTGGGGATGACGATGATCGTCGTCAGCTACGACAGCTCCGTCGGGCGGCGCGCCGACCGCACGATCACGATCGTCGACGGCGCCGTCGTGGCGGAGGGCGAGCCGGCTCCCTCGGCTGGCGGGTCGACCTGTGCCGGCGCCGCGCCGCCCACCGAGCCGGGCTCCGCGACGGACGGCCAAGCGTCCGCCGCCGACGTTCCCCAGGCCTCCGTCTGCTCGCGGTCGGAGTAGGGGAGGGGGAGGGGTGTTCGCGATCATCGCAACCAACCTCATGCGCCGCTCGGCGCGCACGATCTTCACCGCGCTGGGCATCGCCGTCGGGGTGGCGACGATCGTGGCGCTGCTCGCCTTCACCCAGGGGCTGAAACGGACGGCCGCCGGGTTCGTCCATCTCGGCGGCTCCGGGCTCGGCGTCTTCCAGGCCAACGTCTCGGACCCCACCGCCTCGCTGCTGCCGGAAGCGATGGTCGCGCGGTTGCGGTCGAGCCCGCAGGTGCAGCGCGCGACGCCGCTGCTGCTGATGATCGAAGCGATCAAGGCCGAAGCCTCGGCGGTCACCTTCGGCGCCGACCCCCACGGCTTCTTCACCCAGAGCCTCGTCATCGTCGAAGGCCACCGGGTAGCGGCGGGCGCACAGGAGGTGCTCGTCGGGGATCGCCTCGCCGCCGCGCTGCACCTGCGCCCCGGCGACCTGCTGAGCGTCGCAGGCCACCGCTTCCCGGTCGCCGGCGTCTACCACTCGGGCATCCTCTTCGAGGACTCCGGCGCCGTGCTCCCGCTCGCCACCGCCCAGCGGCTCAGCGGCCGCCAGGGCGAGGAGACCGACGTCGTCGTCGACCTCGCCCCCGCCGTGCACGCCGAAACGGCCGCCAGGCGCATCGAACGCGAATTCCCCGGCACCCAGGTCATCACCGACCCCCAGCAGGCGCTGCGCGCCGGGGCCAACTCGACGCTGATATCCAAGGCGATCCTCGTGATCGTCGTGATCGCCCTGATCGTCGGCATCATCAGCGTCGCCAACACCATGGCGATGTCGATCCTCGAACGCCAGGGCGAGCTCGGCCTGCTCGGCGCCGTCGGCTGGTCGCCGCTGCGGGTCGCGTCGCTGATCATGGGCGAAGGGATCGCCGTCAGCGTGCTCGGCGCCGGATTCGGTCTGCTGCTCGGGGTCATCGGCGGCAGCCTGCTCGTCGACGCCCTCGGTGTCAGCACCTATATATCGCCCTCGATCACCGCCTGGGGCCTCGGCCGCGGCCTGCTCGTCGGCATCGCCATCGGCGTGCTCGGTGGGATCTACCCCGCGTGGCGCGTCACCCGGATGACGCCGCTGCGGGCGCTGTCGGGGACGTAGAGAGATCGGGCTTTCGCGCCCATAGGTCGTGGCGGCGCGGTCCACGCGCCTGTGCCGGGAGCGTCGCTTTGGGTATTGACAGGCCGGCGGGCTGCGTGTATGGTTGCCTTTGTCATCGCCTTCGGTTGGCGGTGGCGTGATGACATATGGATCGGGGTTGGGTCGGCGCGCCCTTGCGGTTGACCGCGGCAGCGCTGGCGGGACGTCAGTCGGGAGAGGGACCAGAGGTCGCAACGGATGAGGGAGCTGGGTTTCGACGTGCTTTCAGCAGAGAACAGCGTCTCAGGGGTCGCTGCATGGGGCGGTGAGCTCGTAGCTAGATGCGCCAGCATGGCGCTGTCGCATCTCTCTCTCTCTCTCTCTCTCTTGCGCTAGGGATCTAGCCCCCGCGGCTCCATATCTGCCGCCCGCGCCGGCCTCCTGTGGGGGATGGGCGGCGTGATGGCCGGTTCGCGTCTCACCGAGACACGACCGCGGCGGGTCTCCTCCTCGCGCCGGTCGGCGGTGAACGTGTCTGCCCGGGCCTCGCGGGCAGCTGGCGGGGCCTCGCGGGTGGAGGTGAGCGATATACAGCGCTCGCGGTTGATCGCCGCGACGGTCGCCGCGGTCGAGGAGTCGGGCTATGCGCAGGCGACGGTCGGCAAGATCACCGCGCGGGCGCGCGTGTCGCGGCGCACGTTCTACGAGTTGTTCGACGACCGCGACGAGTGCCTGGCGGCGGTGCTGGAGGAGGCCGTCGAGCTGGTGCGGGCGGAGCTGACCGCAGCCGAGCTGGGGCCGCTGGCGTGGCGCGAGCGGGTGCGCGTGGGGCTGGCGGCGATCCTGGGGTTCTTCGATCGCGAGCCGGCGCTGGCCCGCGTGTGTGTGGTGCACGCTCTGCGCGCCGGGCCGGTGGTGCTGGCGCGTCGTGAGGAGGTGATCGCGCAGCTGACAGCGGCGCTCGACGAAGGGCGCCTGCAGGGCGCGCGCGGGGAGACCTGTACGCCGCTGACGGCGGAGGGTCTCGTCGGCGCTGGCTGCGCGATCGTGTATGCGCGGCTCGAGCGTCGCGAGCGTGAGCCGTTGAGTGGCTTACTGGGCGAGTTGATGGGGATGATCGCGCTGGCGTATCTGGGTCCGGCGGCGGCACGGCGGGAGCGGGCGCTGTCGGCGCCGCCCCGGCCGGCCGTCACCGGTGAGCTTCCCGCCGCTGAGTCGCGGGCGGCGAGCGACCCGCTGAGCGGGGTGTCGATGCGGCTGACCTACCGGACGGCACGGGTGCTGGAGGCGATCGCCACGCTGGGCGGTGGGGGCGAGCATCCCAGCAACCGGGAGGTCGCGACCTACGCCGAGGTTGCCGATCCGGGGCAGATCTCCAAGCTGCTGCGGCGCCTGGAGCGTCTCGGGCTGCTGGCCAACCTTGGGGCGGGGCACGCCAGAGGTGGCCCCAACGCGTGGACGCTAACCCCCGCCGGCGAGCACGTCGCGCAGAGCATGCGTATGTACAACCCCCACCAGCGCGAAGTCGCCTGATGGGCCGTTCACACCTGAAAGGCGGTAGAGCATGATGACCGGGCGTCGACTCATCCCCACCGTGCCGACCGGGCGCAACGCGCTGCACGCAACGATCGCCCTGTCATGCGCGCTCGCGCTTGTGTCTCTGTACGCGCTTGCGCTCGCGCGGCCGGTGCCGGCCGCGGCTGAAGAATGCCCGAACGCGGCGTTCCGGGTGGGCCCGTCGGCGCACCTGCCGGACTGCCGCGCGTATGAGCTGGTGACGCCGCCGTTCAAGAACGCGGGCGGCATCGAAGAACTCTATAACGTCAGTCCGGAGGGGTCTCAGGTGCTCGCGGCGATTACCGCGGCGACTCCGGAAACCGAAGGTGACCCTTACATCAGCTTTTCGGGGGCGCCCGCGTATTATTCGATCGCGCGCGCCCCGTCGGGCTGGAGCGCGACGCCAGCAGACCTGCCGAGCAGCAAATACATCGTGCCCACCAAGCTCAATGAAGGCCCGATGCTGAGCCTGGAAGGTGAACGGAGCGCCTGGCTGGCGCGCAGAGTGGGGCAGCCGGAAAACAGCCTCGGCATCTTCACGCGCGAAACGGATGGCTCGCTTGTCGAAGTCGGCCCGGCCGCACCGCGCTCGGCGCCCGAAGAGGACCCGACCGATCTGCTCGAACTCGTGGGCCTGCACAAGCGCGGTATCTCGGCGGATGGGTCGCGTGTGTTCTTCTCGTTGGAAAGCGCGGGTGGCTACTACTGGCCGGGCGATGAGACCCGCGGTGGCGGGGGAAGCCTTTACGAGTACGTGGGCACCGGGAACGGCGCGCCATTGCTCGTCGGTGTGAACGACAGCGGTGAGCAGATCGGCCAGTGCGGCGACGTGATCGGCGGCGCGCCCCGGCCGCAGAGCTACGGAGAGTCGCTGTTTAACGACAATGCGGTGTCAGCGGATGGGAACACGGTGTTCTTCTCGGTCTTCCCCGGTGACTGTGGTGGCAGTGGTACGCCGGTAGCCGAGCTGTTCGCGCGGATCGACAACGGGTTGCCGGGTGCGCATACCGTCTCGATCTCCCAGCCGAGTGAGGAAGATTGCGCGGCCTGCTATGAAAATGGGAGGCTGATCAGCGCCGGGCGACTGGCGAATGCGACGTTCATCGGTGCCTCCGAAGACGGCTCGAAGGTCTTCTTTGAGACGACGCAGCCGCTGCTCGGCTCCGATACGAGCAACAACCTGTACGAGTACGACTTCGACGCGCCTTCGGGGCAGCGGCTCGTGCGGGTCTCCGCCGGAGACGCAACCGTCTCGAACCCGGCTGCCGAAGTGCTGGAAGGGGATGGGTACGCGCATCCCTGGATGCAGGTCTCTCAGGATGGCTCGCACGTCTACTTCCTGGCGAGCGGGGTGCTGACCACGACGCCCAACCGGCAGGGTGAAACGGCTGAAGCGGGCGCGCCCAACCTGTACGTGTTCGAACAGGACGCAGAACACCCGTCGGGACGTCTGGCGTTTATCGCGACCCTGTCTACGGCCGATTTGAGTGACGCGGCTGAACGTGGGTTTGAGTCCGACGTGACGCCCGACGGTCGCTTTCTTGTGTTCACGAGCAACCGCGACCTGACGCCAGACGATACGGGCACGGCCAGGCAGCTGTTTGAGTATGACGCGCAGACCGGTGTTTTGGTGCGCGTGTCGATCGGGGAGGAAGGCTATAACCACGACGGCAACACACCGGCCAATTTCGTGACGATCCCTCGCCCGTGTTACAGCTGCGAGAGCTATGAACCCGCAGAGTATTGGAGTCATCTGTCTGTGTCCGCTGACGGCGCTTATGTGTTTTTCCAGAGCCCTGCGGCGCTCACGCCGCAGGCAATCGAAGGCTTTGAAGCCTACGGTGAAAACTATAAAATTCATGGCTTCAATAATGTGTATGAGTATCACGGGGGGCGGGTCAGCCTGATCTCCGATGGCCAGGACACGGCCACCGGCGTGACAGGGGAAAGCATGGTGAGGTTGCTCGGGACGGATGCGTCTGGTGGCGATGTGTTCTTTACCACGGCGGATCGGCTTGTGGGGCAGGATGGCGATACGAGTGTCGATATTTATGACGCGCGGGTGGATGGTGGTTTCCCGGGGCCGGCCGCGCCATTGCCGTGTGAAGGGGAAGGCTGCCAGGGTCCGTTGAGCGGGGCGCCGACGCTGCTCTCGCCTGGCAGTGAGTCGCAGGTGGGCAGCAACCCGCCATTGGCCGGTGAACCAATGGCACAACCGGCAAAAGCGAAAGCGAAGGCAAAGAAGAAGCAGGAGCAGCAGCAGAATAAAAAGAAAAAGAAGAAGGAGAAGAAGGAGAGGACAAAGGGTAAGCGGGGCAAGGGGAAGGGTGTGAAAGCGCGGAGGTCGAGCGGACGGAGGCGTCGGTCATGAGGGTGATGGGTTGGAATTGTGCTTGGGTGTTGCGTTGGGTGTTGCTTTCATGCGTGCTTGCGTGCT
>DATKPO010000036.1:0-45450 GCA_035524055.1 Solirubrobacteraceae bacterium
TTATGTGTCCGTCGCGTAGTCGCTCGTAGTGATCGATCTGCTGTTGCAGTGTTTCGATCTCGCTGGTGATCGCGTCGTGTACCACCTTCCTCATACCGGGGTCTTCGCGGGGTCGAAGCTCCCGTGTCTCGTTGGCAGCCAGCTCCTTTTCGAAGCGGGCGATCCAGCTTTTGGTGATGCGGTATTCGCGCTGGTTGGTGATCACGGGAGGCCTGCCAGGTCGATCGCGATGATGCCCTATGCGCGGTAATGAAGCGCAGCCCGAGGGGATCGTGCTCGGTCACTCTGCGTCGAGCGAGGGTCTGGAGGTCGAGCGATCGGCAGAGTCCCTCATAGAGCACATCTTGATCGGCGGGGGCGACAGAATACGTGCCCTCAGGCTCGATACTGCCGATCGCCTCCGCAAGTGAACGTGCTCGCTCGACGCGCGTATGAAGCTGGCTTTCGCTGAGCTCTTCGTCGGCGGGCTCGTCCTGAGCATCCTCGATCGTCCCTGCCAGACCCTGGGCCAGGAGATCCCGCCAGCCCGCCGGAATCGACACCCCGGACACCAGTGCCGCGCGGCCTTCGCTTTTGAGTCGGCGCGTCTCGCGCCGAAGGTGCCGTATTGCCATCAGGCGCTGCGCGATCATCTCCTCTTCCTCGTCAAGGTCCGCGTCGTCTGCGCACTCAGCCTCCAACTCGTCATCGCGCTCGGCGTCTGTCATATATTCGAAAGTGTGGCATAAGCGCGATGAGGCAGAGCGCGGGGCGAGCGCACGGGGCACGACACGCCACGGCCGGGTCGCGCGCGGCACGGCGGGGATCGAGCTGGGCTCGTGTCCCGCTCGCCGGGAAGAGGTTGGCTGCATACGCCGGGAAGAGGTTGGCTGCATAGAGTGCGTGCGCTGTGCGTGAAGCGAGCATCGACTACGACCGGCACGCGCCGGCCTACCCGCGTCATCGGCGTGCGGATCCGCGGATCGCTGCGCGTGTCCACGCGGCGCTTGGCGACGCGCGGACCGTCCTTAACGTTGGCGCTGGCAGCGGCTCCTACGAGCCCACCGACCGCTATGTGCTTGCAATCGAGCCTTCCGCTGGGATGCGCGCCCGACGTCCCACCCCGCTCGCGCCGGCGATCGATGCCAACGCCGAGGAGCTGCCGCTGGACGACGATGCCCTCGACGCGGCGATGGCGATCCTCACGCTGCACCACTGGCGCGACCCGACTGCTGGGCTACTTGAGCTGCGCCGCGTCGCGCGCGGCCCGGTCGTCGTGCTCACCTTCGACATCGACGTGCTCGCCGACTACTGGATGATCCGCGACTACCTGCCCGAGGCGCTCGCCGACGACCGTCAACGCTTCCCAACGATCGACACGATCACAGGCATCCTTGGTCATGCCAGCGTCGAACCTGTCGCGATCCCGGCGGATTGTAAGGACGGCTTCTTCGAGGCGCACTACGCGCGGCCGGAGGCATACCTCGACTCCAGCCTGCGCGCGGCCCAGTCCGTCTGGCCGCGCTTGCCAGACGGCGTCGAGCAACGTGCCCTCACGGCCCTCGCGGACGATCTTGCCTCCGGCGCCTGGGATGCCCGCCACGGTCACTTGCGCACCCAGCCTGCCTACGACGGCGGTCTGCGCCTCGTCTGCAGCAGGTAGCAGCCACGTATACCGGCCGGCGACTGGCCGCGAAGCGCTCATCGCCTGGATGGCCGAGAACGAAGCGAGCTGGGGGCTCTCCTCGCTCGATGGCGTGCCCTCCTCTCAGGCGAACACATGACCGAAGTCGGCGACCGGCGCTCGACGAGCTGCTGTTCGGCTTCGGCGAAGAGGAGCGTTACCATCCGCGCGACGACCGGCTTCCCGGAGTACGAGCCGCATAGCCGCCGCCCGAGGTGCATGTGCGCGCCGGTGGCCCGGCGGGAACGGAGAGGCCGCTGGTGTACCGCGACGTGGTGGGCCTGGCGTCGACGCGCTCGCACCGCAGCGACGGGACGGTGGTGGTCGAGCCCGCGCACCGTCCGTGCTCCTCGTGCTCGGCGCGCGCGACGACCGCCCCCGCGGCACGGGTGATGTCCTGCTCCGATGCGCGCTCCAGGCCCGGTCCCACCAGCCCGTCGAGTCGCGCACGCAGGTCGCCGTGCAGTGTGCGCTCCACCAGTGGCCACAGCTCATGCGGCGCCGCGACCACCAGGTGCTCGTGGGCGCGGCCTTGCTGCGCGCGCGCCAGCAGCGCCGCGGCGCGCTCGACTCTCCACGCGGCGTGCCGCTCGGTCACCTGTAGGCGACGCCGAGGCGAGTGCGGGGACCGACCGCCCGCGCCGAGCATGGCGGGCGGGTCGTCGTGGACGTCCCCGTACTCCACGAGCATCCTGGGTCCGCCTCTGAACAGACGCAGGGTGTGTGGTCCGAGCACGGCCGCCCCCCATGCGCCGGAGGCGCACATCCCCGCCACCGGCTCGAGCCACGGCACGGTGTCGAGCACCGCCTGTGGGCGCACCTCGCAAGGCAGCGGCACCACCCGAACTTCGGGAATCCGCCGCGCAGCCGTGGGCGCAAACTACGGAGCTCCCACCGATAGCCGACGGGCAGCGCCCCCACTCGGTCAGGCCATCGATCGCAGGTGGTCCGCCTCCGTAGCTAATCCCGATCTGCGATGGGGTGCCTCCCTGATGTGGGCCGCTGCGAGCAGGGGTAGGTTCGCATTGCAATCACTTCACCTGATGGAAGGAGCCCGAATCATGCTGGCAACGTCGACACGTCGGGAGCCGTTCGCCGAGCTCGGCGAGCTGCGCAGTCGCCTCGACCGCATGTTCGGTGAGCCGGGCGGCCGCGAGGGCGGGCACGACGGCGTCGTCGAGGTGACGATCCCGCTGCCGAAGGAGCCGGAGAAGCAGAGGATCGAGATCAAGCCGACCGCGGCCTGAACGATGGCGACGCTCGCTCAGCCGCGCCGGATCGGGCTCGCTCGACAGGCGATCGACCGCCTGGCGAGCGTGGACACGCACGGCAATCGTGTGCTGAGCGTGTACCTGGGTTTTGATCCCTCGCGGATGCCCAACCTGCGCGAACGGCGGATGGAGCTCGACGCGCTGCTGGGGGAGGCGCAGCGGCGCTTGGACGGTGACGCGGAGGCGCCGCACGGCGAGCGCATGGCGTTGCGCGAGGACATCGCGGCGGTGCGCGCCCTGTTCGAGGATGGGCGTGAGCTGGCGCCGTCCTCGGCGCGTGGGCTGGCGGTGTTCTGCGCCGCGCCGGCGGGCCTGTGGGAGGTGGTGAGCCTGCCCGAGCCCGTCGACCCGCTGGTCGCCGTCGAGGAGCGGCCGTTCATCGAGCCGCTGCTGGAGCTGATCTCGCCCGAACGCTGGTGTGTGCTGCTCGTCAGCCGTCGGGCGAGCCGTATCTTCACGGGCACTCGCGATCACCTCGTGGAGGTTTCGCACGTGCTCGACGACGTGCATCGTCACCACGAGCAGGGCGGTTGGTCGCAGGCCCGCTACCAGCGCGGCGTGGAGACCGAAGTCGACCGGCACCTCCGCGGGACCTGCGCGCTGCTGGCCGACCGTTTTGCGCGGCGTGCCTTTGACCGCCTGCTGCTGGCCGGTCCGCGGGAGCTTCATCGCCGCGTCGAGCGCGAGCTTGCCCCCGAGCTTCAGGGGCTCCTTGCGGGCAGCTTCGAGGTCGACGTCGAGCGCGCCACGGCGGAGGAGGTTCGCAGGCGCGCCACGCCGCTGATCGAGGACGCCGAGCGTGTCCGCGAGCAGGACGCGCTGCGACGCCTGGAGGAGGGTCTTGCGCCCTCCGGTCACAGCGCCGTGGGGCTGGAGGAGGTGCTGGAGGCGCTGGGCGAGCGCCGCGTGGGCACGCTGCTGCTCGCTCACGGCTACGCCACGCCGGGGGTCGCCTGTCCGGTCTGCGGGCGTCTTGCCGCGAACGCCCGCCCGTGTCCTCTCGATGGTGCGACCCCGGAACAGCGAGGGGATGTGATCGAGAGCGCGGTCGAGCTCGCCCTTGCGGAGGCGGCCGAGGTGCTGGTCGTGCGCCATCTCCGCGAGCAACTCGCCGCGCACGGCTCGATCGCCGCGCTGCTGCGGTTCTAGCGCTGCCCGGCGGGGCCCTGCGGTTCTAGCGCTGCCCGCCGTGGCCCGGTCGCTCTCGCCCGCGGCCAGCGGACAGAGCAGGAAGACCGGCAGGCGGGTGGCGTGCAGGAGCGCCTCGTAGCTGTCCGGGAGCGCCCCGCGGACCCGCTTTCGCTCGGCGGGCCCGCCCCAGTCGGACGCGGCGGTGACCGTGCCCGAGTACGTCGTGAAGCCGACGCTCACGGCATCGTGCCCGTGGCGCTCGCGCACGAGCTGCCCGATGTTCAGCTCGCCGCGACGACCCATCTCGGTCGCGCGGGCGTCGCCGACGTGCGAGTTGTGCGCCCACACGACCACCCGGGCGCTGCCGCCGTGACGGTCCAGGTGCGCGAGCAGATGGTCGAGCGTGTCGGCCATGTGCCGGTCGCGCTGGTTCCAGGAGCCGGCGCGGTCACCGAACATCGTGCGGTAGTACTCCTCGGCGGTCGCCACGATCGCGGCGTTCTGCTCGGCGAAGAAATACTCGTCCTCGGCCGCCATGCCGTCGCGCGCGAGATACTCGCCGGCGCGACGGCGCAGCTCCACGAGCTGCTCGATCACGTGCCTGCGGCACGGCTCGTCCACGCCGAGCAGCACCGCCTCGCCGTACCGCGCGGCATCGCCGGCGTACGGCTGCAGGCACTCGTACCGCGCACGTGCGCGCCTGGCCGCCTGCGGATCCTGCGCGTCGAGGTAGCCGATCACGGCCTCCATCGAGGCGCCGAGGCTGTAGAGATCGAGGCTGTAGAACCCAGCCCGGCGGGCGGTGTGGTGGCGACCCTCGTTGAACGCGCGCAGCCAGCCCGCCGACCAGCGCGAGCAGTGCGTCGTAGTCGCGCTGCTCCCCGGTCAGCGGGTGCGCCTGCGCGCGCAGCGCGGCGATCACCTCGTGCTCCCCGACCGGCAGGCTGAGGGTCTGCGTGCTCACTCTTCGCAGACGTCGGCGACGGTGGCGGCCGTGATCCGCACGACCTCGCGAGGGTCGAGGCGATCGACGGCGGTGATCGCCGCGATCACATACGCGCCGCCGTCGCGCAGCACGACTGTCTTGGCGACCTGCTCCGGAGGCATGTGGGCGGCGTGAGCCTTCGCGGGGCCCCTGATGGTCGGCTCATGCTCGACGAGCTCGAAGGCGACTCCGGCGCCCTCCAGGAAGCCGGCGATCGCATCGGCGTGCCTGGGTGTGACCGCGCCCGCCGGAACCTCACTCGACATCACGATCCTCCTTACGATCATCGTCGTGCGAAAACACGAATCGCACGCTACGCCCGCCGGTAGGCCGCGTCATTGGGGTGAACCACTGCCCCTGCCACGGCTTTCCACCTGTTCGGGGCCTTTGGGCGCTGGTGGCCGGTGGCGTGGTGGGGCCGACTCCGATTTTTGTTCGCCACCGCATCCGGGAGGTCAGGCCTCGATCAGAGCCCTGAACTTGTCTGGCAGGACCGCCAGGACGTCATCGATCTCACCGGGAGAGACATGGGCTCGCAGCACCCTCGCGACCGCACTCACCGCGAGCGAAGCCTCGGTCTCTCCGGCCATGCGTCCCTCGCGGGCGACGTGATCGAGGAACGCCTCGACGTCGTGGATTGGTAGGGGGTGCGGCTGGGGTCCCAGTCCTCGTAGTAGATGCCGCGGATCAGGGTCGGCAGCTGCGCGGCGAGCTTTGCCGCCACGTCGACAGTCAGCCGGTCGCGCAGGGTGTGCAGCACGGCGCGCAGCGCCCGGTAGGCATATTGGCGATCTTCGACGCCGAGCTACCGCGCGACGCTGCGGCGCGAGCTGCGCGACGGCGACGCCCTCGGCGACCACACTTTCACCCACCCCGATCTCGAGCTCCTGAGCGCCGGCGGGGTGCGTGGCCAGCTGCGAAGACGAGGGCATCTCGGGGCCGCTGCCCCCGGGGTCGATCGTCATGCGGTGATGGCCCTCCGCGAGCTCACGGCCCTGGCCCGCCGCCGTGACCGCGGAGCCGCTTCTCGCCGCAAGACCCGCGAACGGGTGCTGGCGGGCACGCGGCGGATCGAGTGCAGCTACACCCGAACTCTCTACGGATGGCACCAGTGAGGCAGAAGCCTATGGTCGCTACCAAAGACCTAGCCATCAGGGAGATCCGAATCGAGGCAGCCACCGATTGACCTTCCGTGAATGCAGCGGCAGCGGGACGCACGTCCCGCGAAAGGAGGCGCATCCAAATGCCACAGACCAAGACCCAGCGCAGCAGGACAGCAGACAAGGGCACGAGCGCCCATGAGCGCAGCACAACGAGCGCCCATGAGCGCAGCACGAATGCCGGCAAGCACGAGCACCCGAGAGCACTGGACCGGACCACCGACCTCTCCGACGAAGTGCTCAAGTCGCTCGAGTCCGGCCAGCGGGCCGCTATCGATGCGGTGCGCAGGTTCGTCGACACAGTCGACCAGACGCTGCCCGCGCTCGGCGAGCGTCCCTCCAGGCGTCAGGAGATCATCGACGCCGCCATGGAAATGGCCGACCGACTGGTTCACACGGAGTACGACTTCCTGCGCAACGTCGTGCAGAGCGCCGGGAAGGCGTTGAGCAGGCAGGACGACGCGAAATAGCCGCGCTGGAAACGCGGCCCACCCCGGGCGCCCGGGGCCGCGCGGTGGGCAAGCCCGGCCCGCCGCGCGGCTACGGCGGTCTCACAAGGCGGGCGTGGGCGGCGCTGGCCGCGTCACGGGCTTCGCGTTGCTCGCGCAGGATGGCGAGCAGGAGCGGCGGCCCACGCTCGCGGGATTACTACGGAGCGTTGACGGGGGTCGCACCCGATGTGTGGTTCGCGGCCGCCGGGTAGCGTCGCTGGCTCCCCGCAAAACTGAATAGATGGAGGTATGTCATGCCTGGAGCACTGACACGCTGGGAACCGTTCGCGGAGCTCGGCGAGCTGCGCAGCCGTTTCGACCGCATGTTCGAGGATCTCCTCGCCGGCGGCGAGCGCGGGTGGGTGCCCGCGATCGATGTGGAGCGCGAGAACGGCAACCTCGTGGTGCGCGCCGACGTTCCCGGGATCAAGCCCGAGGAGGTCAAGATCGAGATCGAGGACGACATCCTCACGGTCTCCGGGGCACACGAGGAGCGCAAGGAGAAGAAGGACAAGCACTTCCTGCGCCGCGAGCGCCGCTACGGGTCCTTCAGCCGCTCGCTGGCGCTGCCGGCCGGCGTGGAGGCCAAGAAGATCAAGGCCAAGACGCACGACGGCGTCGTCGAGGTGACGATCCCGCTGCCGCAGGAGACCAAGAGGGAGACGGTCACGATCACCCCGACCGCCGCCTGAACGCCCCGGGGGAGACGCCGGCCGCGGCGCTCAGGCGCCGAGGCCGGCCCTCCGCCGCGGCAGCCCCCTCAAACGCACAATCCACAGCCCAGCCCGGCTCTGCGTGGCGCGCCCCCCGGTTCATTCCGTGCGCGAAAACCCTCGGATGGCCAGCGCGATGACGACGCTCATCGCCATGATCCCCGGGAACATGAACTTCTTGAAGTCGAACCCTTCGATCGACCCGACCAGCCCGGCCATGCCGTAGCCCATCACGACCAGGAACAGGATCGGCTGGACCTGGTCGCTGGCACCCGATACCGCCGATGAATCAACGACTCAGGGCACCAGTGTGGATTAGGTAGGCTTCGGGGACGAGGATGGGAGCCTTCTTTGTCCACACCCTGCTGCAACCTAACGCGGATTAGGCAGCGGCTCGGGGTAGGGGAGATGGGATCTTTCTTTGCCGACACCGGGGCACAACCTAATGCTCGCTAGGTAAGGCCACGGTGTCGCCAAACAGAACATCGACACCCGTCTCCGGCGGGCCCGGCGACTCGACACCCGTCTCCGGCGAGCCTGTCGACTGGACACGCCTCTCCGGCGAGCCCGGCGAGAAGCCCATCGAGTTGCTGCCCGCGGCGGAGGTGCCGCCTGGGTCAGGGCCGCCGGCCGCAACGGCGACGGGGTACTCCATCCGCCGCTCCTCCCGCGCCCGCCGGGTTCGGGTCAACGTCCATACCGACGCCGAGCGCCGCGCGGTCGCCGTCGAGGTGGTCCTCCCGGCGCGCGCCCCCGAGCGCGCGGCGGCGGCCGCGGTTCAGGAGCTGCGCCCCTGGATCGAGCGTCGCGTCGCCCAGGCCCACGCCGCCCTGGCCGCGGTGGCGGCCCGCAACGGCACGGTCCCCTACCTCGGCGAGACCCTGCACCTGATCCCCGAGCCCAGCCGCACGAGGGTCCACCGTCGCGGCGAGCACCTGCTGGTGCCCGCCGGCGACCCCCGTCCGGCGCTGGAGCTGTTCTACCGTCGCGCCGCCCGTCGCGAGATCGCGTCCCGCCTGGATCGCGCGAGCGCCCTGGCCGGCACCCCGTACAACGGCCTCTCGATCCGCGCCCAACGCAGCCGCTGGGCCTCCTGCTCGTCGCGAGGCCAGATGAGCTTCAACTGGCGGCTCCTCCTCGCTCCCGAGCGCGTCCTGGAATACGTCATCTGGCATGAGATCTGCCACCTCCAGATCCACGACCACTCCCTCCGCTTCTGGTCCCTGGTCGAGTCCCACTGGCCCACCTGGCGGTCCGAGCGAGACTGGCTGCGCCGCCACGGCACGACTCTTGTGCTCTGAGCTACCCGGGCAGCCCGCGCGGTCGTGAGCCCTCGGGTCGTACGGGGCGAGCCCGCGGGGGCACGGGGCGAGCCCGCGGGGGCACGGGGCGAGCCCGCGGAGGCAGGGGGCGAGCCCGCGGGGGCACGGGGCGAGCCCGCGGAGGCACGGGGGCAAGCCCGACCGCTACCCCCGCTGCTCGACGGGTACGTAGTCGCGGTCGCGGTCGCCGGTATAGATCTGCCGGGGCCGGGCGATCTTCTGCTCGGGGTCCTCGACCATCTCTAACCACTGGGCGATCCACCCGCTGGTGCGCCCGATGGCGAACATGACGGGGAACATCGCCACCGGCAGCCCGAGCGCCTCGTAGATGAGGCCGGAGTAGAAGTCGACGTTGGGGTAGAGCTTGCGGGAGGTGAAGTAGTCGTCGTCCAGGGCTCGCTTCTCGAGCTCGGTGGCGACGTCCAGCAGGGGGCTCTTGCCGCGGACCTCGAAGACGTCGTCGAGGTATTTGCGAATGATCCGCGCGCGGGGGTCGTAGTTCTTGTAGACCCGGTGGCCGAAGCCCATGAGCCGCTCCTTGCCCTCCTTGACGCCTTCCAGGAAGCCGGGGATGTTCTCGACGCTCTCGATCCGTTCGAGCATCCGCAGGGCGGCCTCATTGGCGCCGCCGTGCAGCGGGCCGTAGAGCGCGGCGACGCCGGCGGCAACGGCGGAGTAGGGGTCGACCTGGGTGGAGCCGACAGAGCGGACGGCGCTGGTCGAGGCGTTCTGCTCGTGGTCGGCGTGGAGGATGAAGAGAACGTCGAGCGCCCGTGCCAGCCGCGGGTCGGGCTGGTACTTGAGCTCGGTCATTTTGTACATCATCCCGAGGAAGTTGCCGGCGTAGTCGAGGTCGTTGTCGGGGTAGACGTAGGGCTGGCCCATGTTGTGGCGGAAGGCGAAGGCCGCCAGCGTCGGCATCTTGGCGAGCAGGCGCGTGATCTGGACGTCGCGGACGTCGGCGTCGTGGATCTTGTTGGCGTCGGGGTAGAACGTCGAGAGCGCCCCGACGGAGGCGACGAGCATCCCCATTGGGTTGGCGTCGTAGCGGAAGCCCTGCATGAAGTCCTTGACGTTCTCGTGGACGAAGGTGTGGATCGTGATCTCGTGCACCCAGTCATCGAGCTCGGCTTTGGTGGGCAGGGCGCCCTTGATCAGCAGGTAGGCGACCTCGAGGTAGCTGGAGTGCTCGCAGAGCTGCTCGATCGGGTAGCCCCGGTGCTGGAGTATGCCGGCGGCGCCGTCGATGTAGGTGATCGCGCTGCGGCAGGACGCGGTGTTGGTGTAGGCCGGGTCGTAGGCCATCAGCCCGAAGTCGTCCTCGCCGGTCTTGATCTGGCGGAGATCCATCGCGCGCACGGTGCCGTCGGTGATCGGCAGCTCGTAGCTGCGGCCGTTGCGGTTGTCGGTCACCGTCAGCGTCTGGGCAGCGGCCGAGCCGTTGCTCTGGGCCTGGGGAACCTCGGTCTCGGTGCTCATCGCCATCTCCTGTGTCGGGCCTCTGTGTCGTCTCGCCTCGATTATGGGGCAAGTCGGGCCCGCGCGGGGAGGTGGGAGCCGCGCGGGCGCCTCGGGGTTGCGTCGGGGAGG
Source organism: Solirubrobacteraceae bacterium (assembly GCA_035524055.1). Classification (GTDB taxonomy): domain Bacteria; phylum Actinomycetota; class Thermoleophilia; order Solirubrobacterales; family Solirubrobacteraceae; genus Palsa-744. Next base: position 10,327 of record DATKPO010000036.1, read on the forward strand.
TCGGTGCGCGGCGAGGTCGGGGCCGCGCGGCGAGGTCGGGACTGCGCGGCGAGGTCGGCCGGCGCGGGGAGGATCACTCGCCGAGCGGCAGGGCGGCGGCCGAGAACTGGGTGAACTCGCGCAGCTGGCGCACCCGGGCGACGATCTCGGGACCGGAGAGGTGGGCGACGCGCTCGGTGCCGAACTCCTCGACGTTGAAGGAGGCCAGGGCGGTGCCGTGCGCCATGGCCTGGCGCAGGAGCTCGTCGGAGAGCTCCTCCTCGGGGTGGGCGGCGATGTAGCCGACGAAGCCCCCCGCGAAGGTGTCGCCGGCGCCGGTCGGGTCCATGACGGTCTCCAGGGGGAAGGCGGGCAGGGAGAAGAAGCCGTCCTCGGTTATCAGGGCGGCGCCGTACTCGCCCTGCTTGGCGACGATGACCCGCGGGTGGGGAGGGCTCCAGGAGAGGACCTCGCGGGCGGCGGCCAGCAGGCTGGCCTTGCCGGTGAGCTGGCGCAGCTCGGAGTCGTTCAGCGTGAGGCAGTCGCACACCGAGATCGTCTTGACGAGCGAGTCGCGGGCGGCTTCGATCCAGAGGTTCATCGAGTCCAGGGCGACGAAGCGGGCGGCGGCCATCTGTTCGTGGACCTCGCGCTGAAGGTCGGGCTGGATGTTGGCCAGGAACAGGACGTCGCTGGCGCGGGAGGCGTCGGAGAGCTTGGGCTTGAAGCCCTCGAATACCCCGAGCTGGGTGTCGAGGGTCTCGCGGGAGTTCAGGTCCCAGCCGTACTTGCCGCGCCAGAAGAAGGTCCTGCCGCCCTGGACGCGCTCGATGTCGCTGACGTCGACGCCGCGGTGGCGCATGACGTCGAGCTCGGCCTCCCCGAAGTCCTCGCCGACGGGCCCCACGACGCGGACCTCGTCGAAGAAGGACGCGGCGAGGGCGAAGTGGACGGCGGCCCCGCCGAGCATCCGGTTGCGCTCGCCGAAGGGCGTCGTGACGGTGTCGTACGCGATCGATCCAACCACGGTGATGGGCATGGCGGGGGAGCCTATCGGGTGAGCCGGGCGCGGGCCGTTGCAGGTGAAAACAGATGGAGACGGGACGGCGGCCTGTCTTCTATAGCCTGGCCGCGATGCGAGCGATCCAGATGACCGAGTTCGGCGGGCCGGAGGTGCTGAGGCTCGCCGAGCTGCCGACCCCGGAGCCGGGGCCGGGCGAGGTCCTGATCCGGGTGACGCGGGCGGGGATCAACTTCGCCGACACCCACACCCGGACGGACTCCTACGTCCAGAAGGCCACCCTGCCGCTCGTCCCCGGCGGGGAGGTGGCCGGGGTGCGCGAGGACACCGGCGAGCGGGTGCTGGCGCTGACCGGGACCGGGGGCTACGCGCAGTTCGCGCTGGCCCCGGCGGACCGGGTATTCCCGATCCCCGACGGCCTCGACGACGGGGTGGCGCTGGCGCTGCTGATCCAGGGCACGACGGCGTGGCACCTGTACAGGACGGCGGGCCGGGTGGCGGAGGGGGAGAGCGTCGTGGTGCACTCCGCCGCCGGCGGGGTGGGCTCGCTGGCGGTACAGCTCGGCCGGGCGTTCGGCGCGGGCCGGGTGATCGCGACGGCGACCGGCGAGGAGCGTCGCGCCCTGGCGCTGGGGCTCGGTGCAGACGTCGCGCTCGACCCCGCCCCCGAGGGTCTGACGGAGCGGCTAGTCGAGGCCAACGGCGGCCGCGAGGTGGACGTGGTCTTCGACATGGCTGGCGGCGCCGTCTTCGAGGCCTCGCGCCGCGCCCTGGCGCACTTCGGGCGGATCGTGGTCTGCGGGATCTCCACGCAGGAGCCCAACAGCGTCTCGACGGGCTCGCTGCTGCGCAACTCGCGGGCGGTGGTCGGCTTCTACCTCTTCCACGCCCTCGAGCGGCCGGGGATGTTCGAGGAGGCGCTCGCCGACCTCCTGGGGCGGGCGGCGCGGGGGGAGCTGCGGGTCCAGATCGGAGGCACCTATCCGCTGGGCGAGGCGGCGCGGGCGCACGAGGATCTGCGGGGGCGGCGGACGAGCGGCAAGCTGCTGCTGGATCCCGCCGCCTGAGACCCCGAGCCCGCCCGAGACCCGCGAGCACGTAAGCTGCGGGGCGCGATGCCGAAGACCTTTGCCGAGCTGGGGCTCTCCGAGCCCACCCTGCAGGCGCTGCGCGACGTGGGCTATGAGGCGCCGAGCCCGATCCAGGAGCAGGCGATCCCGCCGCTGATGGAAGGCCGCGACGTGATCGGCCAGGCGCAGACGGGGACGGGCAAGACGGCGGCCTTCGGGCTGCCGATCATGGAGCACGTGGACCCCGAGGAGCCCGAGGTGCAGGCGCTGGTGCTGACGCCGACGCGGGAGCTGTGCATCCAGGTGACGCAGGCCCTGCGCGCCTACGGCACCCATCGCGGGATCGACGTCGTGGCGGTCTTCGGGGGCGCCCCGATCCGCACCCAGCAGGCCCAGCTGCGGGCCGGCGGGCACGTCGTGGTGGGCACCGTGGGGCGGGTCCTGGATCTGATCTCGCGCCACTCGATCGTTCTGCACGACTGCCGCTTCGTGGTCCTGGACGAGGCGGACGAGATGCTCGACCTGGGCTTCCTGGAGGACGTGGAGCGGATCCTCTCGATGACCCCCAGCGGCCGCCAGACGGCGCTGTTCAGCGCGACGATGCCGCCGCCGATCCGCAAGCTCGCCGACCGCTACCTGTACGACCCGGTGGTGGTCAAGGTGAAGGCGGCGACGCTGACGATCGACACCGTCGCCCAGTTCCAGCTCCCGGTCGACGCCCGGCAGAAGCCGGAGAAGCTGGTGGAGGTGCTGAGCGCCGAGGGGGCGGGTGGGGAGACCAATCAGACGATCGTGTTCGTGCGCACCAAGATCCGCTGCGACCAGCTCTTCCGGACGCTGCGCGACAAGGGGATGAACGTGCGGGCGCTGCACGGCGACATGTCGCAGGGCTCGCGCGACGGGGTGATGCTGGCGTTCAAGGGCGGCCGGGTGCCGATCCTCGTCGCCACCGACGTCGCCGCCCGGGGCCTGGACATCTCGACGGTGACGCACGTCGTGAACTACGACGTGCCGACCTCGCCGGACACCTACGTCCACCGTATCGGGCGCACCGGCCGGGTGGGGCGCTCGGGCCGGGCGATCACGTTCGTCGAGCCCCGCCAGAAGCGCGAGCTGGAGGCGATCGAGCGCCACATCGGCACCTCGATCGCGCCCTGGGAGCGGGGGGCCGTCAGCGCCCCGACGCCGGTCAGCGAGCGGCCCCGGCGGCATTCCAAGCCGCGGGTGTCGCGCGACCGGGATGGGCGCGAGACCTACGTCAAGCTGCTGCTCGCCGCCGGCCGCGGCGGCGGGGTCGAGGTGGCGGACATCGTCGGCGCCGTCACCTCGGCGACGGGCCTCGACGGGGAGGCGGTGCGCGACGTGCTCGTCCTGGAGCGCTTCTCGTTCCTCTCGGTGCCCGAGTCCGAGGCCGACCGCGTGATTCGCGAGCTCTCCGGTCGGCGGGTGCGGGGCAACGAGCTGCGGCTGGAGCGGCTCGCGGGCTGAGCGGCGCGGCCGCGCCTCGGGGCGGCGCTCGCTATCGTGGCGCGCTCAAGGCGAGCGAGCAGAGGAGACGGCGAATGTCGAGCGCAACGATGAAGACCACCGAGGGCGAGATCACCTTTGAGCTGTTCGACGAGGACGCCCCGAAGACGGTCGAGAACTTCCGCAAGCTCGCCGCCGAGGGCTTCTACGACGGCCTCAACTTCCACAGGGTGATCAAGGACTTCATGATCCAGGGCGGCTGCCCCCAGGGCACCGGCACCGGCGGCCCGGGCTACACCTTCGAGGACGAGATCAACCCGCACAAGATCGTCCGCGGGGCGCTGGCGATGGCCAACGCCGGACCGAACACCAACGGCTCGCAGTTCTTCATCGTGACCGCCCAGAAGTGCCCGTGGCTGGACGGCAAGCACACCGTCTTCGGTCAGGTCAGCGAGGGCATGGACGTAGTCGACAGCCTGGAGGGCGTGGCGACGGACGGCGGCGACCGCCCGGTCGAGCCGATCGGGATCGCCTCGATCGAGCTCTCGGAGTGAGCTGGCTGGCGTTTTTGCCAGCGCTTTTCGCATCCTCGCAGACGGCACCGCCCAGACCGGTCGCGTGCGTGACCGCCGCGCAAGCCGGCTGAACGCCGCCGAGGGCAGATGACCTCCGTGGCTGAGCCACCGGCGCGCGGGCCTGATCCTCACGCGCACCGGTGGCTCCAGTTGGCTTGGCCGGCGCCTTCTCAGCCGGTCCGCAATCGCACCTTCACCATCGACTTGGCGTGAGCCTTGCCGTACGTGGCCCGCAACGTCAACGTGTAGACGCCCGGCTTGGCCGGCTTGCCGGCCAGCTCGCGGTTCCACGTGATCCTGTTGCGTCCGATCGCGGCGAGACTCGACGCGACCACCGCCGATCCTCGGGGCGCGTCGGCCGTGCTTGCGTGTCCGGCCGTTCCCGCAGCCGCCGCGCCTGTCGCCGGTGCGACGCTGAGCGTGACCTTCGTGGCTGCCGTCGCCGCGAAGTGGACAGTGACGCGACTTGCCGTGACCGTCGTCTGGAAGGGCACGATCATGATCGTCAGCGGCGAGCTCAGCCCGGCCGGGCCGGCCTTGCCCCTGGCGCCCGGCTTGCCTTCCGGTCCGGCTTTGCCTTCGGGTCCGGCTTTGCCTTCGGCCCCCTGCTTGCCTTCGGCCCCCGCCTTGCCTTCAACACCGGCTTTTCCTTCGACGCCCTGCCTGCCCTCGGCTCCAGTCTGACCTTCCAGTCCAGCTTTGCCTTCGATGCCCTGCTTGCCTTCCGGGCCAGCCGGGCCGGGCGTACCGGCCGGACCTTCTGGGCCGATCGGTCCAGGCACCGGGGCCAGCGGAGCGTAGCCCGTCGGGAACATGCCGATCGAGTTGGTCGACGGGTCCGTGAACCAGAGCGCCTGATCGGCGCCGAAGGCGAGCCCGTGGAGCGGGCAGGCGCGCAGATTCCCTTTCGAGGGCACGCAGGGCGTTTCATCCGTCGTCAGTGGGCCTTCGGCTTCGTCGGTGACGATGCTCTGGGTGTCGATCCGTTTCAGCTGCGCCCGTTGGGAGTCGTATTCGTCGTACCAGAGCCCCTCGTCCGAGTCGGCCAGCAGTTGGCCGTCGTTGATCCCGAACGCTTCCAGCGCGGTGAACGTGCCGAACAGGTCGGGGATGTGCTCGATCGACCACGTTTCGTTGGTGGGTTCGAACGCGGACACGAAGATCGCGCCTTCGGAGCCCGTCGCGATGCCGAACGCCTGCTCTCCGCTGGGCAGAGTCGTCTCGCCGGCGACTCCCGACACGGTGTTGACGTAGCCGATGTGACTGCCTTCGCCGCCGCTGTACCACATGTCATGCCCTTCGCCCTGGCTCGTCGCCAGATACAGGGGGTGGTCGTTGCCGAACAGCGTCTCGTACTCGTTGATCGAGCCAGTGGGCGTGATGCGCCCGATCTTGGAGGCGCCGTACTCCGTGAACCAGACGTTGCCTTCGGCGCCGAGCGCGACGCTCATCGGCTGCGCGCCGCCGGTCGGGACCGGGTACTCGGTGATCGCTCCCGTCGCGGGCACGATCTTGCCGATCTTGTCGGCCTGGGTCTCGGTGAACCAGAGGTTGCCGTCCGAGCCGGCCACGATCCCGTTCGGTTCGGCGTCCGCCGTCGGGATTGGGTACTCGGTGATCTGCCCGGTCGGCGTGATGCGCCCGATCTTGTCGCCGGCGGCCTCGGTGAACCACATGTCGCCTTCGGGCCCAAGCGCGATCGCCGATGGATCGCTTGCGCTGGTCGGGATCGGGTACTCGGTGATCGGACCGTCGAATGACCAGGCCGGGCAGGCTGTCAGGCAGGCTGCGGCCATTGCCATCGTGAGGCTCACGCCGAGGACGCGCGCATATCTCATTCTGTTGTCCCTATAGGTCGCGGTGTTGCCCAAACGCGCGGTCGCCTCTGCGGCGGCGCGCGCCGGCCGAACGCATGACCCTACGCGGCGCGTAGGCGGAAGCCGTGACGCGGGAGAGGTCTCCGAGTGAGCTAGCCTTTCCCCTGTCAGCTACCGCGAGCAGATAGGGGACCAAGATGGCGACGGCCGAGCAGCACGCAACCGAGATCCGCAACGGCTCCGCCCCGCCCCCGGCGGTGGTCGAGATCCCCGTCGAAAACCCGGCGACGGGGGAGACGATCGCGACGGTCCCCGACCTCGACGCCGCCGCCGTCGCCGAGCTGGCGCGGCGCGGACGTGAGGCGCAGCCGATCTGGGCGGCCTATGGCTTCGACGGCCGGGCGCGGGTGCTGCTGCGGATGCAGAAGTGGGTGATGGACAACGCCGACCGCGTGATGCGGACGATCGTGGCGGAGACGGGCAAGACCTACGAGGACGCCCAGCTCGCCGAGGTCTCCTACGCCGGCGCCGCCTTCGGCTTCTGGGCCAAGCACGCCGAGGAGTACCTCGCCGACGAGCGCGTCAGGACGAGCTCGATGCTGGTCAAGGGACGCAAGCTGGTGGTGCGCTACAGCCCGCTCGGGCTGGTCGGGGTGATCGGCCCCTGGAACTACCCGCTGACGAACTCCTTCGGCGACTGCATCCCGGCGCTGGCGGCGGGCAACAGCGTGATCATGAAGCCCTCGGAGATCACCCCACTGACCTCGATTCTGCTCGCCGAGGGGCTGCGCGAGTGCGGCATCCCCGAGGACGTCTTCCAGGTCGCCACCGGCCGCGGCGCGGCCGGGGCGGCTTTGATCGAGGCTGTGGACATGATCATGTTCACCGGCTCGACGGCGACCGGGCGCAAGGTCGCCGAGGCCGCCGCGAAGCGCCTCATCCCGTGCTCGCTGGAGCTGGGCGGCAAGGACCCGATGATCGTGCTCGCCGACGCCGACCTCGAGCGGGCGGCGAACACGGCGACGTACTACTCGATGCAGAACTCCGGCCAGACCTGCATCTCGATCGAGCGCGCCTACGTCGAGGCGGCGGTCTACGACGAGTTCGTCGCCAAAGTCAGCGAGAAGGTCGGCAAGCTGCGCCAGGGCAACCCCGACGGCGGGCCGGGGACGGTGGAGATCGGCTCGATGACGTTCCCGCCGCAGCTGGACATCGTCTCCGACCACGTCCAGGACGCCATCGACAAGGGCGCCCGGGTGCTCGTCGGCGGGCACCGCCACGACGGCAAATACTTCGAGCCCACGGTGCTGGTCGACGTCGACCACACCATGAAGATCATGCGCGAGGAGACCTTCGGGCCGACGCTGCCGATCATGAAGGTCGCCGACGCCGAGGAGGCGGTCCGCCTCGCCAACGACTCCCCCTACGGCCTGGCGGGCTCGGTCTTCACCCGCGACACCGCCCGCGGCGAGGAGATCGCCCGCCGGATGGAAGCCGGCGCGGTGTGCGTCAACGACGCCATCATCAACTTCGCCGCCCTCGAGCTGCCGATGGGCGGCGTCAAGGCGTCGGGGCTCGGCTCTCGCCACGGGGCCCACGGCATCCGCAAGTACTGCAACGAGCAGGCCCTGCTGATCACGCCGAAACTGGCGCTCAAGCGCGAACCTCACTTCTTCCCCTACTCCAAGCGCGGGACGAAGATGCTGGGGCGCGTGTTCAAGGCGCTGTACGGGCGGGGGAAGCGGGAGTAGGCATCATCGCTGGTCGTGTGCGGCTCGCGGGGCGTCAGCCGTGGGCAGGCAAGCCGGTACGGTGCGAGTATGTCGCGGGCCCCGCAGATCGAGGATGAGGCGGACGTGAGCGCTGGCAACGGCAGGGCTACGCCTCCTCGACTGCGTCAGGTGCAGGTTCGAAACTAAGGACGCCCACGGGTAACGTCGGGCTACGCCGGATCGATGCCGACCGCGGCGGGCTCAGCCGGCCCGCGGCCCTGGATGGGGGACTCGTGCGCCTGGAGCCTGTCGGGGGTGAGCGTGGCCTCGAGGATCAGGACGGTCGCGCACACCACCGCCCAGGCCACCGCCACGAACGCCCACAGCCGCTCTTCGAGTCCTTTGTAGCCGTGGAACGAGTGATGCAGGAAGAACGTCACGACTCCCGCGACCAGCAGCACGAGGGCGCCGCCCAATACCAGCCGCCCCAGCTGGCTCGGCCAGGCCGAGCGGGCGAAGGCGAAGCCCGACGCCAGCAGCGCCACCTTGATGGCCAGGCTCAGCCAGATGTGGGCCTCGTAGTGCCACGAGTCGGCGCCCGCCGCTTCGCGTGATCGGCAGGCCGCGCTGAGGATCGGCGAGCAGTCCATCCGCAGCGGCCCGACGAGGATCGCGCAGACGCCGGCAAGCGCCAGCGCCAGGGGCATCGCCAGCGGCCACCTCCGTGTCCGCAGCGACGGCGCCACGGCAATCGCGAGCGCGATCCAGGCCAATCCCCAGACCGCCATGAAGGTCGCGAAGACCCAGGGGTCCGCGGCTCCTTCCCGGCCGAGTTCGCTGATGAACTGCCGGATCTGCGAGTAGTGCGGTTCCAGCGCCCCGCCGAGCGCCCAGCCCCCGACGAAGACCAGCTGGGCGGCGATCACGAGCCACGCGATCGCCAGGGTCCGGCGGCGCGCCGCCGCGGGTGGCAGCGGCCAGCCTGCGGGTCTCAGCCGGAGTGCGACGTCGCGGAGCACGGTCCCGTTGGATGCTAGCCGTCAGCGGCCAGCGGCTTACTCCAGCTCGAGCCCCGGCTCGCCCGCGTGGACCAGGTCGGGCAGGGCCGGCGCCGGCTGCGGCCGGCCCTCGGTCGCGTCCACCGACTCCTGGATGTCGGGGCGGGCGATCGCGAGATAGGTCACCAGGAGCAGCACCGCCACGGCGAACACCGCCGCCGTCGGGCCGTCGCCGAAGTCGATCCCGCTGAGGTTGTGGGGCTTGCTGATGTAGTCCGCGAACGACGCCCCCAGCGGCCGTGTCACGACGTAGGACGCCCAGAACGCCGCGATCGGGTTCAGGCCGAGCTGGAAGTGCGCGACCGCCGGGATCAGGATGACGACGGTGAAGAGGAGCCCCGAGTCCAGGTAGCCCAGGTTCAGCGAGGTCGCCGTGAAGTCCCCCAGCGCCGTCCCCAGGGCGAAGGTCGCGAACACCGTCGCCCAGTAGTACGCCTCGCGCCGCTGGGTCGTGATGCTGTGGATCGACAGCGTCCCCTCCTGGCGCCGCCACAGCCAGAAGATCGCCGCCAGGACCACGGCCCACAGCAGCGTCGTCCCCGCGTAGGGGATGTGGGCGTCGAGATGGAGGAAGTCAGAGACCCCGGTCCCGGTGATGGCGATCGCGAACGCGAACGCCCAGTACGCGAAGGCCCGGTAGCGGCGGGTCCCGAACTGCAGCAGGCAGCCCGCCACGATCACCAGGATCTCGATCCCGCCGCCCCCGAAGTTGCCGAACTTCTTGAGGTAGTCAGACGTCGCCTCCCCGCCGGCCGTCGTCAGGATCTTGACCACCCAGAACAGGAGGATCACCTCGGGGACCTTCGCCGCCAGCGGCGTCGGGAAGTAGCGGCCGATCACCGGCACCAGGCCGTCCCCCGGCGCCGTCCGGCCGTCGGGGCTCTGTGAAGGTCCGCGATATCGGGGTGCTGATCCCATCTGAGGTACCTCTCCTTGGACTGGTCGGGGGCGACACCGGCGGGCAGGGCCGGCCGGTCGCTGTCGGCGACACCCCCATATACGCCACCCGGGCCGCAATCGGTACGCCGGCGGGGCCCATTTAAGGCGACGCTAACCTGCCAGACGCGGGATACTCGTAGCCTGCTGCGACTGGTCACCATCCCGATCAGCCACTACTGCGAGAAGGCCCGCTGGGCGCTCGACCGGGCCGGGCTCCCGTACCGCGAGGAGCCCCACGTCCAGGGCGTCCACCAGCTCGCCGCCCGGCGCGCCGGCGGCGGCATCACCGTGCCCGTCCTCGTCACCCCCGACGGCGCCATCGGGGAGTCCGCCGAGATCCTCGCCTGGGTCGACCGGCGCCTGCCGCCCGAGCGACGGCTGTTCCCCGCCGCGGCCGCCGGGCGGGCGCAGATAGAGGGCCTCTGCCGGCGTCTCGACGACATCCTCGGGCCGGCCGGGCGGCGGCTGCTCTACGTCCACATGTTCCCCGCCCGGGAGCTGGCGCTGCGCGTCAACAACCAGGGCGTCCCCGCCTGGGAGGATCGCGCCATCCGCGCCGGCTGGCCCCTGGCGCAGCGCTTCGTGCGGCGCGTCCTTCGCATCGCCCCCGGGGTCGAGGTCGAGGACGAGGCCGTCGTGTGGGGCGAGCTCGACTTCGTCGCCGGCCTGCTCGCCGACGGCCGTCCGTACCTCTGCGGCGAGCGCCTCGGCGCCGCCGACCTCACCTTCGCCGCGCTCGCCGCCCCGCTCGTCGTGCCGCCCGGGTACGGTGTCCCCCTGCCTCCCGTCGACCTCCTGCCGCCAGCCCTCGCCACCCTCGTCGGCCGCGTCCGCGAGCACCCCGCCGGACGGCACGCCCTGATGCTCTTCGCCCAGCACCGACGGGAGCGGGCGGCGTGAGTCGGCCGCGGTTCGACGAGTGGCGGATCGAGCTCCACGGACGGCGCGTCGTCTACCGCAGCGCCGGCAGCGGCCCCCCGGTGGTCCTCATCCACGGGATGCTCAACTCCTCCAGCCACTGGCGCGAGGTGGCGCTGAACCTCGCCCGCGAGCACACCGTGATCGCCCCCGACCTCATCGGGCACGGCGACTCGGCGGCGCCGCGCGGCGACTACTCCCTCGGCGCCCACGCCGCCAGCATCCGCGACCTCCTCGCCGCCCTCGGCATCGACCGCGCCAGCATCGTCGGGCACTCCCTCGGCGGCGGCGTCGCGATGCAGTTCTTCTACCAGTTCCCCCAGCGCACCGCCCGGCTCGCCCTCGTCTCCTCCGGCGGCCTCGGGCACGACGTCAGCCCCGTGCTGCGCAGCGCCGCCCTCCCCGGCATGTCGGGGCTGCTCTCGCTCGTCATCCAGCGGCGGCTCACCGGCGCCCTGCGCGACACCGGGCAGCGCCTCGGACGGCGCGGCGTGGGTCTCGGCATCCACCTCCAGGCGCTCGCCCGGGCGCTGCGGCCCCTGGAGAACGCCGACGCCCGCCACGCCTTCCTCCAGACCCTGCGAGCCGTCATCGACATCCACGGCCAGCGCGTCAGCGCCACCGACCGCCTCTACCTCCTGGAGTCCATGCCGACCCTCATCGTCTGGGGCGAGCGCGACAACACCATCCCCCCGCTGCACGGACGCCGGGCACAGCAGGCGGCCCCCGGCAGCCAGCTGCGGACGCTGCCCGGCGTCGCCCACTTCCCCCACCTCGAAGACCCCGACGCCCTCGCCCAGGCCCTGCGGGAGTTCATCGCCGCCACCCCTCCCGCGATGCTCGACGACGCCGACTGGGGCGCCATCCTCACCCGCCGCTCCGCGCCCCGGCGCGTCGGCGGGGTCGCCGCCTAGAGCGCCGCCGGCGCGTCGCGACGCTCGTCGTCAGCGTCGTCTTCGCGTTGGGCCTGGATCTCGTCGTAGATCTCGACCCGATGCACCGGCACCGCCGCCGGCGCCCGGATGCCCAGGCGCACCTTGGCGCCGTCGTTCGACAGCACCGTCACCTCGATGTCGTCGCCGATCATGATGCTCTGCGTCGTCTTCCTCGTCAGGACCAGCATCGGTCTGCCCCCTCCCCGCGTTCCCGCCCCACCCCGTCGGCCGCCACGATCGGGTTGGCCTCGGAGCCTCGATCACGAGCACCGCCGGACCACATCCCCCATCGTGTCATCATCTCCTGGAGGTTAGCGCCGAGAATCACACCAGGAGTCCCACACGACCCCAGGACCCGCAGCAGCGGGTGGCTGACAGCGAATCATGATCCTGCCGTTCGCGACACCCTCCGTGCCGTCGCGCCCCAGGGGCCGCCCAGCCGTCGGGCTGGTGGTCCTGTTTGTCCTCGCCGGCCTTCTCTTCGCCGCCGGCGCCCAGGCGCAGGAAGCAGGTGCATCCGGCGGCGCCGCCGAAGCGTCTTCCGGGACGGTCGCGCCTGAAGGCGCGGCGCCCGAAGAGCCGGCGGCCGGGGCGCCCGAAGAACCGGCGGGCGCTACCGGGGTCGGGGGCGCAGGCGAAGCGACCGAATCGTCCGCCGGCCAGGCCCAGTCGCCGGCCGCGGACGAAGCAGGCGAAGCGCCAGCCCCCGAACAGGCCCAGGCGCCGAGTGAAGAAGGGGCCGAAGCCCCGGTCTCCGAACAGGCCCAGCCGCCGGGCGAACAGGGCGAACCTCCCGCGGAACCGGCTCCGGCGCCGGCCGAACAGACCCAGCCCCCGGTCGAATCCGGGCAGGCGCCGGAAGGCTCCCAGGAACCCGTCCAGCCGGTCGAAGAAGCGCCGCCTGTCGTCGAACAGGTGCCTGTGCCGGTCGAAGAAGCGCCGCCTGTCGTCGAACAGGTGCCTGTGCCGGTCGAAGAAGCGCCGCCTGTCGTTGAACAGGTGCCTGTGCCGGCTGAAGAAGCGCCGCCTGTCGTTGAACAGGTGCCTGTGCCGGCTGAAGAAGCGCCACCTGTCGTCGAACCCGCTCCCGCGCCGGTGGAAGAAGTAGCGCCGCCCGTCGTCGAACCGACCCCACCCGTCGTCGAGCAGCCTCCGCCCGTCGTCGAAAAGGCGCCCGCCGGCGAAGAAGCCCCACCGGTCCACGAACACGTGAGCAGCGAAAAACCAGACGGAGCGGCGAACGGGGGAGAGGGCTCTTCGGAAGTCGTGAGCGAAGGGGCCGGCGACTCGCAGCTCTCCTCCGGAGCGTCCGGCTCGGACCACAGAGAACAGGCCGGCGAAGCCGTGCCGGTGCCCGCCTCGACGGTGACGGCGGTCGGGCTGGTCCCGGTGCAGGCGGTCGGCTCGGCGCCGGCCTCCCAGGAAGGGACTCGTCTCGCGGACGCGCTCGGGCCGCCGCTGGCCTCGACGCCGCAGACGACCTCGGCGAGCCGAGAGCTCGCCGCCGATCGGGTCTTCGCCGCCGCCACCGGCATCGTCACGAGCGGCGTCGGCGGCTGGCCCGCCGCGCCGGGGGCGGCGGCGAGCGCCACGATGGCGCTGGCGCGGGCCGACGGCGGATCGCTGACGTCGACGATCGGCTCCGGCGCCCCGTCAGGCGGGCGCGACGATGGCGCGGCGATCCAAAACCACCCCTCCGCGCCCCTTCCCGGGTCCGGTGGCGCCGGCGTCGGGTCGGCCGCCGGCGGGGGATCGGGGGGCGCCTGCTCGGCGTCGTCGATCCTTTTCGGCGACCTCTTCCACATGGCTCCCGTCGTGATGCGGCGGCTGTGCCTCTCGCAGCCCTCCTGGCGCACGGCGTCCTTCGCGCTGATCCTCGAGCGGCCGGACTAGCTCCTTCCCGGTCTCTCTCTGCGCCCCCCGCCCTGGCTCACCCGATCCAGGCCGGCCGGGCCATCGGTCCGAAGATATTTCTGAAAGGAGCAGTCCCATCATGAAGTCCAATCTCGCATCACCATCGAGCCCAATCCCGCATGTCGCCGGCGAGGCCGGGGTCGCCGAAGTGATCCCCGTCGGCGCCCACCGCGGTCAAATCGGCCGGAGCAGGACCGCGCAGGCCTTTGCGCCCGGCGCGCCCGGCAGCGACTCCGTCTGGAGGCACCGGCTGATCCTGACCGGCACCCTCGACCGCGGCACCGCCGTCGAGCTCGAGGACGAGATCGACTGCCTCTGCGAGGAAGGCGTCGCCGCCCTCACCCTCGACCTCCACCAGCTCGACTCCATCGATTCCGCCGGGGCCAGGACCGTGGCATCGCGCGGGGCCGGCTGCAGGCGTCACGGCCTCGACTTCACCGTCATCGCCGGCGGCCCCCGCATCCAGCGGGCGCTCGCCGAGGCCGGCGCCGAGGGGCTCGTCGCGGACGGCCCCGTCGAGGGCACCGGTGTCGTCCGGCTCCGCGTCCACCCCGTCCAGGGCTCGCCGCGGGAGACCTCGACGGTGATGGTCAAGAGCCTCTGACCGCGGGGGGGCGGCCAGGGGGCCCGACGGCCGGCCGGTGCCGGCCGTCGGCGCCTGGGCGGACGGTGCCAGGGGGCTCAATGGTCCGATCGCCGCATCTACGGATGCACGGCGTATGCTATCATACGCGACGTATGGGAGTGCTGGTTCAGGTTCGCGACGTCCCCGAGGAGGTCCACCGCACCCTGAAGTCACGCTCCGCGGCCGCCGGGGTCTCGCTGTCTGAGTACCTCCGTGGGGTGCTCACCCGGACCGCCTCGCGACCGACTCCCGACGAGCTCCGCGCCCGCATCCGGGCGCGTGGCGCCGTCGACCTCGACGAGTCCAGCCAGGCCGCCGTCCGGGCGATCCGCGACGGCGGCGAGTGACCGTTCTCGACACCTCCGCCGTCGTCGACTATCTGCTCGACACCGGCGTCGCCGAGCCGGTGCACGAGCTGATCCGCCACGAGGGCGAGCTGGCGGCGCCGGACGTCCTCGTCTTCGAGGTCCTCGCCGTCCTGCGACGCGAGTCCCACCGCGGCGTCATCGCCGAGCCGCGTGCCGCCGGCGCCGTCGCTGATCTCGGTCAACTCCCGATCCAGCTCTTCCCCTCGCTGTTCCTGCGGCGGAGGGTCTGGGCGCTGCGCGGCAACCTCACGGCGGCCGACGCCCTCTTCGTCGCCCTCGCCGAGAGCCTCGGCGAGCCGCTGGCGACCAAGGACGAGGCGCTCGCCCGCGAGGCCGTCAGGCACGCCTCGCTCGACGTGCTGCGGCTGGGCGCGCGAACCTCAGAGGGGCATTGAGCGCGCGGATGGCCGGCGGCGCCACTGACAGTCCCATGCCATGGGACGCAATGGTCCGATGGTGTGGGACAGAATGGTCCGATACCATGGGACGTAATGGGCTCACGGCGACAGGGCGACAGTCCGTTTCGGCACGAGGCGCCGCTGCGTGCCGAGGACCTGTGCGATCGAGCGGACGAGCTGGCGGCGCTGAACGAGCTGTGTCTCGGCGGGCGCTTCGTCAAGCTCCTCGCGCCGCGCCGCTTCGGCAAGACCAGCCTGCTGCACGCCGCCTTCGAGCGCCTGCGCCGCGATCACGACGCGACCTGTGTGCTCTGTGACCTCGACGGCGTCGTCAGCCGCGCCGACCTCGCGCTGCGCCTGCAGGTCTCCTACGCCGAGCAGCTGCGCGGCCGCGCCCTGCGTACCGCACGCGATCACCTCGCGGCGGCGGGCATCTCGCTGACCTTAGGCGGCGGCGGCGTACGCGCCCAGCTTGGCGCGGGCGTCGACCCCGACCAGCTCGTCGAGAGCCTGCTCGACGCGCCCCGGCGGATCGCGCAGCGCACCGGCCGCCCGATCGTCGTCGCCCTCGACGAGTTCCAGGTCGTGCTCGCCCTGGACGGCGTCGACGCGCTCCTGCGCTCCCGCATCCAGCACCACGCCGGCCAGGTCGGCTACATCTTCTGTGGCTCCGAGCCCTCGATGATGGAGCACCTGTTCGACGACCGCGCCCGCCCGCTCTACGGCCAGGCGCTGCCAATGCGTCTCGGGCGCCTGGGGCGAGGCGACCTCGCGCCGTACATCGCGACGCGCTTCGAGCGCACCGGGCGCGACCCCGGCAGCGCCCTCGACGCGCTGCTCGACGTCGCCGAAGGACACCCCCAGCGGGCGATGCTGCTCGCCCACGCCCTCTGGTTGGCGCTTGCCCCCGGCGCCGCCGGTGACGAGTCCTCCTTCGCCGACGCCCTCGCCTACGTCGAGCGCGAGGTCGAGCCCGAGTGCGAGGCGCTCTGGCGCTCCCTGCAACCGGGCGAGCGCCGCACCCTGCGCGCCATCGCCGACGGCAACACCACCGTGATCCCGCGCAGCGTCCAGCAGGCGCTCGACCTGCCGCGCCAGACCTCCGACGCAGCGCGCCGGCGCCTGCTCGGCGAGGGCCTGCTCGAACGAGACGGCGACCGCCACCGCATCGTCGATCCCCTCTTCGCCCGCTGGCTGCGGCGGCTGGGATTGGGGTGAGGGCGTCGGCTTATGCCTCCGCCAGCGCCGCCCCGACCTCGGCCACCGCGCTCGCCCCGGCGATCGCCAGCGGCTCCGTCGTGCGCATTGCCCGGCAGAACACGAACGCCCCCTCCAACAGGCTCAGCATCGAGAACGCCAGCTCCCGCGCCCGTGTGACGGGAATCCCGGCGGCGGCGAAGTAGGCCGTCGCCCCCGCGATCCAGGACTCGAAGACCTCGGCGCTCGCCTTCCGCAGCGGCTCGCTCGTGCTCGCCACCTCCAGCGCCACCGTCGCGATCGGGCAGGCGTCGGCGTAGTCGGTTTCCACCAGCGTCTCCGCCGCTCCCGCGAAGAACTCGCCGACCGCGCTCGGCACGTCCGGCGCCTGGGCCGCGATTGTCGCGAAGAGCCGCGCGTAGAGCGCGCCCGAGGTCCGGATCGCCTCCGCCCCCAGCTGCTCCTTGCCGCCGGGAAAGAAGTGGTAGACCGAGCCGAACGGCGCCCTCGCCTCGGCCACGATCCGCTTGACCCCCGTGCCCGTGTAGCCCTGGCGGCGGAACAGCTCGGCGCTGGACTCCAGAATTCTCTCCCTCGTCGTGCCCGGCGCCTTGGCTTTCCCGCCTCGCTCGATTTTCTCCCCAATGGTGGCCCTGGCAATGCCCGCCATCCGCTCGCTCCTCACTCGTCGAAGTTGCCTGAAGCCATGATAGGCTCCCCTCACTAGAGCGATCTATCAAGAAGGAGACGCCCGTGTTTTCCTGGCTCGCCAAACGGATGTTGGATCAGGCCTACACCCGCCTCAACGCCGGCGATCCCCGCCTGCTGCTGGCGCTCGACGCCGACGACGTCCACTTCCGCTTCCCCGGCGAGAGCTCCTGGAGCGGCGACATCCGCGGCAAGGACCAGGTCGAGCGCTGGCTGCGACGGATGATCTCCACCGGGCTCCAGCACAAGCCCGAGCAGGTCGTCGTCCAGGGGCCGCCGTGGAACATGACGATCTGCCTGCGCAGCACCGACCACCTCGACGACGACGCCGGGCGGCGGGTGTACTCGAACCGCTACGTCATCTGGGGGCGGATGGCGTGGGGGAGGCTGCGCGAATACGAGGTCTACGAGGACACCCAGAAGCTGCCCGCGTTCGACGAGTACGTCGCGGGCCGCGAGGGTGCCGCGGCGTAGAACTGGCCCCGGGCTTGTTCGCCTCGGCGAGCGTCCAGCAGTCGCCGTCGTAGTGCCGGCACGGCGGCGCCCCGGGCGGGCCGGTGGCCCCTCGGCGCTCAGGGCCAGTCGATCAGCCGCGCCAGCTCCGCCGGCCCGAGGTCGATCAGGGCGCTGCGCTCCGTCGGGGCGTAGCCGCCCTCGGTGCGGGTCAGCCAGTGGACCACGTGCGTCTGGGGGTCGCAGATCAGGACCTCCTCCACGGCGCGGGCGGCGTAGAACGGAAGCTTCTCCCAGGTCTCGTCGCCGGGGGAGAGGATCTCGACGACGAGCGCCGCCGTCGGGAGCCAGACGCCGCGGGGGCGGGTGCGGTGCAGGCCTCCGTCGGGGACCCGGTAGTCCGCCCCGGCCTCGCCGAGGTTGAACGCACCCATCGTCGGGAAAAGCCCCGCCGCCCGCGCCGGCGCGTCGAGCAGGAGGGCCAGCTGTTGGGTGATGTCCGCGTGTTCACCCGACGGGGCCGGGACCATGTGCAGCACCCCCTCCCAGACCTCGTCGTTGCCGTCCTGGCCCAGGCGCCTGCGGCGTTCCAGAAGCTCTTCCACGCCCGCCGGCGGAGGGTCGGGGAGCAGTGTTCGCATGGTCCAGAGCGTAGCGGCGCGGCGGGCGGCGGTTTGAGCGTGTGGTGGGCATCGCGGCCACCATACGCGGGGCCTGCGACGGGGATTCCTCGCGGGGCGCCTCAGCCGTCCGGGCGGCGTCCGTCAGGGCCAGTCGATCAGCCGCGCCAGCTCCGCCGGCCCGAGGTCGATCAGGGCGCTGCGCTCCGTCGGGGCGTAGCCGCCCTCGGTTTGGGTCAGCCAGTGGACCCGGTGCGTCTGGGGATCGCAGATCAGGACCTCCTCCACGTCGTGGGCGGCGTAGAAGGGGAGCTTCTCCCAGGTCTCGTCGCCGGGGGAGAGGATCTCGACGACGAGCGCCGCCGTCGGGAGCCAGACGCCGCGGGGGCGGGTGCGGTGCAGGCCTCCGTCGGGGACCCGGTAGTCCGCTCCGGCCTCGCCGAGGTTGAACACCCCCATCGTCGGGAACAGCCCCACCGCCCTCGCCCGGGCGCCGAGGATCTCCGCCAGCTGTTGGGTGATGTCCGCGTGTTCACCCGACGGGGCCGGGACCACGTGCAGCACCCCCTCCCAGACCTCGTCGTTGCCGTCCTGGCCGAGGCGCCTGCGGCGCTCCAGAAGCTCTTCCACGCCCGCCGGCGGAGGGTCGGGGAGCAGCGTTCGCATGGCTCAGAGCGTAGCGGCGCCCGTGCCGTCGTTCGAGGTCGATCGCGCCCATCGCGCCCACGGTACGCGGCGGGTGCGATGGGATCTTCTCGCCGTCATTTTACCGTGCAAAGTGACGACGTGGTGGTCATATCTATGCCGGGACTCGCAGCCCGCCGGCGGTCTCCGGGAGGCGCCGGGTCGGGCGCCCGCGGTCTCAGTCACCTCGCCGCGGGTGCGGGGTCTCGCCGCGGGCCAGCATCTCCACGAAGCCCTCGATCCGCCGTGCCCGGGTCTCGGCGCGCCTGGCGGTCTGCAGGCGGTAGAGGATCGCGTAGCGGTTCTGGCCGTCGAGGCCCTCGAACGTCGCCTGCGCCGCCGGCTCCCCCGCCAGGGCGGCCGCCAGGTCGGGCGGGACCGTGCTGTTCGCCGGGCTCGTGTACGCCGCGCCCCAGCGGCCGTCGGCGCGGGCCGCCTCGATCGCCGCCAGGCCCGCCGGGTGCATCCCGCCGGCCGCGATCAGGCGCTCCGCGAGCTCCGTGTTGCGCCGCGACCACGCGCTGCGGGCGCGCCGCGGCGTGAAGCGCTGGCGATAGCTCCCGGCGTCGCGCCGGCGCACCTGGCCGTCGATCCAGCCGAAGCACAGCGCGTGCTCGAGGGCCTCGTCGTAGCGCAGGGTGGTCGGCGTCGTGGCGTGCTTCTTCGCCAGCACCAGCCACACCCCCGGGCTCTCGCCGTGGCGGCCTTCGAGCCATTTCCGCCAGGCCGCCGCGTCGGCGACGATCAGCTCCGCCAGCTCCTCGGGCATCGCCGCACCCTACCGCCGGTCTACTACGGCTGGCCGGCGGCGCCGGGCGGCGGCGCCTTCGGGTAGCCGCCGGGGCCACCCGGGGGGCCTGCCGCGTGGGCCGCCTGCAGGCGGCCCTTCCAGACGGCTTTGGCGCCGAGGTCGCCCGTTCGGAAGGTCATGTAGCCGGCCCCGATCGCCAGCAGCACCAGCACGACCCGCAGGCCCGTGAAGACCGCCCTGCTCGACAGCGGGACGTCGGCGAGGGCGAGGCCCGTCGGCCTGCCGCCCGAGATCCGGCGGGCCGCGAAGGTCACGATCAGGGCCGCCGTGAAGAGCACGTAGATGTACGCCAGGATGTGTGCCGCCTGGGCGTGTTCGGAGATCAGCTTCCCCGCTTCCCCCTGGAGGTTCAGGGCGCCCCGCAGCGCCGCGCCGGCCTGCATCGTCACGAAGATCGAGCTCATCGCCACGATCGACGCCAGCGACAGCGCGATCCCGTAGCGCTCCAGCCAGTCCGTCCTGAACACGAACACCACCGCCGCGATCACCGTCACCGGGATCAGGACCACCGGGACGTGCACGAACAGCGGGTGCGCCGGGAGGCCGCCGTAGATCGTCAGGATCCGGATCGGCAGCGTCAGGAAGCCCGCGAAGGCCAGCGCCGTCAGCACGAGCTCCGCCCGCCGCCAGTCGACGCCGGCGCGGCGCCCGGGCTCGATCGCATCCGTGCCGGTGCTCACGGCGTCGAAGCCTAGTGCGTCGATTGTTAACGGAGGCTAAGACCCGGCGATTGTGAGCGAGCTCTCATCTCCGGGGCCGGTTGGTCGATGCGCTTGGGGACTCGTTCGCGCACGGTCCGCTCAGCTGGAGGACGGGAAGCGGTTGAGGTTGATCGTGATCTCGCGCTGGCGGGCGGCCCAGTACCTCGCGATCGTACCGCGATCCTCGGGAAGCAGGTCGTCGTCGTCGACGTCGTCGAGGTAGCCGAGGGCCTCGACGATGTGCTCGATGCTCGCGTGCTCCGGCGGGATCCGGTAGCGGGCCATGTACAGGCCGATGCCTTCCTCCACGCGACGGCCGGTCAGCTCCTCGATGCGCTTCAGGTCGAAGTAGTCCCGCAGCTCGCCCCGGTCGCCGATGACCTTGACCTTCATCGCGAAGATGTCGGGAAGGCTGGAGACGAGGATGCCCTCGTGCCGCTCCGGCGGCGCCAGCTCCACCTCGCTGTGCGCGTCGAGGAACTGCACCCTCGCTCCCTCGAACAACCCGTTCAGGGTGCCCACGGCACGACTGCTCACGGCGAACGCGCCCAGCTCGGCCAGTCGCTGCTCCAGCGCCGGGAGGTCGGGGGCCGGATCGACGCTGAAGAAGTCCAGGTCACGGCTCCGGCGATGGTGCAGATGCACCGCCAGCGCGGTGCCGCCGGCGAGGCGGTAGTGGTCGGGTATGAGCGGCGCGATCGTCTCCCATGCCTGGGCGGTCTCGGGAGGCAGTAGCGCCCTCAGCTCAGCGCAGAGCGCCATCGCGAGGGCCGCTCGCCGCGAAGTTGCGTGCCATTGCGCGGCGCCTCGGCGTCAGGCCGCGGGCGCGGGCCGCGTGGCGCCAGTCCTCGCGGGTGAGATTCGCCAGGCCCCACGCCAGGCCATCGGGGTCGCCGGTGCTCAGCAGCCGCCGGGCCACGTAGGGGCCGGCGTCGCGGGTGTCGAGTTGCGAGGGGGCCGTGTTCCAGAACAGGTGACGCAGCCTGGCGGGCACACGCGCAGCCCCGGGGCGTTGCGGGGGGGGCGGTGGCTGGACGGTTGCGATCCTGTCCGCCAACCGCTGCCAGCGAGGCGAGCCGTAGTCGAGGCCGATCACGTCGAACTCGCGAGCCCGCCCGGCTGGAAGCGTGCGTCGCTCCGACGTTACGAGCCCCTGTCTGCGTAGGAGCTCGACGGCGTGTCCGGCGGCCGTCGGGGAGGCTCCCGCGCGCTGGGCCACCGTCCGCACCGACGTCAGCCCGAGCGGTGCCCGAGACAGCGCCGCGAGCACCCGGACGGCGGTCGGAGTCAATCCCGGCACGCGTGGCGGAGAGGTGCCGAGCTCGGTGCGCAGCAGAGCCGCGTCGGCCGAGCCCAGGGCTATGCGGCCGTTGTCTTGGCGAGCTTCGAGCCCGAGCCGATCGATCGCACGGACCACCCTGGGAATCGTGGTCCCCAGCTCACGCGCCAGATCCGCCGCCGAAACGAATGTGTCCATATCGTTAGTTTAGCCAGTGCTTGGCCGGCGGGGCTGTATTTCTTCGTTCCCGCATCCGACATATGTCGAGCACGGCCGCGCCCATGCGCGGCGGGAGCCGCCGACGGGTATCGATCGGATATGCCTGCCATCGAGAACCGCACACCCGCGACCTTCCGCCGCCCGGCCCTGGCGGGCGCATTCCTCGCCCTGCTGCTCGCCGCCGCCGCGCCCGCCGGGGCGCCGGCCGGTGCGTGGGCCGCGGTAACCCACTTCGGCAGCTCCCTGCGGGGTCGGGCGTCGCTGAGCACCGACGACCTCGACTACCACGGGATCGACACGCCGTACGGGGCGGGCGTCGTGCACACCGCCCACCTCGGCGCCGACACCGCGCTATGGAACGTCGCCGTCGCCGGCGGCCGCGCCAGCGCCCCCGCCCCCGGCCAGGTGAGCGCGGTCAGTCTGGAGGGCTGCGCCGAGCCCGCCGCGGGAGGGCCGCCGCCGCTCACCCAGATCCACCTCCAGACGCTCGCCCCTGTGGGCGGCGGTGGTTTCAAGGTGGAGCTGACCTCCCAGAGCTTCGCGCTGCCCGTCTGTGGAGAGGACGGAGCCGGGGCGCAGACCGTGAGCACCTACCGGCCGTCCGGGCTTTGCGTCGACGCCGGCGACTACGTCGCGCTCAACGACGAGGGGGGCTTCGTCGAAGGGTTCTACCGCGCCGGCGTCCCCTACCGGGTGATCCGTGCCGAGGGCAACGCCCGGATGGACTCCTTCGTGATGGGCGGGGGGACCGGCAACGGGGCGCTGCTGAGCCCCGCCGTCAGGGCCGCCGCGGAGGGGTTCGCCGACAACGCCCATCAGGAACTGCTGCTTCGAGCGACGCTCGCCACGGGGGCGAACGCGGTGTCCTACGGCCGGCGCGGCCTGCAGGGGTGAGGGCGCCGGCGCGGCCTGCACGGATGAGGGCGCCGGCGCAGCCTGCACGGGTGAGGGCGCCGGCGCGGCCTGGGCGGCTGGGGGGTCCGCGGCCTCAGCCGTTCGCAGTGCCTGGCGCGACTCGGGCCGAGCGAGCCGCGGGGTCGTCGGGCCGCCGCCACCTGGCGCGACCCGACTCCCCGGGAGGGGCGCCTCAGGCGACCTCCGCCACCTCGCGGGAGCGGGCGCCGTCGGTCTCGACGAACCGCGCCACCCACTCGCCGGTGATCTGCCGGGTCGCCGCGTTGAGGCGGTTGAAGGCGTTGATCGTCGCCAGCGCCACCACCAGCGAGGCGAGCTGGTCCTCGCTGTAGTGGCGGGCCGCCTCTGCCCAGATCTCATCCGACACCGCCTCCGGGCGGTCGGCGATCCGGGTCACCGCCTCCGCCAGCTCCAGGGCGGCCCGCTCGGCGTCGTCGAAGTACGGCGCCTCGCGCCACGCCGCCACCAGATGGATCCGCTCGGGCCGCTCGCCCAGCTGTTCCAGCGCCCGGGAGTGCATGTCGGCGCAGATGCTGCAGCCGTTGATCTGACTCGCCCGCAACTCGACCAGCTGGATCGTGGCCTCCGGGATCCCGGCCTGGGTCGCCGAGATGCCGAGCGCCCGCAGCGCCTCCAGGGCGCCCGGGACCGTCATCGCGGGGTTCTTGATTCGTGGTTGCATCGTCGTCGCTCCTTCTCGTCGTGGGGGAGGTCGGGGTCCGCGCCGCGCCGTCGGGCGCCCCCCTCCTGTCGCGTTCCCGCGGTGCGGCGTCACTACTCCCATGACCCGGATGCGGGTGGGGATGTGACGACGGCGCGTGTCAGGGAGCGACGGCGGGAAGAGAAAGGGAGAGAGGAGGGGGAGGCCTCACCGCGCCCGGTCGCGGCGCTTGACCGACCGCCTGCGATGACGCCCGGGCGTCGAGCGGGCGCTGCCCGGGCAGGGGACGGGCGTCCGCGCTCCCGGCAGATAGCAGCGCTGGCCGTGAAGCTCGACTTCGGCCGGCCCGATCAGAAAGCCGTATGTTCGCATCCGCCGGCTTCCGTCCGGCCCCTTCACAAGCACCTCCAGGGAGGAGCGTGCCGACACGACCAGCGCCCGCGTCCGGAAAGCCACCTGGCCTCCGGCCGCGGTCCGTGCGGCGCGCGTCGAGGACCCGGCGCAGCGATTGCACACATAGGAGACCCGGTCGCCGCGCGCCACGTCGAGCACCACGACCTTCGTGAGATGCAGACGACCGTGCCCGGCGCGGAAGCCGGCGAAGTACATCTCAAACGGCCCCACCGTCACCCTCGGCGCCGGAGGAAGAGGAGGAGGAGGAGGGGCGGCCGCCGTCGTGAAGGTCTCGTCGCCGCCGTAGCTCACCCCGTTCGTGTTGGACGCCACGATCCGGTAGTGGTACGTCGTCGCCGGCGCCAGCCCGGCGAGTCCTGCCGTCACCGCCTGGGTGTCATCTCCCGCCCCGTTGCTCGCCGTTGCCGTCGTCGAGCCGTATGAAGCGCTCGTTCCGTACTGGAACGAGTAAGTCGTTTCCGCCCCCCGCGAGCGGACCGTCCCGGCGAGCGCCGCCGAGTCCGTCGTCACCGAGCCCGCCGCCCCCGTTGTCACGATAGGAGGAACGTTGGGGATGATTCGGCCCAGCCGGTCCCCGGCGCTCTCCGTGAACCAAAGGTTGTCTTCCGGACCCAGCGTGATGTCATACGGGTACGCCCCCGGGCTGATGCCGCTGGAGACCTCGCTGATCGCGCCCGCCGGCGTTATCCACCCCACCCGGTCGGCCCAGGCCTCGGTGAACCACAGGTTGCCTTCCGGACCGACCGCGAAGCTGTTGATCCCGGACGGTTCGCTCAGGCCGGTGGAGAATTCGCTGCGTTCCCCAGACGGCGTGATGCGCCCGATCGAGCGGCCTTCGAACTCGCTGTACCACAGGGCGCCGTCGGGGCCCGCCGCGATCGCGTCGAGGAACGGGCACTTCTGCAGCACCGGTTGCGCCACGCACTGCGTCGGCGAAACCGGTGGTTCCCACTCCATCGCTCCCAGCGTAGGCGGTTCGAAGAGCCCGACCTCCTCGGTGTTGTTATCCGTGAACCACACGTTGCCTTCCGGTCCCATCGCCAGCAGGCCGGGGGAGAACGGCTGCGGCAGGATCGCGTAGATGCTCGGGAACACGTGGGCGATGAAGCTCGCTTCGCTGCCGCTGACCCAGACATCGCCTTCCCTGCCCGGCACGATCCCCAGCGTGCTCCCCTTTTCCCCGAGATAGATCTGGTCGACCTCCCCCGAGGTCGACACCGTGCCCAGGCCGTCGCCCTTCAGCTCCGTGAACCACAGCAGCCCGTCGGGACCGGAGACGATGTCATACGGTTCCGCTTCGGGCTGGGGAATCTGGAATTCGCCCGTCCGCTGGCCTTCGGTGTTGACGCGCTCGATCTCGTCCGCGTGTTTGTTCGTCACCCACAGGTTGCCGTCCGGGCCCGTCGTGACGTAGGCCGGTTCGCCGCCCGCCGGAAACGGCGAGAACTCCGTGATCTGCACCGCCGCCGCCATCGGTGTGCGCCACGGTGAGAAGATCAGCGCCAGCGCCATGCAGAGCGCCGCCAGGGGCGCACGACGCGTGTGCGTCACCGTGCCTTCCGCCTCGCGCCGTGCCTGTGGTGGCGGGCGTGTCCCGACTTCCGTCTGTGTGCCGGGCCCCGCCTCGGCTTGGACTTCGGCTTCGCCTTGGACTTCGGCTTCGGCTTGGACTTCGGCTTCGGCTTGGGCGCAGGGCTTCCGGGGCAGCGAACCGCGGCGCGGTCGTCCGGGAGATAGCACCGCTGGCCGTCCACCTTGGTTTCGGCCGCCCCGATCAGAAAGCCATAGGTGCGCACCCGCCGGCTGCCGTTGGCGGCCATCACGACGACTTCCAGTCGCGACCGCCCCGATACGACCAGGGCGCGGGTGCGGAACATCGTCTTGCCGCCGTGGGCGATCTGGGTCGCACGGGTCGAGAAGCCGGCGCACTCCCTGCAGACATATGAGACCCGGTCGCCGGCCGCCGCGCCGAGGATCACGATGCTCGTCAGATGCAGGTGCCGCCGTCCCGAGCGATATCCCGAGAAGTACATTTGGAAGGACCCCACCGTCACCTTCGGCGCGGGGGGCGGCGCGGGGGAGGTCGTGAAGGTCTCGTCCGCGCCGTAGCTCGTGCCGCTCGCGTTGGACGCCACCACCCGGTAGTGATAGGTGGTCGACGGCGCCAGGCCCGCGAGCGCCGCCGCGACCGGCTGCACCGAGTCGCCGGCGCCGTTGTCCGTGCTCGCCGTGCTCGCGCCATAGCCGGGGGTGGTGCCGTATTCGAAGTCGTAGTGGGTGTCGGCCCCGCGCGAGCGCACTGTGCCGCTCACCGTCGCCCCGCTGCTGGAGACGGCCGACGCGCCCGACGTGGCGACGATCGGCGGAACTTCCGGTATCACGCGCGCCACCGCGTTCGCGCCGACCTCCGTGACCCACAGGTTGCCGTCCGGTCCCAGCGCGATCCCCAGCGGTTCGGCGCCCGGCGGCAGGCCCGTGCTGAACTCCGTGATTACGCCCGCCGGCGTGATCCGGCCGATCTGGTCGGCGTTCTGCTCGGTGAACCACACGTCGCCTTCCGGGCCCGTCGTCATGTCGAACACCCCGGCGCCCTGGGTGAGGCCCGCCGAGTACTCCGAGATGTCCCCCTGCGGCGTGATGCGTCCGATCGCGTCTCCCCGGTACTCGCCGAACCACAGGTTGCCTTCCCCGCCGACCGTCAGGCTGTTGGGGTAGGGGCAGGGCTTTTCCGCGCCCGCCGCGCAATCCGTCGCCGGCAGCGGGCCGAACTTCGTCACCGTCCCGCTCGGCGTCATGCGCTCGATCAGCGCCTTGTCCGAGGCCGTGTACCACAGGTTGCCGTCCGGTCCGGCGACGATCTTGGTGTTCACCGCGCTCGGCACCGGCAGCTCGGTGATCGCGCCCGTGCTCGGGCTGATCGTCCCGATCTTCGCGTTGAAGGGCTCCGTGAACCACATATCGCCTTCCGGGCCCGCCGTGATCTCGTAGATGTCGGGGTTGT
Source organism: Solirubrobacteraceae bacterium (assembly GCA_035524055.1). Classification (GTDB taxonomy): domain Bacteria; phylum Actinomycetota; class Thermoleophilia; order Solirubrobacterales; family Solirubrobacteraceae; genus Palsa-744. The sequence goes on from DATKPO010000036.1 coordinate 36,786, forward strand.
TCGTAAGCCCCGCGTAGAACTCCGTGATGACGCCCTGCGGGGTGATCCGGCCGACGCGGTGGCCTTCGTGCTCGGTGAACCACACGTTTCCGTCGGGCCCCGTCGCGATGCCCGTCAGGCCGGCATGCGGGGTCAGGCCCAGGCTGAAGCCCGTGACGGCGCCCGACGTCGTGATGCGCCCGATTTCGTTCGTCCCGCTCTCCGTGAACCACAGGTTTCCGTCCGCCCCCGCCGTGATGTACTGCGGCTGGCTCCCCGGCGCCAGGGGAAACTGCGTCACCTGCACCGCCCCGGCCCTCGCCGCGCCGGCCGCCGACGCCAGCGCCGCCAGGGCGGTGATCGCGGCGCAGCGCAGCCACCCGCCGCCGCGCCGCCGCCGGCGCGATCCGCCGGGCGATCCGACGCGTGATCCGCCGGGCCCCGCCCGCCGGGTCCCGACCGCCCTTCCCGCGCCTACCGATGTCGTCGCACCGGCCATCTACTTGGGGGCGCTCACGACGACCTGGGGGGGTTCGCTGTGGTGTGCCGGCGCCGGGGCGCTGGGCGGGTGAGCGCTCGGGGCCGGCGCGCTCGGGGCCGGCGCGCTCTGCGGGGAGGCGCTGGGAGCCGGCGCGCTCGGCGGGGACGCCCCCTGGGCCGGTTCGCTCGCCGCGGGCGCGCTCGGCGCCGGCTCGGCTGCCGCCGGCGTGCTCGTCCGCGACGGCTGGCGGGCAGCGGGCCGGCTGGTCGCGGGCTTCGCTCCCCGCGCCTTCGCGGCCCGGGAGCGCGATCCGCCGTCGCCGTGCTTCGCATGACGGGCCTCGGCCGACGCCCCCCGGGCGCCTCTGTGCCGATGGCGCTCCGCGGCATGTGCCTGGGAGCGGGAGGCGTGGGCCTGCGCCGGATGGGACGCGGATGTGCCGGTCTGCGCGTGCGCTGCGAGGAGCGGCGTCGAGTCCGCCGCGGCATGGCCCGCCAGCTGCGAGCCCACTCCATGGTGTGTCGAGCCCGCGTGCCCGCCGCCACCGCCGACCAGCAACACCAGCGCGAGGACGGCCGCGGCGACCGCTGCCGCCGCCGCCGCTCCCGCCAACACCGGACGGCGACGCAGCCAGGACACCGGCTCGGGCTCGGACTCGGGCTCGGGGGCGGGCGGACGCCTGCGGTCGGCCCTCGTCAGCGAGGCGCTCTCGGCCTCACGGATCGCGCCGAGCTCGGCGGCCGACACGACCTCCGTGCCCCCGGCCGGCGCGCCGGCGGCTCCAGTCGCGACATGCCCCGCCGCGGCCCCCCCGACGGCGGCCCCTATAGCCCCGATGACGGCCGCGCCGTCCCCGGTCGCAGCCGCCGCGCCGGGTGAGGCCGTCTCGGCGGACTCATCGGGAAACGCCGGGACCGCCTGGCGGCGAGAGCCCGGCATGCGGCCCACCGCGACGGCCGCCGCCGTGATCATGTCCCCCGCGTGCCCGTAGCGCGCCCCGGGGTCCTTGGCCATGCCGCGGGCGAAGACCGTGTGGAAATCGCTGTCCACCCCTGTCAGCGTCGGCAGCGTCGGCGGCGGGTCGGCCAGATGCGCGTGCATCACGCCCGCGTCCGTCTCCCGCGGGTAGGGGACGTGGCCGGTCAGGCACTGGTAGAGCACCGCCGTCAGGGCGTAGACGTCGCTCGCCGGGGTCAGCGTCAGACCCTTGATCTGCTCGGGGGAGGCGTAGTTGACGCTGCCCACGAAACCCCCCGTCGCCGTCAGCCCGGCGGTGTTCGAGCCCTTCGCCACCCCGAAGTCGGCTAGGTAGGGGTGCCCCTGACTTGTTATCAGCACATTCTGGGGCTTGACGTCGCGGTGGATCAGGCCCGCCGCGTGGGCCGTGTCCAGGGCGCTGGCGATCGGGCGCAGCAGCTCGATCGTCTGATCCGCCGTCACCCCCCGGGTCTGGATCAGCTCCGCCAGGTTCGTCCCCTCCACCAGGCGCATCGCCAGGTACAGCAGCCCGTCCTGCTCGCCCGAGTCATACACCGGGACGATGTTCGGGTGCTCCAGGGTGGCCGCGTGCATCCCCTCGCGCCGGAACCGCTCGCAGAAGACCTCGTCGCGGGTCAGCCTCGTCGAGAGCACCTTCAGCGCCACCGCCCGCCCCAGCGAGATCTGCTCGGCGCGGTACACGATCGCCATCCCCCCGATGCCGATCACGTCGTCGATGCGGAAGCCGCCGAGCGTGTCGCCGGGGCGCAGGAGGGTCGCGGTGCTCAACCGGTGGCCCCGTCCGCGGGCCGGCTCGGCGGGGCCGGGTCAGGCGGCGACGGCGGCGCATCGCCGCCGGCGACGGAACGAACTATCCCGATCGCCTCGCGCTCCAGCTCCTGCTGCCCGTCCGCTCGTGAGGAGAGCAGCGTCAACACCGCCCCGCGCCTGTCTCCGGGCAGGAAGAACACGATCTGAACTCCCGACCTCGCCCAATCGCCCAGGTCCTTCAGCGCGGCCAGCCCCCGATGCACAACAGCCCGTCCCCCCGGGAGCACCAGCTCCTCGCCGTCGTCTTCCTCGCGCTCTGCGGCCCCGCCCGCGGCCGGCGCGGCCCGGGGGGCCGAGGAGGTCTCCGAGGTCTCCGAGGTCTCGCCGGCGGGGTCGGGCAGCGCGAGTGTCAGGAGCTCGAAGGACTCCTGTGCGTGGGTCCTCGCGGCGACGAGCGCTATCCGGCTGTCGTGGAATCGGCGCCGATTGTCGGCGAACTCGTCGATCAGCGCCACCGCCTCCGGCGACTCGGGTTGGCGGTCGAGCGCCGCGTTGAGCGCCTGCGGAATCGACGCGCCGAGCAGCGAGCCGGCGTCGATGACCGACCAGCCCGCGGGGAGCGTCAGCAGGAAGTCCTCGCCTGCCTCCACGCCGGATGAGGCCGCGCCGCTCACGCTGCCGCAGCCTGCAGGGTGGCCGGGTTGATGCGGATCGGCGTGGGCTCGGAGAGAGGCGCGGAGATCACTTTCTGGGCATAGTGCACGAACCTGCTCGTCTCGTCGCCGAGCTTGTCGAAGGTGTTGTCCTGCACGACATCCACAAGGTCCTTCTCGGCCTTGGGCAGCACCTGTCTCACATCGTGCGCGGCCTTGTCGTCGAGGTCGTTGATCGCGCCGTCGACCCCCTTCGAGACATCGCGATCGACCGTCGACTCGAGCCTGTCGGCGGCGTCCCGCAACGCCGGCACGCGGTCGATCTCCTGGCCGAGTTTACGCCCGAGGGGGCCAAACAGCCTGTGTGCGGGGATCCACGACACCGCCACGTTCACGGCATCGTCGGGCAGGTCCGCGGCATATTTGCGGTTCCCCCGGGCGGCCTCGATGGAGTCGCCCTCGAGGATCAGGGCGCTGGTCGCCTCGCCCTCGACGGTGCCGACCTCGTTGACAAGCCCATCGGCGCCCAAAAGGAACGCCGCGACCGGCAGGCCGAGGCCGGTCGCCGCCGCCACGGCGGCCAGGATTGGCAACACGACGCTCAGAGCCAGCGTCACGTCGCCCACCACGTCGGAGATGTCGACGAGCATTCGACGTATGAGCCCCCAGTGTTTGTCGAGCTCGCGCAGGCCCCAGTCCCCGACGTGCTCCAGGTCCTTCTCGACGTCGCGGACGTCTCGCCGGGCGTTGCGCCACAGCGCCGCCCCGTCGTGCTGGAGGTGACCCAGCTCGTGGTCGAACCACGACCTCACCCCGTGCAGCGCGCTGCCGCCTCCGTCGCGGGCCGCGTTCAGCAGCGACGCGCAGCCGCGAACGGCGTCTTCGTATTCCGCCATGATCGCCCCCTGGCCGTCCACGTACCTCGCCAGGCTGCCGCCGATGTCCTCGATCTTCGCGACGGCTTTGCGCACGAGATCCTCGCCGGCGCCGACCAGCTGGCGCGCGGAGCTCAGGCTCACCGGGTCCGTCGCCAGCGACAGCGCCCGCCGGGCGTCGCTCAGTTTGCTTTCCGCATCGTCGTGGCCGGAATGGGCGGACTGCAGTTCGCGTTCGGTGTCCGCGACCCGTTCGTTGTACCAGCGGGCTTTTTCCTGCAGCTCGGCCAACGTCGAAGAGAACGACCGGATTGCCGTCCCCGCGTCGTCGAAGGCCGCGCCGACTTTCGCCAGTTCGCCCGGCAGCTGGTGCAGGGAGGAGCGAAACGCCTCCGCCGCCCGCCCGCTCCAGCTTCCCTCCAGGCCGTTGCCGGCCACCCGGTCGCGAACGGAGTCGATGTCCTGCGCCGCGTCGCCCAGCTGGGATGCGAGCGCCTGCAGCCCAGCCGGGCTCCCCGGGATGACGAGCTCGGACATCGCCTACACCTCGCTAGGCGCCGCCGAAGTGGCTCGCGAGCTCGCTCTCCGTGCTCTCATAGTGAGAGCCCGCCGATCCCAGCCGGCCGGCGACTTCCGTCAGCTTCGTCCGCAGACTCTGGACGCTCTGCGACCAGTCCGCCAGGAAGCCGTCGATGGCGCCTTCCAGCTGCGCGTTCTGCGCCGACCCCGACGCCCCCGAGCTGATGTTGGCCGCCGCCTGCTCGAGCTCGCCGAGCAGGCCTGAGAGCTGGCTCGCCAGGCTCTGCAGGTCGCCCGGCGTGACCTCGAACGTGCTCATCGCCCTTCAGCCCAGCCGGCCCCTTGCCGCGCTCAGCCGCCGAACGACGACGCGATCTGGGACTCCGTGCTGTCATACGACGCCGCCGCCGCGTTCAGCAGCTGGCTGATCTGCGCGAGCGCGCTCTGCACCTGGTCGGCGCCGGTCTTCCACTGCGCGAACGCCGCCTCGAAGGCGCCCGAGGCCGCGCCCTGCCAGCCGGCGCCGACGAGCGCCTGGACCTGGCTCATCGCCTGGCTGTTCTCGGCCTCGATCTGGGCCGCGGCCGTGGTCAGCTGCGAGGACGTCGACGACAGTTCCTCGGCGGTCACCTTGATGAAGGCCATTGCATCCTCCCTTTCTCTTTTTGGTGGTCGTCCTGCCGGCTTTCTTGCCAATTCGGCGCCGGCAAGCCTACAGCATGCGGATTCGATACGTCAACAAGATTTCACAGTCTTTGAACAGCCCAGATCCCCTCCACGGATTGGGGCCGGCTGCTCGGGCGATGCGCCGCCGGGCGTCCGCGGCGTTCCTACGACGCCACCTGGATCAGCTCGGCCGACCCCCGCGCCACCAGGAACCCGCGTCCCGGCGTCAGGGGGGCGAAGACCCTGCGCGGAAGGCTCGCCCCGAGCAGGTCCCCGTCGCAGGACAGATCCGGCTGCAGCAGCAGACCGTGACCCTCGCGGCGCAGCTCCCGCACCCAGCTGCTGCCGCCGATGCCGCGCGCCGAGCCGGTCTCCACGGCGGCGATCACCCTGGTGTTGCCGTCGCGGGCCACCCGCACCAGCCGCTCGAGCTGCATGCTCAGCCTGGCGTCCGTCAGCTCGCCCCCGTCGTCGACGAAGACGAACCCCGGGCGTCTGCTGCCGGCGTCGCCTTCCCCGCCGTCCCCCTCGCCCTCCAGGCTCTCCACCAGCGCCGTCACCACCTCCAGGCAGGCATCGAGGCCGGTCGCCCGGCTGCCCCACACCTCGAGCTCGCGCAGCGGGCTGCGCCGCGGAGCCAGGAGATGCAGGGCCGCCGCCGGGCACGCCCGGCGCACCCCGTCGAGGATCGTCGCCAGCGCCGTGCTGCGGCCGCTGCGGTAGGGGCCGACGATCAGCAGGTGCATCTCGGAGAGGTCGAGCGCCGCCGGCAGCAGATCCGCGTCGGAGATCCCCAGTGGGATCCCCTGCAGCCCGGCGGCGGCGGGCAGCGTCTCACGCGAAACCCGTGTCGGCAGGACCTCGATGCGCTCCAGCCCCGCCGACCGCCGGCCGCCGACGGCGGCCACCGCCTGCTCCAGCGCGATCGCCGCCCCGTCGCGGGCGGCAACCGCGATCTGGAGCTCCCGGCTCTCCGTCGTGAAGCCCCTCCCGGGCGGCAGCCGGGCGCCGCGGACGGTCTTCGCGTCGAGCCCCAGCGAGAGCATGTCCTCCTCGGTCGGCATCCGCAGCACCAGCCGCTGGCCGAGATGCGCCGCCAGCGCCGCCGGCACCGCCCCCCGGCGGGACGCCGTCAGCATCACGTGCACTCCCGCCGCCCGGCCCCCGGCGAGTATCTGCGCCAGCCGCTCATACGGCGAGTCGAAGCCCGGGCGGTCGTACTGGTGGGCGAAGGACCCCAGGTCGTCGAGCAGCAGCACCGTCCTCGGCGGGACCGCATCCCGCCCGCCCGGCCCGCCCCGCCCGCCGGGGTAGTCGGGACTCCGGGCGCCGGCGGCGCGCCCGCCCGGCCCGTCTCGCCCGCCCGGGTAGTCGGCGCTCCGGGCGCCGGCGCGCCCGCCCCGTTCGACCCGGCCCACCAGGAGACGCAGCAGACGCTGGACCCGCTCGTGGTCGTCCGCCGGGACCACGCCGCCGCAGTGAGGCAGCTCCGCCAGGGGCGCCAGAGCACCGCTGGCCGCGTCGAGGCCGTAGATGCACAGCTCCTCCGGCGAGCTCGACCGGGCCAGCGCCAGCGCCGTGCTCGTCAGCGCGGTGGTCTTGCCGCTGTTGCCCGCCCCGTACACCCCCACGTGGCCCGCTTTGACGAGATCGATCACGAGCGGGTCCTGGCGCTGGAGGTGGGGCAGGTCGATCAGGCCGATCGCCACCACCCCCGGCGGCGCGACCGGTGCCGACTCCGGCCCGGCCTGTGGGTCTCGCGCGCCGCTCCCCGCGGTCTCCCGGGCGGTCCGGACCGCGAGCTCGTCGAGCCCCAGCAGGGGGGGCAGCATCGGCACCCACGGGGGCGCCGGCAGCGGCAGCCCCATCCGCGCCTGCGCCTCCCGCGCCGCCCGTCCCAGGGCCACGAGATCGCTGTCGGCGTCGCTGTCGCCGCCGCCCTCGGCGGGACCCTCCGCGGCGCCCAGCGCATCGAGCTCGTAAGGGCGGAGCTCGAGCTCGTGCCCCGCGAAGTCGCTGAGCCCGCTGATGTAGGCCGTCTGGAGCTCCCGCAGCTCGCCGTGCCCGGTACGGGCGAAGGCGCGGCCGCGCGAGCTCTCCCCGCTGGGGATGCGCGCCGCCAGGGGGCTGGCGATCATGTCCTCGCTCTCGGACTCCTCCGACACCCGCAGCGCCAGCCGCAGGTTGGTGTTCGCGCGGATCGCCGGCGTGAACGCGTTGCGCAGCGTCTGCGCCGCCAGGATCATGTGCACCCCCAGCGAGCGCCCGCGCTGGGCGATGTCGACGACGCCGTCCACGAACTCCGGCACCTCCTCGCGCAGCTTCGCGAACTCGTCCACCGCGATCACCAGCAGCGGCGGCGCCAGCTCCGGCTCCCGCCGCGCCAGCTCCAGCAGGTCCTTGGCGCCGTGCTCCGCCAGGACCCGCTCCCGCCGCTTGAGCTCCGCGTTGAGCGAGATCAGCGCCCGCTCGGCCATGTGCTCGTCGAGGTCGCTCACGATGTCCGCCACATGGGGAAGCGCCGCGCACGGCGCGAACGCCGCCCCGCCCTTGTAGTCCACGAGCAGAAACGACAGCCGATGCGGCGGGATCGCCGCCGACGCCGCCGCCACCAGGGTGCGCAGCAGCTCGCTCTTGCCCGAGCCCGTCGTGCCCGCGATCAGCGCGTGGGGGCCTTCGCTGCGCAGATCGAGCGTCAGCGGCCCCTCCGCGCCGACCCCGACGGTCGCCCGCAGATCCCCCCGCCAATCCTCCCACCGCCGCTGCAGATCGCCGGCCGTCGGAGGCAGCAGGCCGAGCAGGTCGAGCAGCCCGACCCGCTTGGGGATGTCCCCGGCGCGGGCCAGCTCGCCGACGTCGCGGACCGCGGCCAGCAGACGGGCACTGCGTTGGGCCAGCTCGACCGTCACGGCCTCGGCGCTGACACCCGCCGTCGTCTGACCCGAGCTCACCTCCGTCAGCGCCAGGATCGCCCGGTCGCCGGCGAGCTCCACGACCGCGTCCGTCTGGCCCGGCAGGTCGCGCCTGTCGCGGCCCAGCCACAGCGCCGCCACCCCCAGGCCGGCCACCTGTGTCAGGGCCGCGCTCACCAGCGCCCGATCGACGCCGGTCTCCTCGTCGATCACCACCAGCACCTGCGGCGGCGCCGCCCCGCCGACCGCCTGCGCCCGAGCCTGGGCGCGACGCTGTCGCAGGAGATCGCGCACCTCCCCCAGCAGATCCTCGGCGGGTGCGCGGCCGATCGCGACGGCATCCGACTGCAGCCCCACCCGGTCGGGGCGCAGGTGCGGCAGCCACTTCAGCCACGACCACTCCCGTGCCTGCCGGGGAGCGAGGGCCGCCACGATCACCAGCTCGGCCGGGCTGTGCAGGATCGCCGCCTGCAGCACCAGCCAGCGCGCCAGGCCCGCCACGTCCCCGGCGAGGCCCGTCAGGCCAGTCACGCCCCCGCCATCGCCCGCCGGGCCCGCCACGGAGTCGGCCTGACGGGCGGCCGCCAGGCCCGCCACGGGGTTGGCGCGGAGGTCGAGCGTCACCGGAACCGACGGCACCGTCCGGGTCGGCGCCAGCCGCGCCTGCGCCTCGGCCCGGAGCGCGGGGTCCCCGCCCTCGCCGATGCTCACCGCGCTCTGCGCCGGCAGGTCGGCGACCCCCAGCCTCAGGCACATGAAGTCGGGGTCCGTCGGACGGCGCTCCCACAGGGTCGGCGCCAGCTCGTCCAGGCGGGTCAGCAGGGTCGGTGC
>DATKPO010000037.1:0-38015 GCA_035524055.1 Solirubrobacteraceae bacterium
TGATGAGCGTCGCGCACGTGTGGGTCAAAGCGCGCCAAGGGACCAAACGTGCGTGACGCTATGCCGTCGTGTCCGGGCTGCTCGTGATAGACGCGCACCATCGGCTTCGATGCTGTCCAGCACCACGTTGGGGGATCCGTCGGTAGTGTGGCCGGGGGATCGCGGAGCTTGGCTACCACGCGCTTGGCGTGAGCGCTTCGGCGGTCTCGAGTACTCGTGCGACGCCGCCGCGGCGGGCCAAGATCTGCGCTGGTGTGGCGCCGTCGAGGTCTGGAGAGGGGGAGGTGGCCCAGCGCGTTAGTGACAGCGCGCCGCCGGGGTAGGTGGCGATCAGCTGCTTCAGGCCGGGCAGCTCTCGATCTTCGTGGAACTGCCAGGCCGGCAGGCGGTTGACGCGTCCACGCCGCAGCGCGACCAAGCCGCCGGAAGTGATGCGCTTGGATATCGCCTGCGGTGTGACGCCAAGCCTTTGCGCTGCCTGCTCGCGCGTCAGGGTATCGGAAAGTGCCTCGCGCATCGCGTCCTGAAGCGCTGGATAGGTGGCATGCCGAGCGTGCGCGAGCTCCTCGTCGGTAGGCGCCTGTCTCCACAGAGCCTCGTCGAGGCTGTCGGTCTCACCCGCGGCGGCGGTCCGCGACAGAGCAGCGTCGAACGCTCCAATCAGCGCTGGCGGCGCGTCCTGCCCGGCGAGCTCGACGGCGAGCTTCCTGGGCGATATGGGACGCTCACCCAAGCGCTTGACGAGCTCGTCTGCCAGGCGCTCAGCCTCTGGGGTAGCTGTCGATGCCATGACCACACGGTAGCACAGTAGCGCAACCTACGCAACTTACGCAATGCTGGCAAGCCTACAGATCGAATCCATGAACGCGACAGTAAGGTCGGGCGTCGAGCGCTCCACCAGCGCTATGTGCTCCGGCCGCCTGCCGGCATAAATTCGTCGAGCCGGCGGGTCACTGTCCTTGGTTGTCTCTGCGAGCGCGATGTCGGCTTGGCCGGTGTGGAGATAGATCGCCTGGGCGCCGATGACCACCAGCGCGTCGCGGTGGGCGGCGAGTGCCTGGAGGGCGGCGAGCAGCACCCGGCGGGCGGCGACGAGCAGCTCAGCGTCGCCAGGCGGGCTCATTGGCCTGCATCCAGTCAAGTAGCGCGGTTGCCTCGCTGGGGTTACGTCCCGGCCCGGAGAGTAGATCGATGGCGACCTGCGAGGGGGCGGCGAACTGCAGGCCCTCGGCGGCTTCGCTGCGATCGAAGACGAAGCTGTCCCTGGCGGCGGCGAGGACGACGTTCGCGCCGCTCGTGGTCTCGCGCAGGGCCAGCGTCTCGCGCGCGCTGTCGGGATCGTCGACGTAGAGCATCGCCAGCCGCGCCGGCGCGTAGGCGACCAGACGCTCTGCGGCCAGCGAACCAGTCAGCACGTACGCCAGGTCGCCGGCGGTGCGCAGTCGCTGTGTGAGTGCGCGGAGTCCTCGTGGCTCCAGGTAGGTGGTCACCGGGTTTGATTGGGTCAGCCCGTAGTCCTCGCTCCAGCGCGTCAGCAGCGCCCGCCAGCGCACGTCGCTGATCGGGCCGTAGGCCTGGCGGGTCAGGAGGTCTTCGTTTTCCAGGAGCTCGACCACGCGGTAGGCGGTGCCGGTCGAGGCGCCCGAGCGCTCGACGAGCTGGGGTATGGAGTAGGGGGGCGCGAAGTCGATCAGCGCTCGCACGACGCGCGCGGCGGGTCCGCCGCGCAGACTGTCGCGGGGGCGGCCAGGTCCGCGCCATGGGTCGCGGTCTGCGCCGCGGTCAGCCACGAACAGGGCCGGCCGGTCGCTACGGAGGTGCATGTTCCCGGTCGCGTCGATGTAGCCCGCGCCGGCGGCGGCGATCCGATCTCGGGTTGCCGGTGCGAGGTAGCGGGCCACGATCAGCGGGATCGCCGGCTCCCCGCCGGTAGCCCTGGCGAGCGCGGATTGCAGGCGCTCGACGACGATCGGCACTTCGCGGGTGGCGAGCAGGCGTTTGGCCTCGACCGCCAGGGTGATCTGCTGCCCGCCGGGCGAGGCCACGCGCACGATCGCGTCGGGCCCGCGATCGGGGGCCTGTGGCCGCTCGTCGACCTGCATCTCCCACGATCCGGGCAGGCGCTCGCGCAGCAGTGTGACGGCGCGGCGCACGAGATCGGACTCCCGCTCAGGCGCAGCCATCCCACGAAAATCTGGTTCTCGGTTGGCAGCGGAGATCGCCATTGACACGCAAGAATAGCATATCTTTCTACGAAATCACTATTTTCCGCTGGCATCGGAATATCTGGGTTACATTGAAGGGCTAGGGGGGGGCCTGCTCGGTGGGCTGAAGGTCGAGTCGGTCGCAGCGAGCTCCAGGTAGCGCCCCCACCCGAGAACGGGGCCGCCAAATAAGCTCCCGGGCGGTGTCCGAGCTTGGTGATCGCATCCACGAGCGCGCCCGCCTCACGGGCGAGTTCCGGCTGCGCTCGGGCGCGACGAGCGGCGAATACTTCGATAAGTACCTGTTCGAGTCCGACCCTCGATTGCTGCGCGAGATTGCGAGCGCGCTGTCTGCGACCGAGCCGTGTCGCATAGGCTGCGATCGACCGTCGTGCAGCAGCCGCGCAGGAACATCGAGCTGAAGGCGAGCGACCCGGACCCGTCCGCGTCGCTTGAGATATGTCGGGCTCTCGGCGCCGAGGACTGCGGCAGGATCGCCAGCGCGACACCTACTTCGAGGTCCCCTACGGCGGGCTCAAGCTCCGCGAGGAGCAGCCCGGCCGTCCGCACTTGATTCAGTTCGAGCGCGCCAGCGAACCGCGGCAGCGCGAGAGCCGCTACCGGATCATCGAGGTAAGCGACGGCCCGGCGCTGCGTGCGGCGCTCGCCGCCGCGATCGGCATACGCGGAGTCGTCGCCAAGCGCCGCCATCTGCTGCTCGTCCAGGAGCCCCCAGATCGTCGGCAACGGGCGAGCAGAGGTAGTCTCAGCGGCAGGCAAGGCACACTCCTTTTCACGGGTGGTGTGCCTTGCCGCTTCGACCCAGCTCTACATGACTCCTCCCCGCCTGCCGGGAGTTTTCGGACGGTTTCTTAGGGTCAAGTGCGGCTCCGGCCCTCTACAGGATTGATGCAATTATGCTACATTTGATCCGTGTCGACTACTGCCCCCACGCATCCGCTGATCCGCGAGGCGGTCTATCTGCATGAGATTGCGAGACTGTCGGATGCGGATATCGCGCGGGCCACTGGGGTCGCTCGCAGCACCGCACGCGCGTGGCTGGCGCATACCCGCTCGCCTACGGGGGAGCGGGCGGAGCGGTTGATCGAGCTCTCGGCGCTGGTGGAGCGGCTGGCTCGGGTGATGGAGCCGTCTTACATCGCTGTGTGGTTGCGAAGGCCGGTGCCCGCGTTGCAGGAGCGCAAGCCGATCGACGTGATCGCGAGCGGCAACTATGTGCAGGTGGCCGAGTTGGTATCGGCGCTCGAAGAGGCCCCCTTCAGCTAGCGATCGTGGTCACCACGATCGAGCGAGTATCGGTTGCCGGTTCGTGGTGGCGGCAGATACCACATGGGTCCGATCCGCTGTGGCTTGCTACGCCGCCTTCGAGTGGGCGCTGGCAGCACGGGGGGACGGTCGCGGCGATCTACCTTGCAGACGATGAGCAAACCGCATGGGCCGAGTGGCATCGTGCGCTCGCGGAGATCGCGATGCCGCCGACCCACGGCATGCCACGCGACCTGTGGCGCTGGACAATCTCGGTGGGGGAGATCGCCGACCTCTCGACTCCGGAGAAGCTCGCCCGACTTGACCTACCGGTGCCCAGGCCAGGTCGACGAACGTGGGCGCCCTTCCAAGCCGCCGGCGAGCAGCTACATGGCGACGGCTACAGCGGGATTCTCTACCCGAGCGCCGCACGACCAGACCACAAGGCGCTTTGCCTGTTCCGCGAAGGCGCTCTGATCCCCGGCGCCGAGCCGCAACGACCGCCTGTGACCCACCGCGATCCACCGGCCCCTCCAACCGGCCTGCACACCTGAGCTCCGCGGCCACACATCCCGGCCTCGGCATCCATGTCGGGACCGCAGAGGAACGCAGCCTGCGACCCAAACCGCGCTGAAGCCGAGGCTGCTTGGGACGGGTCCGTGATTCAAGACCGCAAAACGACTGCAGAACCCCGAAAAACCGCATGGCAAAGCCAACCTGAACCGTTCGGGCATCGCGCATCGAGGCGGTATATAGGCTTGGCCGGTCGATGAGCGCAACCGTCGGGGAGATGCGCGGTGGCCGAGCGAGGCGCCTCGGGAGTGATGGGGCGGCTTTCGACGCGTAGGATGACCGGCGCCGTCGGGCTCGGCGTGGCGGTCCTGACCGCGGCTGGCAATGCGCTGTGGGCGCTTGACCAGCCGCAAGCCGGTGCGTCCGCTCGCCAGATCGTCGCCTTCTACACGAGCAACTCAGGTCGGATTATCGTTGGTGGAAGTATCAGCCTGCTCGCCGGCGCGCTGCTGGTGTTCTTCGCCAGTGGAGTCCGTGTGCTGCTGCGCGAGCACACACCCGATGACCTGCTGCCCTCCGCGGCGTTCGGCGGGCTGCTGCTCGTCGTCGCGACGGGACTCGCCGCGGAGACGATCAATATGGCCGGTGCGCTTCGCGCCGAGCACGGCCAGCTCTCCCCCGAGCTCGGCCGGGCGCTGTTCGAGGTCTCCTATGTCCTTGGCTACAACGCCGCCGGCGTCGGCATCGCGGTGCTCCTCGGCGCGATCGGCGCAGTCGCCTGGCGCTCAACCCCCCTGCTTCCGCCCTGGGCTGCCCTATTGGTGTTGCTGCTCGCCGTCGCGTTTCTTACACCGCTCTGTCGGTTCCTGCTCGCCCCCGCGGTCGTGCTGCTCGCCGTCGTCTCGATTCGACTGCTCCTGAAAGCTCCCGTCGAGCGCTCCGCCGCGTCGCGGCCCGCCGGCCCAGGGTGATCCCAATTGCTGCCGTCGCGCGAGATCCTCGCGCGGCCGAGACTCGCCGAGGCGAAGGAGCGGTGGCGCAGGCCCGCGGGATTACTACGGAGCGTTGACAAGGGTCGTGCCCGGTGTCGAGGTGACGATCCCGCCGCCGCAGGAGGCGAAGAGGGAGACGGTCACGATCACCCCGACCGCCGCCTGAACGCCCCGGGGAGACGCCAGCCGCGGCGCTCAGGCGCCGAGGCCGGCCCTGCGCAGCGGCAACCCCGCTCGAACGCCCGCGGCAGCCCCGCTCAAACGCGCAATCCACAGCCCAGCCCGGCTCTGCGCGGCGCTGACAGGTAGGTAGTTTTCCGCGCCAAGACAGCGGATCGCTACCGGCCTTCGCCAGCTGCGACATGAGATCGTTCATGCATGACCGCCTACACCTCACAACGGCAAACCCCGCTGGCTGAGTTGCTCGATCTCACCGGACGCACGGCCGTGGTCACCGGCGGCGCGATGGGCATCGGCCTCGGCATCGCGCGCCGGCTGCACGAGGCCGGCGCGAACGTGGCGGTCGCCGACCTCGATGAGGTGGCGGCGCAGAGTGCCGCCGCCGATCTCGTGGCTGCCCGCCCCGACAGTGCGTTGGCGATTGGCAGTGACGTCAGCGACGAGGAGGGCGTGCGGCAGATGGTGCGGGCAGCGGTGGAGAGCTTCGGCCGTATCGACATCCTCGTCAACAACGCCGGCATCTACCCGATGGTCCCCCTGGGGGACCTCGACGCGGCCACGTTTCGCCGTGTGCTGGATGTGAACCTCACGGGGCTGTTCCTCTGCACCAAGGCCGTCTCGGCGCATATGGTCGAGCAGGGACGGGGCGGGCGGATCGTCAACGTCACCTCGATCGACGCCCTGCATCCCTCGATGGTCGGGCTGGCTCACTACGACGCCTCCAAGCACGGCGCGTGGGGCTTTACCAAGAACGTCGCCCTGGACCTCGCGCCACACGGCATTTGGGTGAACGCGGTCGCGCCCGGCGGGATCAAGACGCCGGGCACCGGCGAGATGGACGAGGCGAGCATGAGTGCCTTCGAGGCGCTGATCCCGATGGGGCGCATGGGCGAGCCCGACGACATCGGCCGGGCCGTGCTGTTTCTCGCCAGCGAGCTCTCCAGCTACATGACCGGCAGCCAGATCGTCGTAGACGGCGGACGGCTGCTGGCCTGATGCAGCCGGGTTTGGCCGCTGCCGATGATCGACAGACACCAGTGTCCCGGGCTGGCCGGAGGCGATCCGGATGTCGTTCGCGCGCCGCGGCTCGTTGTTCTCGCGCTCCAGTTCCTTGATCCGCTTGCGCATCAGCGCGCCGGGATTCCCGCCACCACCGCGCGCGGGCACCAGGGAGCGTGCGGCGGGGTCGGGGATCGACCGATCCACGCAGGCGTCCCGGGTAGCGTCGGGCGGGTGTTGGGCCCAGCGATAACGGCAGCGACAGCGTCCGAGTCCTGATACCGTCCCGGCTCATGGGAGGAGCGCTCCGTCGAGGGGTTGGTCGCGTCGGGGCCGTTCAGTTCGTCTGTGCGGCTCTTCTGCTGGGCTGTGCGGCCCTCCTGCTCGGACTCGGCGCGCCCGCCGCGCTCGCCGCCGAATCCGACGGCACGCTGAGCGGCACCGTGACCTCGGCGGCCTCGTCCGCCGGGCTCGGCGGGATCGAGGTGCTCGTATTCGAAGCCAGCGGCGAGAAGCTGGTCGGTCGTGCCGTCACGAAAGGGACCGGGGAATACACCGTCGAAGGACTCCCCGCCGGCGACTACAAGGTCGAGTTCGCCCCGGGCTTCGAAGGGGGGAACTACATCGCCCAGTACTACGAAGACGCCGCCACCTTCGCCGACGCCAAGCTCGTCCCCGTCCAAAGCGGCTTCCCGACGAACGGTGTCGATGCCAAACTGCTCGCCGGCGCGGAGATAACGGGGACCGTCATCGAAGCCACGGCCTCCGAAGACATCGTCCCGCTGAAGAACATCCAGGTCGCCGTCTACGAAGCCGGTGGCCGCGGCGATCCCGTTGGCTTCGCCGAAACCGACGCCCAGGGCAGGTACACCGTCGAAGGTCTGCCCGGCGGCGCCTACAAGGTCGAATTCTCCGGCGGCTATGAAGAAGTCGCCGGCGGCGCCTTGGAATTCGAAGAAGAACTCTTCCTCGGAAACGCCCAGGACTTCGTCGCTCAGTTCTACAGCGACAAGCCGTCCCTGGTCACCGCCAACACCGTCGAAGTCGCCCAAGGCCAGACGCAGGCGGATGTCGACGCCGAAATGCAGCGCGGCGGTGAGATCGAAGGCATCGTCACCAGCGCCAGCACCCATGCCGCGGTGCCCGGCACGCTTGTCGCCGCGACCGGGCCCGAAGGCGTCACGAGCTACGCCACCACAGACTCCGCCGGCCACTACACGCTCGTCGGGCTCCCCAGCGGCGCCTACAGGGTCGAATTCTCGGCAGGCAAGTACATCACGCAGTACTACGCCGGCCAGCCCGCGCCGGCCGACGCCGACTCCGTCGTCGTCACCCAACCACTGACGACCACCGGAATCGACGCCTCCCTGGTGCTCAAAGCACCGACCAACACCGCCGCGCCCGCGGTTTCGGGAACCCCCGCCGTCGGACAGACGCTCTCCTGCTCGCCCGGCGCCTGGACCGGCAGCCCAGTGCCCGCTCTCCACTACACCTGGCTGCGCGACGACATCGCCATCCCCGGGGCCACGGCGAGCACCTACGCAGTGCAAAGCGCCGACGAAGGCAACGGCCTCACCTGCAAGGTCACCGCCACCAACAAGAACGGCAGCGCCGCCGCCATCAGCAACACCGTCATCGTTCCCGTGCCCAGCCCCCCGCCCGCGCCGAACCCCGAAGTCGAGGTCGTAAGCTCCAAGATCCAGGTCCTCCGTGGCCTCGCCCACATCTCGATCGCCTGCGCCAAGGCCGCCTGCGCCGGGAGCGTCGAGCTCACATACACCGCTCCCGCTCCCCGCCGTCATCACCACGGCGCCAAGCCCACCACGCTGCCGCTCGGCCGCGCCTCCTACAAGCTCGACCCGGGCGACCGTACGACTGTCCTCGTCCGCCTCAGCGCCGCCGGCCGGCGCCTCCTCGCCCACGCCCGGCACCACCGGCTCCCGGCCACCCTGCTCGTCACCGTCGGCGCCAGCACCATCAGGCTGTCTGTCGCGCTCGACCTCTCCTCGGCGTCCCACGGTCAGCGACACCGCGGGCGGCGACGCTAGGCCGCTCCCCTCACTCCCAGCGCATCGCCTTCGGCGCCTCGCGCATCCGCACCACCCGCGCCGGGATCCCCGCCACCACCGCGTTGGCCGGGACGTCGCGGGTGACGACTGCGCTGGTCCCCACGATGCTGTTCTCGCCCACCGTCACCCCGCGCAGCACGCACGCCCCGTAGCCCATCCACACGTTGTGCCCCACCCGCACGTCGCGCTTGTAGATCCCCTGCAGGCGGATCGGGCGCTCCACCTCGACCACGCCGTGGTCGAAGTCGATCAGCATCACCCTGTCCGCCACGATGCACTCCCGCCCGATCGACACGTGCTGGTAGGCCGAGATCGTGCACTCCTGGCCCATCACCGTCTTCGCCCCGATCTCCACCTCCCCCTCGTGCACCCGGATCTTGCTGCCGTGGCCGATCCACGCCCAGCGCCCGATCCGCAGCGTCGCCCGCGGGCCGACCTCCAGGTGCACCCCGGGGCAGATGAAGCACAGGCCGTCCGTCTGCAGGCGCCGTCCGAGGCGCAGCCTGAGCACGGCTAGGCGCAGCAGCATCCGCCCGTAGGCCGGCGAGAGCATGTTGTTCGCCCGCGCGAAGCGCCACAGCGCCAGCGGGCCGCCGCGCAGCGGGGCCGGCGGCGGGCGCAGGCCGTCGGGGGCCGGGCCCGGCTCGGGGGAGGGAGGCGATTGCGCGTCGGGCGCCGACCGAGCCTCCCCGGCCGCCGCCGCTCCGTTCGACGACACCCGCCGCTGCTCGCCCGGTGAGACGCGCTCCTGCTCCATCGTCGCCAGATCGTATTCGCCTGCGATGATTGCGCCCGCCATGGCATCCCAGGCCCCCGCCGACTCCCAGACCCTCGCCCAGCGACTGCTCGCCGGCGACCGCCGCGCCCTGGCCCGCGCGATCTCGCTCGTCGAGGACGACCGTCCCGAGGGCTGGGAGCTGGTCCGCCAGGTCTACCCCCACACCGGCCACGCCGCCGTCTGCGGCTTCACCGGGCCGCCCGGCGTGGGCAAGTCGACGCTCATCGGCGCCCTCACCCGCGCCCGCCGCGAGGCGGGGCGCACCGTCGGCGTCCTCTCCATCGACCCCTCCTCGCCCTTCACCCACGGCGCCCTGCTCGGCGACCGCATCCGCCTCGGCGAGCACTTCCTGGACTCCGGTGTCTTCATCCGCTCCATGGCCAACCGCGGGGCTCTGGGCGGGCTCTCCGAGGCCGCCCTGCAGGCCGTCCTGCTGCTCGACGCCGCCGGGCGCCAGGACGTCTTCGTCGAGACCGTCGGCGTCGGCCAGGCCGAGGTCGACATCATCGACCACGCCGACACCATCGTCCTCGTCCTCATGCCCGGCTCCGGCGACTCCATCCAGGCGCTCAAGGCCGGCGTCATGGAGATCCCCGACGTCATCGTCGTCAACAAGGCCGACCACCCCCTCACCGACACCATGGTCCGCGAGATCCGCGGCGTCCTCTCCCTCGCCAACCTCGACCGCCCCCAGGACGGCGCCCCGGGATGGCGGGTGCCGATCGTCAAGACCGAGGCCGCCACCGGGCACGGCGTCGCCGAGCTCGTCGACCGCCTCGACGAGCACCGAGCCCACATCGCCGCCGAGGGCACCCTGCAGGAGCGCCGACGGCGCAACCTGCGCAGCGAGGTCCTCGCCCTCGCCGGCGCCCGCATGCGACGGCGCCTGGAAGAGGAGCTGCGGGGAGACCCCGAGTTCCAGCGTCTGCTCGAGGAGGTCGTCCAGCGCCGCCTCGATCCCGCCAGCGCCGCGGTTGCGTTGCTGGAACGTTCGCTATAGTGTAGACAACTGTCTGCGGATGGTTTCGGCGTCTGCCCGACGCCAGTCTCGGTATCGACGTATATCTGCCCAAACGTGTTTCCAAGGGTTTAGACATCGGCCATCTTCGGGCATAATCCGAAAGAGCTGAGGGTCAAACGTTTAGTCATGAAAAAGCCACTCGATCCCGAAAACCCCGGACGATTCTCCTCCTCGCTATGCGCGGGGCTGGCGATGCTGAGCTGCTTCACGCCTGAGCATCCCGTGCGCGGCATCGCCGACATGGCCGAGGCGCTCAACCTCGGCCGCTCGACCACCCATCGCTACGCCACCACGCTGGTCACCCTCGGGTACCTCGAGCAGGGCCCCTCGCGCAAGTACCGCCTCGCCGCGCGCGTCTCGGACTTCGGGCTCGCCATGCTCGACTCCCTGGCGATCCGCGACGTCGCCCGCGAGCGGCTGCGCGAGCTGCGCGCCCAGACCGGGCGGACCGTGGCGCTCGCCATTCTCGACGGAGCCGAGGTCACCTACATCGATCGCTGGCAGGGGTCCCGCCGGGGGCAGTACGCGATCGACCTCGGCGTCGGGGTGGGCACCCGTCTGCCCGCCCACAGCTCGGCCGCGGGCAAGGCCCTCCTGGCGTGCCTCCCCGCCGCCGAGCAGCGCGAGCTGATCTCCGATCTGCGCCTCTCCAAACGGGCGCCGCGGAGCATCACGACCAAGGCCGCCCTGCGGGCCGAGCTCGAGCGCATCGCCGCCACCCACGGCGCACTCGCCGTCGAGGACGAGGAGCTGCTCGCCGGTCGCCGCGCCATCGCCGCACCGATCTTCGACGGCGACGGGTACCCCATCGCCGCGATCGAGCTCGCCGCTCCCACCGACGCCTTCACCCGCGAGCAGCTCGTCCAGCGCATCGGGCCTCAGGTGTTCGCCGCCGCCAGGCGCGTCACGGCCGAGCTCACCGCCGAGCCCGTCGAGGACTGAGCCCGGGACGCCGGGTGCGCGCGGCGCGTCCGACCCGCGTCTGCCTGCCCCGAGCGCCTCAGGCGCCCAGCGCCCGGGCGATCACCATCTGCTGCACCTCGTCGGTCCCCTCGCCGATCGTCAGGATCTTCGCGTCCCGGTAGAAGCGGCAGACCGGGTACTCCTCGATGTAGCCGTAGCCGCCGTGGATCTGCACCGCCTCCTCCGTGCACCGCACCGCCAGACGGCCCGTCTTCAGCTTCGCCTGGGCGGCGGTCAGCGTGAAGTTGCGGCCCGCGTCCTTCTCCCGCGCCGCCCGGTACACCAGCAGCCGCGCCGCCTCGATCTCCGTCGACATGTCCGCCAGCTTGCCCTGGATCGCCTGGAACTTCGAGATCGGCTGCCCGAACGCCCGGCGCTCCCGGGCGTAGGCCAGCGCCTCGTCGAGCGCCCCCTGGGCCAGCCCCAAGCCCATCGCCGCCACCCCGATCCGCCCGATGTCGAGGACGTGCAGGAACTGCCTGAAGCCCTCCCCGCGCGGGCCGAGCAGGCTCTCCTCCGGCACCCGGCAGTCGGCGAACGTCAGCGGCCGCGTGTCCGACGCGTTCCACCCCATCTTGCGATACGGCTCGCCGGGCTCGTAGCCCGGCGTCCCGTTGGGCACCAGGATGTTCGAGATCTCCCGCCCGTGGGTGGGATCTCCGTCGGTGCCCGTCACCGCCGTGATGCACACCACCCCGGAGATCTCCGTCCCGGCGTTGGTGATGAACTGCTTGGCCCCGTCGATCACCCACTCCCCGTCCTGCAGGCGCGCCCTGGTCCGCGTGTTCCCGGCGTCCGAGCCCGCCTCGGGCTCCGTCAGGCCGAACGCCCCCAGCCTCGCCCCCGAGCACAGCCGCGGCATCCACTCCCGTTTCTGCGCCTCGCTGCCGAACAGGTGGATCGGCTGGGTCCCCAGGGAGGTGTGCGCGCACAGCGTGATCGCCACCGACGAGTCCACCCGCGTCAGCTCCTCCACCGCCAGCACATACGCCAACGTGTCCCCGCCGCCGCCGCCGTACTCCTGCGGGAACGGGATACCCATCAACCCCAGCGCGCCCAGCTTCGCCACGATCTCATACGGGAACGACTTCGTCCGGTCCAGCTCCCCCGCCACCGGCGCAACCTCGCCCTGCGCGAATTCCCGCACCGTCCGGCGGATCAGCTCGTGGTCGGGGGAGAGGTCGAAGTCCATGCCGGGCGGGGGAGGGGTCGGGTCCGTGTGGGGGTGGGGGAGGGGTCGAGATCCGTCTGTGTCTGCGGCGGATGCCGAAATCCGTGTCCTCAGCCCTGGGCGCAGCTGCGCGCCAGCTCCACCAGCAGCCGCACCCCGTAGCCCGACGCCGACTTCGGCGCGTACGCCCGGCCCAGATCCCAGGCCGAGCCCGCGATGTCCAGGTGCGCCCACGGGGTCTCCCCGACGAAGTTCGACAGGAACGTCGCGCCGACGATCGTCCCCGCCTTGCGCTCCTCGGGGGCGTTGTTGAGGTCGCCGTAGCGGCCCTTGATCAGCTCGTCGTACTCGGCGTGCAGAGGCAGCCGCCAGACGATCTCGCCGCTGCGCCGCCCGGCGCCCTCGATCTGCGCCGCCAGCTCGTCGTCGTTTGACAGCAGCCCCGCGTAGGTCGAGCCCAGCGCCACGATCACCGCGCCCGTCAGCGTCGCCAGGTCCACCACCCGCTCCGCCCCCAGGGAGATCGCGTGGTGCAGGCAGTCCGCCAGCACCAGCCGGCCCTCGGCGTCGGTGTTGTTGACCTCGATCGTCTTCCCGTTCGCCGCCGTCACGATGTCGCCCGGCTTCACCGCCCGGCCGCTGGGGAGGTTCTCCGTCGCGCCCACCACGCCGATCACCTGCAGCGGCAGTCTCAGCCGCGCGATCGCCCCGATCGCCTCGATCACGGCCGCCCCGCCCGACATGTCGAACTTCATCTCCGACATCTTCGCCCCCGGCTTGAGCGAGATCCCGCCGCTGTCGAACGTCACCGCCTTGCCCACCAGGCCCAGCACCTCAGGATTGGATCGCCCGCCTCCCGAGCGCCCGTCCGCTGCGCCCTCGCCGGTCCCGTCGTAGCGCAGCGTGATCAGCGCCGGCTCCTGCTCGCTGCCCTGGGCCACCGCCGCGAACGCCCCCATCCCGCGGCTCACGATGCCCTCCCGGCCCTCCGTCTCCACGGTCAGGCCCGGCACCTGCTCGGCCAGGGCCTGGGCGTGGGCCGCCAGGGCGGTCGGCGTCAGGTCGTTGGCCGGGCGGTTCTGCAGGTCGCGCGCCGCGTTCGCCGCCTCCGTCACGACCGTCGCCTCGGCCACCCCCCGCTCGAGCCGCTGCGGGTCCGCCCGCGGAGCGGAGATCGTCAGGCTCTCCAGGTGCTTCGGGGCGGCGTCCGCCGACTCCGCCGACGCCGACCTGTGCCGGTCGAAGCGGTAGTCCGCCAGCAGCGTCCCCTCGACCAGCGCCGCCCATAGCGAGAGGCTCTCGGCGTCGGAGGTCTCGGCGTCGGAGGCGGCCGCCGCGGGCGCCGCCCAGCAGAGGTCGCGCGTCCCGATCTCCAGCGCCCGCGCCTGCGCCGCCGCCGCCGCGACCCGCAGACGCTCCGGGGTCAGCTCGGCGCGGTCGCCGAGGCCCACCAGCAGCCAGCGCCGCCCGTCGGCGTGGGCCAGCGCCAGCGCCTGCGGCGCCCCACGCGCCTCGCCCGAGGCCAGCAGCTCGGCTGCCGCCTGGGGGAGATCCTCCGCGGCGATCGCGGCGGACGGCGTCCCGTCCTGCCAGACGCCGACCGCGATCGTGTCTGCCGCGCCCTGCCCTGCCGGTTGCGTGGTGGCGGATACCTTCACGTCATCGGGCAGATTATCGGGAGCGTGGCGCAACCCGCCCTCAGGCGGGCGAGCCGGGCCCATCCTCGGCCCTTCCGGCGGAGCCACGCGCCCGGCGGCGCGGCCCGCGCGTGCGTTCCGTCCCAGGGTCCCCGCTAGCATTCCCCGCGTCCGGCCCACCCATGACCCAATTCTTCAGGAGGCTCCGCATCCGATGCCCAAGACCGTGATCCTCGGCGCCGCCCGCACACCCATCGGCAAGATGGGCGGCGGGCTCTCGACGCTGCAAGCCACCGAGCTCGGCGCCGTCGCGATCGAGGCCGCCCTGCAGCGCGCGGGCGTCGAGCCCGAGCAGGTCGAGCACGTCGTCATGGGCCAGGTCCTGCAGGCCGGCCAGGGACAGATCCCCTCCCGCCAGGCCCAGATCAAAGCCGGCATCCCCAAGGAGGTCTCCTCGGAGACGATCAACAAGGTCTGCGCCTCGGGCCTGCGCTCCTGCGTGATCCTCGACCAGGCGATTCGCGCCGGCGACGTCCAGGTCGGCGTCGGCGGCGGCATGGAGTCCATGTCGAAGGCGCCGTACCTCCTGCCCGGCGCCCGCTTCGGCTTTCGCATGGGCGACGTCAAGGCGCTCGACGCGATGGTCCACGACGGGCTCACCAACCCCTTCTCGGGCAAGCAGATGTTCGTCGAGGCCACCGAGGTCGGCGACGAGCTCGAGCTGACACGCGCCGACCTCGACCGCTGGGCGCTGCGCTCCCACGAGCTCGCCCTGAAGGCCACCGACGAGGGGCGCCTGCCCGAAGAGATCGTCTCCGTCACCGTCCCCAACGGCAAGAAGGGAGACATCGTCGTCGAGGTCGACGAGGGGCCGCGCCGCGACACCTCCCTGGAGAGGCTCGCCGCCCTGCCCGGCCTCGTCGGCAGGGAGGGCTCCCACACCGCCGGCAACTCCCCCGGCGTCAACGACGGCGGCGGCGCCCTCGTCGTCTCCTCCGAGGAGTGGGCCGCGAAGAACGGCAGGGAGGCCCTCGCCGAGATCGTCGCCCACGCCCAGAGCGCCAACGACTTCGCCTACCTCGCCACCACGCCCGCCAGCGCCGCCAAGAAGGCGCTGGAGAAGGCCGGCCTGCAGCCCGGCGACATCGACGTCTGGGAGATCAACGAGGCCTTCGCCTCCGTCACCCTGAACTCGATCCGCATGCTCGGCATCGACGAGGACCGCGTCAACGTCAACGGCGGCGCCGTCGCCCTCGGCCATCCCATCGGCGCCTCCGGCGCGCGCATCCTCGGCAGCCTCGTGCTCGAGCTCCGCCGGCGCGGCGGGGGCCTGGGCTGCGCCGCGATCTGCTCCGGTGGGGGACAGGGCGACGCGCTGATCGTGCGCGTCTAGGAGACCCGGGATCGGCCGGTCGCGCATGAGCGAGCCGCAGCCGGAGGATCCAGCCATGTCGCGGGAGGGGACGCCGTCCCGCGGCGCGGCCTTCTTCGACCTCGACCGCACGCTGATGGCGGGGTCGTCGGGGATCTTCTTCGCCCGCGCCGCCTACGAGGCGGGGATGATCTCGCGCCGCCAGCTCCTGCACGACCTCTACGAGAACCTCCGCTTCCGGCTGCGCGGCTCCACCGACAACTGGGCCGACGCCGTTCGCATCCGAGTCGGGGAGATGCTCGCCGGGGTCCCCGTCCGCGATCTCCAGCGGATGTCCCCCCGGGTGCTCGCCGGGGTGCTGCCGCGGCTCTACCCCGAGATGCTGCAGCGCGCCTACGCCCACCAGGACGCCGGGCGCCCCGTCTACATCGTCACCGCCGCCTCCCAGGAGATGGCCGACCTCCTCGCCCACGTCCTCGCCTTCGACGGCGGCGTCGGCTCCCGCCTGGAGGTCCGCGACGGGCGCTACACCGGGCGAGCCGCCGGACCCTTCAACTACCGCGACGGCAAGGTCCGCTCCCTGGAGGAGCTCGCCGAGCGCGAGGGCATCGAGCTCGCCGCCTCCTACGCCTACTCCGACTCCGAGTCGGACCTGCCGATGCTGCGCGCCGTCGGGCACGCGGTGGTCGTGAACCCCGACGCCGACCTTGCCCGGATCGCCGCTCGGGAGAGCTGGGAGGTGCTGCGGCTCGACCGGCTCGGGCGGCGGCTGAAGGTCGCCGTCGCCCTCAGCGCCGCCGCCACCCTCGGCGGGCTCGGCCGGGTCGTGCGCGAACGTGCCGGCGAGCGGGCGCGGGCGAGGTCATAATCTCCCACGCCATGACCGCAGCCGCCGCCCCGACCCAGAGCAAGATCCGCGTCGTCGTCGCCAAGCCCGGCCTCGACGGGCACGACCGCGGCGCCAAGATCATCGCCCGCGCCCTGCGCGACGCCGGCATGGAGGTCATCTACACCGGCCTGCACCAGACCCCGGAGCAGATCGTCGAGACCGTCATCCAGGAGGACGCCGACGCCGTCGGGCTCTCGATCCTGTCCGGCGCCCACATGACGCTCGTCCCGCGCGTCGTCGCGCTGCTGCGCGAGCAGGGCATCGACGACGTCCTCGTCACCGTCGGCGGCACCATTCCCGCCGAGGACATCCCCGAGCTCAAGCGGCTCGGCGTCGCCGAGGTCTTCACCCCCGGGGCGCCGACGCAGGCCATCGTCGAGTTCATCCGCGGCGCCGTCGCAGACCGCCCTGCCTGACTGACTCGTCAATCAACCGCCGGAAGAGGTACGATCCAGCGGTCCAGACATCAAGGAGATTGGCTTCAATGAAGATTTGCGTCCTGGTTAAGGAGGTCCCCGACGCCGCCGTCGAGAAGCGCCTCGACCCATCGACCGGCCGAATGGACCGCAGCGGGGAGAAGAACCTCAACCCCTACGACACCCACGCCATCGAGGCCGCCATGCAGATCAAGGAGGGCGGCGCCGTCCCCGTCGAGGAGATCGTCGCGGTGACGATGGGCCCCGAAAGCGCCGTCCGCGCCCTGCATAAGGCCGTCTCGCTCGGCGCCGACCGCTCGGTGCACCTGACAGACCCCGCCGTCGCCGGCTCCGACGTCGCCGCCACCGGCTACGCCCTCGCCAAGACCCTGCAGCGGGAGAGCCCCGACCTCGTCCTGCTCGGGCAGCAGTCAGACGACGGCGAGTGCTACACGATCGGCGCCGTCGTCGCCGAGCACCTCGGGATGCCATCGTTGACGCAGGTCATCAAGATGGACGTCGAAGCCACCGCCGTGCGCTGCGAGCGCCAGGCCGAGTACGGCTACGACACCGTCCAGGTCCAGTTCCCCGCGGTGATCTCCGTCGGCGACGCCATCAACGAGCCCCGCTACCCCTCGCTGAAGGCGATCATGGGCGCCAAGAAGAAGCCCCTGGACACCGTCGGCATCGGCGACGTCGGCATCGACGCCGCCAAAGTCGGGGGCGAGCACTCCGCCGCGCAATGGGTCAGCGCCAAGGCCCCGCCGGCGAAGGCCGCCGGGGAGATCATCGAGGACGAGGACACCGGCGAGACCGTCGAGAAGATCGTCGCCTGGCTCGACCAGCGCAAGCTCATCTAGGAAGGGACCGATCGATATGGCAAACATCCTGGTCTACGCGCTGCACTACGACGGCGCCATCAACAAGAACTCCCTCGGCGCCGTCTCCGAGGGCGCCAAGCTCGCCGCCGAGCTCGGCGGCGAGGCCCACGCGATCCTGCTCGGGCAGAACGTCCCGCAGGACCTCGCCGCGTCGCTGGGCAAATACGGCGCCAAGAAGGTCCTCGTCGCCGAGGGCCCCGAGGGGCTCGCCCAGCCGCTCGTCGACGCCATGGCCAAGGCCATCGCCGACGGCGGCTACAAGTACGCCCTGTTCGGCGGCGGCCTGCTCGGCTTCGAGATCGGCGCCGGTCTCGCCGCCCGCCTCGGCGCCGGCGTCGCGATGGAGGTCACCGGCGTCCGCGCCGAGGGCGGCGAGCTGATCGCCGAACGGCCGATCCTCGGCGACTCCGCGATCTCGGAGATCAAGTACCGCTCGCCGGTCGGCATCATCATCGGCCGCCTCAACGCCTTCGAGGCGAAGGCCGACGGCGCCGGCGACGCCCCCGTCGAGCAGCTCTCCTTCGAGCTCTCGCCCCAGTCGACCCAGGCGACGATGGTCACCCGCGGCGAACAGCGCGGCGCGGACGTCGACATCGAGGGCGCCTCGATTCTCGTCGCCGGCGGCCGCGGCCTGGGCAAGGCGGAGGGCTTCGAGCTCTGCGAGCAGCTCGCCCAGGCGTTCGGCTCGGGCGCCGCCGTGGCGGCCACCCGCGCCGTCGTCGACGCCGGCTGGTACCCCTACGCCGCCCAGATCGGGCAGACCGGCAAGACGGTCGCCCCGAAGCTGTACCTCGCCGCAGGCATCTCGGGGGCGATCCAGCACAAGGTCGGGATGCAGTCCTCGGAGAACATCGTCGCGATCAACAAGGACTCCAACGCGCCGATCTTCGAATTCTCCGATCTCGGCATCGTGGGGGACCTGAACAAGATCCTGCCCAAGCTCACCGAGGCGGTGAAGGCCAAGAAAGGCGGCTGAGATGTCCGGCGGCTCCAGCAACGGCAGGGTGACGCCGGCGGCCTATCCGCCGCCGGTGGACGCCCGCAGGGAATTCATCAAGCGCGGCCTCGACGCCGAGGACGAGCTGATCGAGGTCGGCGTCGCGATCGTCGGCGGCGGCACCGCCGGTCTGGCCTGCGCCAACCGGCTGCTGCAGCTGCTCGGCGACGACCCCGAGATGATGGAGCGCCTCGGCGAAGTCCCGGTCGCCGTCGTCGAGAAGGCCAAGACCTGCGGCGGCCACAACCTCTCCGGCGCCGTGATGCGGCCGGGGCCGTTGCAGGAGCTGTTCCCCGACGTCACCCGCGAGCAGTGGCGCGAGGCGGGCTTCGCCTTCGGCGAGGTCACCAAGGAGTCGGTGTACATGCTCACCGGCCCCAGGACCAAGCTGTCGGTGCCGATCCCCGCCGTGCCGAACTTCAAGAACCACGGCAACGAGGTCGTCTCCGTCTCCGCCCTGGCTCGCTTCCAGCAGCAGCAGGCCGAAGAGGCCGGCGCCTACATTCTGACAGAGACCTCCGCCACCCAGCTGATCGTGGAGGACGGCACCGTCGTCGGCGTGCGCTCCGGCGACAAGGGCCGCGGCAAGGACGGCGAGCCGCTTGGCAACTTCGAGCCCGGCACCGACATCAAGGCCAGGGCCACCGTCCTCGCCGAGGGCTGCTGGGGCCACCTGACGGGCGCCGCCATCCAGGAGTTCGACCTCGGCGCCGGCCGCGAGCCCCAGGTCTGGGAGCTGGGCGTCAAGGAGGTCTGGAAGGTCCAGAAGCCGCTGGACCGCGTCATCCACACCTTCGTCCAGCCCTGGCCGCTGAAGGTCTCCGCCAGGTACGGCCAGCTCGGGGGCACCTGGATCTACCCGATGAAGAACGCCAAGGGCGAGGACCTCGTCTCGATCGGCTTCGTCGTCGACCTCAACTACCGCGACGCCACGACCTCCGCCCACGACCTGCTGCAGACCTTCAAGCTCCACCCCCTCGTCAAAGGCATCCTGGAGGGCGGCGAACGCATCGCCTGGGGCGCCAAGGCGCTGCCCGGCGGCGGCTACTTCTCGATGCCCAAGCTATCGATGCCCGGCGCCGTCCTCGTCGGCGACGCCGGCGGGATGGTCGACACGGCGGCGCTGAAGGGCGTCCACCACTGCATCCGCTCGGGGATGCTCGCCGCGGAGTCGATCTACGCGGCGCTCAAGCGCGGCAGCAGCGACCTCTCCGACTACGAGGAGGCCGTCGAGAAGTCCACCATCGGCAAAGAGCTCTACCAGGTCCGCAACGCCCGCCAGGCCTTCCAGAAAGGCTTCCTCACCGGCAGCCTGCTCGCCGGGCCGGCGATCATGTCCAAGGGCAGGGTCCCGCTCGGCCGCCAGCACTGGCACCGCGACGACGACGAGCCGGTCTTCGTCGGCGACACCAAGGACCGCTACCCCAAGCCCGACGGGAAGTACACCTTCGACAAGCTCTCCTCGGTCTTCATCACCGGCAACGCCACCCGCGACGACGCGCCCAACCACATCCGCGTGCAGAAGCACGTCCCCCGCGAGGTCGCCGAGACCTGGCGCTGGATGTGCCCGGCCGGGGTCTACGAGATCCCCGAGGACGCTCCGGAGCAGGGGCCGGTGGACGTCATCGTCAACTACACCAACTGCGTCCAGTGCGGCGCCATCACCGCCAAGGGCGGGCGCCTGACGACACCCGAGGGCGGCGACGGACCGCTTTACCAGATTGTCTAGCCCGACTCCCCGCTGGCTGCGCAACCGGCGCCGGTGTTCGGTGTTAGAGGGCATGTGCGTCGATCCGTGTCAGCGGGCGTCCCTTCGCGCCTTCAGGCGGCCCGCCTGCGCGTCCCCC
This sequence comes from Solirubrobacteraceae bacterium, assembly GCA_035524055.1. Taxonomy (GTDB): domain Bacteria; phylum Actinomycetota; class Thermoleophilia; order Solirubrobacterales; family Solirubrobacteraceae; genus Palsa-744. The sequence goes on from DATKPO010000037.1 coordinate 20,196, forward strand.
CGCGCGGGCGTCTGTGCGGGGCTCTCGGCGTGCTCGCCGGGACGCTCGCGTGCCTGCTGGCACCCGGCGCGCTAGCCCAGGGCGCGCTGGCCCAGGGCGGCGCCGCCGTCAGCGGCTCGTCGGTCCGGGTCGGCGGCGGGGGCAGCGTCCCATCCGCCTCCGAAGGCGCGGGCAGCGGCACGACCGGCCCCGCGCCCGAGGTCAGTGCGACCGTCGATCAGTGCATCGCCGCCGACACCGCGGCCGGCCGCTCGGTGACGTTCACGGGCCAGATGGAAACAGTGGCCGGCGCCACCCGCATGGACATGCAGATAGTGCTGCTCGAGCACACCCACGGGGCAACGGGCTTCCACGTCCCCACCGGCGGCATCGGCGCCTGGCAGCGCTCGGAAGCGGGCGTCAAGATCTACAAGTACGTCCGCCAGGTCACGAACCTGCCCGCCCCGGCGGTGTTTCGCGCCGTGATCCGCTACCGCTGGCTCGACGAAACCGGCCGCGTCATGCGCAGCGAGGAGCGCCGCACGCCGATCTGCCACCAGCCCGGCCCGAGCTCGCCGTCGAGCCCCGCCCAGAGCCCGCCATCGACCCCGGCCCCGAGCCCGGCCTCGACCCCGGCCGCTACAATCCCCGAAGCATGAAGACAGAGATCCACCCAGACTACGTAGAGGCCCACGTCCGCTGCACCTGCGGCAACGAGTTCACCACGCGCGCCACCCAGGCCGAGATCCACGTCGAGGTGTGCTCCAACTGCCACCCCTTCTACACCGGCCGCCAGAAGCTCGTCGACACCGGCGGCCGCGTGGAGCGCTTCCAGCGCCGCATGGCCAAGGGCCGCGCGGCACGCGCGCAATCCGGCCAGAGCCAGACGCAGACACAGACACAGCCGGAGTAGCCGATGGCCGTGCGCGCCGTCGTTGAAGACGCGGCGGCCGCCCCCGCGGAGCTCGACGAGCACGGGCAGCTCGTCGCCCAGCGCGACGCGCCGCTCGGCGGCCAGGCGGTGCTGGAGGGCGTGATGATGCGCGGCATCCGCCACTGGGCGGTGGCGGTGCGCAAGCCCAGCGCCGAGCAGCTCGGGCACGGCGGCCTGGAGCGCGAGGAGGCCGCGCTCGGCGAGATCGAGCTCCAGACGTTCCCGCTGGACTCCGCGCTGCGCCGCCACCGGCTGCTGCGGCTGCCGATCGTCCGCGGTGTGGTCGCCCTGTGGGAGTCGATGGCGATCGGCTTCCGCGCCCTCGGGGTCGCCGCCAACGCCCAGCTGCCGCCGGGCGAGGAGGAGCAGAAGCAGGAGATCTCGGGGGGGCTCTGGGCCGGCACGATCGTCGTCGCGCTGGTCTTCGCGATCGGGCTGTTCTTCCTGATCCCCGTCGGGCTGACGAGCCTGGTCAAGGGGCAGCTGCACTCCTCGATTCTCTTCTGGGTCGTCGAGGGGCTGGTGAGGACGGCGATCTTCCTCGGCTACATGCTCCTCCTCTCCCGCCTGCGCGACCTGCGGCGGGTCTTCGAGTACCACGGGGCCGAGCACAAGACGATCTCCTGCTACGAGGCCGGGCTGCCGCTGACCCCGGAGAACGCCCAGCGCTTCTCGCGGCTGCACCCCCGCTGCGGGACGAGCTTCCTGCTGGTCGTCATGATCGTCGCGATCTTCGTCTTCGCCCCGATCGGGCTGCCGGCGTGGTACTGGCTCGTGCTGACGCGCATCCTCGGGGTGCCGATCATCGCGGGGATCTCCTTCGAGCTGATCAAGTTCGCCGGGCGCAACCGCAGCCGGGGGTGGGTCAGGGCGCTGATGTGGCCGGGGCTGAAGCTGCAGCTGCTGACCACGCGCGAGCCCGACCTGGAGGAGCTGGCGGTGGCGATCGCCGCGCTGGAGGGGGTGCTCGCACTGGAGACCCCGGGGGAGAGCACCGCCGAGGATCTGCTCGGGGTCGAGGTCGTGGCGTAGGTCAGGCAGAGCGCGCGTCGATTAGCGGCCGCCCGCAGTCGAGCGTCTGTGCCAGAAGCTCGGCATAGCCGGCGGCCCGCCGACAATATTGGCCGGTGGAGGCGTCACCGTTTAGGTATTGACAAGCATAAGCAGCTAGTGTACGGTTGCCACTGACGGTTGTCCACGGTGGCGACCGGATTGACATAGGTTCTGTTTGAGGTTTCCGTGCCTCGCAGTTAACTGCAATGCGCACGCGAGGCAACGGCAGGAGAGGGACTGGGTCGCAGCACATGAGGGAGTCGATTTAGCGTGGTTTCGCAAGAGAGTTACGTGGTGGGTGCGGCTGCCGTCGCAGACGGCGCCATGGCTAGATGCGTCAGCAGCCTGACGCATCTCTCTCTCTCTCTCTCTCTCTTGCGCTAGGGAGCTGAGGCGCTCACCGACCCGGAGGGGTCGGATGCATCACCTGGCGCCGCTCGCGAACGCGGGTTTGAGCCCTCGTGCGCCACAGGCGGATCTCCTTCTCGCGATTTCGCAGCCGCGTCTTTGCGAGCGGACGACGCTGGCGAGCCACGCGGTCGTTCCGGCGAGCCTGGGTGCGCCGCGGTGAGCACTGCGGCCATCACCTCCGGCGGGCGCACCAGCGGCAGGGACGGCGCACATGCCTCGACGAGCGCGCAGCTGGCGGAGATTCAGCGTATGCGCTTGATCACAGGAGCCATCAAGGCGATCGACGAGCTGGGCTACGCGCATACCACAGTCGAGCACATCACCGCTCGTTCGCGCGTGTCGCGACGCACCTTCTATGAGCTGTTCGCCAACCGCGAAGCATGTCTGGTTGCCGTGCTCGAGCACGCCGTCGAGCAGGTGCGCCAGGATCTGGGCGCGCTCGAGCTGGGGCAGCGGGACTGGCGCGAGCGCGTGCGGCTGGGGCTGGGGGCGCTGCTCGGCTTCTTCGACAGCGAGCCGGCGCTCGCCCGCGTGTGCGTCGTGCAGGCGCTATCCGGCGGCCGGCGTGTGCTGGAGCGTCGTGAGCAGATCGCCGCTCAACTCGCGCGCGTGCTCGACGAAGGTCGTCAACGTGGCCCACGCGGTCTGGAGCACACGCCGCTGCTCGCCGAGGGCCTGGTCGGGGCCGCGTCGTCGATCGTCTACGCGCGACTGCTGCGAGGAGATCGCCAGCCGCTCAGCGGTCTGCAGGGCGAGCTGATGGCGATGATCGTGCTGCCCTATCTCGGCGTTGCGGTCGCGCGTCGCGAACAGCGCCGCGCCGCGGCGCCGGCAGCCAGATCGCGGCAACCGCGGACCATCGCCCCGGAGCTCGGCGCCGAGGATCCCCTGCACGGCGTGCCGATGCGCCTCACCTATCGCACCGCCCGCGTCCTGGAGGGCGTCGCCGAGCATCCCGGGGCCAGCAATCGCGCGATCGCCGCCCACGCCGGCATCGCCGACCAGGGCCAGATCTCCAAGCTGCTAGCGCGCCTGGAGCGCGTCGGACTGCTCGTCAACGGCGGCGCCGGGCACAGCAAAGGCGAGGCCAACGCCTGGCGGCTGAGCACACGCGGCGAGCTGGTCGCGCAGAGCATTCACGTTCACAGCCCCGCGCAGCGGAGGGTCGCGTAGATGCGATCGAAGCGCGACATCGTCATACACAACCGAGGGTTCTTCCCTCTGGCTCGGAGGAGAGAAAATCGATGAACGCTCGTAGGTTGATTCTGGCGCTCTTGGTGGCCGCGGTGGCTGTGTCGTGCCAAGTCGATGCGGCGCTGGCCGCTCCTCCCGAAGCGCCTGGAACCCTCTACCCGGAACACATCAGTGGAACCCATGCGCTCTTGGCTGGGGTCATCGACCCCGGCCTGACCGGCGGTCCTGGCACGTTCGAATTCGGCTCCTACAAGTTCCTCTACAAGGCCTCGGCGACCGAATGTGAAGGCGGCGCGGCGACGATCGAAGGGTTGTCCTGGGGCGAAGGTCAGCAGCACGTCGCCCAAGAAGTGGCCGGTCTAGAACCCGAAACCAAGTACTCGGTCTGCCTGGTGGCCAAAAACGGCAGTGAAGAAACCGTAGGGTCGCCCATCACTTTTTTCACCAGTCCCTCAGAAGCTCCCGAAACGGGGGCGGCAACCGAAGTCGGTGGCATGACGGCCAAGCTCACCGGGGTGCTCTTTCCACATCACGCAGGGAAAGGACCTGTCAGCTATTGGTTCCAGTACTGGCAGTCGGCCACCGAATGCGAACACGAAGCGGAATTCTATGGCAGTATTTACCACCTCTACGAAACGGTCGGTGAAGGAGAAGGAACCGGCAAACAGGGTGAAGTTGTGACCGCAACCGCCGCCGGTCTGTTGCCACATGCCACCTATACGTTCTGTCTGGTCGCATCGGAGCCAGGGGAAGGGAGGGGCGACGCGGTCCAAGGGGTACCAGTGACCTTCACGACCGAAACCATCGCTCCCATCGTGAGCGGGGAGGAATCACCGTCGATCGGCTCCGTCGAAGCCACTGTGGCTGGTGATATCGACGCGGGCGGGCTGCCCACGAGCTACCGAGTGGAATACGGCACAACCGGCGCCTATGGCTCGAGCAGCGAAACGGCCAGCGCCGGCTCGGGCAACGTGCCTGTGAACGCACGCGTGCGCCTGAGCGGTCTACGGCCCTCGACCGAATACCACTATCGCTTCGTCTCGCAAAACGAACGCGGCACGGCGACGGGCCCGGACCAAACCCTCATCACGACGGCGGCGGCTGGCGCCACCGTCTCCGTGCTGCCGGACAACAGGGCCTACGAGCTGGTTTCCTCGCCGCAGGAAGATGTCACTGTCGACAGCCTGTCGGGCAGCGATCACGGCATCCCCAGGAACGAAAGCGACGAAAACTCCTATCAACCCGACCGGGCGGCGGCCGATGGCAATGCGATCGCCTACCCCGGCAATCCCTCACTGGAAAGCGGCAGCGGAGCGTTCGCCGATGATCAGAGCAACGAGTGGGTGGCGACACGAAGCTCAACGGGTTGGACCACCAGTGACATCACGCCGGCTGGAGCGGATGCCTACGCTGAGTACTCGTACTTCTCAAACGATCTCTCCCTTGGCATCCTTTTCGCCGACAGTGGTGTGGAGATACCGGCGTCACCATTGGCGCCGGTCGGTTGTCATTGGAATATCTACTCACGCACCGCCGATAGTGTTTTGCATTCGCTCATACCACAGGCACTCGGCGCCGAATGTGGAAATCCGTCAGCCGCCTATCCCTCCGCTGATGGATCGCATGTGCTGTTCCAGGATGAAGCCGCTCTGACGACAGGAGCCAATCGCGGCAGGCTCAACCTTTACGACGCGGCGGGCGGAGCGCTGTATCAGGTGAACATCCTGCCCGACGGGCAGCCCGAATCCTCGCCGTATGCGTGGCTGGGAGGAGCGCCGGTACAGGACGAAGGCTATCAGGCGCCGAACTTCAGCAACGCGGTGTCGAGCGACGGCGCGCGCATCTTCTGGACCAGCACCGAAGCCCTGGCGGGCGAAGTGACGGTCGCCAAGGGTCTCTACGTGCGCGAGAACGACACGCAGCCGCAGAGCCCGATCGGGCCAGGAGGCGAATGCACGGACGCCGCCGACGCCTGCACTGTGCAGATCGACCGGGCGGAAGCGAAATGCCTCGGCGAAGGCAAGTGCAGCAGCGGCGGGGGGGTGTTCCAGACCGCGACTCCAGATGGGTCGAAGGTGTTCTTTACCGACGCCCACAGGCTCACCGCCGACGCGACCGCCGAACCGGAAGAACCCGACCTCTACGAATACGATGTTGAAACCGGAGCGCTCACCGATCTCACCGTCGACGCGGCCGGGCACGCAAATGTGCAGGGTCTGATCGGAGCGAGCGAAAACGGCGAATACGTCTACTTCGCGGCCGAGGGCGTGCTCGCCGCGAACACGGCCGCGGACGGCGAAACCGCTCAGAAGGCCAACGAAGCGGGGGAACCTAGCATCTACGTGCGTCATGGCGGCGTGACGACCTTCATCGCCAGTGGAAACGTCAGCTATCTCGCTCTTTGGAATGAACGTTTCACGGATTGGGCTCATTCGATAAGCAACCGCACGGCGGAGGTCACGCCGGACGGGCAGAACATGGTGTTCGAGTCGAACAAGGAATTGACCGGCTACGACAACCGGGAAGGCGGGTCGGGCGAAAGCGAAGCCGAGGTGTTCGTCTACGACGCGTCCACCGGCCGGCTTTCGTGCTCCTCCTGCAACCCGACCGGCGGGTCGCCGAGCCAGGGTGTCTCGAGTCTCTCCAAACTGCCGGTCCCCGGCAGCGGGCCGAAGCGGGTCGAGACCTACCAGGAGCGCCTGATCTCCGAGAGCGGCAGCCGGGTGTTCTTCGAGACGGGGCAGCCGCTGGTGCCGCAGGACACCAACGGCCTGGAGGACGTGTACGAGTGGGAGCGCCCAGCCGACGCCTCGGAAGCGAACAACTCCTGCACGACTTCCTCGCCGAGCTACAGCGCCGTGAACGGCGGCTGCGTGTACCTGATATCCGGGGGACAGGACGCCGACGGCTCGTACATAGCCGACGCGGATGCCGAAGGGAACAACCTCTTCTTCACCAGCCGGGAAGACCTCACCCCGTCGGCCGGCGACAACGAAGCCGTCGCCATGTACGACGCGCGAGTGGACGGCGGGTTCCCTGAACTGAAGACGGCCTGCACAGGCACCGGCTGCCAGGGCGTGCCGCCGGCTCCGCCGATATTCGCGACACCAGCGAGCGTCACCTACGCCGGCGTGGGGAACTTCGAACCGCAGCCGGCCACGTCCCGGCAAGCCGTCAAGCCCAAGCAGGCCAAGTGCAAGCGCGGCGAGGTGCGCAAAGCGAGCCGGTGCGTCAAGCAGAAGAAAAAGAAGCGATCCAAGCAGGCAAAGCGATCGAGCAAGCGCTCCAAGAGGAGGAAGAAGTGATGTCACGCAGGTTCCAAGCTTCGCTGCGCGCGGCGATCGTGCTGGCCGTGGGCGTGAGCGCCTGCGGGATGCTCAGCTCCTCCGCGCTCGCCGAAACCTCCTCGACTCCGCGGCCGGGCTGGATGCTGACAGCGGGGTCCTACCCGACCGCGCTGCACCCCGGTGGCAGCGGGACCATCGTCGTCAACGTCATCAACGACGGCGCGGCCGCGAGCTCGGGGCAGATCACCGTCACCGACACCCTGCCGGCCGGCGTGACCGCCGAAGAAGCCGGCGAACCGGGAAGCTTCAACCCCTTCGGCGGACAGGAAGAAGTGAGCATCGCAAACAACGACTGGGAATGCACAGGAAACGGGCCGGGGGGCGTGGTCGCGGGCGCAAGCACTGTCACCTGCACCAACAAGGAAGCGCTCTCCAGCATCCCCGGGGGCGGAGGCAGCCCTGCCACTAGCGTAAAAAGCCCTTGCCGGGTGGCCGTCAAAGTCCACCTGCCGGCTGGTGAAACGACGGAGACCAACCATGTGACGATCGCCGGTGGAGGCGCGCTCGCTCCGGCCAGCACGTCTGACCAGCTGCTGGTCAGCTCCAAGGAACTGCCGTTCGGGTTCGAAGGATGGCGTGTGTGGGCCAGCAACGCGAACGGAACCCTCGACACCCAGGCGGGCTCTCACCCCTACGAGGTCACCTTCGCCTACAAGCTCAACAATTACTACAACGAATCCTTCAGCTTCGGTTGGTCGCCCAGCGGCAACGGGACGGAACGCTCGCCGCTGCAGACGAAGAACATCGAAGTACGGCTGCCCCCCGGCTTCGCGGGGGAACCCAACGCGATCCCGCGCTGCACTCGCCAGCAACTCGATGCGGCCGAGTGTCCGGCGGGCAGTCAGCTGGGCCTGCTGACAGTGATCGCGCTCGGCGGTCTGCAGTTCGTGTCGCCCATCTACAACATGGTTCCGCCCACCGGCTACCCGGACGAGATCGGCTACATCTACGGGAGCTACGGCGAACAGGTCGAGACCAGGTTCGACACGACCGTGCGCTCTGGCAGCGACTACGGTCTGACCACCCATGTCTTCAATGTGCCGGAAAAGAACATCACGGAAAGCGTGCTCACGATCTGGGGGGTCCCCGGCGACCCCAGTCACGAAGCGTGGCGTACGAAGGGCGGTGTCAGCGGCGAGAGCAAACCGTTCTTCACGCTGCCGACCTCCTGCGGCGCCCCCCCGACCTTCTCGATCAAGGCGAACGCATGGCAGGACCCGGGTCTCACGGGTGAAAAGAGCACACAGCTCGAAGACAACAACGGCGCGCCGACCGGGTTCACGGGTTGTGAACACCTCGCGTTCGGGCCGACCGTGTCGACCGAGCCAGACACCGCCAAGGCCGACACCCCCGCGGGGTTGACGGTGGAAGTGAAAGCGCCGGTCGACGGCTTGACCAACGCCGAAGGCCTCTCCGGCGGCGACATCGAGAACACGACCGTCGCGCTCCCGCGCGGCGTCGTCATCAACCCCGGCCAGGCGGCCGGCCTGCAGGACTGCGCGCCCTCCGAAGATGGTCTGGAACCGTTCCCGAACGGCGAAGAAGACAACGGCCCTCCGTCCTGCCCCAACGCCTCGAAAGTGGGCACCGATGAAATCGTCACGCCGCTGCTCACCAAACCGCTGCAGGGCAACGTCTACCTGCTGGAATCCAACCCGCCCGAACTGAAGCTGCTCGTCGCGGCCTCGGCCGAAGGCGTGAACATCAAGATCGTCGGGGTCGTGCACCTCAACGAAACGACCGGCCAGCTCGTGACCACGTTCGAGCACACGCCCGAGCTGCCGTTCACGAACTTCCGACTGTCGTTCTCCGGCGGCGCGCAGGCGGCGCTGGCGACGCCGACCAAGTGCGGCATCTACGGCCCCGCGCAGGGCTTCAGCGCCGACTTCACCCCGTGGAGCACCCCGTTCGGCGGGGACGCCTTCCCGACCGCGGAATTCGCGATAACCAGCGGCACCGATGGCGCCCCGTGCCCGCCCTCGCCGCTGCCGTACACGCCGCAGATGATCGCCGGCGCGACCACCGACCAGGCGGGCGGCTACACGACGTTCTCGCTGCTGCTGCAGGTGCCCGACGATCAGCAGCGCACCACGCGGCTGCAGTTCAAGACGCCCGAGGGCCTGCTGGGCATGATCTCCAGGGTCCCGCTGTGCACGAACGCGCAGGCCGAAGCGAACGCCTGCCCGGCGGCCTCGGAGATCGGGCACACCGTCGTGGCCTCCGGTCCGGGGCCCTATCCGCTGGTGATCCCCGAACCCGGCCAGCCGCCGGCGCCGATCTACCTGACCGAAGGCTATGAAGGCGCGCCGTACGGCCTGTCGATCGTCGTGCCGATCCACGTCGGGCCGTTCACGCTGCCCACCCAGCGCGTGCGCGCCAAGATCGAAGTCGACGAGCTCACCTCGCAGCTGACGGTCACGACCAAGGAACTGCCACAAGTGGTGGCGGGCGTGCCGACCGATCTGCGCTCTATCAACGCGGTGATCGACAAGCCGGGGTTCATGTTCAACCCGACGAGCTGCGAGCCGCAGGCGTTCAGCGGCACCGCCTACGGCACCGAAGGCGCGCAGGCGCCGATCTCCAGCCACTTCCAGATGGGCTCCTGCCGGGCGCTGCTGTTCAAGCCGAACTTCAAAGCATCCACATCCGGGAAGACCTCGCGCGCGAACGGCGCGAGCCTGGGCGTGAAGATCGTCTACCCGACCGGCGAACTGGGCGCCAACCAGGCCAGCAGCCAGGCGAACATCAGGAGCGTGAAGGTCGAACTGCCCAAGAAGCTGCCGTCGCGGTTGACGACGCTGCAGAAGGCATGCACGGCGGCGCAGTTCGACAGCAACCCCGCGGGGTGCCCGGCGGCGTCGGTGGTCGGACACGCGAAGGCCGTGACGCCGGTGCTGCCGGTGGCGCTGGAAGGGCCGGCGTACTTCGTCTCCAACGGCAACGAAGCGTTCCCGAACCTGATCATCGTGCTCCAGGGGTATGGCGTCACGATCCACCTGGTGGGGGACACGTTCATCAGCGGCAGGGGCATCACGAGCAGCACGTTCAAGCAGGTCCCCGACGTCCCGATCGCGTCCTTCGAACTGAACCTGCCGGAGGGTCCGTACTCGGCGCTCGCCGCGAACGGGAGCCTGTGCAAGAGCAAGCTCACGATGCCGACCCACTTCGTCGCGCAGAACGGCGCCGAACTGCAGCAGAAGACGCCGATCGCGGTGACCGGGTGCGCGAAGGCCAAGCGGGCGACCCACAAGAAGAAGAGACACAAGCGGGGCGGCAAGCGGGCAAAGCGGGCGCGGGAGACCCAATGAAGACATAGGCCGCGAGGCGTAGGGGCAACGGCCCTCCGGCAGGAGCGCTCCATCGACGGAGGACGCTCGATCTAGACTTCACCGCCATGATCGAAGACCTGGTCGAGCAGATCGAGAAGCGCTTTGGCGAGCTGGGGGCGCAGATGACGGACCCGGCGGTGATCGGCGACCGCGCGCGCTACGCCGAGGTGGGGCGCGCCTACCGGCAGCTGGAGCCGGCGGCGAAGCTCGCCGAGGAGTGGCGCCGGGCCCAGGACGACGCGGCCGGCGCCGAGGAGCTGCTGGCGGAGGGCGCCGGCGGGGGGGAGGAGGCCGAGCTGCACGAGCTGCTGCACGCGGCGCGCGAGCGGATCGAGCAGCTGGAGGAGGAGATCCGCCTGGCGATGGTCGAGCCCGACCCCAACGACGAGAAGAACGTGATCGTCGAAATCCAGGGCGGCGCCGGGGGCGACGAGGCGGGGCTGTGGGCGGGCGACGTCTACCGGATGCTGACCCGCTACGCCGAGCGGCGCGGGCTGGGGGTGGAAGCGCTGGAGTCCGGCGAGGGGAAGTACACGTTCGCCGTCAAGGGCAAGGGCAGCGCGGCGGGTGGGGACGGGGCGTACTCGATCTTCAAGTTCGAGGGCGGCACCCACCGGGTCCAGCGGATCCCCCAGACCGAGTCACAGGGGCGGATCCACACCTCGACGGCGACCGTGGCGGTGCTGCCGGAAGCCGAGGACGTGGAGATCGAGGTCGATCCTGGGGACCTCCAGATCGACGTCTACCGCTCGACGGGGCCCGGGGGGCAGTCCGTCAACACGACGGACTCCGCCGTGCGCATCACCCACAGGCCGTCGGGCATCGTGGTGGCGATGCAGGACGAGAAGTCCCAGCTGCAGAACCGGGAAAAGGCGCTGCGGGTGCTGCGGGCGCGGCTGTACGAGCGGGCGCTGGCCGAACAGCAGGCCGAGCTCGCCGCCGACCGCCGCGCCCAGGTCGGCACCGGGGACCGGGCGGAGAAGATCCGCACCTACAACTACGGGGAGCGGCGGGTGACGGACCACCGGATCAAGCTCACCACGCACAACCTCGACCAGGTCCTGGAAGGCGAGCTCGGCGAGTTCACGGCGGCGCTGCAGGCCGATGAGAAGCGGCGGCTGCTGGAGGCGCAGGCGGCGGCGTGAGGTGAGCGTCCCCACGAGCGCGCCGCTGGGCACGGGCACGCCAATCCGAGAGGCTGTGCGGAGCGAGGTTCGGCAGAGCGCGACCGCCGTGATCCCGGCAAGTGCTACCTTGATGTACATGAGTGACACGGTCGGCGTCGCCGAGCTGCGACAGAACCTCAGCCGATATCTGCGGCGGGTGGAGCATGGTGAGCGCCTCGTCGTGACCGACCGCAACCGGCCCGTGGCAGAGATCGGCCCGCCGCCTGCCGGCGCCGGCGCCGCGCTGGATCGTCTGATCGCGGAAGGCCGTGTGTCACGGCCGCGGCGGCGGGGGCTGCCCGGGCCGCTGCCTCTTGCCGGGGATCCGCGCGCGCTGAGCCGGGCGCTCGACGAGATCCGCGGCGAGCGCTGAGGGTGGCGCTCTTCTATCTCGACGCCTCCGCGCTCGTCAAGCTCGTACGCGAAGAGTCAGAGAGCCAGGCCCTGGTCTCCTTTCTCGAGGACGCCGACGCCGTCTCCTGCGAGCTGGTGCTGACGGAGGTCCCGCGCGCGATCCGCCGTGCGGCGACGCTCGACCCCGAGCTGGCCCTGGATGCGCTCGAAGCCCAGGCGGGCGAGGTGCTGGAGGCGCTCGCGATGCTGCCGCTCGACCGTCCGCTGCTGGTCGCCGCGGGCGCGCTGCAGGAGCCCGGCCTGCGCGCGCTCGACGCGATACACGTGACCGCGGCGCTGGAGCTTTCGCCGATCGACGCCTTCGTGTCCTACGACGAACGCCAGTGCGCCGCCGCTCGCCTCGCCGGACTGCGTACGGTGGCGCCGGCTGCGCCCGACAGCTCCGGCGAGCCGCGGTCGGGCACCTCGATCCGCGACGCCCTGCAGAGCGCGACCACGGCGATCGCGGCGGCCGGCTGCGAGACGCCGCGGCTGGATGCCGAAGTCCTGCTGGCGGACGTCCTGGAGGTGGACCGGGCGCGGCTGCTCTGCGACCGCGAGTTGACGGTGGCGGGCCCGGCGGTGCGGGCCTACCAGGACGCGGTGCGCCGGCGGGCGTTCGAGCGGGAGCCCGTGGCCTACATCACGGGCCGCCGCGGGTTTCGCCGGATCGAGCTCGCCGTGGATCGCCGCGCCCTGATCCCGCGCCCGGAGACGGAGCTGCTGGTCGAGGTCGGCCTGACGCTGCCCGGCGGGGCGCGGGTGCTCGACGTGGGCACCGGCAGCGGCGCGGTGGCGCTCGCCCTCGCCGACGAGCGGCCCGATCTCGCGGTGGCCGGCAGCGACGTCAGCGACGACGCCCTGGCTCTCGCCCGGGCCAACGGCGAGCGGCTCGGGCTGGCCGTGCGCTGGCTGCGGGCCGACCTCCTGCAGGGGGTGGACGAGGACTTCGACGCCGTTCTCAGCAACCCGCCGTACGTCGCCGAGCGGGAGCGGGCGACGCTGGCCCCGGAGATCCTGCGCCACGAGCCCGCCCGGGCGCTGTTCGCGGGGGAGGACGGCCTCGACGCGATCCGCGAGTTGCTCGCCCAGCTCGCCGCGCCGCCCCGGCGCGGGGTGCGCCTGGTGGCGCTCGAGGTCGGCGCCGGCCAGGCCGAGGCGGTCGCCGAGCTGGTGCGCGCCGCCGGGTTCCCGGCGACCCGGGTGCAGCGCGACCTGGCGGGGATCGAGCGCGTCGTCGTCGGAGAGCGGGGTTTTTGATGGGGGAGGGGGAGGGGGGTCCGATCGCAGCCCCGCCGCCGGGCCCGAGGCCCGATGCGGCGGGGCTCGACGAACGGGCGGCGCATGATTTCGCGCGCTGCATCGCCGCCGGCGGCGTGGCGCTGTTCCCGGCCGACACCGTCTACGGGCTGGCCTGCGACCCGGACGACGCGGATGCGGTGCGCAGGCTGTACGAGCTCAAGGGTCGCCCGCCGAGGCAGCCGGCGGCGGTGATGTTCTTCGCGCTCGCCCCCGCCCTGGCCGCGCTGCCCGAGCTCGGGCCGCGCACGCGCGGCGCGCTGGAGCGGCTGCTGCCGGGGCCGCTGACGCTGCTGCTGCCCAACCCCGGCGACCGCTGGCCGCTGGCGTGCCGGCCGGCGGCCGTGGTGGAGCCGAGCGACGCGGCGGGGCTGGGCGAGGCACCGGCGCCGGGCAACGCGGCGGGGCTCGGCGCGGCGCCGGCGCTCGGGCTGCGTGTGCCCGCGCTGCCGGCGTCCTTGGCGGCGCTGGCCGCGGTCGGGCGGCCTGTGCTGCAGTCGAGCGCCAACATCTCCGGCGAGGGCGAGGCACGCCGGCTCGCGGACGTCGATGCGGGGCTGCGCGCGGGTGTCGACCTGGTGCTCGACGGCGGCGAGCTGCCGGGGATCGCCTCGACGGTGCTCGACCTGCGTGGCTACGAGGAGGGGCGGGGCTGGACGGTGGTGCGCAGGGGGCCGGTGGGGGAGGAGGAGATCGCGTTGTGCCTCACGATCGCCTCGAGCCGCTGATCCCCGCTGAGGGTCTCATCCCGATCCAGGTCGTCATTGGGAGGAGGCGGTGCCCGGTGAGAGCACGGGCAAGCCGGCCGCGCTCGCCCGCTGGGCAAGCTCCCCGTCGTAGGTGACGATCTCATCCGCGCCGACCCTGAGTGCGACAGCGAGGTGGATGGCGTCGTTGGATCGCAGCGGCGCGTGGGTGCCGGCCGCGAGCAGGTCCCCGCGTGTGAGGTCGATCAGGTTCACGGAATCAAGCACGGCCCGCACCGTGTCGAGAGCGACGTCTTGAGGGTGGCGCCCCGCGGCGCAGTGCATCTCCGCGTGCAGCAGCCATGAGGAGACGAGCTGCCGGTCGTCCCGCGCGGCCAGCTCCGCGGTCAGCGCGTCGGATTGCGGCTCGTCGAGGACGAGCTTCATGGCGGCTGAGGTGTCCAGGTAGGCGATCGTCACCAGCGGCCGCGGGCGTCGGCCAGGATCGCCTGGCTCGAGGTGGTGCTCTTGCGTCGGAGCACCGATCGCAAGCTGGAGGGCGGCTGTCGCGCCACTCGCACCTGCCCTCGCGATACGAGGTCCGCGAGCGTGTCGGCGCCCGGTGGAACGATCAGCGCGGTGACCCGGCCACGGTTGGTGACCTGGATCGTCTCCCCATCGGCGACCTCGCGCAGGATCGCGCCGCTCTGGTTTCGCATCTCACGGTGTGTGACGGTTCGCATGTCGCACAGCGTAGCACGCCAGTCCGGGGAATCGCTTCCACGTCAAAGCGAGCGCGGCGGCGATCAGGTCGCACGCCCCCTTTGGGCGAAAAGCAGGCTCCCGCGACGCGCTCAAATCGGTCCATCCGCGCCGCGGGCGGCCGCGCGCGAGCGCAGCAGCTCGCGCTCGCGCTCGTTCTCGCAGAGGGTGGCCGCGCGCTCGAACTCCTCGCGCGCCTCGGCAAGCCGGCCCAGACGCTCGAGGATGTCGCCGCGCACGGCGGGCAGCAGGTGGTAGCCGCGCAGCGCGGGCTCGCCGGCGAGGGAGTCGACGAGCTCCAGTCCGGCCTCGGGGCCGAAGGCCATCGTCACCGCCACCGCGCGGTTGAGCTCCACGACGGGGGAGCCCGTCAGGGCCGCGAGGGCGTCGTAGAGCGCGACGATTCGCGGCCAGTCGGTGCTCTCCATATCCGAGGCCCGCGCGTGGCAGGCGGCGATGGCGGCCTGCAGCGTGTACGGGCCCAGCGCGCCGCCGAGCGCTTCGGCCCGTCGCAGCCCGGCGAGACCGCGCTGGACGAGCAGGTGGTCCCAGCGCGCCCGGCTCTGGTCGGGGAGCGGTACCGGCTCGCCGTGGGGCCCGACCCGCGCCCGCAGCCGCGAGGCCTGCAGCTCCATCAGCGCCAGCAGGCCGTGCGCCTCGGCCTCGCGCGGCATCAGCCCCGCCAGGATCCTTCCCAGGCGCAGGGCGTCGGCGCACAGCGCCGGGCGGATCCAGTGCTCGCCGGCGCTCGCCGCGTAGCCCTCGTTGAACACCAGGTAGATCACCTCCAGCACCGCCGACAGGCGCTCGGCGAGCTCGTCGCGGGCGGGGACCTCGAACGGCACCCGCGCCTCGGCCAGGGTGCGCTTGGCGCGGACGATGCGCTGCGCGACCGTCCCCTCGGAGACCAGGAACGCCCGCGCGATTTCCGGCGTCGACAGGCCGCCGAGCAGGCGCAGCGTCAGCGCCACCCGCGCCTCCCGGGACAGGGCCGGATGGCAGGTCATGAAGATCAGGCGCAGCACGTCGTCCCGCACGTCGTCCACCTGCGCCGCCGGGTCGGGGCTGTCGAGCCGCTGCAGGATCTCCAGCTCGCGCCCGATCAGCTCCCGCTTGCGCTCCAGCGTGAGGCGCCGGCGCAGCTCGTCGATGCCCCGGCGCCTGGCGGTCGCCATCAACCATGCTCCCGGGTTGTCCGGGATCCCCGACCGAGGCCACTGCTCGAGCGCGGCGACGAGCGCGTCCTGGGCCAGGTCCTCGGCCACCGCCACGTCGCGCACCGAGCGAGTCAGCCCGGCTATCAGCTGGGCCGACTCGATCCGCCAGACGGCGTCGATCGCGCGATGGGTCGCCGACGGGCTCACGCCGTCAATTGCCGGCGGCCCGCTCGCGCAGCCGCGCGTTGGCCTCGCGCAGCTCCGGCGTCAGCTGCTCGCCGAAGTCCTCGGCCTCGAAGATCTGGCGCAGCTCGATCTCGATGCCGCCGCCGAACGGCGCCCGCTTGAGCCACTCGATCGCCTCCTCCCGCGAGGAGCACTCCCAGACCCAGTAGCCCGCCACGATCTCCTTGGCCTCCGTGAACGGGCCGTCGGTGACCGTGCGCTCGCCGCCGCTGAAGCGGACCCTCGCGCCCCTGGAGGTCGGGTGCAGGCCCTCCCCGGCGAGCATCACGCCCGCCCTGACGAGCTCTTCGTTGTACTTCGTCATCGCCCCCAGAGCCTCGGTGCTGGGCATCTCGCCCGCCTCGGACTCGGGGCTCCCGGGAACCAGAACCATGAAACGCATTTGTGTCTCCCTGTCGTGGGTGGTTGTCTCTACTGGCACGTCGAACGAGGCTCGTCGAAATCGACATCGCCCCGAATCTTTCTCCACGTCCGCCGCGAGGGCCGCGCCGGGGCGGGGTGCGCCTGAGCCGCGCCGAGCCCATTAAGCTGCGCCCCTCCGCCCAGCGACGACAGGAGCCGAGAACGATGACAGGCCAGACAGTCGACATCGAGACCCCCGACGGCGTCGCCGACGCCTATCTCGCCGAGCCCCCGGGGCAGGGCGGGGGCCGGCCCGGCGTGCTGTTCCTGATCGACGCCTTCGGCCTGCGTCCGCGGATCGAGGCGATGGTCGACCGCATCTCCGACCGCGGGTTCGTCGTGCTCGCCCCCAACGTCCTCTATCGCGCCGGCCGCTCCACGAACGCCGAGATCCCCGATCTCCAGGACCCCGCCCAGCGCGATCCGTTCTTCGCCCGGATCAGGCCGGCGATGGAAGAGCTCACCCCGGAGCGGATCGCCAGCGACGGGGCCGCCTACCTCGACCACCTCGCGACCCTCGCCAGCCCGCCGTTCGCCATCACCGGCTACTGCCTCGGCGGGCGCCTGGGCTGGCGCATCGCCGCCGCCTACCCCGAGCGCGTCGCCGCGCTCGCCGCCTTCCACGCCGGGGGGCTCGTCAGCGAGGAGCCCGACAGCCCCCACCTCAGCGCCGCCGCCATCTCCGCCGAGGTCTACCTCGGCCATGCCGACAACGACCAGAGCATGACCCCCGAGCAGATCGCGGCCCTGGAGCGCGCACTCGACGACGCCGGGGTGCGCTATCGCTCGGAGCTCTACCAGGGAGCCGCCCACGGCTACACCATGAGCGACACCGCCGCCTACGACGAGGCCGCCGCCGAGCGGCACTTCACCGAGCTCTTCGCCCTGCTCGATCGGGTCGAGCTGCCTGCCCGCATGTGACCTCCGCCACGTGCTAGCCTCGAAGCCGGCCCCGCGACTGGCGTTGGATTAGGTGGAGCACCACCGGGGAGCGACGGCCGCAGCACCCGCCGCGCGCCTGGGCACCCCTCCAGTCTTCGCCGTCCAAGGAGCGCGCCATGTCCGAGTCCAGCACCGCCGTATCCCCGTCCGCTGAGCCGGCCGCCGCCGCCGCGGACCTGCCCCTCGACTACTTCGACCGGCCCCTCGCCGAGGTCGACCCCGAGGTCGCCGCCGCCCTGCGCGGCGAGCTCGCCCGCCAGCAGGACACCCTGGAGATGATCGCCTCCGAGAACTTCGTCCCCCGGGCCGTCCTGGAATGCCAGGGGTCCGTGCTCACCAACAAGTACGCCGAGGGCTACCCCGGGCGCCGCTACTACGGCGGCTGCGAGCACGTCGACGTCACCGAGCAGATCGCCATCGACCGGGTGAAGGAGCTGTTCGGCGCCGAGTACGCCAACGTGCAGCCGCACTCGGGCGCCTCCGCGAACCAGGCCGCCCTGTTCGCCATCGCCAAGCCCGG
>DATKPO010000038.1:0-32551 GCA_035524055.1 Solirubrobacteraceae bacterium
TTGGCGACGAGGCTGCGCAGGACGGCCTTGGTCTCGAAGTGTTCTTTGTCGGCGGGGGTGAGGGTGACGGGGTCGGGGGTGCTCTCGTCGGGGCCGACCGGGGTCGCGCGGCCGATGCCGAGGTTGTACTCCGTGATCCACTTCTGCACGGGCTCGCCGCCGGGCGGCCCGACTTCGCGTCCGTGGGGGTCGCCGTAGACGCCTGTCGTGAACGGCGCGAAGTCGCGGATCAAGGTCTCCGTCGAGGTCGCCGTCAGTGGGGCCTCGGGGAACAGCGAGTCGTAGGTCGGTGTGAACGGCGCCGGCCGACCCCTGCTGTCGGTGTCGCGCTGGCCGAGGGCATCGACGGGGACGATCTGCCGGGCCTGGTATTCGGCCGGGAAGACCTTCAGGCCGTCGTAGGGGTGCTTGCTGAGCGCCGTCAGCCCCGGCGGCGCCTGGGCGCCTGAGACGAACGGCGTCTGGCTGGCGAAGCCGTCGCTGACGCCGACCGCGGGGGAGATGCCGTTGGCGGGGTCGCGCACGTAGGCGACCGTCGCGGCCAGCAGCGTTTTGATGATCTGCTTGGCGACCCGCTGGTGGCCTGTTTCGGCCTGGCCGCTCTGAGCGCCTTCGCCTTCGGAGGTGTCGTTCCCGGCGCCTTCGGAAGGGTTTTCCTGGGCAGACCCTTCCTCTGCCGAGGCGCGTTCTTCGCCGGCCGCGCTGCTGGCTTCTTCGCCTTCGGAGGCGCTCGCCGGGCTTTCGCCTTCGACTTCCTGCCCCGAGGAGGAGTAGTAGTGCGCGCTGTTCAGGAACTGCGAGCCGAAGCCCAGCTCGTTCCAGATCTCCAGGTCATAGCCGCCGGGGCCGAAGATGCTTGCCGCCTTGCGCGAGACGGTCGCTACGTAGCTCAGCCAGCCCGCCAGCGTTTCCTGGAAGACCGGGTTCGGTTCGCCGTCGGGCAGCGTCGGCGCCTGAAACGGGGCGTAGCGCAGCGTCGTGGCGCGGTGTGAACCGGCGGGAAGCTCGCTCGGCAGCGGCCGCGACAGCGTCGCGACGTCGCCCGCGCCGACCGCTGTGATCAGGTCGTCGGGGGCGCCGCCGAAGGTGAGGTCGTCAAAGCCGGTCTTGCCGGGCACCACCTGCGCGGCGGCGGCCGGCGAGAGCCTCACGCTCTGGGCGCCGGCGGGTGCGGCGGCGAGCGTTTCCAGGCGCAGCTGCAGGGCGGGGCCGGGCGCGCCGCTGTTGGCGTTGAGCAGGATCAGCGGCCGCAGGCCGTGGTTGTGAAGCGCTCCCAGCACCGTGTCGATGCGGGCTTCGTCGGAGAACTCCTCGGGGTCTTCGTAGGAGAGCGCTCCCCAGCCGATTTCACGGCGGGCGAGCGCGAAGCCGTTTTCCTGCAGCAGCTGGGCGACGGCTTCGGCTTCGTCCGGGCCGACGTTGAAGTTGATGCCGAGCCCGTCGTCCAGGCGCGCCGCGGGCCAGGTGTCCATGTAGGCGCGCCACGGCTGCACCCAGAAGGAGCTCGTCCCGAAGGGGACCTCCGTCAGGTAGCGGGGGTCGATCGGGTCTGTCACGACGCCTTCGGCTTCGCCTGACCAGGCTTCTTCGATCGGCGACGGTTCACCGGCTGGCGCCGGCGGGGGCTGGACGGGCTGCGCGGACCCGGGGGAGCTCGCCGCCGTCGGCGAGGCCAGCGGCGGCCCGAAGCTCGCCCCGACGGCGGTGCCGGCGGGCTGCCCGGCGCCGGATGCGCCCGCCGGCGCCGACCGGGTCGATGTGCCCGCCTGCCCGCCGTGCGCATCGCCGTCCGGCCGGCCTGTCGCGGAACGGGTCGGCGTCCTGTGGAGGGGGCAGCCTCGCCCACGGTGCCTGCGCTGCGCACGGCCGGTCTGGCAACGCCGGTGGGCCGCCGCCCCGTGTGCGCGAGGCCGCCGGGCTTGGGCAAAACGAGCCGCGCCAACGCCACTGGCCGTGGACGAGGAATGGGTCACGCCGGCGCCGCTCTCGGCGGGCGTCGCGAGCAGGTCGCCTCCGCAAGCCAGCGCGGCGGCGCACAGCAGGAGGCTGGTGCGTGCGGGTACGCGGCGGCTGAGGGTGTCGATCCTTGACATGCGGCATCTACAGATGTGGAGCGTCCTTCACAATTCCGATCGCCGCCGCGGGTACGATGCTTGACGCAAATGGACGGCGACGGACGTTCGTATGTGCGCCTGCCGGCCAGGCCGCGACTGCTGCTGATCACGCCCGACTTTCCACCTGCCCACGGCGGCATCCAGCTCCTTGCCCATCGCGTCGCCTCGGGCCTGCGGGACTTCGATACCCGCGTCGTTACGCTGGATTCCCCCGGCGCCCGGGACTTCGACCGCGCCTCGGGCCTGGCGACTCGCCGCGTCGACGCGCGGCGCGCCCCCGGCGCGGCGCGCCACCTCGCGCTCAACGCCGCCGCCCTGCGCGAGGCGCTTGCGTTCCGGCCACACGCGACGCTCAGCGCCCACATCGTCGCGAGCCCCGCCGCCGCGCTCGCCGCGCGCGCCGTCGGGTCGCGCACCGTGCAGTACTTCTACGCCAAGGAGATCCCGCGCCGCCGCCGGCTGGCGGCTTTCGCGGCACGGCGCGCACAGGCCTGCATCGCGATCAGCTCCTACAGCGAGCGCCTGGTGGCGGAGACCGGCGCCGGCGAGGCCGACGTGCGCCTGATACCGCCCGGCGTCGACCTCCCCGAGGATCCCTCGCCGCGGCCGGCAGGACGCCCGACGTTCCTGACGATCTCGCGTCTGGAGGACCGCTACAAGGGCCACGACGTGCTGCTCGAGGCGCTTCCCGCGGTGCGGGCTCGGGTGCCCGACGCGCAGTGGGTCGTGATCGGCGACGGGCCGCTGCGCCCTGAGCTGCAGGCGCGCGCCCGGGCGCAGGGCGTCGCCGACGCCGTGCGCTTCCTCGGCGCCGTCGACGACGGCGAGCGCGACGACTGGCTGCGGCGCGCCGACCTGCTGGCGATGCCCAGCCGGCTGCCCGGCGAGGGTCTCGCCGGCGAGGGCTTCGGCATCGTCTACCTCGAAGCCTCCGCCTACGGCAAGCCCGTCGTCGCGGGCAACGTCGGTGGTGCCGTCGACGCCGTTGCCGACGGCGAGAGCGGGCTGCTCGTCGATCCCACCGACGCCCGCGCCGTGGCGGACGCCATCTCGATGCTGCTGCTCGACCGGGCGTTGGCCCAACGCCTCGGTGGCGCGGGGGCCGAGCGCGCCCGCCGGTTCGCGTGGCCGGCGATCGTGGCGCGCGTGCGGGCGCTGCTGCTGGAGGTGCTGGGCGAGCCTCTGTCCAGCCTCGACGGCGCAACCGGCGCGACACCTCGCGGAGGGACCTCGACATGAAGGTCATCTACGTCAACCACACCGCCGCGGTCAGCGGCGCCGAGCACTCGCTGCTGAGCCTGCTCGCGACGCCGCCCGGGGGAGTCCGCCCGCGGGTGGCGGCGCCGGAGGGGCCACTCACGACGGCCGTGCGAGAGCTGGGCGTGCCGAGCTCCGCGATCGCCGGCACCGACGGCAGCCTGCGCCTGCACCCGTTGCACACCCCGCGGGCGCTGGGCGAGCTCAGCCTCGCGGCATGGCAGGTGCGACGCGTCGCGCGACGCGAGGGCGTCGATTTGGTCCATGCCAACTCGATCCGCGCCGGAATCGTCCTCGGGCTCGCCCGACTTCAGCCGGCGGCCACCGTGGTGCACGTGCGCGACTGCCTGCCGCCGGGCGCACTCGCCCGCGCCACGATGCGTCTCATCGCCTCGACCGCGACGACGGTGATCGCCAACTCGCGCTACACGGCAGACAGCGTGCGGGCACTCGCCCCGGGCGCTGCGGTCGAGGTCGTCCACAACCCCGTCGACCTCGCGCGCTGGGATCCCGCACGCATCGACCGGGGCCAGGCTCGCGCCCGGCTCGGTGCCGCCGGCGAGCGCGCCCTGCTGCTCGGCGTCGTCGCCCAGCTCAGCCCGTGGAAGGGTCAGGACACCGCGATCCAGGCGCTGCGGATCGTGTGCGAGCAGGGCGTCGACGCCCATCTGCTGCTGATCGGCTCGGCCAAGTTCACCTCGGGCGCGACCCGCCTGGACAATCGCGCCTACGTCGAGCGTCTGCACAGACTCGTCGCGCGGGCCGGCCTGCAGGAGCGGGTCTCCTGGCTGGGCGAGCGCGGCGACGTGCCCGAGCTCGTGCGCGCGCTCGACGCGCTGCTGCTGCCCTCATGGGAGGAGCCCTTCGGGCGCGCCCTGATCGAGGCGATGGCGCTCGGCGTGCCCGTCGTGGCGACCTCGGTCGGCGGTCCCGCGGAGATCGTGTCCGACGGCAGCGAGGGCTACCTGGTGCCGCCGCGCGACCCCGCCGCGTGGGCGAGGGCGATCGTGCGCATCGACGAGCTCGGGGAGCAGGGCCGGCACGAGCTGGGCCGTGCCGGGCGACTGCGGGTCGAGCGTGAATTCGCGGGCCAGCACCACGCAGAGGCTGTCGGCGGGGTGTACGAACGCGCTCTCACCGAGCGACGCGGCGCCAATCTGTGAATATCCCGTGAATTATGTGAAAGAAGGGTGCCGTGTGGGGTTAGATCAGCGTCCCCGGCGAGTTTTGACCCTGTATCCGGTCGATCGGCCCGCGAGCCGCAACCGGCGACGTCGTCGAAAAACGAGATGAGGCTGCCCGTGAAGACCACCACCCTGCTGCGCGTCGCCATATTCGCGCTGCCCGCGCTCGTGCTGCTCGGCCTGGCCTCGACGCCGGGTCTGGCCGGCGAATCGCCCGCGCCGGTGGAACAGGGCTCGACGCTGGCTGCCGAAGAAGAGGTCGGGCCGGCCCGCCTCGGTCGCAGCGTCGCGCTTTCCGCCGCCGGCGACACCGCTCTGTTGGGAGGCCCGAGCGACAACGCCAACGCCGGGGCCGCCTGGCCGTTCGCGCTCACCGGCGAAGCCTGGGCCGCCCAGGGCGCGAAGCTCACCGGCGCCGGCGAGCTCGGCGAAGGCCGCCTCGGTGTCGCCGTCGCGCTGTCCGCCGCCGGTGACACCGCGCTCGTCGGGGCGCCCAACGACGACGGCGGGACCGGCGCCGTGTGGGTCTACCAGCGCTCCGGCTCCAGCTGGACCGAGGTCGCCAAGCTCACCGGCGGGGAAGAGGACGGCCACGCCTGGTTCGGGCGCAGCGTCGCCCTCTCCGCCGACGGCGACACCGCGCTGATCGGCGGCTGGGTCGATCGCGACGACACCGGCGCCGCCTGGGTCTTCACGCGCTCGGGCTCGACCTGGACGCAGCAGGGCCCCAAGCTCACCGGCGAAGAAGAGGACGGCGCCGGTCAATTCGGCTGGAGCGTGGCGCTGTCCGCCGACGGTGACACGGCATTGATCGGCGGCCGCCACGACGACGGCGGCGTCCACGACGCCGAAGGCGTCGGCGCCGCCTGGGTCTTCACGCGGTCTGGCTCGACCTGGACGCAGCAGGGGCCCAAGCTCACCGGCGGCGAAGAGAGCGGCCTCGGCGGCTTCGGCTGGAGCGTCGCGCTGTCCGGCGACGGCGACACCGCCCTGATCGGCGGCCAGCGCGACGGCGAAGAGGCCGGCGCCGCCTGGGTCTTCACGCGCTCGGACTCGACCTGGGCGCAGCAGGGCCCGAAGCTGACCGGCCAAGGCGAGGAAGGCGCGGCTCTCTTCGGGCACAGCGTCGCCCTGTCCGAAGGCGGCGACGAGGCTCTCATCGGCGCTCCAAACGACCACCAGGATCTGGGCGCGGCGTGGGTCTTCACGCGCTCGGACTCGACCTGGACGCAGCAGGGCGCGAAGATCACCGCCAGCGGCGAGAGCGCCAGGGGCGGGCTCGGCTGGAGCGTCGCGCTCTCGGCCAACGGCGAAACAGCGCTCGCGGGCGGTCTGGGCGAGAACCGCAAAGCGGGAGCCGCCTGGGTCTTCACAGGCTCCGGCGAACCGGTCGAGCTGAACCCCGAACCCGAGCCGGAACCCGAACCGATCACCACGACCACCCCGATCACGACGACGACGCCGACGCCCGGCCCACAATCCGCGAGCGCCGGCGGCACGCTCCAGGTCTCCCCGCCCCAGCACGGCGTCGCCGCCTTCCGCGCCAGCGGCGGCGAGATTCTGCTGCTCGGCCGGCGCCTGCCGGTCCACGGCGGGCGGGCGCGTGTCGAGCTGCGCTGCACGGCGACCACCGCCTGCCGCGGACGGCTCGCGCTCTCGCTCAGGGTCAGGGCCAAAGCCGCGCGCCGTTCGCATCTCGCGACGGTCGCCACAGCGGGCTTCACGATCCGCGCCGGCGCCACCGGGACGGTCGTCCTGAAGCTCGGCGCCACGGTGCGGCGGCGCCTACGCCCCGGGCACGCGCTGGGCGCCAGCCTCAGGCTGCGCCAGCTCGCGCCGGCTCCGCGGCGGACGCCGATATACGCGGTGGAGCTGCTCGCGCCTCGGCGCCGCCGGTGAAGCTGCTCGCGCCCGGGCCGCGGACGCCGTGGGCGGCGAGGCTCTCCCTCTTTCTTCCCCCTGCCCCCGGGCGCGGCTAACGGCGGCGGCGCGGGCGCGGCCGCCGCGCGCGGTGGGGTGGCGCGCCGCGCAGATTCACCGTCGAGCTCGTGCCCGACACCTGCCGGCCGCTGCTCAGCTTCACCAGCGCCCGGTATCCGCCGCCGCGGCGGATCTTGACCGTCGCGGCGAAGACCGAGCCGTACGCGCCCGCCCGTTTCGCCGTGGTGCTCGCCACCGTCAGTGACGCGCGCCCCGCCGTGACCCGCTGGAAGAGCACGGGCGCGCCGTTCTCCGCGGGGAAGACGCTCCCGCTGAGGCGCACCACTCCCGGCGTGCGCGTCGGCCGGGCGCGCAGCGTCACCCGTGCCGCCACGTGCACGGTCAGCACCTTGCTGTAGACCGGCAGGGGATCCAGCGTGCGCACCCGCACCTCGGTCGTCTGGGTGAAGCTCGGCAGCGTCAGCGAGAACGCCCCTTCGCCGTTGGTGGCGCTCGCCGTGCCGATGTCGCCGAACGTGCCCAGGTAGGGGAAGGGATTGCTCTGGGCGATCACCTGGTGGGCCGCCGCGCCGCTGCCGGTCAGCGTGCCCGCGAGTGTGAGCTTGCGGCCGAAGACCTGGGTGGTGGCGGCCTTGGCGATCACGAACCTCAACGGGGTCTGCTTGGTGGTGAAGGTGCGGTCCTGCCCTTCGCCTGTGCCCGAGGCGCTGGTGGCTATGAGCCGGTAGTGGTAGGTCGTGCCCGGTTGCAGGCCTGTCAGCGGCTGGTCGATCTTCACGCTCGTCGTGCCGCTGCCGGCCGCGATCGCCGCCGTCTGCGCGCCGTAGGCCGTGGTCGTGCCGTACTGGAAGTAGCAGGTGGTTTCGACGCCGCGCGGGTTGACGGCTCCGATCAGCGCGACCGACGTCTCGCTGGCATGCGAGGCGCCGCCGGTCGAGGCGTGCGGTGGCCTGGGCGCCGGTGGGGCCTTCGGCGCGTGCGCCCAGGCCGTCAGTGCAAACGCCGCGCTCACGGCCAGCGCGGCGGCGAGCGCGACGAGGAGTCTCGTGGTCGATCTGCGCATCTTCAAATCACTTCCTCTCGAGCATCGCCTGTTGCCGTGTCATGTTGTCCGGTCTCCGGCGCGAACCGATAGCCGATGCCGAAATGCGTGTGTATGTACGCCCAATCTGGGGCCGCCGCGGTGAGCTTCGTGCGCACCTTGCGCACGAACACGTCCACGGCGCGGTCGCGGTGCTTCATCTCGCCGCCCCAGACCTGGCGGTAGATCTCGGCGCGGCGCATCACGCGGTCCTCGCGCGCCGCCAGCGCGGCGAGCACCTGGAACTCGCGCACCGTCAGCCCCACCCGCGAGCCGGAGACCAGCGCCTGCATCTCGTCCAGGCGCAGCTCGAGGTTCGCGAACGTCCGCGACTGCGCGCGTTCGCTGCTCGCGGCTGGGTCCGGCGCGTCGGGCTCGGCGCCCGCCGGCGGGCTGAACACGGGTGTTGTCATCGGCGAGCTGATGGCCGCTGTCGCAGGGGTCGTTTGGGGGTGTCGTCGCCGGGCGATCGGCTGTGTAAAGGATTTGTTAAGTGAGCGCCCGGATTGCGCGGCCAGTCTTTCACGCAAACACTTGAACGGGCACGCTGTTCACCGAATCGTCACCAGTCGCGACCGACCGGAAACACTATGATCCGGGCCTATGAAAGCCTGCGCTTCCTGCGGCGCCTCGCTGGCCGAGGACCAGCGCTACTGCCTGGAGTGCGGCGGCCGCCAGCCGCAGGCGCGCAGTCAGTTCCTGGACCGCTTTACGCCGGCCGCCGTCGGGCCGCCGGTCGGCGGCGAGCCCGTTGCCGCGCGGGCACGCTCGAACAACGTCACCGCCGTCGCCGGCGTCGGCGTTCTCCTGCTGGCGATGGGCGTGGGCGTGCTCATCGGGCGTGCCGGAGACGGCGGCGCCAAGACGCCGACCGTGCCCGCCCAGGTGATATCCGTCAACTCGCCCAGCGCCCCCGCGCCGAGTGAAGCAGCCGCGTCGCCGACGTCCACCGCGCCGGCTGCGCAGGCACCCTCCGGGACGAGCAAAGGCTCCAACGCCGGCGACTCCTCGTCCTCTTCACCGTCTTCCTCGAAATCGACCGGCTCGAGCTCCTCCCACAGCTCCAAACAGGGCTCGAGCAGCCCCACGGGGAAGAGCACGGCGCCGAAGTCGGCTCCCTCCAAGAGCACCGAAAACGCGGAGCAGAAGGCGCGCAACATCCCCAACGTCGTCACCACCGGCTGATGGGCCTGCTCGACTCGCTCGGCCGCGACCATCGGCCCGCCCAGAGCGGCGCGGCGGCCGGCCGGGCGGCGCCCGGCCTCCTGGACGACGGCTCCGCGAGCCTGCGGCGCCGGCGCGACGAGCTCGTAGCCGAGGTCGCCGAGCTGCACTGGGACCTCGGCGGGCTCGCCTACGAGATGGCGATCCGCGACCACTTCCGCCTCGACGTCCTCGTGCGCAAGGCCTCCGAGCTGCAGCACCGCGACGCCGAGCTCGGCGAGCTCGAACGGGTGCTGAGCCTGCAGGACAACGCCGGCGCCGGCATGTGCGGCAACTGCGGCGCCGTGCGCAGCCGCGGCGCCGTCTACTGCTGGCAGTGCGGCCACGCGCTGATGGAGCAGCAGCCGAGCGCGACCGCGATCGGTGAGGCGAGCACCGTTGTCGAAAAGCCCACCGCCGGGGAAGACCGCGAGGGCTCGGCGCTCGTCGCGGGCCACGGCGAGCCGGCGGCGTTGGCGCCGGCGGGCGGCCAGCCGGCGGCGCTCGCCGCGGACGAGGCGACGAGCGTCTCGAGGTGAGCCGTCCCGCCGCGCCTGTCTGCGCGCAGTGCGGTGCGCAGCTGGCCGGCGACCAGCGCTACTGCCTGGAATGCGGAGCGCGTCACGGCGCACGGGCGGCCGCTCTCACGCGGATCCTCGACGGGCTGAGCGTGTCCAGCTGGACCTACGCCGGTCAGCAACGCTCGGCGCGGGGAGCCGCGGCCCCGCTGTTGCCGTCCGCGAGAGCGCCGCAGCGCCACGGCGCGCCCTCGTCGCGGCGGGGACCGGCGCTCTCACTCGCGCTTCCCGGCCCCAGGGTGGCGGCGGTGTTGACGCTCGCCATGCTCGGCTTCGGCACCCTTGCCGGGGCCGCCGCCAGCAATCCCGCGGCCTCGCTCGCCGCGCTGCGGCGCGGTTCGCTGACGCTGCTGGTGCCGGCCACGGCGCCCGCCACGACGGTCGCCGCCGCGCCGGCACCCGTGCAAGCCGCTGCCACACCCGAAGCGCCGGCCAACGAACCCCCGGCCGCGGAACCCACGCAGGAAGCCTCGGGCGGCGGCAATCACGGCAAGTCGAAAGGCAAGGGTCACGGCGGCGGATCGGCCGGTGCGAGCAGCGAATCGAAGCTGCCCCCGATCAAGCACGTCTTCATGATCGTCCTCGCCGACGAGCCGTTCGCGCTCACCTTCGGTCCGGAATCGCCGGCGCCGTACATCGCGCGCACGCTCGAGCACAAGGGCGAGCTGCTCACCCGGGTCTACGCCGTCGCCCACGAAGAGCTCGCCAACGAGGTCGCGCTGATCAGCGGCCTCGGGCCGACCTCGCAGACGGCCGCCGACTGCCCGACCTACGCCGACATCTCCCCCTCCAACCCCGACGACGAAGGCCAGTACACGACCCGCGAAGGCTGCATCTACCCGGCCGGCGCGCAGACCATCGGCGGCCAGCTGGAAGCCAAGCATCTCACGTGGCGCGTCTACGCCGAAGCGCTCGGACAGACCACCCCCTCGGCCCGGCCCGCCGCCTGCTGGCATCCGGCGCTCGGCGCCGCCGACCCGACGTCGCAGACGCCGGCCGGCGACCGCTTCGCGACCTTCCGCGACCCCTTCGCCTACTTCGACGGCGTCATCCACTCCTCGGCCTGCGCCCGCGAGGACGTCGGCATCGAAAAGCTCGCCCCCGACCTCCGCAGCGCCGCCAGGACCCCCGCCCTCTCCTACATCGTCCCCGACCTCTGCGACGACGGCCGGCCGACGCCCTGCGTGCCCGGCGCCCGCGGCGGCCTGCCGGCGGCCGAAGGCTTCCTGAAGCGGGTGGTCCCAGAGATCCTCGCCTCGCCCGCCTACCGCAAGAACGGACTGCTCATCATCACCACCGACCAGGCGCCCGCCACGGGCGAGTACGGCGACTCCAGCTCCTGCTGCCTGCAGCCGCGGTTCCCGGTGCCAGCGATCTTGGAAACGGTAGGTGCCAGCGGCGCCACCGGGCCGACAGGCCCGACGGGCGCAGCCGGCCCGACGGGTGCGACAGGACCCGCCGGCGCCGCAGCGCAGACGCAAGCACAGACCACGACGCCGGCGGCGGCACCGGGGGTGACGCTGCCGCCATCCGGCGGCGGCCAGGTCGGCGCCCTGCTGCTCTCGCCCTACGTCAAGGCCGACACCAGCAACGAGGAACCCGCCAACGACTTCACCCTGCTGCACACGATCGAGGAAATCTTCGGGCTGCCCCACCTCGGCTACGCCCGCAGGAAGGACGTCGGCTCACTCGAAGCCGAAGTCTTCTCGCGCTCCCCGGGAGGCTGAGCCCAGCGGCACCGCCGGCGGGGTCTGAAAAGGAGACCAGCGCGCAGAGCGGTGGGGGGCCTGTCAGAGCCGGTCGTAGCCCCATAGGGTGACGAGATCGCGGCCGATGTACTCGCTCAACGCGACCACCTCCGGCTTGAAGCGGCGGCGGATCTCCAGCGCCAGTCCCTCGTCGAGCGCGGGCGCTTCGGTGTAGAGGAGATCGTGCCAGCCTCTGCGCAGCGCGCCGCGCAGCCCGCGGCTCGCGGGCTCGCTCGGCACGAGCCGGCTCAGGGCCCGCACGATCGGCATCGAGGAGCGGTTGCGGCGCACGAAGCCGGTCAACCGCGCCGCCTGGTGGAGGGTCTCGATGCGAACGCGAGGCAGGGTTTCGCTGCGATATGGCTCCATCGCGAGCGTGTCGTCTGTGCCCACGAAGCGCAGGACCTGACGCGCGACGGCCTCGTTGTCGGCCCTGAAGTCGTCGTAGATCAGCACCAGCACCTGTTCGGGGGAGAACGCCTCGTGGTAGCGTCGCAGCTGCTCGACGTAGCGGACGTGGTCGGAATAGAGCAGCGTCGCCGGCGACTGCGACAGGCGCGGAATGCGCTTGCCGCGCCGCCTGTCGTCCTCGAGCGCCAGCGCCTTGCGCAGGTCCTTCTGCGTCTCGATGTGGTTGTAGGCGCACTGCAGGTGAAAGGAGCGCAGGAAGCTGGCGGGCTCGCGCAGGACGATGATGATCCGCGCATCCGGCTTGACCTGCGCGATCCGATTCGCGGCGGTGCGCGAGCGCAGGTACTCCGGGGTGGCTTCGCCGGTCACCTGGTCGGGGCGCGCCCCAGCGTACAGCTCCATGTAGCCCGCGAGCGTGCTCGGGACCCCGCTGGGTGCTATCCACCTGGAGCGCGAGCGCAGCTCGGGCGAGAAGAAGCGGGTCTCCTTCACCGGCATGAATATCTGCGGGTGGCTCTTGAGCATCATGTACAGCGCCGTCGTGCCGCACTTGGAGTGGCCGACGATGAAGAAGTCGGGAAGCCTGCCCGAGGCCGTCGAGGAGCCCGGCGCGGTCGGCGGGGAGCTGCTCGACATCGTCGTCATCGTAAGCGGCGGCTAGCTCGCCCGCAGCCGCGGCGTGCCCGGGGCATACGGCAGGCTGAGCTCCCGCGCCCGGGCGCTGGCGAGCTCGTCGTAGGTCACAGCCGTGCGGCTGCCGGCGGCGTGCGCCAGCGCCCACTCCAGCGCCAGCATGTGGCGCGGGTGATCGAGGTCGGAGGGGCGCAGGTCGATGCGCAGCGCCTCGCCCGCCAGCGCTGCCCCGGCGCGGATCAGCGCCGGCGAGAGCGCCCGGCCCAGCGGCCGGTCGCTGCCCAGGCTCCACGCCGGCGCCAAGCGCCGCCAGCGCTCCTCGCCGGCCTTGGCCGGGCGGCGCGGCGAGAGCGTCGTGGCCGGACGCGAGGGGAACGCCGGCGCGCCCCCCTGTAAGCCGGCGGGCTCGCTCAGGGCGATCGCGCCGTGCAGGCCGAACAGGCTGGCCCACCACCGGAAGCGCTCGCCGAGCACCCGCCGCAGCGCCGGGGTGTAGGCGTAGGCGGGAGCCACGAAGCCGTCGGGCTCGATGCCGGCGAGCTTCAGCAGCCTCCAGCCGGCGTCGACCGCGCGGCGGGTCTCGGGGTCGTCGAGGCCGACGAACTCCGCCCTGCGGCCCCCCCGGGCGGTGCGCGGGCGGGCCAGCATCCGTTCGGGCCAGCCCGCGCGGCGCAGCTGCTCGTGCTGGAAGCCGTGCTGGCCGATCGAGTCGCCCAGGCGGCGGCGCTCCATCAGCCACCGGACCATCTCCGGGGAGCGCTCGCCCAGCGGGTGCAGGTCGCGCGCCGGGATCACCAGCAGCGTCACCCGCGCCACCCCGTGGTCGTCGAGCCAGTCGCGGATCAGCGCCGCCCGCTCGAACGTCGCCGGCTCGATTTCGTGCAGCGCGACCGCGATCGTGCGCTGCTCACGCGGCACGGCGGGTCTCCGGTGCCGCGCCGGGCGCCACGGGCGTGCCGCCAAGCGATTCGGGTGCCGCGCCGCGCGCCTCGAGCACCGTGCCGCGCGCCTCGAGCACCACGCCCCGCGCGTCGAGCACCGTGCCGCGCGCGTCGGGCGCAGCGCCGCCGCGCTCGCGCGCCCGGGCGATCGCGTCGCGGTAGCCCCCGGCGAGGCGCTCCATCGCGCCCTCCCAGGTGCGCCGGCGCACCCCGGCCTGCGCCACGGCGCCCAGCCGGCGGCGCAGCAGCGGCGAGGACGCCAGCTCCAGCACGCACTCCGCCAGCGCGTCCGGCCGCGGCGCGCAGAGCATCCCGCTGACGCGGTGCTCGATCAGCGACAGCGGACCGCCCGCGGCGACCGCCACGACCGGCAGGCCGCTGGCCTGCGCCTCCAGGATCACCTGGCCGAAGGTGTCGGTCGCGCTGGGGAACAGGAAGACGTCGGCGCTCGCGTACGCCCGTGCCAGCTCGATCCCCTCCAGCCAGCCGAGGAACGTCGCGTGCTCGCCCACCCGCTCCCGCACCAGCTCCTCCTCCGGGCCGCCGCCGGCGAGGACCAGATGCAGGCGCGGGTCGCGCCGGCGGGCGTCGAGGAAGGCGTCGGCGAGCAGCTCCGCGCCCTTCTCCGCCGTGATCCGCCCCGCATAGAGCACGTTCAGCTCGCCCGGCAGCCGCAGCTCGCCGCGCAGCCCCGGGTCGAACCGGCCAGTGTCAACCCCGCGGTCCCAGCGCGCCACGCGCTCGGCGCCGATCCCGATTGTCCCCAGCGCCTCGTCCGAGGCCGGGCTGGGGGAGAGGACAAGGTCGCATGCCCCGTAGAACGTGCCCACCGTCAGCTCCATCGCCTGCGCCAGCCGCGACTGGCCCGAGCGCTCGGCGGCATAAGCGCTCAGCTCCGTGTGGTAGCTGCCCACCAGCGGCAGGCCCAGCGCCCGCGCCACCAGCGCGCCGGCGACGCCCACCGGGCCCGGCGAGCAGACGTGGATCGCGTCGAAGCGGCCCTCGGCGAGCGTCTGGACGGCGCCCGGCAGCGTCGGCACCCCGATGCGCAGGCCCGGATAGAACGGCACGTCGATCTCCGCCACCGCCGCCAGCCGCCGGTCGACGTCGGGGTCGGTGCCGATCACCTCGATCTCGAAGCCCGGCACCCCGCGCTGGCGGATCTGCTCTAGCGTGCGCGAGACCCCGTGGGTGCTGCCGATCCCGTCGGCCATGATCGCCACCCGCGGCACCTCGCCCTCGCGCGAGTCGAGCTTCGCCTTCTCGCTGCCCAGGAACGCCGCCGCCGGGGCGTAGGGGATCGCCGCCACGCAGCCCTGGAAGATGCTCGTCGCCGCCCCCAGGGCATCGAGGCCGTCCACCTGCGCGGGGGTCACGATCGCGTGCACCACCGACTCCACGGCCGTCCGCAGCCGCCGCTCGTGCGCCCGGCACGCCCGTCGGTAGAGCCCGGCGTGACTAAAGCCCTCGTCCTGCATGTGGGCGATCAGGCCGCGCTCGTCCAATCCGTCGAGATCCACCGCCGCCAGCCACGCCCGCAGCAGCGCCCGGGCGTCGGCGGGCGTCAGGTCGCTGCCCCCCGCGCCCTCGCGCGCGTCGCCCTCGCGCAGGACGCGCTCGACCATCCGCAGCACCGTGCGCGGGTCCGGCGCACCGTCGCGGCTCGAGGCCGTCGTGGTCCGGGAGCCGAGCGCCGCCGCGGCGCCCGTCGCCGTGGCCGCTCCCCGTAGGCTCGCGTCGTCGCCGAGCGCCCGCGCGGCGAGCGCGATCGCCGCGTGCGCCCACTTCTCCGCGCTGCCCTGCTCGCCGCGGGCGCTCGCCCGGCCGGCGCGCAGGTGGGCGAGGAGCTCGACCGGCGTCGCCGCCGCCGGGGTTTCGGTGTAGGTGCGGCCGATGTCCACCCCGGCGTGGTCGTCGCTGCCGCCGATGCCCACCGCCTCGCGCGTGCCGACGTAGATCGCCGCCGGCCGGTTCAGCTCGCGGGCGCGGGCGCCGTTGCGGACCTCCCAGATCTGAAACAGCTCCGCCAGCCGCCGGCGGTGGCGGGCCGTCAGCGGCGCCGCTACCGTGTAGTAGGGGTGGGCCAGGGCGCAGACGACGTCGCGCTCGTGCATGTATCCGGCGCACTGCTCGACGTCGCCGCGGTGGGCCTGCAGCCACTCGTGGTCGGCCGGCGTGATCCCGTAGCAGAGCACATGCACCGCCTGGGGCTCGCCGCGGAAGTGGGCTGTCAGCTCCTCGGAGACGAACACGTCGGGGCGGTCGGCGATCTGCAGCGCCCCGTCGATCGTGTCGTGGTCGGTGATCGTCACGAAGTCCATGCCCCGGCGCTTGGCCAGCTCGTAGACCTCCTCCGGCGGCGTCGCGCACTCCGGCAGGCCGACGGCGCGTTGGACGCCCAGGCGCGAGACCTCCGAGGCCGTCGAGTGGCAGTGCAGATCGGCGCGCGAGCCGCCATCCTGCTCGCGCCCGCCGCCCGCCGCCGGAGCTCCAGCGGGACTCGCCTCTTGCGAATATCCGACCGTGGCGCTCATATAAAAGAGATTCGGCTGCAAACGGCCGGTTTTTGTAACGAGCTGGGTACCATCCCGTAAAAGGCGTGTGAAGATCGTGCCGGGCGTCTCCCTCCGCGGCGATCCGTAGACTCCGGCGCCGATGCACCAGCCGATCAGCTACTTCCAGGCGATCCTGCTCGGGTTGACCCAGGGAGCGTCGGAGCCGTTCCCGGTCTCCAGCCTCGGTCACGCCGTGCTGCTGCCCGGCCTCGCCGGCTGGAACATCCACCAGAACGACAAGTTCTTCCTGACGTTCCTCGTCGCCACGCACTTCGCGACGGCGCTCGCCTTCCTGCTCTTCTTCCTGCGCGACTGGATCAAGATCGTCGGCGGCATCCTGCGCTCGCTGCGCGACCGCGAGCTGCGCGCGGACGACACCTACGCCCGGCTCGGCTGGCTGCTCGTCCTCGGCACCATCCCCGCCGGCATCCTCGGCCTGGCGCTGCAGCACACGCTGGAGAAACTGTTCGCCTCGCCGTCCGTCGCCGCGGCCTTCCTGATCGTCAACGGCTGCGCCCTGCTCCTGTTCGAGCGGCTGCGCAAGCGCCCCCCGCGGCCCGGCGACTACCAGGGCGACTCCGACGCCCGCATCGCCAAGCTCAGCTGGCGCCAGGCGATGGCCATCGGCACCTCCCAGGCCTGCGCGCTGATCCCCGGCATCTCACGCTCGGGCTTCACCATGGGCGGGGGGCTGCTCAGCGGCCTCTCCAACGAGGACGCCGCCCGCTACGGCTTCCTGCTCGCCACGCCTGTCATCTTCGCCGCGGCCCTGCTCAAGCTGCCCGAACTGCTGGGGCCGGCGGGCGACGGGGTGCGCGGACCGGCGCTCGTCGCCGCCCTCTGCGCCGCCGTCACGACGTTGGTCTCCGTCAAGTTCCTGCTGCGCTTCTTCCAGACCAAGCGGCTGAGCCCGTTCGGCTTCTACTGCATCGTGCTCGGCGTCGTCAGCACGCTTGTCTTCGCCTTCTAGGACCGGGCGAACGGCCGCGCCTGGTGGCGGCGCCGCGCGTCTCCCGCTCCCTCGGGCCACGCCGGCACGAATCGCCTGTGGCCCAAACCCAAAGCCCGGGTAGGCTGGGGTGGCGATGCCCAAGCCGCCGCAGATCCCGAAGACCCCGCCGCGGATGTTCGAGACCCGCAGCCACGCCTGGCGCGAGGCCGGGCTGCTGCGCCAGATCAGCCCCCGGGCGGTGCGCCGGGCGCGCCTGGAGGCGCTGCTGCTGGTGCCGCTGTTCGTCGCCGTCGTCGTCGTCCACGCCGAGCGCCAGGCGCTGCTCGGGGTCGACACCGCCCACAGCTCCTCGGAAATCAACACCCTCGTCAACATCGCGACGGTCATCGCCCTGCTCATCCTCGGCTGGGCCGGGGCGCGGGACGTCGGCCGCGCGCTCGGACCGGCGCTCTTCCGGCGCATGGACCCCGCCACCGCCGGCACCGTCGGCTTCCTCATCCGCCTCGCCACGATCGGCGTCGTCCTGCTCGTCGCCCTGCGCGTCGCCGGCATCGAAGCCCGCACCCTGGCGATCGGCGGCGCCTTCACCGCGGTCATCCTCGGCCTCGCCGCCCAGCAGACCCTGGGCAACCTCTTCGCCGGCATGGTCCTGCTCAGCGCCCGGCCGTTCCGCGTCGGCGAGCGGGTGCGCCTGCAGGGCGGCAACCTCGCCGGCCAGATCGAGGGCGTCGTCAGCTCGCTCGGACTGCTCTACACGACGTTCGCCAGCGGCGAGGACGCCGTCATGGTCCCCAACACCGTCGTCCTCAACGTCGCCACCATCGTCTCCCAGGACACCCGGGAGCACTCGGATATTTCAACAACTTGAGAACACCTCGGCTGCCGTACCTGCTACCTTCGTGGCTGTATGGCCGGCTGGGAGGTCGGCGAAAAGCAGTGCAAGCTCTCGCAGGTCGAAGCTCTCGCAGCATCCTCCGCGCAGCAGCACGCACGATCCGTGGAGGAATGTCACATGCCTACCGGCACAGTGAAGTGGTTCAGCGACGACAAGGGATTCGGGTTCATCACCCCCGATGACGGGGACAAGGATCTCTTCGTCCACCACACCGGCATCAACGGCGACGGCTACCGCTCGCTGCAGGAGGGCTCCAAGGTCTCCTACGACGCCGAGCAGGGCGACAAGGGGCCCAAGGCGGTCAACGTCAGCGCGATCTAGTCGCGTCGCGTCGGCTGGCGGCGCCGTGTTGAGCGCCGCCGCCTGCTCGACCATAGCCCGAAGAAGCGCCCGGTCGCCCGGCGCCGCTCTGCCCGCTCGGCTGTGCCGCGCCGGCTGGCGCGTCGGCGACTAACCTTGAGGGGACCCGAACGGGTCCCCTCTTTCTATGTCGAGCGACGCGACCACACTGCCCCTGGGGGGGGAGCAGCTCTCCAGGCGGGCCACCGTCGTCTCGTCCGACGGCGCCGGGGCGCGGCGCGACGGCGTGCGGGCCGGAAACGTCGCGGCCCGCGACACCGCGATCGCCGTGGCCGCCCTGGCGACGCTCGTGCTGGGCACCGCCATCGTCGTCCTCGCCGCCGCCAACCGGCCCAGCTTCCTCTCGGCGCCCAGCCACCTCGGCTTCTTCCCGCACTGGCTCGCCGGCCCCTTCGGCGGCGTCTGGCCGAGCTTCACGCGCAACCCCCACGTCCTGAAGTCGCTGTTCACCGGCGCCCTCGTGCTGATGTACCTCGCCTACCTCGCCGGGCTGCGCTACGTGCCGCTGCTGCGCCGCCGTTGGGTGATCGCCGCGATCCTCGCCACCCACGTCCTGGTCGTGCTCGCCCCGCCGCTGTCGCTGACAGACGTCTTCAACTACATCAACTACGGCCGCATGGGCGTCGTCGACCACCTCAACCCCTACGTCACGATCCCCGTGCTCGAGCCCCACGGCGACCCCAGCTTCGACCTCAGCAACTGGCACGGCCTGCTCAGCCCCTACGGGCCGCTGTTCACGCTGCTGACATACGCCATCGTGCCGCTCGGCGTCGCCGGCTCCCTGTGGACGCTGAAAGCGCTGATGGCGATCTGCAGCCTCGGCATCCTCGCCCTAGTCTGGAAGTGCGCCCGGCTGCTCGGCCGCGAGCCGGTGCAGGCGATCGTGCTCGTCGGCCTCAACCCGCTCGTCCTGCTCTGGGGGCTCGGGGGCGTGCACAACGACTTCCTCACCGTCATCTGCATCGTGCTCGCCTTCTATCTCCTGCTGCGCGACAGCCCCCAGGACGTCGCCGCCGGCGAGGACCCGGCGGGCCCCCGCGCGCTTCAGGGACTGCGCGGCCGGCTGACCCCGGCGGGCCTGCGCGGCTGGCTGACGCCGCTCGCGCCGCTGGAGATCGGCGCCGGGGCGGCGCTCGCCGTCGCCACCTCCCTGAAGGCCTCCGCGGGGATCGTCATCCTCGCCGTCCTCGGCGGCCTCCTGCACGCCCCCCGCCGCCTCGTCCAGGTCATGCTCGGTCTCCTCGCCGGCGGGGTCGTGCTCGGCGCCGCCACCCTGCTCGCCTTCGGGCCCCACCTCCCCGACCTCGGCACCCAGGGGCGGCTGGTGATCGAGACCAGTCTGCCCAACCTGCTCGGCCTCGCCCTCGGCCAGGGCGGGGAGACGGAAACGATGCAGACCCTTTTCCAGGCCCTCCTCGTGGCGCTCGTCCTCGGTTGCGCCTGGCTGGCCTGGCGCTGGCGCGACTCCCTGACCGCCTCCGGCTGGGCCACGCTGGCGCTGCTCCTCACCCTCAGCTGGGTGCTGCCCTGGTACGTCCTCTGGGCGCTGCCCATGGCCGCCCTCTCGCGCTCGCGCGCCCTGCGCGCCTGCGTGCTCGCCTTCGGGGCCTACCTCATCATCAGTTGGATGCCGCTCGCCAGCGCCATGGACAACGACATCGGGCTGCGGCCCGCCAAGACGCCGCTCGGGCAGCAGCACCAGCGGTACGTGCGGGAGCTGCTGAACTGAGTCAGGGCTTTCAGCCCTCGCGGTCGACCGGGGCGACGCGCCGCTCGCCCTCCAACCCGATGGAAAGAGCCAGCTCTTGGGCGAGCGCGCGCTCGGCGTGATCGAAGGCTGGTGCCAGGCGTTCGATCTCGTCGCCCGCCAGGCCGTTGGCGCCGGCCACCTCACGCCAGGGCCCGGTTGCGTCCAGAACCTCGCCCAGCACCCCGCGGGCCTCGCGCTCCGAGAGGCCGAAGAGGCCGGCCACGTCCAGCGCGGTGGCGATGCTCGCCAGCGTGCTCCGCTCGTCGATCGCCGTCGCGAGCTGCTTGGTCTCGCCTTCCGGGTTCGGGTTCAGGTCGAACGCGGGCGACAGTGACCAGCCGGCGCTGCTCGTACGCAGGAACCCGTGGTTGCGCAGGTGATCGTCCGTGTTGGAAATCAGCACCGTCAGCACGATCCGCCGCCACAGCTCGCGCAGGTCGTCGGCCGGGCGCGGTGAGTGCGCTTCGATGGCCTCGGCGATTTCCAGATAGCTGCCCTGTTCGCCGTCGCGCGCCCCGAGCATCGTCATCGCGCTCACGTAGCCCACCCGCCGGCCGGCGTGGCGGTCGAAGCGATGCACCACGAGCACCGGCCGACCGGCGATCGAGAGCAGCTCGAACGGCGGCACCGCGATGCCGGCCCGCTCGGCGAGCGCGAGGGCGACCGCCTCCCAGCGGATCACGTCCCAGGTGTCGCGCACCGGCGACGGGAACTTCGCGATCGCAAGCACTCCCCGGGCATCGAGAACGTGGGCCTTCGGCCGGGCTCCGCCGAGCGAGCTCGCCCCGTGCAGGAGGAGCCGCAGGTCCTCGGCGCTCGGCTCGTCCCGTTCGAGCTCCTCTGCGGCGTGCAGCAGCCGCGGGAGGTCCACCAGCTGCGGGACGCCTTCGTCGGCGGGGGAGAGGTGGGCATCGCCGCGGGCGTCCTGGAAGCGCAGGGCGCCCTGTCGCAGGTCGTCGCGGACGCCGAGCAGGAAGTCGATCTCGGCAAGGCTTCGCGGCGCACGCCCCTCCAGCTGGGCGCGGCGCTGCTCGGCTCGCCGCACGAGTCCCCGCCCCCAGCCGTCGGGGGCGCAGTCGCTGAATGCTCCGAACAGGGCCTGGTCGACCGCCGTCTGCTGCTGGCCCTCGTGGTCGTGGAGAGCCGGGTCGAGCTCATAGCTGTCCGGGCGCCGGAGGTAGTCGGCCAGGTAGGCGAAGGTCGCCGACTCCCGCCGGCCGTGACGGTGAGTCCAGAGCCGGCCCGCCGGTACGTCCTCGCCGGCGATCTGGACGCTCACCCGGATCGGTTGCTCAGCCATCGCCGCCCAGCCGCCTCGGCCTGACACGCACGGGCAGCTTCTGCTCGGCGCGCAGACGGCCGACGTCGCTGTTCAGGGGGTCCAGCGCATCGGTCACCAGCTCCGCGATGCCCAGCGCCCGCAGGATCCGCAGCACGTTCTCCAGGCTCACCCCGCCGTCGCCGGCCTCCAGCCTTCGCGCCACGCCACGCGATACTCCGGCTCGCTCGGCCAGCTGGGCCTGTGTCAGGCCGCGCAGGCGCCGCCACCGCGACACGCCGGCCGAGACGTCCCGCAGCGCACGGCGAACAGGAAGGGGGGCAGGCGCTTTGGTTCGGCTTTTAGGGTCCATATATGGGGCATGATAGCGCTTGGGCGACTATATATAGACCGTTATATCGATGCCCGTGGCGTACGTCGAGCCAAACCCAAGCAAGCGGAGTCCCGAGCCGGCATCCGCCGACCGCCTGACCGGCCTGACCGGCGACCGACCTCTACGAGGACCCCACCCGCTGCTCGCCCTCCGGCGCCCGGCCGTCGCGCCCCACGTAGCCGTCCTTGCCGCCGGCGCATAGGTAGACCGCGTCGACGTCGCCCACGTTGCGCACTCTGCGCAGAGTCGGGGCGTCGACCCTGGCGAAGGCGCCCTCCTGGAGACGGTGGACCGAGCCGTCGCCGAACTCCATCTCGATCGTGCCGCGGTGCACGAAGTACAGCTCCTCCTGGGTCTCGTGGTAGTGAAAGCCGGTCTCGTAGCCGGCCGGCATCACGATCGCGTTGACCCCGAACGCCGTCACCTCCAGGCCCTTGCGGACCTTGCGAAAGCCGTAGCCCTCGCCGAGGGCCTCGAGGTCGCCGACGGCGTAGCCCTCGCCGCGGGTCACCGCGGGGTAGTCCGTTGAAGCCTCCATCTGTGTCCTCCTCTGTGTTCGTTGTCGCCGCCGCCGTCGGGCGCGGCCGTGGTTCGGTGCTTGTGCCACGTGTGCCGCTCTCAATGGTCCGCCACGCGGCCGCCGGCGGGGGCCAGCGGCCTGCCCTCCTGCGCCCAGCGCAACAGGCCGCCGCTGAGCGAGTGCGCCCGCAGGCCAGAGGCCCGGAAGGCCTGGGCGGCCATCTCCGAGCGGGCGCCGACCCGGCAGTAGAAGACCACCGGGCGCTCGGCGTCGAGCTCCCCGGCGCGGGTCGGGAGCTCGGCAAGGGCTATGTGGAGGCTGCCCGCGATGTGGCCCGCCTCGCGCTCGTAGGGCTCGCGCACGTCGACCACCTGGAGGGCGGCCTCGGCGATCAGCCAGTCGGCGAGGAGCTGCGGCTCGACCTCGAGGGTCGCGGGATCGACGTCCACGCTCATGGGGCCCAGCGTAGCTAGGATTGCTGTCCCCATGCAGATCACCGGCGACGTCTACACCATCCCCCAGGAGCACCTCGACTTCTGCGCCACGATCCGCCAGATCGCCCAGGAGCAGATCGCGCCGCGCTCGGCCGAGATCGACGAGCGCGCCGAATATCCCTGGGACATCCGCAAGCTGCTCGCCGAGCAGGACATCCTCGGGCTGCCGTTCCCGACGGAGTACGGCGGCACCGGCACCGGCACCCTGATGCTCAACATGGGCGTCGAGGAGCTCGCCAAGGTCGACGCCTCGGTGGCGCTGATGCTGATGGTCCAGGAGCTCGGCACCCTGCCGATCCAGCTGTCGGGCTCGGATGAGCTCAAGGAGCGCTTCCTGCCGAGGTGCGCCAGCGGCGAGTGGAGCCCGGCCTTCGCCCTATCCGAGCCCGAGGCCGGCTCGGATCCCGCCGGTATGAAGACGACGGCCGTCAAGGACGGCGAGGAGTGGGT
This sequence comes from Solirubrobacteraceae bacterium, assembly GCA_035524055.1. GTDB lineage: Bacteria > Actinomycetota > Thermoleophilia > Solirubrobacterales > Solirubrobacteraceae > Palsa-744. The sequence continues at coordinate 22,720 of DATKPO010000038.1, forward strand.
CATCAACGGCACCAAGAACTGGATCTCCAACCTCGGGGTCGCCGACTTCTACATCTGCTTCGCCGTCACCGACCGCGAGACCCGGCGGATCACCGCCTTCGTGGTCGAGTCGGACCGGCCGGGCTTCAGCGTGGGCAAGCTCGAGCACAAGCTCGGCATCCGCGCCTCGCCCACCGGCCAGCCGATCTTCGAGGACGTCCGGGTGCCCCAGGAGAACGTCATCGGCGAGGTCGGACGCGGACTCTCCGTCGCCCTGGGCACCCTGGAGCGCACGCGCCTCGGCGCCGCCGCCCAGGCCGTCGGCATCGCCCAGGGGGCGACCGACTACGCCGTGGCCTACGCCAAGGAGCGCCAGCAGTTCGGCAAAGCCATCATCGACTTCCAGGGAATCGAGTTCAAGCTCGCCGACATGGAAACACGCACGGCCGCCGCCCGCGAGCTGCTCTACCAGGCCTGCGCGATGGCCGATCGCCGCGATCCCCGCGCCGCCAAGTACTCCTCGATGGCCAAGGTCTTCTGCTCGGACACCGCCATGGCGGTCACCGTCGACGCCGTCCAGGTCCTGGGCGGCTACGGTTATGTCAAGGAGTACCCGGTCGAGCGGATGATGCGAGACGCCAAGATCACCCAGATCTACGAGGGCACCAACGAGATCCAGCGACTCGTGATCGCCCGCACCCTCAAGAAGTAGGGACGGCCGGCGTGCGCTCGTCGAGGCCCCCCAGCGCCTTCGGCCAGCTCAGGCGGATCGGCTTGGCGGCGCTCGTCGCGCTCGCGCTGGGACTCGTCGTGATCGTCGTCGGCGTCGGCTTCAGCTCCGACGGCGCCGTCAAGGCAGTCGAGGACCTCGTCCTCGGCATCGCCGCCATCGCCGTCCTGACGACGATCGCCGCCACCGTCGCGGTCCGCCTCGCGGGCTGGCGCAACCCGGAGTCCGAGGAGGAGTTCGAAGAGATCGTCCGCCGCGCCGAGAAGCTCGGGCGCGAAGGGCTCGCCGCCGATCCCAGCGAAGCCGAGTTCATGGAGCTCGACCCGCTCGACGACGAGGACTTCGAAGAGCTCGTCCGCGACGCCCTCGACGACCTCCCCGACCTGCTGCGCAACGCCCTGCGCCACGTCGCCGTCGTGATCTCCGACGGCGGCCGCCGGGCCGGCGCCTACGGGCTATACCAGGGCGGCCAGAGCCGTCGCGACGACACCCACGACCGCATCGTCATCTTCCGCGACACCCTCCGCCGCGACTTCGGCCACGACCCCGAGAAGCTGCGCGACCAGGTCGTGCGCACCGTCCGCCACGAGCTCGCCCACCACGTCGGCTTCGACGAGCTCGGGGTCTCGCGGCTGGACCTGTAAGCCAGATCGGCCCCTCTGCCATAAGATTCCCGCCCGAGGGGAGAGGGATCGTGGCCTGCCGGTTCGGTGGGCCGATCGTCTGCGCCGGGCACAAACGACCAAGGAGAACGCTTTCAGATGCCTGATGCCGTAATCGTCGATGCCGTCCGCACGCCCATCGGGCGGGCCGTCAAGGGGTCGCTCAAATCAGTCCGCGCCGACGACCTCGCGGCGGTGCCGCTGAAGGCCCTGCTCGAGCGCAACCCCCAGCTCGACTCGGCGTCGATCGTCGACGTCATGATGGGCTGCGGCTTCGCCGAGGGAGAGTCGGGCTACAACATCGGCCGCAACGCCTCCCTGCTCGCCGGCATCGACTTCCACGTCCCCGGGACGACCGTCAACCGCTTCTGCGCGTCCTCGCTGCAGACCGCGCGGATGGCCTTCCACGCGATCAAGGCCGGCGAGGGCGACACCTACATCGCCGCCGGCGTCGAGGCCGTCTCGCGCGCCACCAAAGGCGGCGAGTTCGAGTTCCACCCCAAGCTCGACGGCTCGGAGGGCTCGCTCTACAACGTCTACATCCCGATGGGCCTCACCGCGGAGAACGTCGCGGAGGAAAAGGGCGTCAGCCGCCAGGCCCAGGACGAATGGGCCGTGATCTCCCAGCAGCGCGCCGTCGCCGCCCAGGAGTCTGGGCACTACGACGTGGAGATCGTCCCCGTCACGGCGCCCGCCCACAAGGACCGCGACCGGGAAGGCAACGAGATCGACGTCCCCGAGCAGGTCGTCACCAAGGACGACGGCCCCCGGGCGGGGACGACGCTGGAGAAGCTATCCCAGCTGAAGCCGGCGTTCAAGCCCGACGGCACCGTCACGGCGGGCAACGCCTGCCCGCTCAACGATGGCGCGGCGGCCCTGCTGATCACATCCGAGGAGCGGGCCAAAGAGCTCGGGCTGACACCCAAAGTGAAGATCCTCGCCTCCACCGTCGCCGCCATCCGCCCCGAGGTCATGGGGCTCGGGCCGATTCCGGCGATCCAGCAGCTGCTCAAGCAGACCGGGATGACGATGAGCGACATCGACGTCGTCGAGATCAACGAGGCCTTCGCCGCCCAGATCGTGCCCTGCAAGGAGGAGCTCGGGATCGACGACGACAAGCTCAACCCCTTCGGCGGCGCCATCGCCCTCGGTCACCCCTTCGGGATGACCGGCGCCCGGATCATGACGACGCTGATCAACGACCTCCAGACGCTCGATGGGACCTACGGCATCGAGTCGATGTGCGTCGCCGGTGGCATGGGCATGGCGATGCTCGTCGAGCGGATCGGCTGAGGTTGTCTTTTGGCCGCGGTGGCGCCCGGGTGGGCGTCGCCGCGAGCGGGTTTGTCAGCCCTGGTCGTCGAGGCCATCGGGGACAAGCAGATCGCTGTCCTTCGTTGCGCGGATATGACCGTGAAATATCACGCTGATGCCACCGATCACGACATAATCGAGGCCGACGGCGTTGGCGTCGGCAATGACGCCGCTCAGGTCAGGACCAGAAGGCTCGCGCAGGTGCATGGCCGGCACGTATCGAGGCCGCTAGCAGTTTCACGGCCTGCTGGGAGAGCTTCTGGCCGGATTCAATCCGCTCCTCCGGGCTCATGGCCATGCTCTGAGCACGACGCTGTTCGTCCTCTTCACGGTTGATACCGGCCCACTCGGCCTTTGCGCCGGGCTCGTGCTGCATCAACGCGCGGATACTCACTAAAGACAATTCTACCCGCCGCCACCACGTCTCGGATGGTGGTCTGAGGACTTATCGCGGCGGCATCCGCAGCGCCCCGTCGAGCCGGATGACCTCGCCGTTGAGCATCCGGTTCTCGACGATGTGGCACGCCAGCTGGGCGTACTCCGCGGGATCCCCGAGGCGCGCGGGGTAGGGGACGCCGGCGCCGAGCTTCTCGCGGGCCTCCGCCGGCAGCGCCGCCAGCAGCGGGGTGTCGAACAGGCCCGGCGCGATCGTGCAGACCCGGATCCCGTGCTGTGCCAGGTCGCGCGCCGCCGGCAGCGTCATCCCGACAACGCCGCCCTTGGAGGCGGAGTAGGCGATCTGGCCGATCTGGCCGTCGTAGGCGGCGATCGAGGCCGTGTTGACACACACCCCGCGCTCCCCGTCGTCGTTCGCGGGCGCGTTGGCGATCATCGCGGTGGCGGCCAGGCGCAGGACGTTGAAGGTGCCGACCAGGTTTATCCCCACGATGGTCTCGAACGGGAGCAGGGGATGGGGGCCCTTGGAGCCCGCCACCTTCTGCGCCCAGCCGGTGCCGGCACAGCACACCGCGATGCGCAGGCCGCCGTCGTGTCGCGCGGCGCGCTGCAACGCCGCCTGGACCTGGTCCTCCTCGCGCACGTCGCAGGCGACGAAGTCGGCGCCCAGCTCCGCGGCGAGCGCCTCGCCCTTCTCGGCGTTGACGTCCGCGATCGTCACCTGCGCCCCGCGCTCGGCCAGGGCCCGCGCCGTTGCCGCGCCCAGGCCGGAGGCGCCGCCGACGACGAGTGCCGAGCTGCCCTCGAATCGCATCGCCGGAGACTATCCGACGGACCGGGCCGGAGATCGGGCATCTGTGAAAACCACGGCGCCGGTGTTGCCGCGGATCGCGCGGGCGTCTCGGGGAGGGGCGACGACCACTGGAGCGTCCCCCGAGCGGACGCCGATGGTGCTAGCATGACTAGCGTCATGTGGTCGCGCATCGACAGCTCGGACACGACCCCGCTGCACGACCAGGTCGCGGCCCAGATCAGGCGGTCGATCGCCGAAGGCGACGCCCGTCCAGGGGAGCGCCTCCCGCCGGCGAGGGATCTGGCTGCGGTGATGGGCGTCAACGCCAACACCGTCCTGCGGGCGCTGCGGGCGCTGCGGGACGAGGGGCTGCTGGAGTTCAGGCGCGGCATGGGCATCCGCGTCAGCGGCACCCCGGAGCAGGGAGCGGTCATCGCTCGCGCCCGCGAGCTGCTCGCGTTCGCCCGCGCGCAGGGCTACCGGCCCGACGAGCTTGCCGCGATCATCCAGCGGCTCGCCGGCGAGGGCGCGAGATAAACCGATCGCCACGCCCCTACGGGGTGTGGCGGATGGACAGCTGCTAGCTCGGTGGTGTCGGCAGTGTGTACGTGGCGAACGGGTGGCCGTCGACGAGCACCGTCGTCGTCGCGCGATACACCGCGATCTGGCTCGCCGCGCCGGCCGGCGCCGGGACGGTCGCGCTGAACGTGCCGGCGTGCGTCAGCTTAACCGTGGCGACGTTCTTGTACTTGGCGCAGGTCACGCGCATCGTCACGTGCACGGCGGTACCCGGCCGGAAGCTGCCGGTGACACGACCGGCGATCGACACGTGGCTGCCGAGGAGAGTCACGTGCAGCATGTACGCCCGGCGCTCGAGCTTGAGCGCGAGCGATTTCAACGAGCCGATGCTCGCCTGGTAGCGCGTGCGATTCGAGCCGCGGATCTTGGCCGGCGGCAGCGGGACCGTCGCCGCGAACGTCCCGGCCGGCGTGATTGTCGGGGTGGCCACGACCTTGCCGGTGCTGAGCAGCTTGATCGCAACGCGCTTGCCGGCCAGCACCTGGCGGGCGGCGCCGGTCAGCAGCACGTGGGAGCCCCGCGCGACCACATCTATCAGCACGATTTGCGCCGTCGAGCAGGCCAGCGCGCGCGCCGCCTCGAGGGCGACTCCGGTGGGCGCCGGGCTCGAGCCGGCGGGGAGTGATGAGCCTGACGGGGAGGGGCCGCCCGCGGTCGAGCTCGTCGTCGTCGTTGTTGTCGTGGGCGGGCCGGTCGTTTCGCCGCCGGGGGCTTCTTTGGATTCGCCGGTTTCATGGGTGTTCGAGCCGGCGGCGGTGGTGAACGTCTCGTCGGCCCCTTGGCTCGTGCCGTCGGCGTTGGCGGCGAGCACGCGGAAGTGGTAGGTCGTGCCCGGTGCCAGACCGCTCAGTGCGGCGCTGACCGTGGTCGGGGTCGAGCCGCTGCCGGAGACCGCCGGACTGCAGGGCGCTTCGCTGCCGTAGGCGGTGGTCGTGCCGTAGAGGAACACGCATTCGGAGACCGGGTTGCGATTGGGCGCGACGCTGCCTTCGACGGTCGCCGCGTCGCTGCCGACGCCGCTCGTCGATCCGGTCTGCACGATCGGTCCGAGCGGCACCGCGAGCACCCCGCCTTGGTCGGTCTTGCCCGTGCCCGCCGGCGGGGCGAGGCCGGCGTCGCCGACCAGCGCATAGCCGGCGGTCAGCGAAGCCGCGTCCGCCGCCTGGAGCAGCTCGGAGCTCTCGTGCAGCTCGCCGCTCCAGCCGCCGCGCGGCTCCGAGTAGACGTAGCCGTTGCCGCCGCCGGCGACCATCACGGTCGCGCCGTCCGCCGCGACGCTGCGGCCGAACGCCCAATCGGCTTTGCCGTCGGAGGGCAGCAGCTTCGCGGCTTGTGTCTGGGCGCCCTGCGCCTCCCAGCCGCCGGGCGGTTCGGCGAACACGTACGCGACGCCCTCGTATTCGTCGGCGCCGACCTTCGCTTCGGGCGCGCCGATCACGACCTCGCCTTCGGAGATCGCCAGCGGTTGGCTTTCGACGCCAAAGGGTCCTTTTCCGGACGCTTCGCCGAGCTTTTCGTTTTCGACGCCGCCGCTCACCGACAGCGTCGCGGCGGGGTTCTCTTCCAGGAGGTGGGGCGAGGTCCAGCCTCCGGTGGGGCGCGCGAAGACGAGCGCCACGCCCTGTTTGAAGCTCCCGTCGAATTTGGCGCTTGGGGCAGCCACGACGACGGTCTGCGATTCACCCTTTTCGTAAAGCGCGACAGATGCGCCAAAGAAATCGTCTTCTTCGTATTCTTTGTATTCCTTTTCGGTCTCCATCAGCGTGAAGCCCTGGGTCTGCTGCGAGCCGCCCGCCGCCCAGCCGCCGGCCGGCTGCACGAATACGAACGCCCCGCCGGTTTCGGGGTGTTCTTTGAAGGTCGTCTGTTTGTAGGTGTAATTGACGTAGCGCGGCGCGCCGACGACGACGGTTTCGCCTGCCACCGCGACCGACTTGCCGAATTCGGCGGTCACCTGGTCTTCGCTGTCGACGAGCTCGGTCGTAGGGTGCAGTTCGGCGCTCGCCGCCCAGCCGCCGGCCGGTTCGCTGTAGAGGTATGCCGCGCCGTTGTCCAAGCCGATGCCGTTCGCGTTGGGCGCGCCGACGACGATCGTCTTGCCCGAGATCGCGACGGCGTGCCCGAAGCGTTCTCCGGCTTTGGCCGCCGCCGGCAACAGCTCGGTCGCCTGCGTTCCCGTCGCCCAGCCGCCGGCGCCCTCGACGAACACGTAGGCGTCGCCGGCTTCCGCGTGACCACCGACGCTCGCCGCCTGGGTTCCGGCGACGACGGTGCCGCCGGAGACCGCGACGGCAAGGCCCAGCTCTTCGGTTTCCTTGCCCGCCGACGCGTAAAGTTCGGCGGAGGCCATCAGCGGGTCGACGCGCAGCGGGTAGCGCGCGCCCTGCGCGTCGACGCCGATCAGCAGGCGGCCACCGGCGAGCGTCAGGTGCGCCGGCAGCGTCCGTCCGCTGGCGTCGGTGACGCTCGGAGCGCCGTAGCTCAACGCCGGATGCCCGTCGGCGGTGTCGAACATCAGCCCGCCGGCTCCGTCGAGGTGCCCGTGCAGCGACCCGGAGAGCGCGATTGCCAGGGTCAGTGGGCCGCTGGCGGCGTGTCCGCCGGGGGCGCGCGAGATCGTGAAGCCCTGCTCCAGGCCGGCCGGCCCGTTCGCGAACCATTCGCTGGCCGCCCCGCGGCGGTATTCGACGCGGTTCGCGTGCGCCCGCGGCGCGACGTCGAGGGCGACGCCGTGCAGCGCGCGGGCAAAGCCGATCGCCTGCAGCGCCAATGTCAGCCGTGCGTGCCGCGCCGTCGTGACCGTGACGCCGCCGTCGCCGAAGCGCGCCGCGAAGTGGTTGGCGGCGTTGCGCGCCAGGTAGGTCTCGCGCTCGCCGTCACCGACAGGTGTGATCGCGAACCGCGGCAGGTCGCCGCCGAGGCCGCGCGAGACCGCCATCCGCGCCGCTGGTGGCAGCGTCGACAGGCCCCCGGGCGTGCCGGCGACATGTCCTGGGGCCAGGACGTGACGAGCGGGCGCGAATGTCGGTGCCCGTCGGCCGGAGCCTGCGAGCAGCACGAAGCCGGTCGCGATCAGGCATGTCAGCACAGCCGCCACGATCGCGCGCCGGGGTCCGCGGCGGGGCGCGTGCGCTGCGCGGGGGAGGGCGCTGGCGAGTGGTGTGGAGGAGCCGGACATCCAGCTGTCAGCGTACGTGAAGGCGCGGCGGCGCCACGCTGGCCGCTCGCCGGTCGTGTGTGGTCGCTTCCGGTGTTCTCGACGCCCGGCGGCCGCGAGCTCTAGGCGAGCAGGCGAGGACCGCCGATCTCGCGACCCTCGGAACGGACTGCCGCGACCGCCGCGCCGTGGCGGATCAGGTCGGCGGCGCGCTCGGCGACGGCGATGGTGGGGGCGTTGGTGTTGCCCCGGGGCACCGTCGGCATGACCGAGGCGTCGACGACCCGCAGCCCTTCGAGGCCGCGCACGCGCAGATCGGTGTCCACGACGGCGTCGGCGTCGGCGCCCATCCGGCAGGTGCCGACGGGGTGGTAGAGGGTGAAGGTCTGCTGGCGGATGTGCGCCCGGAGGTCCTCCTCGGAGTCCGAGGCAGGGGCGTAGTGGGGGCGGGTCGTGTACTTCGCCAGCGCCGGCTGGCGGGCGATCTCCAGGGTCATCCGCATCCCCTCCACCATCCGCGCCATGTCGCTCTCCTCGGAGAGGTAGTTGTGCAGGATGTAGGGCTTCATGGTGGGGTCCGGCGAGAGCGGCACGACGTAGCCGCGGCTGGCGGGGGTGAGCACGCAGGGGGCGACGCCGAAGCCGTGCTCCAGGACGGGCTCGTCGACATACAGCGCGGGCGCCGCGTGGAACTGGATGTCGGGCGCGTCCGGGGCGGCGCTCGAGCGGACGAACCCGCCGGCCTCGGCGACGTTGGATGTCAGGGGGCCGCGGCCTTCGCCGACGAACGCGGTGAGGTTGGCCTCGGTGAGGGGACTCAGCAGCGACACCGGCTCGTCGTGCGCCCAGGTGGCGCCCGAGGCGGGGTGGTCCTGGAGGTTCTGCCCGACGCTCGGCAGATCCTGGACGACGGGTATCTGCAGCAGCCCGAGCAGCTCGGCGGGGCCGACCCCGGAGAGCATCAGCAGCTGCGGCGAGTTGTAGGCGCCGGCGCAGAGGATCGTCTCCCGGGCGGCGCGCAGCTCGCAAAGCTCCCCCAGCCGCGCCCCCTGGACGCCGACGGCGCGCCCGCCGTCGAACAGCACGCGGTGGACCTGCAGGTATGTCTCCACGGCGAGATTGGGACGCGCCAGGGCGGGGTGCAGGTAGGCGACGGCGGCGCTGCAGCGGCGGCCGTCGCGCTGGGTGCGCTGGTAGCGCCCGAAGCCGTCCTGGTGGGGGCCGTTGAAGTCCTCGTTGGCCGGCAGCCCGGCCTGGGCGCAGGCTTCCAGGAAGGCGTCGGTGATCGGGTTCGGGGCGCGATCCTCGCTGACCGTCAGCGGTCCGTCGGCGCCGTGCAGGGGAGAGGCGCCGCGCTCGTTGCCCTCGGAGCGGACGAAGTAGGGGAGGAGGTCGTCGAAGCCCCACCCGGCGCAGCCCGCGTCGCGCCAGCCGTCGTAGTCGGCGCGGTTGCCGCGGATGTAGACCATGGCGTTCGTCGAGGACGAGCCGCCGAGGGTCTTGCCGCGCGGGAGGTAGATCCGCCGGCGGTCGAGCCGGGGCTCGGCCCCGGTGGAGTAGTCCCAGTCGACCTCGCTGCGAAACAGCGCGCTGAAGGCGACCGGGACGTGGATGTTCTCCAGCGTGTCCGGCGGCCCGGCCTCGACCAGCGCCACACTCACCTCGGGATCCTCGCTGAGGCGCGCCGCCAGCACGCACCCGGCGGATCCCGCGCCGACGATCACGTAGTCGTATTCCGGCATCCCGGCCTCCCTCGTCACCGCGAGCGCCGATGCCCGCGCTTGTGAGGAATGCTACACCCGGCGGTCCTCGCTCTTGATCTGGAAGGCAGGGCCGCATGCGGCCCTGCCCGGGGCCGCGCATGCGCGGCCCCGCCGGTCGGCACATGTGCCGACCGGAACAGCATCTCCGACCTCGGCTCGACCTCGGCTTCTAGACTGATCCCCGCCAGCCGTCACCCGATCCAGGTCAAAGCGAGGAGCGCCATGTCCACGTCGCCCGCCGACTTCAACGCCAAGGTCATCGACGAGTTCCGCGCCAACGAGGGGCGCGTCGGGGGCATGTTCGCGAGCATGCCGATCCTGCTGCTCCACCACACCGGCGCCCGGTCGGGGACCGAGCGCGTCAATCCCGTCGCCTACCACGAGGACGACGGACGCTACGTGATCATCGCCTCCAAGGGCGGCGCGCCCAGCCATCCCGCCTGGTACCACAACCTCATG
>DATKPO010000039.1:0-10832 GCA_035524055.1 Solirubrobacteraceae bacterium
GCTCCTCGACGACCACGGACGCTCCTCGACGACCACGGACGCTCCTCGACGACCACGGACGCTCCTCGACGACCACGGACGCTCCTCGACGACCGCAGGCGCCACTCGACCATCACCGCCCCTCCGCGATCAGTGCGAGGAAGGCGCCCTCGAGGTCGTCGCTCCCGGTGCGCCGCTGCAGCTCGCCCGGCGCGCCCTGGGCGAGGATGCGCCCGTCGCGCACCAGCAGGACCTCCTCGCAGCGGGCGGCCTCGTCCATGACGTGGCTTGAGATCAGCAGCGTGACGCCGCCGGCGGCGAGCTCGCGGAAGAGCGCCCACAGCCGCTCACGCAGGAGCGGGTCCAGACCCACGGTCGGCTCGTCCAGCACCAGCAGCTCGGGACGCCCGAGCAGGGCGATCGCCAGCGACAGGCGCGAGCGCTGGCCGCCGGAGAGCGAGCGGGCGAGCTGGCCGGCGGCATCGGTGAGGTCGACACGCCGCAGCACCTCCTCGACCTGACCGCGCGGGGCGCCGAGGAGGGCGGCGAAATACTCGAGGTTCTCGCGGACACCGAGGTCGTCGTAGGCGGCCTGGGTCTGGGTGCCGTAGCCGACCCGCCGCCGCAGGGCGGCGCTGCCGGGGGCGAGACCGAGCACGCGCAGCTCCCCGCTCACGCCCCGCTGGACGCCGACGAGGGCGCGCATCAGCGTCGTCTTGCCGCCGCCGCTGGGGCCGACCAGTCCGGCGATGCGGCCGGCCGGCAGCGCGAAGGTGACTCCGTGCAGCACCTCCCGCCGACCGCGCCGCACCCGGAGATCCCGCGCCGCGATCGCCGCGTCGTCGTGGCCGCTCATCGGGAGTTGAGCCTATTACGGGCCTTACGGGGCCTGCGCTGCCATTTGACGTTACGCGGTATCAGATGAAATCGCCCAGATCTCTCCGGTGTCGGCGTCGACGCACCACGACCCCCACTTCCCCGTCTCAGCCGCCAGGCGTCTGCGCGGCGAGCCCGACGAGCTCGGCGCTGCGCTCCCAGAGGCCGCGGGCGAGCTCGTCGTCCTGGGCGGCGGCGCTGGGCGCGACGACCCGCTCGTCCTCGACGTACTCGCCGTCGAGCTGGCCGCCCTGCGGAGAGAGCGCGAGCCATACGAGCGACCGCGCCCCCCGCTCCGGCGAGCGGAAGAAGGGGCCGCCGAGCGTCGTGAGGACCCTCCAGATCCCGTTCTCGTTCTTGCCGAAGCCGGTGCGGACGACGCCTGGGTGAAAGCAGTTGGCGTGCAGCTCCGGCGCCCGCCGGGCGAGCTCGCGGGTGAAGAGGACGTTGCAGAGCTTGGTCGTCCCGTAGACCCGCATCGCCGCGTAGGAGCGCTCGGACTGGAGGTCGTCGAGATCCAAACGCCCCGACTTGTGGGCGTCGGAGGCGGTGGTCACGACGCGTCCGCCGGCGAGCCGGTCGCGCAGCAGCGCTGTCAACAGGAACGGGGCGAGGTGGTTCAGGGCGAATGTCCGCTCCAAGCCCTCCGAGGTGACCTGCCGCGAGGCGAAGAGGGCGCCGGCGTTGTTGGCGAGGACGTCGAGGCGCTCGTGGCGGGCCCGGACCTCCTCGGCGAGCCGGCGCACCTCGGCCATCAGGGTGAGGTCGGCGACGTGCTCGTGCACCGCCGCGCCCCCGCCGGCGGCGCGGGCCTCGCGGGCGACCTCGGCGATGCGCTCGGGGTCGCGCCCGACGAGCGCCACCTCGGCGCACTCGCCGGCGAGTGCGACGGCGGCGGCGCGACCGATGCCGCGGGTGGCGCCGGTGAGCAGGACGAGGGTCATATCGCGCAGACTGTAGCCGTCAGAGGACGAACGGGATCAGCATCTTGGTGCTCGCCCGGTACCCGGGGTAGGCGGCGGGGAAGGTGTCGGTCATCAACCGTTCCTCGACTTTGGCGCTATAGATGAAGTAGGCGCCCATCAGGACGAGCGCGATCGCCCAGTAGCCGTTGGTGGCGAGCGCGGTGCCGAGGATCCCGAGCAGGATCCCCGAATAGATCGGGTGGCGCACGAGCCGGTAGGGGCCGGAGGTGACGAGCTCGGGTTCCTCCTTGAGGGTCATCGGCATCCCCCAGTTGCGCCCCAGATAGACCCTGGCCCAGACCGCGAGGCCGAGCCCGGAGAGGAACACGGCGACGCCGACCGCCGCCAGGATCGGGCTGTGCACGGCGAGGCCGCCGGCGTGGAAGACGCGCAGGAGCGCGATCACGATCACGGCGAGCACCAGCCCCGGCGGCCTGGTGCGCCTGGTGCGGGTGCCGTGCTTGGCGGCGGCGGCGGAGATCATCCAGTAGACCCAGAAGACGACCCAGACGACGCCGATGGCGATGCGCAAGCCGGTCACAGCCGTGACTGTAGTGATCGGCGGGGGTCACACTGTGGGGCTGGCGCGGGTCAAACCTCATGACACCCGTCCCTCGCGATCGCGCAGGGATGGCAGCCATAATCTGAATGGATATCATCACCTCGGCATGGGCGGCCGACGACGACTGACGCGGGCCGAGCAGCAGGCGCAGACCCGCTCCCGCCTGGTACAGGCGGCGGCGACGGTCTTCGCCCGCCGCGGCTTCCAGGCCGCGACGGTCGAGGAGATCGCGGAGGAGGCGGGCTACTCGCACGGGGCGGTGTACTCCAACTTCGCAGGCAAGGCCGACCTGTTCCTGGCGGTCTTCGAGGACTACATGGCGGAGCGGGTGCGCGAGCTCGCCGAGACACAGGCGGCGCTGCCCGATGACGCCCCGATGGAGGCCCGCGCGCGGGCGCTCGCCGACCAGTGGATGGACCGCCTGGCGCGCGACCGGGAGTCGGTGGTGCTGCACATGGAGCTCATCGCCCACGCGGGCCGCGACCCCGAGCTCGCCAAGCGCTTCGGCTCGCGCTCGCTGGCGATGCGGGAGGCCGTGGCCCGCTACATCGAGCAGTACCAGCGGGAGGCCGGGCGCGAGACGCCGCTGCCGGTGGACGACCTGGCGCTCGTCCTGCGGGCGCTGGGGATCGGCCTGGCGATCGAATCGCTGGTGAGCCCGGACACGGTTCGTCGCGACCTCTACGGCGACTTCGTCGAGCTGCTGGTGACCGCGCTGCGGGACGCCGGCTCGGCGCCCTCATCCCGGCAAGGCAAGGCCGCACCCCAGCTACGTAAGGCCACATCTCGGAGAGGCTAGGGCACACAGCGATGAGCGCCCCGGCCTACGACCGGATGGGGATGTGGTTCGCGACGTCAACCACTACGACCAACTCGTGCTGGACCAGGCGAAGGCGCTCTACCGCTTCTTTCCCGAAGAGGAGAGTCGCCTCTGATCATGAGCCTGATAACCTAAAAGTTATGCTGATCGGCGCCTGTAACGTATCTCAACTGCTGGCGGAGGCGCGCATCGGAGCCGGCCTCACCCAGGCCGAGCTCGCCCGCCGCCTGGGAGTGAGTCAGGCGGCGGTCGCGAAACTCGAGCGACCCGGGGCCAACCCCACCGTGGACACTCTCGACCGTGCACTGTGGGCTACCGGGCATCGCCTGGCACTCGAAGCCGCGCCACGCGCCGGTGGTGTCGACGAGAGCCTCATCCGCCGGCAGCTCGAACTGACACCGGCGCAACGCATTCGGGGCATAGAAACGATGTACGCAGAGATGCGTAAGCTCACCGAGGCCGGTGCGCGAAGCCGTGGCGAACGCGCCTGAATTCGCCATCAGCGGCCTATTGCACCGGCTCGTCGAGGCGCGGGTCGACTTCGTGGTCGTGGGCGGCGTCGCGGTGATCGTTCAGGGCAGCCCGCGCTTCACGAAGGACCTCGACGTCTGCTACGCGACCGACCAGGAGAACCTCGACCGGCTGGGCGCCGCGCTCATCGATATCGAGGCCAAGCTGCGGGACATCGACGAAGACGTTCCGTTCACGCCGGACGGACGCACCCTCCGACAGGCACAGATGCTCACACTGACGACGAGCAAAGGGGACATCGACCTGCTCGTGGACCCCCCGGGATCGCCCGGCTACCCGGCGCTGAGACGCAAAGCCAGCCGCATCGAGCTCGACGGCGACACGGTGCTCATCGCATCGATCGAGGATCTCATCGCGATGAAGACCGCCACCGCCCGGCCGCAGGACCTCGTCGACCTCGAATCGCTCGAAGTGGCCCTGCGGCGCTGGCGGCCGAAGCCAAGGGCATAGACGTCCACCTACTCCCGAGCCGGTCCCGTGGGCGGCGGCGACCGAGCGGTCCGTATCGTTCGGTTCGAACTATCGCCGTGACGAGCGCGGCAGATCGCTTGTGCGCAAGAGCACCCCCTGGCCCGGCGACCCCCGATCCAGCTCCTCGAGGAGCCCCCAGACGCGCCGGACGATCTCGTCCCGCGTGGCGCGGACCTCGTCGAGCGGCCGTCCCCTGGGGTCGGGCAGGTCCCAGTCGAGGTAGCGCTTGCCGGGGATGTAGGGGCAGTCGTCGCCGCAGCCCATGGTCACGACGACGTCGGCCTGCTCGGCGAGCTCGGGGGTGAGCAGCTGGGGCCGGCGGTCGGCGAGGTCGATGCCGAGCTCGCCCATGACCTCCACCACCTCGGGGTGGACGCGCTCGCCGGGCGCGGTCCCGGCGCTGAGCGCGCGGTGCCGGCCGCCGGCTTCACGTTGGAGCAGGGCGGCGCTCATCTGGGAGCGCCCGGCGTTGTGGAGGCAGACGAAGAGGACGGTGGCCATCAGCCACCGATCGCGGGTTGGGTGACAGCGCCGTCGGTGACGGGCCCGGCAGCCTCCGCGCCGGCCCGCTCGTGGTGTGGCACGACGAGCTCGCCGACCTCGGCGGCGGTGACGTCCGGGTAGAGGACGCGGACGGCGAGCACTGCACAGGCGCCGCCGGCGAGCTGGGCGAGGACGAAGCCGGGCATCGAGGCCGGCGCGATCCCGGCGAAGGTGTTGGAGAATATGCGCCCGACGGTGATGGCGGGGTTGGCGAAGCTGGCGGAGCTGGTGAAGAAGTAGGCGGCGCCGATGTACGCCCCGACCGCCGCCGGGGCGACGCTGAGGCGCCGGCTGCGGGCGAGGGAGAGGATGACGAGCAGCAGCCCGGCGGTGGCGATGACCTCGCTGAAGAGGTGGGCGGGCGAGGCGCGGTGGTGGGTGGAGATGCTGACGGCGGCGAGCGCGAACATGCCGTTGGCGGCGATGGCGCCGAGCACGCAGCCGGCGACCTGGGCGGGTATGTAGAGGAGGGCGTCGCGCCACCCGAGCCCGCCGAAGGCGGCGTCGGCGAGCGAGACGACGGGGTTGAAGTGCCCGCCGGAGACGGGGCCGAACATGAGGATGATGCAGGCGAGCCCCATGGCGGTGGCGAGGGCGTTCTCGAACAGCTGCAGGCCGGTGTCCCCGGGCGAGAGGGTCTGGGCGGCGATGCCGGAGCCGATGACGAGGGCGGCGAGGAACGCCGAGCCGAGCAGCTCGGCGAGCAGCCGGCGGGCGAGCGGGGGCGTGTCCATACTCCGATCGTATTACATCGACAGAAGTGATTGTTATTGATATATGTATATAGATGCCCATCGATCGGGAGCTGACGCCGAAGACCAAGCGCCCGCCCGGGGAGCGGTGCTGCGAGCCGGTGGTCTACCCCGAGGTGGACCGCGTCCAGGCGATCCGCATGGCGGAGGTGGCGAAGGCACTGGGCGACCCGATCCGGCTGCAGCTGGTGGACGTGCTGCGCAGACACGCGGGCGAGGTCTGCGTGTGCGAGCTGGTGCCGCTGTTCGAGATCTCCCAGCCGACGCTCTCCCACCACCTGAACAGGCTCCGGGCGGCTGGGATCGTGGACAGCGAGCGCCGCGGACTGTGGGCCTACTACTACGTGATCCCCGACGCCCTGCGCGAGCTGTCGGCGTGGCTGGCCTGAGCGCCGCGAACGTAGGCGTGGCTGGCTGAGCGCCGCAAAACGCAGGCGCGGCTGCCTGAGCGCCGCGCCCGTCGGCTCGGCACGCCCGCGTCGGCGCGATCGCGCCGATCGAAGGCGCAGGGATCTGCCATGCTTGACAGACGATGCGACTGGAGCCCACGGACGGCGCCGGCGCGGCGGTGATGTGATGAACAGCCGCCCGGAGACGAGGCTGCAGGAGGTGGAGGTCCAGGCGCTCGATGCGGCGCGGCTGGAGTCGCTGATCGGGACGCAGCGGATGGCCGAGTTCGAGCAGGTGGCGGATGCGGCGCAGGCGGCGCTGGCGGGTCACGCGGTGCTCAACATCAACTCGACGGCGTCGGGGGGCGGGGTGGCGGAGCTGCTGCAGACGCTGCTGGCCTACGTCCGCGGGGCGGGGGTGGATGCGCGCTGGCTGGTGATCCAGGGCGATGCGGAGTTCTTCGCGATCACGAAGCGGATTCACAACGGGCTGTACGGCTTTCCGGGCGACGGCGGCGAGCTGGGTGAGCGTGAGCGCGGACATTACGAGCGGGTGCTGCGGCGCAACGGCGAGGAGCTGCTGGCGCTGGTGAAGCCGGGCGACGTGGTACTGATCCACGATCCACAGCCGGCGGGGTTGGTGGGGACGATCCAGCGGGCGGGGGCTCGGGTGGTGTGGCGCTGTCACGTGGGCCGCGACACGCCCAACCGCTGGACGGAGCGGGCGTGGGAGTTCCTGCGCCGGTATGTCGGTGAGGCGGATGACCTGGTTGTTTCGCGGGCGGCGTTCGCGCCGCCGTGGGCGGACCCGGCGCGGACGCACGTGATACCGCCGTCGATCGATCCGTTCTCGGCAAAGAACGAGCCGATGTCGCGCCGCAACGTGCGCCTGGCGCTGAGCTATGTGGGCGTGCTCGACGGCGACGGCGGCCCGCCGGCGGTCCCGTTCGCGCGCCGCGACGGCTCGCCGGGGCGGATCAACCGCCATGTGGACATCGTGCAGAGCGGGCCGTCGGCGCGGGTGGAGGAGCCGTTGGTGGTGCAGGTTTCGCGGTGGGATCAGATCAAGGACATGGCGGGGGTGATGGAGGGATTCGCCGGCCACGTCGACCCGGCGCTGGGCGCGCATCTGCTGCTGATGGGGCCGGCGGTGACAGGCGTGGCCGACGACCCCGAGGCGGCGGCCGTCTACGACGACTGCGTGAAGCGGTGGCGGTCGCTGCCGCACGCGATCCGGGGACGGGTGCACCTGGCGTGCCTGCCGATGGCGGACCCGGACGAGGCGGCGGCGATCACCAACGCTGTGCAGCGGCACGCGAGCGTGGTGGTGCAGAAGAGCCTGGCGGAGGGCTTTGGCCTGACGGTGACGGAGGCGATGTGGAAGTCGCGGCCGATCGTGGCCAGCCGGGTGGGGGGAATCTCGGATCAGATCGCCGACGGCGAGCAGGGCCTGCTGATCGAAGACCCGCACGACCTCCCGGCGTTCGGGTCGGCGATCGAACGGATGCTGCGGGAGCCCGAGGAGGCGGCCCGGATGGGCGAGCGCGCCCGCGCCCGCGCGGCGGCGGAGTTTCTCGGCGACCGCCACCTGGATCGGTACGCGCGGCTGTTCACGGCCGTGTAGGCGGCTGACGGCTCTAGGACGGCACCCGCGCTACTCTCCGCCTGACCCAGCCGTGAGCCCGACGAGCGAAGCCGGAGTCCCCGAGTGAGCGATCCGCAGACGATGACCTACGAGGTCGGCGACCGGATCGCCCGGATCACGCTCGATCGACCGGAGCGCGGCAACGGGCTGACGCCGACGCTGATCGCAGAGCTGGCGGCGTACGTCGAGCGGGCCGACCTCGATCCGGCGGTCCACGTGCTGCTGCTCGCAGGCAACGGCAAGGGGTTCTGCGGCGGGTACGACCTCGTGGAGAGCGCCGAGGGACAGGGGCGCCTCGGCGAGAAGGGTCTCGCTCCGCCACGGGGCTCGCCGCTGGACCCGGCGGTGATCGCCGCCAACCACGACCCCTCCGGGACCTGGGACCCGGTGGTGGACTACGCGATGATGAGCCGCAACGTTCGGGCGTTCATGTCGCTGTTCCACTGCTCCAAGCCGGTGGTCTGCAAGGTGCACGGGTTCTGCGTCGCCGGCGGCACCGACCTCGCGCTCTGTTCGGATCTGCTCGTGATCGCGCGGGACGCCAAGATCGGCTACCCGCCGGCGCGCGTCTGGGGCTCGCCGACGACGTCGATGTGGGCCCACCGCCTCGGACCCCAGCGGGCGAAGCGGCTGCTGTTCACCGGCGACTGCCTGTCCGGCGCCGAGGCCCTGGAGTGGGGGCTGGCGATCGAGGCCCCGCCCGCCGCCGAGCTCGACGAGCGCACCGAGATCCTCGTCGGGCGGATCGCCCGGATGCCCGTAAACCAACTGGCGATGATGAAGCTGCTCGTCAACCAGGAGACGCTGGCCGGAGGTCTGCCGACGACGCAGATCCTGGGCACCGTCTTCGACGGCATCGCCCGCCACACCGCCGAGGGCTACGCCTTCCAGCGGCGCGCCGCAGAGGCGGGCTTCCGCGAAGCCGTCCGCGAGCGCGACGAGCCGTTCGGCGACCGGGGGGCGTCGAGCTTCAAAGGCTGAGAGCGCGCGGCGCGCGGCGACCCAACCCAGACCGCGCCGTCTTCTACTGCTCCTGCGACGGGCTCTCGGGCTGCCCGGCCGGCGGCTGGTCGACGCGCACGAGGTTGCCCGAGGGGTCGCGCACCGCGAAGTCCCGCGTGCCCCACGACCGGTCGCCCGGCTCCTGGACGATCTCGGCGCCGGCCGCGCGCACCCGTTCGAAGGCGGCCTGAAGGTCGTCGGTGTGGAAGTGGACGCCGTTCAGGGCGCCCTTGGCAAGGAGGCCGGCGAGCGCGTCGGCATCGGCGGGACTGCCAGCGAGGTAGTTGGTGAGAACGATCGCAACGCCGGGTTGGGCGGGGGCGCCGACGGTTATCCAGCGGAAGTCCTCCCGGGCGACGTCGTTGCGAAGCTCCAGGCCGAGCGCGTCGCGGTAGAAGCCCAGCGCCACGTCGGGGTCGTCGACGAGCACGAAGCAGGTGGAGAGTGTCAGGTTCATGCCCGCAACTTTACGGAGCCGCCGCGCGCCGCGGCCCGGCGCGGCCCGCGGCTGGGGCGGGTGAGCTCCTTGGCGATGCAGCCCGGCACGCTCTCCAGCGCGCCATGGTCTCCCGCGCGGTATGCCGTCGGCGTCTCCCCCACGAGCTCGGTGAAGCGGGCGCTGAACGAGCCAAGCGAGGAGCACCCCACGGCGAGGCAGACCTCGGTGACGGACAGCTCGCCGCCCCGCAGCAGCGCCTTGGCCCGCTCGATGCGGCGCGTCATGAGGTAGGAGTAGGGCGTCTCCCCATAGGTCGCCCGGAACCGCCGCGAGAAGTGCGCCGTGGACATCAGCGCCGCCCGGGCCAGCTCGGCGACGTCGAGCGGCCGGGCGTACTCCCGGTCCATCAGGTCGCGGGCGCGACGCAGATGGGCCAGGTCGGCGAGCTCCTCCGGGGTCACGCCGGGAGGGTAGCGACGTCGACGAGCCGCTCATCCTCGACCCCGAGCAGCGCGCCGTCCACTGGCTCGGGCCGGCCGACGGCAGATACGACCCGATCGAGCGCAGCGGCCTGATCGACCTCGGCCACGCGCAGCTGGCCGAGCGGATCGACTGGCCCTAGCCTCGGCGCCGCGTGTCAGGTCGCCCGGGGGTTGCGGGCACCGGCCGCCACACGTGATGAAGGGATGCCCGACGGGACTGTCGGCGAGACCATACGTCACCGGCGCGAGGCGACGGCGAGAAGCTGCGCCGGCCGCGATGAGGGTAGAGTCCCCGGGGAAGTGGGCAGGACGACGATGAAGACACTCGATGACGTTCACCTGTCGGGCGAGCGGGTTTTCGTGCGCTCCGAGCTGAATGTCTCGATCAGCGATCAGGGCGTCGCCGACTACACCCGAATCGAGGCCTCCCGCCCGACGTTTGACACGCTTCGCGAAAGAGGGTGTCGCGTCGTGGTCTGCTCGCACATGGGCAGGCCCTGGGGCCGGCGCGATCCGTCGAAGTCCCTGCGGCAGCTGATCGAGCCGCTCAACGACATTCTCGACGCCGACGTCCGCTTCGTCGAGGACTGCATCGGCCCCGCGCGCGACGAGGCGGTCGCCGCGCTCGGCGAGGGCGAGATCCTGCTGCTGGAGAACGTCCGCTACCACTCGGAGGAGAACAGCAACGACCCAGCCTTCGGAGAGGCGCTCGTCCACGGGATGGACCTGTACGTCAACGACGCCTTCGGCACCTGCCACCGCTCCCACGCCTCGATCGTGGCGGCCGCGCTGGCGGCACCGGAGCGTTGCGCCGGCCGGCTGCTGCAGCGCGAACTGACGCAGCTGGAGCTGATGCACAACCCGGACTACCGGCCGACGCTGGCGGTCATCGGGGGCGCCAAGATATCCGGCAAGGACGGGAAGCTGTCGATCGTCGAGAACCTCGTGAACACGGTGGACCAGGTCGCCGTAATCGGCAAGCTCGCCTACTACTTCCTGATCGCGAGCGGCATCGAGGTGGGTGTGACGATGAGCGCCGACACCCGCGGCATCGACGCCCCCGACGCCTCCCTCGCCGACGACGTCGAGGCCTGCCGGGGCGTGCTCGCGCAGGCACAGGCGCTGGGCAAGCCGCTGCTGCTCCCCGTCGACTCCGTCGTGAATGTCGACGGCCGCGACGTCCTGGTGAGCTTCGCGAACGAGATGGTACCCGCGGCGGGCCGGGCGCTGGACATCGGACCGGGCACGATCGAGAGCCTCAAAGCGGCGATCGAGGCCTCCAACCTGGTCGTCTGGAACGGTCCCGCCGGCTACTTCGAGGAACCCGCCTACCGAGCCGGGACGCTCGCCATCGCGCGCGCCCTCGGCCGGTTCGG
>DATKPO010000040.1:0-33174 GCA_035524055.1 Solirubrobacteraceae bacterium
GGGTCACGTCCCTAGGGTTGGTGTAGGAGCTGGTCGGACGGAAGGATGGTTCCGGCCACCGTGGCGCTCATGATCGTCGGACTTCTCAAGGGTTCGACGAAAGGAGGCCAGCGATGGCCGGTAGGGACAGGATGACGATCGAGGAGGTCGTGCGACAGGTGTTGCGTGATGAGCACGCGGACGTGATCCGCGAGTCGGTGAAGGCGGTCGCGCAGGAGATGATGGAGGCCGAGGTCTCTGAGCTGATCGGCGCTGAGCGTGGCGAGCGGCGTCCTGATGATCGAGCGACGCATCGCAATGGGTATCGTACGAGGCGCTGGGATACGCGCGCTGGGGAGATCGAACTGCAGATCCCGAAGATCCGCCAGGGCAGCTATTTCCCGTCGTTTCTGCAGCCGCGTAAGCGCTCTGAGCAGGCGCTCGTGAGCGTGGTGCAGCAGGCGTACGTGTGTGGAGTCTCCACCCGCCGCGTCGACCAGCTCGTGGAGAGCCTCGGCTTGCGGATCTCAAAGAGCGAGGTATCGCGGATCGCGGGGCTCCTCGACGAGCAGGTCCAGGCGTTCCGGGAGCGTCCTCTGGAAGGCCGCTACCCCTACCTGTTCGTCGATGCGAAGGTCGAGAAGGTCCGCGACGGCGGCCGGGTCAAGCGCAAGTGCGTCGTAGTCGCTCACGCTGTGCACGAGACCGGACGGCGGGAGATCATCGGCCTGGACGTCGGGGAGACCGAGACCGAGGCGTTCTGGCGAGGGTTTCTGCGCTCCCTGCTCGCCCGCGGCTTGTCCGGCGTTCAGCTCGCGATCTCCGACGCGCACCCCGGGCTGAAGGCCGCCCTGGCGCAGGTCCTCGGGGTGCCGTGGCAGCGGTGCACGGTGCACTTCCTCAGAGATCTCCGTGGGCACGCTCACAAGGACCAGCACGACGCTCTCGGAGCCGTGATCCGCCAGCTCTTCACCGCGAACTCGGGCAAAGACGCACGCCTGCGCCTAGGCGAGGCGACCGGCCAGCTGCAACGTCGCTTGCCAAAGATCGCCGCGATGATCGAGGAGGCCGAGGAAGACATCCTCGCGTTCTACGAGTTCCCCCAAGAGCACTGGCCGAAGCTGCGCAGCACGAACCCGCTCGAGCGCTTCAACCGCGAGATCGGCCGCAGGACCGACGTCGTCGGCATATTCCCCGACGACGCCTCGCTGATCCGCCTGGTCTCGATGCTCGCGATCGAGGCCAACGACGAGTGGCTCGTCGGACGCAGCTACGTCAGCCAGCACTCCATGGCCGCGCTCTACGAGCCAGCGAGGGAGAGAGCGCTCACACACACCCACGACCAACCAGAGGAGACCCCCGAGCTCATCGCGGCCTGAGACGCCAACTGCATCACCGACGACATGAACAACGAACTCCTACACCACTTCCCGGGACTTGACTAGGACCGGCACGAATCCTGGCACGAACGGCACTTTCGCCCCGGTAAAAGCGCTGTTTTGCAGGCCTTTCTTAAATACACCCAACTGAGCTCAAGTCGAACCGCTCCGCGTTCATCTCCAGCGGGCCGATCTCGCTTAACGAAGCGGAATGAGCGCCTGCTCCCACCGACCTGGGCACGGGTCCGTCTGATGCATAAGCGAACATAAGTTCGATGGCGCCGTTTCCTTCTGTGAAGGCCAAGCAGCTTCTCAAGGTACTCGAAGCCCAGCCGTTGGGCTACAGGATCGTGCGCCAGGCTGGCTCGCATCGCACTCTGGAAGCACCGGGCAGACCGAAGCTCACGTTCGCGTTCCACGACAAGGCCACGATCGCACCTGGACTCGTCCGCCAGATTCTCGTGCGTCGTGTCGGACTTGCCGAACGAGAGGCGCTCAGGCTACTCTGAGAAGAGCCATGGATCGTATACGCGTCATCCATCACCACGAAGACGGTCGTTGGTGGGCCGAGTCTCCGGACGTGCCGGAGTGGTTCGCCGCCGCAGACAGCTACGACGAGGCGCACCGGCTCGCCGAGGAGGGCGTGCGCTTCGTGCTCGAACGGGACGACGTGACAATCGAGCACTTCGTGCCCGCTGGCGCCGCTGTCGCCGCTTGAGTCGGGCGTCGCAGGACTTTCAAACGCCGGGGACGCACGAAGCTAACCGCCGAGGCGGTGGTGCGGTTCGACCACCGCCGAACAAATACCGCCAACGGGATTCGAACCCGTGTTACCGCCGTGAGAGGGCGGCGTCCTAGTCCCCTAGACGATGGCGGCGCGGGGTCACGGCACGCCCGAGGCTAGCAAATCGGGCGGCGCCGACCGGGCAGCCGGTCGGCCAGCCGGGTCCGCGGCCGGTGCGATATCGTCGCGTATCCACGCGGATGTGGCGGAATTGGTAGACGCGCACGGTTCAGGTCCGTGTGGATGTAAGTCCGTGGAGGTTCGAGTCCTCTCATCCGCATTGGCACTCGCTTGGCGTCCGCTGTACGCGCGGCGAGGCTACTCAGGCGGCGATCTCGACCTGCGGCGGCGGGAGCATGCGCAGGAAGTCAGCCGGCAGCTTGCTGCTCGCCTCCCAGAACTCCAACCCCACGATCTGCCCGGTGTTGGGATCCAGTTCGCGCAGTCCCGCATCGGTCTCCTCGGCCACAGCCGTGCTGGGGTCGTAGCCCTCGAAGCGCACCCATGCAATGTCCGCCTCAGTGTCGTAGTGCCCGTCGATCCTCATGACCAAAGGCTAGCGCCGCCGCCACACTGTCACAACACGAGCCGCCAGGGGATCGTCGTCGTCCGGATGTTCGTAGGCGATCACGAGCCGCCCAGCGGCGACTCGCCAGGCCGCCTTGCCCGCGTTGCGCCGCCGCTCACGATGTCGCTCCGCAGCACCGACTCGACGTCATGGCGAGCGAATCCGAGCTTCTGCGCCTTGTCGAGTGCGTGAAGCGTCCAGCGCACGGAAATTGGGTCGGTGGGCACGCCCGGCAGGCTAGCGCTACTCGCCACCAGCGTCATCGCGGAAGTCGAGTTGCCGCGCGCTGTGGCGCGTGCCCGTGAGGAGCGGGCGGACGCGGTGATCGATGGCAGCCTGGTGCTTCAGGGAGTGCTTTCCTCGGCCGCGATCGTTCCGCTCGGCGAGAGTGTCGTCGCTGCGGCACGCAAGGTGAAACCGGTCCACGTTGGCGCACTTGACGCCATCCACATCGCCAGCGCGCTCAGCCTCGGCAAGCAGCTTGCAGGTGTAGCAACCTACGACAAGCGCATGCAGGACGCCCTCGAACCGCTCGGGTCCGCGTGATCGCACCCGAGGAGGCCACTCGGGACGCGCCAACAACCGATACATCAACCTCGGACGCTCGTGACAGCAAGACCAACGAGTAGCGGCAGCGCACATCTCAAAGCTGTGGCTCCACCAACGCATATCGCCCCCTGGCGACTCGGACAAATCGTGAGTCAAGTCCGCGAGCACCCATGCGCAGACACCAACTGACGGACTCGATGGACACCGGCTGGCCGAGCTGTCGCTCCATTGCTGCATGAATATCCATGAGCCTCATCGGCCCAGCCCCAGCCAACACTTCGCGCACGGCATCCGGCACCCAACCCGGACGGCGAGGCCGTAGCCGTCGGCTCGTGATCGCCCGTGGCTGGGCATCGCTGGCCCGCAGCCGCTTGAGCCGCTTGGCCACATAGCTCAGCCGGGAGCGGTCGACAGACGCTAAGACTTTCGTAACTTCTGTCACAATGTTGCCAGAAGTGCGAAAATCTTGATTCGATAGTACTTGCGTCGCCCGCATTTCGGCAGGGTTGAACGTCGCTATTCGAACCACGCGCTGGCGACTGTCGTCGCCCGCATTTCTGGATGGTCGAACGTCGCTAATGGAACCGTGATCGCGCCCGCCCATCCGTTCAGAGCACCGTCGATCCCACAGTCCGAGACTCCGAACCGAGTTGTGCCTACGCCGCGATGGCGTCCAACAGGGCGCTGGCTGCAACGTGAGCCGGCGGCCAGGTGAGCTGTAGCTCACCGCCGCTCTCGACGGCTCGCCGAACACCCATCAGCTCCAAGCCCACCACGGCGCCATGCTCGTCGTATTCGACGGTATGCCCCTCGGATGTCTCGAACGCCTTAGCAGGCGGCTCCGTAGGCTTCCCGACATGCAGGAACAGCACATCGCCCCGCTCGTCGTAGTCCAGGTAATCGAAGTCGATGCCGGCGATCGTGATCATCATGACGTCATCCGTGGATCGTTGACCTGCTCAACGGCAGTCACGACCCACGCGGGATCTTGACCATATCTACGACGACCCGCAACCAACGACCGGGCTCGATGTGCTGGCGATAGAACCGCTCGCGGTTCGGAATGGGTCCAAGACCCGGTGGTCAGGGCGAGCGACGGTGCCTCGCCGAGCAACGCCTCGACCGCCGCGTGAACCTGCGCGACCCGCATCGGCCCAGGCTGATCGGCCATCACCTTATGCACGGCATCCAGAACCCAGCCAGGACGGCGAAACCGCTGACGTCGACTCACGATGGCCCGTGGCTGGGCATCGCTGGTCCTGAGATCGGCCAGCTTCTCGGCCAAGCGGCTCAACTCCGACCGGGCCTCTTGCGCCGCCAACGCCGCCAAAAGCTCCGACACAACCTTGTCGATCGCGCCAGGATCTTGGTTCCAATACCCTCCGCTCCTCTGCATTGGCACCGGCCTCGTGATCCCCGATTCGTCTCAGGCTACAGCGGCGAACTCCCGCTCGACCTCGCCATCCACGGTTCGCTGAAAGCAGACGAGCAGCTCCTCATCCAGCACGGCGGCGATCCGCTGCAAGGTAGGCAACTGCGGGATGTGCGTGCCCTTCTCGAGCCGTGACACCGCGCTGTGCGAGGTTCCCGCAGCCTTGGCGACCTCGTCCTGAGTCAACCCCAGCTCGAACCGCCGTTCACGCAGATGCGCAGCGATCGGGCTGACCTCCCGCAAAGCGCGAATGCGCGCGTACTCAGCACGGGCGTCACGATACGCCTCGCTGCGATCGGCGCGGCTACCCGCTGCCTCGACAGCGAAACGACCGACAGGGCTTTGGACAACGTTGCTCACGAGCCATACCTTATCACGAATGATAAATCGATCAGCCTCACCGCGACTTCGGCGGAGCGTCCCGGCCAGCCGCCCTCGGAGGACGGCGACGCTCCGCGTCCATCCGCGCCCGAAAATCGGCCATGCGCCTCTTGGCCATCTCACGGTCACGCGCCGGCACAGCGCCGGTGTTCTTCTCGAAAGCGTGGAGAAGGACAACCAGGTTGCCGGATCGCTGATAGAGCAGCCGGTAGCGCGTGCGCGCAAAACAAACCCGCAGCTCGCGAAGCTCTCCGTCGATCTGCGAGGTGACCGGAAACTCGGGCGGCGGCGAGTATGGCTGCCTCCCATTCAGGTGCTCCTCGATCGCATCGTCGATCTTCGCCGCCGCCAGCGGCCGGGTCTTCAACAACTCCTCCAAGAAGACATCAACCGGCTCGCGACCGTGGGCGTCTCGATAGAAGACCGCCTGCGTGCGCCCGCGCGGCGCTCGAGCACGGACCCCCGAGGAAGCGGCGGGTATACGCCTGTGTGAAGGCATGAAGCATGAGGCTAGAAGCCGCTCCAGGGTACCGACGCCACGCCGGCCTCTTCAGCATCCACCGCACTATGCCAACGTGTACCGCCCCCTCGCCACCCTCCCGATCAGCGGCTTCCTCCGGCGAGCACCGGCAGCCAAACACCAGCTGATCGAGTGCTCGGACACGGGATGGCCGAGCAGATCCTCGACAGCCAGCCGGACCTCCTGTCCGCACATCGGCCGCCGGGCCACAGCCAGAACCTTGACGACGGCACGCTGCACCACGCCGTTGCCCAGTCGCCCCGGCGCCGGCTCAACCACGACCGACTCCCGCGACTCCCTCGGTCCCGGCCGGACGACAAAGGCCGCCTCGAACACCTCCACCAGGGCCACCTCGCTCTCGTCGTGGACGAGCGGATCGAGGCGCTCGGCGGCCACCCGCGTCATCACGCGTCGCGGCCGCAATAAA
This sequence comes from Solirubrobacteraceae bacterium, assembly GCA_035524055.1. GTDB lineage: Bacteria > Actinomycetota > Thermoleophilia > Solirubrobacterales > Solirubrobacteraceae > Palsa-744. The sequence continues at coordinate 6,020 of DATKPO010000040.1, forward strand.
GAAGCCGCGCAGCGTGCCGCCATAGAAGACGGGCTCAACGGCCATAAGCGAAGTGTACTCTGGCCCCGGTGCTGCTGGCCACAAAACCATACTGGACCGACGTCAGCGCATTCGGCGCCATCATTGGTTTCGCAGTTGCCGGCGCCGCCTTCATCGTGGCCTCGCGCAGCGCGCGCGACGCCCGTCGCTCCGCCGACGCGTCCGAGCAGACTGCCAGGGACGCCCGCGCGTCACACTCTGGCGGGTGGGTTGCAGGCGTCGCCGGCCTGAGCAGGCGGGTCGCAGCCCCCAGACAGGCAAGGAGCGGAGCATGAAGATCGAGCGGCTCCACGTCGGCTGGATCTCCTCCTCGGCCGCCATCTGGCGCCAGGGCGATGACCCGGAGCGGACGATCCGCTTTCCGATCCCGGCGTATCTCATCGAGACCGACTCCGAGCGCATCCTCCTCGACACCGGCCTGAGCCCGGCGGCGGTGGCCGCCGGAGCGGAGCGCCACTACGGCTCCCGGGCGGGGCTCTTCACGCTCGAGCAGGAGGAGTCCATCGCCGACCAGGTCGACCTCTCGACACTGACACGCGTCGTCCTGACGCACCTGCACTTCGACCACGCCGGCGGCCTGCACCTGCTGCCGCCCGGCGTCCCGATCGTGGTCCAGCGCGGCGAGTGGCAGGCCGGGCACGACACCGCCGCGGTGGCGAGGAACTTCTTCTTCCCCCGGGACTACACGCTCGACGAGCGCCGGCTGGTCCTCGTCGACGGCGACCACGACCTCCTCGGCGACGGGTCGGTCGAGCTCCTCCTCACCCCCGGCCACACCCCCGGGCATCAGTCGGTCAGGGTCGGCGGGCGGCTGCTCCTGGGTGTCGACGTCGCCCACTTCGCCGCCACCCTCGACGACCTGCGCTTCCCCGTCTTCGCCGACGACTTCGCCGCCCAGACCCGCTCCGCCGAGCGCCTGCGCGCGCTGCGCGACACCGGCGTCGACGTCGTCCCCGGCCACGACCCCGAGATCCTCGAGCCCGGCCCGCTCGAGCTCTGAGCCAGTTCGCCGAGAGTCTCCAGCCTCATCGATGTCCGAGCCAACCCGTCCAGCCTCGCCGATGCCCGCCTCCCAGCCCCTACTTCAGGCCTCGCCGATGCCCGCCTCCGAGCCCAGCCAGAGCACCCCCGGCCGCCTGCTCCGGCGCACCCTGCTGCGGGAGGGCCGCGCCTGGCGGATCCCCTGGGGCCTCGCGCGGGGGCTTCGCCTCGAGGTCGATCCGCGGGCCCCTCTGCACGTCTACCTCGGCACCGCCGAGCTCGAGATCGCCGGCCACGTCCGTGCCATGGCCCAGCCCGGGATGTGCTGCTTCGAGGTGGGCAGCCACAACGCCTACTACGCCCTCGTCCTCGCCCGCCTGACTGGAGGACCAATTGTCGCGCTGGACTTCGACGAGTCGGCCCTGGCGAGGATCGAGCGCAACCTCGCGCTGAACCCCGGACCGGCGGGCACCGTCGAGGTCGTCCGCGCCTACGTCGCCCACGAGCGCAACGAGGCCGTCGGCGCCGAGACGCTCGACGACCTCGTCGCCGACGGCCGCCTGCCGGCGCCGGATCTGCTCGTCATCGACGTCGAGGGCGCCGAGGCCGCGGTTCTCACCGGCGCGCGCCGGCTCCTCGGCGAGCGCCGGCCGCGACTGATCATCGAGACCCACTCGGCGGCCGTCGAGGCGGAGTGCCTAGCGCAACTCCGCGCCTGCGGCTACGCGCCGCGGGTCGTCGACCGTCGCCGCCGGCTGCCCGAAAACCGTCGCGGGCACAACCGCTGGCTGATCGCTCAGCGCCCGTCGTAGCGCTGGCGGCGCTGGAGCACCCTGAGCGAGAGCCCCGCGGCCAGCAGCAGCAGCCCGGCGCCCACGACCCAGGTCAGGTTGAGGCCGGTGAACGGCAGCTTCGATTCGCTCGGGCTCGTCGTCTGCGTCGGGGTCGGAGTCGCCGTCGTCGTCGCCGGTTCGGTTGCCGCTTTCGGCGTCGTCGCCGCAGGCGTCGTCGCTTCTTTGGAAGGCGCCGTCCCGCTTTTCGGCGTCGTCGTGGTCGTCGGCTTCGGCGGTTCCTGTTTGTAGCCCGACGTGCCCGTCGTCGCCGCCAGCGCCGGCGAAGCCGGCAGCATCAGGGCAAGGGCGGCCGACAACGCGACCCCGCCGCGCCGCGCCGCGCGTCGCGCGGGCCGTCCACCGTGGCTGGGCGATGCGTTCACATCCGTGTGCGGCCCGCTCGAGGCCATTCCGTCGCTGCTGGTCATACGCACCTCCCGTGCTTGCTGGGTCTCGGTTCGCCTCGCGCCGCCAACGTCCTGCGGCCTCGAAGCCGATAAGTCTATTGGCAATCGCGGATCGCTTGCTCCGGGTTCGCTCCTGCGCGCAATTCTCCTGCCAGCCGGCCGGGCGTGAAGAGGTATGCCCAGACCTGCCCGCCGGCGTCTGACGAGGTATGCCACACCCACCCGCCGACGTCCGTCGGTACGCGCGCACGCGCACGCGCGCGCCCGCGCGCACACCTCGCAAAAAGAACAACCGACCTACCCCCGACCGACCAACCCCGACCGGCTCCGACCGACCCGCGACCGACCTACCCCGACCGGCTCCGACCGACCCGCGACCGACCTACCCCCGACCACCGGCTCGGCTCGCCCCCACGCTCACCCGTCCCTCGAGCTCCCCGTCGTGCAGCCGGGCGCGGAGGACCTTCTTGTCGAACTTCCCGACGCTCGTCTTGGGCACCTCGGCGATGAAGGCGAACTCGTCGGGCAGCCACCACCTGGCGACCCGGGGACGGAGGTGCTCGACGAGATCCTGCGCCCGCACCTCGGCGCCGGGCCGCAGCACGACGCAGCACAGCGGCCGCTCCGCCCAGCGCTCGTCTGGCTTGGCGATGACCGCCGCCTCCAGCACGTCGGGGTGTGCCATGAGCTCGTTCTCGAGCTCCACCGAGGAGATCCACTCGCCGCCGGACTTGATGACGTCCTTGCTGCGATCCGTGATCTGCATCGACGACCGCTCGTCGACGGCGGCGATGTCGCCAGTCCGCAGCCAGCCGGCGTCGAACTTGGCCTCTTCGGAGGCGTCGTCGAAGTAGTGGGCCGCGATCCACGGCCCCCGGACCTGGATCTCACCGGTGGACTCCCCGTCCCAGGGAACCTCGCGGCCGTCGTCGTCGACGATCCGCAGCTCCACCCACGGCAGCGGGCGCCCCTGGCGGGCGCGGTCCTCCCAGTAGGCGTCGTCGGGCCCGCCCGCGGGCTCGACGGGCCGCGAGTAGGTGGCGACGGGGCTCGTCTCGGTCATCCCCCAGGCCTGGAAGATCCGCACCCCGTGTCGCTCCTGGAAGTCCTGCATCAGCTGGCGCGGCACCGCCGACCCCCCGCAGGCGGCGTTCCCGATCGACGAGAGGTCGCAGCTGTGCTCGTCGGCGTAGCGCAACAGGTCGGCGAAGATCGTCGGCACGCAACCCATGATCGTCGGGCGCTCCGCTTCGATCAGGCGGGCCAGCGGCTCGGCCTGGAGGAAGCAGTCGGGCAGCACCAGGTCCGCGCCGGCCAGCGCCGCGCTGTGCGGGATGCCCCAGGCATTGACGTGGAACATCGGCACCACCACCAGCGCCCGGTCGCGGCTGCTGAGCCCGAGCGCGTCGACCATCAGCGACGCCGTGCAGTGCAGGCTGATCGAGCGATGCGAGTAGAGCACGCCCTTGGGGTTGCCGGTGGTGCCGCTCGTGTAGCACAGCGCCGCCGCCTGGCGCTCGGCCACCTCGGGGTAGTCGAAGGGAGCCGACTCCGCCTCGGCGAGCAGTTCCTCGTAGTACAGGACGTTCGGCAGCGAGGCGCCCACATCGCCGTGCGAGCTGCCCATGACGATGAAGTGCTCGACGTTCGGCATCTGCGCGGCCAGCGGCTCGAGCAGGGGGACCAGCGAGTCGTCGACGAAGACCACCCGGTCAGCGGCGTGGTTGACGATGTAGACCAGTTGCTCGGCAAAGAGGCGGATGTTGAGCGTGTGCAGCACCGCCCCGACGCAGGGCACCGCCATGTAGAGCTCGAAGTGGCGCTGGTTGTTCCAGGCGAACGTCCCCACGCGGTCACCAGGCTCGATGCCGAGCTTGGCAAGCACCCGCGCCAGCCGATCGACGCGCTCGGACACCTCGGCGAAGCTCGCCCGAACCGTGCCATCGGACGTCAGCGTCACGACCTCCGCCGTCGGATGGCAGTCGCGCATCCGCCGCCGCACGTGGTGCAGGGTGAGCGGAAAGTCGTCCTGCATGAGACCTTCGAGCATTCCACCGGCTCCTCTCGCTCTGCTTTCGCCGAAGGCTACTCGGACTCGACGGCGGCGCGCAGGGCGAGCGCGAAGTCGACCTCGCTGCCGCGCGGCCGTGGGAGCCTGCCCGGCTCGAACCAGCCGACCTCCGCGATCTCGACCGGATCGGGGCGCGCCTGCCGGGGATCGGCGACCTCGGCGTGCAGAAACGTCAGACGTACCCGAATCCGTTCCAGGCGCATCGCCCGGGTGAGCAGCTCCCGCATTCGCAGGCCCCCCAGCCCGAGCTCCTCGCGCAGCTCGCGCGCCGCCGCCTGCTGGGGCGTCTCGCGGCGGTGGGAGGCGCCGCCCGGCAGGTACCAGGTGCGCCGGGCGCCGTAGGTGTGTCGCACCAGCAGCACCCGCCCCTCGTGTGTCAGCAGACACTTCACGCCCCGACCCCGGCGGGGCCAGACGAGCGAGCGCAGCTGAAGCAGGCGCCAGGCGACGCGGTAGGCGAGGTGCAGCAGGCGGATGCGCAGGGCGCCCCAGCGTGCCGGCTCGCCGCTCGGGGCGCCCCAGCGTGCCGGCTCGCCGCTCGGGGCGCCCGAGTGCGCCGGCTCGCCGCTCGGAGCGCTCAAGCGTGCCGGCTCGTCGCTCGGAGCGCTCAAGCGCGCTGGCTCGCCGCGCGGGCCACCCGGGCGCCGGCGAGCTCGCGGTAGACGACCCGGGTGCGCCGGGCGATGTCGCTCCAGTCGAAGCCCAGCACGTGCTCGGAGGCCTCGGCGACGAGGCGGTCGCGCAGCTCGCGGTCGGTGAGGAGGCGCTCGATCATGACGCCCAGGTGCTCGGCGTCGCCGCCGTTGAAGCGCAGTCCGACGCGCTCGCCGGCGGGCACGACCTCGCGCAGGCCGCCGGTGTCGGCGACGATGCAGGGGCAGCCCGAGGCCATGGCCTCCAGGGCGACGAACCCGAAGGGCTCGTACAGCGAAGGCACGACGCAGAGATCGGCGATGCGGTAGAGGGAATGCAGGGCGTCGTCGCCGATCCAGCCCAGAAAGGCTCCATGCGCGTCGAGGCCCAGGCGCCGCGCCTGGGCCTTGAGCTCCTGCTCGTGGGTGCCGCTGCCGGCGACCAGGAAGCGCACGCCGCCGACCCGCTCGATGACGCCGGGCAGGGCGTCGAGGGCGTGCTGGAAGCCCTTCTCGTAGACCAGACGCCCCACGAGCAGCACCAGGCGCTCCCCGGGCGCGGCGAACTCGGCGCGCAGCGCCCGGAGGTCGCCGACCGGGCGCAGGTCGCGGGGATCGATGCCGTTGGGGATCACCGTGATCCGGCTCTCGTCGATGTCGAAGATGTCGGCGACGTGGCCGCGCATGTAGTGCGAGCACGTGATGACGGCGTCGGCGCGGTGTGCCATCCAGCGCTCGACGGCGTGGATGTGCGACTGCGGCGGCTTCTGCACCCAGCCCTGGTGGCGACCGTGCTCGGTGGCGTGGACCGTCGTCACATACGCCACCCCGAGCCGTCCGGACAGCGCGGCGGCGGCGTTGGCGACGAGCCAGTCGTGGCCGTGGACCAGCGCGTAGCGGTGCTCCTGGGCGAGCGCCTCCCCGGCCTCGAGCATGTCGCGATTCATGTGGTCGACCCAGCCCACGAAGCGCTCCAGCTCGCGCGGCCAGCCGGGCTCGGGGATCCGGTAGACGCCGACTCCGGCGCGCTCTTCGAAGAGCGGCCGCCCGTCGGGCGTCTCGACGTCGACGTCGGCGCTGGCGCGCGTCAGAACGTCCACGGTCACCCCCTGGGCGACGAGCTCCTCGGCGAGCTTGCGGACGTGGCGGGCGAGGCCTCCCTCGATCACCGGCGGGTACTCCCAGGAGAGGATCAGCACGCGGTCGGACACCGGAGACTGCACCCACCGCACCCTATAGCACCGCCCGCGATCGCCCCCATGCAGCACCCCCGGCGCGAGCACAGCCGCCGGCGCGAGCACAGCCGCCGGCGCGAGCACAGCAAGATAATGGCCGGCACCCGGGAAGAAAGGGTTAGACCCGGGTGCCGGCCTGCCGACGCCTTTGGGGACCAGCGCCGACAGCCTTTGCAGGATCCCGACGCGCGACGGGAGAGCCCTGCCAAGTCGCTGGACACCTTAGTGAGGTGTCCTTCAAAGTTTTTAAATATCGAGTTCGTCGAAGCGCCTCGCGGCGGGCGTCGGCCGGATCCTGGTGCCAACCCGCCCGACGAGACCTACCTCCTCAAGTCTAGCCAACGCGAGCATCACCTCCGGACGATTCCCGATCTCATCCACTATCTCCTCGATTGAAAGCTCGGCGGGACCGCCGAAGGCAAGAAGCAGGGCCAACACCGCCCTTTCGACCCGATCCCCCGAGTCCGCGGCGGCCGATCCCATCGGCGGGCAGTATTACACACTGTGCATCGCATTGTCTACACAGGGCGCATCGCATTGTCTGTGGACGTTATGTCTGACCGACGTAAAGCTACAGCGATGGAACTAGTGGAACGTTTCGCCGAGAACCTGCGCCGCACGCGACTGGAGAAAGGCCTCACCCAGGAAAGCCTAGCCGACGCCTGCGAGCTGCATCGTACGCACATCTCGCTGCTGGAGAAGGCCAAGCGCGACCCCAAGCTGACGACGATCGCCAAGCTCGCCGGCGGGCTCGACACGACGCCGAGCGAGCTGTTGCACGGCCTGGACGGCGAGCGGGCGGGCACCGGCGGGTAACGCTCAGGCGGCTGGCCGGGCCTGTGCGATCGCGGCGTCGCCGTGGGGACGCCAGCGGTTGACGGTCCGCCGCAGCTGGAAGTAGGCGATGGCGCCGGGGATGGTCGGCAGCCAGAACGAGATGGCGCGGTAGGTCAGCACGGCGAGGACGGCCAGTTCGACGTTGACCCCGAAGGCGGCGAAGGCGCCGATCATTCCCCCCTCCACCCCACCGAGACCGCCGGGCAGCGGCAGGAGGTTGCCGAGGGTGCCGACGAAGTAGGCCATCCAGACGACCGTGAACGGCGGCGGGGAGCCGAAGGCATAGAAGGAGACCCAGAGGACGCAGATGTCAAAGCCCCACCACGCCGGCGCCCCGAGCAGACCGGGATTGCGGCTGCGCACCAGCTCGATGGCGGTGCGGATCCCGGACGCCGTCAGCGCCGGGACGGCTGAGGCGCGGGCGACCCAGTGCGCGAGGCGCCCGGAGCCCGCCGCCCAGCGGGCCAGCCGCCGCTCGATGTCTCCCGGCAGCAGCGCCATGGCCCCGGCGGCGGCGAACAGGACGGCGGCCACCGCGGCGGGGACGATCGTGATCGCGAACGACCCGCCCCCGGGGAACAGGCCGATGCCGAGGCCGATGCCGTCGAGCAGGAGGGAGCCGGCATAGATGACGTAGAGCAGCACCATGAAGGCCACCATCCGGCAGGCCACCAGGCGCGGCTCCATCCCCGAGCGTCGCAGCGCCCAGGCTGTCAGCGCGATCCCACCGGCCCCGGCGGTGGCGAAGAGGCGCGTGGCGGCGAGGCTGGCCATCGTGATCTGGTAGCTCTCGCGCCAGCCGATGCGGGTCGAGCCGCGGACGAAGACGGCGCGAAAGAGCACCACGTAGCCGGCAAAGGAGAGCGCCTCGAGGACGACTCCGACGGCGATCCACCACCTGTCGCCGCCCTCGATGCGGTGCACCGTGCCGCCGAGCCCGGCGAGCTTGGGCAGGACGAAGTAGAGGAACCCCACGGCGGAAAGGACGAAGACGCCGAAGGCGATCCCCTGGCGGCGCGTGATGCGCACGCGCGGCATCTCCTCCGGCAGGCTCCGCGCATGCAGGCGCCCATCCGCCTGGGCCTGCTCGGGGGCAGACGCGGATCCCCGCTGTGGCTCGTGGGGCCTGCGGGGGGTGTCGACCTCCACCGGCGCCCCTCCCTCAAGCGGCGGCGTGGGCGCTCGCCTCCAGGGCGGCCACGGCGCGCGCGACGCCGCCCAGCGCCGGTGCCGCATGTGGGGCGACGCGGCGGACCGTGGCCGTGAGGGCCGCGCCGGCGAGGAGGTCGGCGGCGTAGTGCTCGCCGAGGTAGACCAGCGCCAGGCCCAGGGTGGCGGCGTAGGCCCAGCCGAGCGCACCCGCCAGCGGCCCGGTCTCGGCGAGCAGCTGGGCGGCCATGACTGATGTGGCGAAGTGCAGCGACGGCATCGCGGCCAAGGGGTTGCCTCCGAAGACACTGTAGAGCGGGGTCCAGCGCTCACCCCAGAAGTCCTGGCCGTACTCGACCATCATGCGCCGCACCTCCAGCCCCGAACGGGGCGGCGGCTCGGCGCCGGCGATCGGCGCGCCCATCTCGGGGGCGGCCGCCGCGTACCACGGCGGCGCGGTGGGCAGCACCCAGTAGAAGATGGCGCCGAGGTCGAACGTCGCGTAGGTCATCGCCGCGGCGCGGTCGAAGCGGGCGGGGTGGCGCAGCATGATGTACACGAGCGCCCCGTGGGGCACGAGGAACCACGACCAGTGGGTCCAGACGAGCGCCCGGTCGAGCGCCCGCCAGCGCGGCCCCTCGGGGCCGGTCCTGGCCAGCATCCGCTGCAGGCGCACCGTCGGCAGCTCACCCAGACCGAGGACGCGGTCGACGGCGATGGGGTAGTCGATGCGGACCCGCCGCGCCTGGTCGGTCTCGTCGTCGTGGGGCGTCTTGTAGGCGGCCGTGTAGGCCCACATCTGCAGGCAGCAGATCGCGACGTCACGCGCCCGGGTGCGCCTGACGGCAACCGCGAGCCCGACGGGAGCGGCGAAGGCGAGCGTCTGGGTCGCCAGCGGCGCCAGCGGCAGCCGCCGGCGCAGGAGCGGGGCGGCGACACCGGCCGCGAGCACCCCCCAGGCGGTTGCACGAATGGCCCTCGAGCGCCGCACAGGCGGCGGAGTATATGGCGAGGATCAGACGCCGGCGGGGTCACGTGCGGCGGCGACGAAGGCGGCGATGACGGGACTCGCGGGATCGGCCTCCGGATGCCACTGGACGCCGAGCACGAAGCGGGCGCCGGGCAGCTCGATCGCCTCGGGCAGCTCGTCGAGGGTCGAGACGCCGCTGACGAGGAGGCCCTCGCCGAGCCCCTCGACGCCCTGGTGGTGGTGTGACTTGGTCGCGTGACGGGCCTCGCCGGCGACGCGCCGGGCAAGGGTGCCCTCGCGCAGCTCGACGTCGTGGTCGGCGCCGTCGAAGGAGCCCACGACGCGGCGGTGCTCGTCGTGGCCGACGCGTTCGGGGAGGTGCTGCAGGAGGGTGCCGCCGCGGGCGACGTTGATGAGCTGCATGCCGCGGCAGATCCCGAGGACCGGCATGTCGCGGGCGATGGCGCCGCGGACCAGGGCGATCTCGAAGGCGTCGCGCTCGGGCACGGTCTCGACGGTCTCCGCGTGGCGCTCGGCGGCGTAGGCGGCGGGGTCGATGTCGGCGCCCCCGGCGAGCATCAGCCCGTCGAGCAGCCCCAGCAGCTCGTCGGGATCCAGGGCCAGCCGTGGGTCGGGAGGCAGCACGAGCGCGAGCCCGCCGGCGTCCTGGACGGCGGCGATGTAGTTGAAGGGCAGCAGCGCCGCCGGCTGGTCCCACACGCTCCAGCGGGCGCGCTCGAGGGCGGCGCAGATGCCGATCACGGGGCGGGGCACGGGCACACCATAGGATCAACGACCGCGGGACCCGAAATCGACGAGCCAGAGAGGAAGGCAGAGCCGATGAGCGACAGCGAGACGACGGCGCCAGAGCTGGAGACGGTCACGGTGCGGGGTGCCGAGGGGGTGGCGCGGATCGCGCTGAGCCGGCCCCAGGCGCTGAACGCCTGGAACGCCGAGCTCAGCGGCGACCTCCTGGAGGCGCTGAGGCGGGTGGGCGAGGACGAGACGATGCGCGCCGTGGTGCTGACCGGCGAAGGCCGGGCGTTCTGCTCCGGAGCCGACCTGAGGGACATGGGCGGCATCGAGCAGACCCCCGACGGCCGTCCCGACCTCCACAGGTCCCTGACCGAGCGCTACCACCCCGTGATTCACGCCGTCCGCGAGCTGCCCAAGCCGGTGGTGGCCGCCGTCAACGGACCGGCGGTCGGGATCGGCTGCTCCCTGGCCCTGTGCTGCGACCTGATCCTCGCCGCCGAGAGCTCCTACCTGCTGCTGGCGTTCGTCAACATCGGCCTCGTGCCCGACGGCGGCTCCTCCCTGTTCGTCCCCGCCCGCGCGGGGCTGGCGCGGGCGAGCGAGATGATGCTGCTCGGCGAGCGGGTTCCCGCCGAGCAGGCGCTGCGGTGGGGCCTGGTCAACCGGGTGGTGCCCGACGAGCGCCTCGACGAGGAGGTCCGGGAGCTCGCCGGACGGCTCGCCCAGGGACCGACGCTGGCCTACGCCGGAGCCAAGCGCCAGCTCAACGCCTCCGTCTACGCCGGGCTCGCCGGGCAGCTCGAGGTCGAGGCGCGGATCCAGCGCGAGATGGCCGGATCCGAGGATTTCGTGGAGGGCGCGATGGCCTTCCTGGAGAAGCGCGAGCCCCGCTTCCGGGGCCGCTGAGGAGCTCGTGCTGCGCGTTCCGCCCCGGCCTGAATAGAATCCCCGCCGCGATGAGCCACCTCGCCCCCACCCTGCTCGCCTTCTTCACGCCCCGCTCGGGCGGATCGCCGAACGCGAACGAAATCGACAGCCTCTACAAGATCGTCCTGTACCTGGCGATCGTGATCTTCGTCGGCGTGGTCGGCGTGCTGTGCTACGCCCTCTACAAGTTCCGCGCCCGCCGCGGCCGCGTGGCGCAGCAGATCCACGGCAACACCCGTCTGGAGCTCGGCTGGACGGCCGGCGCGGTGGGCATCCTGGTGATCATCGCGATCGCGATGTTCCTCAAGCTCGGCGCGATCGTCAACCCGCCCGACTCGGGCGCGACGGGCATCACCCTGGGCGCCGACGGCGAAAGCGGCCGCCTCTACGCGAGCGCGACCAGGCACCTCCCGCCGAACGGGAAATCGCTGGAAATCACCGTCGTGGGGCGCCAGTTCATCTGGCAGTACATCTACCCCGGCGGCGCCGGCGACGGCCTCGGCGCGCCGTACTCGTTCGAGGAAATGGTGGTGCCGACGGAAACCACGGTGACCTTGAACGTGGTCTCCGACGACGTCGTGCACTCGTGGTGGATCCCGGAACTCGGCGGCAAGCTGCAGGCGGTCCCCGGCTACCACAACTACGGCTGGTTCAAGATCTCCAAGCCCGGGGTCTACAAGGGCCAGTGCGCGAACATCTGCGGCCGGGGCCACGCGCGCATGATCGCCACGGTCCGGGCGCTGCCGCCGGCGCAGTTCGAAGAATGGCTGGCGACCCAGAAGCGGGAGCTCTCCGAATCAGAGGCCGCCGCGGCCAGCGAAAGGGCGAAGCTCGACGCCCAACGCGGCACGGCCCAGGTGGAGAACCCATAGCGTTGACCTGCCCAATGCCGATGACGAGCACCACGACGCCCAGCCCCCGCACACCCGAGCACCGACAGGACATTTAGGAGCACGATGGCCACCTACGCCGCCCCGGTACCCCAGATCGTCGCCCACCGCGCGGAGCGCGAGCAGAAGGGCTTCATGAGCTGGCTGACGACGACCGACCACAAGCGCATCGGGATCATGTACCTGGTCCTGACGTTCGTCTTCTTCATCCTCGGCGGCACCGAGGCGCTGATGATCCGTCTGCAGCTGGGGGCGCCGGACAACACGCTGGTCAGCCCGCAGACCTACAACCAGCTGTTCACGATGCACGGGACGACGATGGTCTTCCTGTTCGTCGTCCCCGTCTGGGCGGGCTTCGCCAACTACTTCCTGCCGCTGATGATCGGCGCCCGGGACATGGCGTTCCCGCGCCTGAACGCGCTCTCGTTCTGGCTGCTTGCGGCGGGCGGCCTGGTGTTCTACGCCTCGATCTTCTGGAACCCGCCGGAAGCGGGCTGGACGAGCTACACGCCGCTGTCCAACGCCTTCTTCTCCCCCGGCGGCGGCCAGGACGCGTGGATCTACCTGGTCCACCTCACCGGACTGTCGTCGATCGTGGGCGCGATCAACTTCTACGTGACGGTCGCCAACATGCGCGCCAAGGGCATGAGCTGGGGGCGTCTGCCGCTGTTCATCTGGGCGATCCTGACGTACTCGGTGCTGATCATCGTGGCGATGCCGGTGATCGCGGCGGCGGTGACGATGCTGCTGACGGACCGTCACTTCGGGACGCACTTCTTCGACCCGACGGCCGGGGGTTCGTCGCTGCTGTGGCAGAACCTGTTCTGGTTCTTCGGCCACCCCGAGGTCTACATCATGGTGCTGCCGGCCTTCGGGATGGTCTCGGAGATCCTGCCGGTGTTCGCCCGCAAGCCGATCTTCGGCTACAAGGCGATCGCGATCTCGACGACCGCGATCGGCTTCCTGGGCTTCCTGGTCTGGGTGCACCACATGTTCTCGACGCCGATCCCGGAGGCCGTGATCATCTTCGCGGCGCTCAGCTCGTTCTGCATCGCGGTGCCGACGGGGGTTAAGATCTTCAACTGGCTCGGCACCCTGTGGCAGGGGGCGATCGAATTCAAGGTCCCCCTGATGTACTGCGCGGGCTTCATCGTGCTGTTCCTGATCGGCGGCATCTCCGGCGTCTTCCTCGCCGTCTTCCCGGTCGACTGGCAGCTCAACGAAACCTACTTCGTGGTCGCCCACATCCACTTCGTGCTGGTCGGCGGCGCCGTGATGCCGGTGTTCGGGGCGATCTACTACTGGTTCCCGAAGATCACGGGGCGGATGCTCGGCGAAACCCTGGGGAAGTGGAGCTTCTGGCTGATGTTCGTCGGCGTCCTGGCGACGTTCCTGATCCAGCACGTCATCGGCCTGGAAGGCATGCCGCGGCGCGTCTACGAGTACGAAAACGTCCACAACCTGGCGCTCTACAACCTGATCTCCACGATCGGCGCCTTCATCCTGGCGGCCGGCGTCGGCGTGACGATCGTCAACGTCATGCGCAGCCTCAAGAAAGGCGCCGTCGCCGGGCCGGACCCGTGGAAGGCGAACACGCTGGAGTGGTTCACGCCGTCGCCGCCGCCGCAGAACAACTTCGACGTGGTCCCCGTGGTGCGCTCGGTGGAGCCCATGAAGGACATCCGCCGCGAAATCGAGCTCGGCAGCGGCGCCGTGGTGCCCGCCGGGGCGACGGTGCCGGCGGGCGCCACCCAGGTCGGGCTGTAGTGGCCGCCGCCCTGTGCGGCGTCCGTCGGGGCCATCCCGGCCGCGGCGGCCACCTCCGCCCCGGCGACGGGCTCGGCTCGGGCGCCTGCCTCGCCCAATAGACTCCAGGCGCGATGGACAGCTCGTCGGCACCGCTATCGGCGGCCGCGGCCTCTCCGGCCACGGCGCTCGCGCCTCCCCGCGCCGGCCTGGCCCCGCGCACCCGCCAGTTGCTTGCGGACTATTTGGAGCTGACCAAGCCCAAGGTCCAGTCGCTGCTGCTGTTGACGACGATCACCACGATGTACGTCGCCGGCGACCCCTCGCTGGCGCTGGTCGCGCTGACGTGTCTCGGCGGCTACCTCTCGGCGGGCGGGGCCGGAGCCGTCAACCACTGGTTCGACCGCGACATAGACGCCCGGATGAGCCGCACCGCGAACCGTCCGATCCCCGCGGGACGGGTCCCGCCGGGAGCGGCGCTGGCGTTCGGATGCGCCCTGGCGGCGCTGTCGTTCCTGGAGCTCTCGCTGGCGGTCAACGTCCTGGCGGCGAGCCTGTCGTTCGCGGGCTTCGTGGGCTACGTCCTCGTCTACACGGTCATCCTCAAGCGCCGTACCCCACAGAACATCGTCATCGGGGGCGCCGCCGGGGCGGTGCCGCCGCTGGTCGGCTGGGCCGCCGTCAGGGGCTCGGTGAGCGGGACGGCGGTGCTGCTGTTCTTCATCGTCTTCTTCTGGACCCCCCCGCACTTCTGGGCGCTGTCGCTGCTGATGAAGGGCGAGTACGAGAAGGTCGGAGTGCCGATGCTCCCGGTCGTCCGCGGCGAGGCCGAGACGCGTCGGCAGATCCTGCTGTACACGGTGCTCCTCTACGCGGTCACCCAGCTCCCGTACTGCGCGGGGGGCTTCGGCGCGATCTACCTCGTCGCCTCCCTCGTCCTCGGCCTGGGCTTCATCGCCGGCGCCGTCCGCCTCTACCGCCGCGGCGACGGCCCGCCCGCGGTCGCGCGCCGGGCGGCTCTGCAGCTCTACCTGTTCTCCCTGGCCTACCTCGCGCTGCTGTTCTGCGCGATGGTCGCCGACAGGCACATCTAACCGCCCGGATCGGTATTCTTCGCGGCCATGAATCGTCGTCTAGCCCAGAAGAACATCCGCATGGCCCTCCTCGTGGGGGGACTCTGCATGTTCATGTTCGGCCTCTCCTTCCTGGTCGCGGCGCTGTACATCTCGTGAGCCCCCTGGACCCCGAGCTGCCGCCGACGGGCGAGGAGATCCATCTCCCCGGTCCGAGCATCCTGCCGCTGCTGACCGCCGCCGGCCTGACGCTGCTGCTGGTCGGCGTGACCACGTTCTGGGAGCTCACGGTGATCGGGGCCGTTCTCACGATCGTCTGCATCCTCCGCTGGATCGGCGACACCCGCCGCGAAGTCGACGAGCTCCCGCTCGATCATCATTGACCTGACCTGAACGACCATGCCGCATGCGGCATGGTCCCGACCGGCGCATGCGCCGGTCGGCGGACCCGTGCATGCACGGGTCCGAACGGCATCTCGGCGGAGCGCCGCGCGCGGTCCCTCCCTCGCGCGCGGCCCACGGCGGCGCCGGCACCCGTTCCCCCCGGAGGGCGCCGGCGCCCCTCTCTCACCCCACCGCGGCGCTTGCCGGCACGGGACAGATCGCCCCATCGGCGGTCCAGCAGCGCACGATGTCGCGAACGGAGAGGATGCCCACGGTCTCCCCTCCCTCGACGACGATCAGATGACGGAAGCGGCCCACCACCATCGCGGCGGCGGCCTCCTCCAGCGACCAGTCGGGCGCGGCGTAGACGACATCCCGGGTGAGATGCCCGGCGACGATCTCCCGGTCGACGTCCTGGCCGGCGCCGACCGAGTGCAGGATGTCGCGCTCGGTGATGATCCCGACCCCGGGGGCGTCGGGATCGATGACCACGGCGGCGCCGACGGCCCGCTGTGACATCAGCCGGGCGGCCTCCCGCAGGGTGTGCCCGGGGCCGACGGCGAGGACCTGGGGGGTCATGCCTTCGTGAACCTGCATCGCGGCTCCTTTCCTCTGGCGCGCTGCCTGGTGCGCCTGCCTCGTCTACGGTCGTCCCCCCGCCACCCGCACAGCAGTTTGCAACTAATGCCTCAATGTAGTGGCTGTCGGGCTCGGCGTCAAGGGGCGTGCGGGATCGACGTCAAGGGGTTTGGCGGCGTGGGGCCGCGAGACCCGCGGCCTCACCGGGTGGGGCAAGCGCGTCGAGCTCGCCCCGGGCGGCCGCCAGGACCCCGCGGGCGACGCCCTCCCACGACCACCGCTGACGTGCCGTCACCACGAGGCCGGCGCGGGTGTCGCGTCGCAGACCGGGGTCGGCCTGGAGCCAGCCGGCGACCCGCCCGGCGAGCGCCGGGACGGCGTCGTCGTCGACCGGGAACGACAACCACTCCGCGGCCCGCCGGGGAAGGGCGGCGGCGAGGACCTCGCTGACCTCGGCCAGACCGGAGTGGGCGGCGCTGACCGGCAGGGCGCCACAGGCGGCGGCCTCGGCGGCGACCATGCCGAAGGCCTCGGGGAAGGTGCTCGGCACGACCAGGGCCTCGCAGACCGGGAGCAGCTCGGCGAGCTCCTCGTGGTCGAGCCGCCCGACGAGCACCACCCGCTCGGGCAGAGCGCGGGCGGCGACCAGATAGCGCTCGCGCGCCCCACCCTGGAGGTTCTCGAGAAAGGCCACCAGATGCCGCAGCGGCGCGGGCTCGTCCGCCGGGTCTTCCAACGCCCGGCCGGCGCGGGCGAGGTCCAGGGCGGCCTGGAGGTCGCCGGCGGCGAGCGCCGCCAGCAGGCGTTCCAGCCCCGCCCGGTAGGCGCCGAAGCCGACCACCGCGAGCGTCGCGTGCGGCACCCGTTCGAGCACCAGCGGCCAGGCGGCGGCGAGGAGGTCGACGCCCTTGCTGACGATGAGCTTGCCGACGAATGCCACCAGCGCCGGGCCCGCGTTCCCCGGCGTGACGGCAAGGCGCTCCAGGGCCGCGGCGGCGGCGAGGTCGTCCCGGGCAAAGGCGCTCTCGGCGCTCCCCGACCGCGGGGAGCGTTCGGCATCGCCCCGCAGCCGTGCCGCGAGCGCCCGCACCGCGGGCGCCGGCATGAGCCGCTCCGGGTCGCCGGGCGCCGGCCGGAAGCGGTGGACGTCGACGCCGGGGGGACCGAGCCGGGTGCGGGCCGGCAGACCGGGGTCCCCGAGGGTCTCCCAGAGGCTGCGGGCGGTGTGCAGCGAGCCGACCAGCACCCCCGCCGCGCCCGCCAGACCCTCCCGGGCGTAGCCCAGGAAGCGCTCCCGGTGGGGCTTGACGGTGTACTCCAGGGCGCTGCCGTGGACCTTCACGGCGTACGGCGCTCCGGCGAGACCCCGGGCGAGGATCGCGGGTCCCATGATCAGATGGTTCGCCAGCGCCGCCTGCGGCCGCACGGCCTGTGCGAGCTCGGCGACGGCGGCGACGTTTGCCTGCAGATAGCGCTCGATCTCGGCCTCTCCGCAGTGGGCGAAGGTGCGCGCCTCGATGCCCTCGTAGGCGTCGGCGACGTACACCGGCAGCAGCCCCCCGATGTCCGGCCGGTAGACCGTGCAGCGCACCGGCTCGCGCAGGACCCGCACCCGCAGGCTCCCCTCCTCCCAGTCCCCGACGGCGTCGACGAACGGCTGGCGCCCGGGGTGGCGGTCCTGGCAGAGCAGGTGCACCTCGTGACCGAGCCCCACCAGCGCCGCCGCCAGGCGGGCGTTGTAGACGTTGGAGCCCGTCCCCTCCAGGAGGTAGCCGTGAAAGATCAGGACCCGCATCGCGCCGGGCAGCCTATTGCGTCCTGGTCGGAGCGCCAAGGAGCGCCACGAGCACTCTCAGCGCTGGCTGCAACGCCACTAGCGTTCGCGAAAGTCTGGGCGCCACACGGTGCCCGCCAACCGCCGGGCGTGCTCGAGCAGCCTGTCGGAGTCGATCACTATTGGATGCCGTGCTTGGCACGAACCATGACAACCGACTGCCAACGATCCATCGGAGAGCTCGCGATGCGTGCACGGAGATCGGATTTGAGCTTCTCGACCTGCTCGCCCGGGAAATCCTTTGGATCGAGTTCGTCACTGAGCTCGAGCAGCAGCGCGAACAAAAAGACCGGCTGACCCTCAGACCCCACGTCCAAACTGACCGTCACGTGCGGAGCAAGCGGGTCGCTCTGCCACGCCTGATCGAACGAGGCCGCAACCCTGCGGGCCGCATCGAGCCCGGACTCGAGGTCCATCGCCTCGTCGTTCTGGGCCTGTAGAGGTTGCACGCTCTCAATCCTATCCGGGCACACAAGCGCCGACGGCGAATCCCGAGATGCCTTCACGGCTCGCTCGCGCGCTCCCCCGCCCCCTCTCCGCTAAAGTCCCCGCCGTGAGCAACAACGTCCGCTACCGCCTCCGCAACCCCTCGAGCGGGCGCGAGATCATCCTCGAGGCCGACCCCGACGAGATCTACGTCGACCGCGAAACCGGCGAGCACATGGAGGTCGTCGGCAAGATCCTGCCCCTCCCCCCGTCGCAGTCGAACCTGCCGTGGGCCGTCGAGAACCTCCGCCACTGCCCCTGGTGCGAGCAGCCCGCCCAGCGGGACCTGAACGACTGCCCCACCTGCGGCCGGCGGATGGACCCGCTGGGCGCGTGAGCCGCACCCGCGCGCTCTCCTCCGCGGCCCTCCTCGTAGCCCTCTGCGCGCTCGCCCTGAGCGCCTGCGGGAGCAGCACCGTCTCGGAGTCCACACCGCACAGCACGCCCGAAATCACGCCGCCCAGCAGCACCTCGGCGGAAAGCGAAGCCACGCGGACGAGCACGACGTCGACCACCTCGACGACCTCCACCGCGAAATCCTCGAAGACCGGGACCGGCGCAGAAACGGAAAGCGGCAGCGAAGCAGAAACCTCGGGCGGTTCGGCCGCGGAAAGCACCAGCGGAGCCGAAGGCGGCACCTCCTCGGAAACGGGAAGCTCGGGCGCCGGCAAAGAATCGACGTCGGGCACCGGCACCACCAGCGAAACGGCCGGCACCGGCGGCGGTGCCGCCGCGGGCGGCAGCTCGCCCTCCAACAGCGGCTCCTCCAGCCCGACCGGCGGCGCCAGCGCACCGTAGGCCGCTCGCGGTGGGCCGGATCGCTCGCGTGGGCCGGGCCGCGCGCCGTAGGTCAGATAGCGCGCCCCGTGGTCTCGCGCCGTGCCGTCGACGCTCGGGCCGCTCAGGGCGTCGAGACGAGGGTGGCGCTGTAGTCCAGACGGGCCTTGCTGTACAGGCAGTAGTACTGGACGCTGGCGCCGATCGACTGCATGCTCTGGATGCTGGTCTTCGAGCACTGGCTGCGCAGGCGGCTGGCGCGCCAGGAGGTTTCGCTGTTGAAGCCCAGTGCCAGCGCCGGCGCCCAGGTGGGCACGGCGAGCGCGATGACGTCGCCCTTCTTGACCTTGATCGTGGTTTCCAGCGGGAACTGGACGCTCTTGCCGAAGTACTTCTGCAACTGTTCCGTCGGACCCTGGGCGATCAGCTTGTAGGTCAGGTTGGGCTTGCGCTGGGGTTCGAGGATCGCCAGCGCCGCCGACGCCGCCCCGCCCTCGTTGGTGTCGAAGTACTTGATCTGCGTCGCGCTCGGCTTGCCCAGCGTGATCTCCCAGGCGACGACGCTGCCGGCGCGAGGCACCGCGGTCAGGCCGCGGGTGCTGCCCACCTTGACCTGGTAGCCGGTGGTCCGGGTTATCACGAGGCACTGGGTGCCGGGGCAGCTCGGCACGGTCGCCGGCGTCGTTTCCGGGATCACCCCGACTTCGGTCAGCGTCGCCTGGGAGAGCCCGGGCAGCGACAGCAGCAGCGCCACCGCGCCGGCCAGTGCGGTTGTCGGTACGCGAAATCTCATGGTCGTCGCCTTTTGAACACGCCTCGGCCCCCCGGGTAGCGGTGCTGCCTGGTTCGCTACGAACCGGCGAGTTCCTGCGCGGCGGCCGCGATCTCCGCCGGATCGCCCGGTGTCGGCGTCCACGGCAGCCGCATCGAGTCGCCCTCGTAGCGGGGGATGACGTGGACGTGGAAGTGGAAGACCGTCTGCCACGCCCGTCCCCCACAGGAGTTGATGAGGTTCACCCCGGCCGCCCCCAGCCGCTCGCTCATGCGCCGTCCCAGACGCTGGGCGGCGAGGGCGACGGCCTGCAGATCCTCCCCCGGCACATCCAGCAGGTCGCGGGCGTGCCGGCGGGGCACCACCAGGACATGCCCCCGGGTGGCCGGGTTGATGTCCATGAAAGAGACCGTCCGCTCGTCCTCGTCGACGATTCTCGCCGGCAGCTCGCCGGCGACGAGCTTGCAGAAGATGCACTCCGGGTCCTCCACCCCGGAGATGCTAGCCGCTGTCCCGGCCCGCGCGCCCGCCGCGAGAGGGTGCGGAGCCGCCGGCGCCTGCGGGAGAGCTTCAGCGGCCGCCGAAGCCCTCCAGCGCCCGCCGGGCGTGGGCCAGCGCCGCCGGACGGGTCGTGACCTCGCCGGCGTAGGCCGCCCGGGCGAGCTCCTCGAGCAGCTCGCCGAGCCGCGGGCCGGGCGCGATGCCGAGCTCGCGCGCCAGCTCGTCGCCGCGCCACAGCGGCGCCGGCGGACCTCCGAGGTGGCGCCAGGAGACGGCGTCGGCGAGCATCGCCCGGGCGAGACCCAGGTGGGCCTCGATCGCCGTCTCCGCGCGGGCGCCCCGGGTGGCAAGCCGATCGGCGACGGAGAGCAGGGTGACGTCCACCTCGACCGGTTCGGTGGCGCGCAGATAGGCGTAGACCGTGCGCCGCGTCAGCGGCTGGGACTCATGGACCAGGAAGCCCAGACGCAGGTGGTGCAACACCAGCGCGGTCACGTGGCTGCGCAGCCGGGCGCTCGTCCGCAGTCGGCCGAGGATCCCTCCGGCCAGCTCGGCGCCCCGCCGGTCGTGCCCGAGGAACGTAACCCGCTCGCCTCCGGGTGCGCCGGCGTCGGGCATGACGCCGCGTGTCAGCGGCTTGGCGATGTCGTGCAGCAGGGCGCCCCAGCGCAGCGCCTCCCCCCGGGTGAGCCCGTCGGCGAGCGGCTCGGCCAGGAGCGCCGTGAGCGCCGCGCCGTCCACCGCCGAGGATCCGGCCGCGGCGCCGGCTACGGGCTCAGCCGCGTCGGCGTCCGCGGGCCTGCCGTCACGGGACCCGCCGCGTCGTGCATCGCCGAGTCCGAGCACCGCATCCGGATCGCGCTGCAGCTCGATGGTCCGCTGCAGCACCTCCAGCGTGTGCCCGTAGACGTCGCGGTGGTGGTAGTGGCTCTGGCTCACCCCGCGCAGGGCGGCGAGCTCTGGCAGCACCGCCCGCTCGGCGCCGGTCTCAGCGAGCAGACGCAGGCCCGCGACGGACTCCTCGGCGGCGAGGATGCGGCGCAGCTCGATAAAGACCCTCTCGGGCGACACCGTCGGCAGGCGGTCCGCGTGCGCGGCTGCCTCCCGCAGTGTCTGCGGTGTCGGCGTCAGCTCAAGCTCGACCGCGATCCGCGCCAGCCGCAGCACCCGCAACGGGTCGTCGGCGAATGCCCGCGGCCCGGCGGCACGCAGGCGGCCGGCGTCCAGGTCCCGGAGGCCGCCGAGGGGGTCGATCAGCTGCGTCCCGAGCGGCGCCTGCAGCGGCTCGGCGACGGCGTTGACCGTGAAGTCGCGTAGCGCCAGGTCCTCCTCCAGCGAGCTCCCGCGCATCCGCTCGACGTCCACCTGCCAGGTGCCGCCGCGGGCGACGACCCGCCAGCCGCCGAACTCCTCGGACAGCGCGAAGGCGTTCGCCCGCGGCGCCGACGCCGCGCGGGCCAGCGCCCGGGCGACCGCGCCGGGGTCGCCGTCGACGACGATGTCGAGATCCGCCGTCGGCCGCCCCAGGAGGCGGTCGCGCAGGGCGCCGCCGACGAGCCATGCCGGCGTGCCGCCGAGCGTGGCTCGCGCCAGCTCGAGTGGGTCCTCAACTGTGCAGATGGGGGGCAACCGACCTGTCGCCGTCGCGATGGATCTCACGCCGCAGCCGCGCGCCCAACCCGCAGGTGATCTCGTAGTTGATCGTCGCCAGCCGCCGCGCCAGGTCCTCGGCGAGGATCCGCTGCTCGCCCTGGGTTCCGATCAGCACCGCCGGCTCGCCGCGCAACGCCAGTGCGGCCGGGTCGGGCCCGAGGTCGACGGCGACGCTGTCCATGCTCACCGTGCCCACCAGCGGGTGGCGGCGCCCTTGAATCAGCGCCTCGGCCTCACCGGAGAGCGCCCGGCGCCAGCCATCGCCGTAGCCGATCGGCAGCAGCCCGAGATGGGTGTCGCCGGCCGCCACGAACCGCCGGCCGTAGCCGCTGCTCTCCCCCGCCCGGCAGAGCTTGACGTCGGCGATCGGCGCGACCAGCTCCAGCGCCGGCTCCAGGTCGTGCCCGGAGGGGTCGACGCCGAAAGGATCGAGCCCGTAGATCGCGATGCCGCAGCGCGCCATGTCGAAGTGCGACGCCGGGTCGCGCAGCACGGCGGCGCTGTTGGCGGCGTGCACGACGACCCCCGGATGGGCGCCCTTGATCGGCTCAGCCCACTCCGTGAAGCGCCGCAGCTGCTCGCCGAAGAACTCGTCGCCCAGCTCGTCGGCCGTCGCGAAATGGGTCATCAGCCCCACCAGCTCGACGTCGGGCGCGGCGGCCAGAGCCGCCTCGACGATCCGGCTGGCCCGCGCCGGGTCGCGGGTGCCGAGTCGGCCCATGCCGGTGTCCAGCTTGACGTGAACCCGCGCCGGCCGCTGCGCGTCGCGGCCGATCTCGCGCAGGCCGGGGATGAGGTCTTCGTCCCAGATCACGATCTCCCGCCGGCAGAAGACGGCCTCTTCGATGTCGCCGTCGGCAACCGGTCCGAGCACCAGCACAGGCACCGACGCCCACTGCTCGACGAGGACGTCGTCCAGCTCACGCGCCTCGCGCAGGCTGGCGACCGCGAGCCGGCTCGCGCCGCCTTCCAGCGCGGCCAGGGCACACGCCCGGGCGTCGTGCCCGTAGCCGCCGGCCTTGACGACGGCGCACAGCTGCGCCTCTCCCAGCGTGGCCCGCAGCCGTTCGCAGTTGCGGGCGACAGCGCCCAGGTTGACGCGCGCCGAGGCTCCCGTGCAGACGCTCACGGCCGGCGCTCCCCCGCGAGACTCACCCGCCGCTCCCCCGCGAGACTCACCCGCCGCTCCCTGTGAGAGTCATGCGCCGCCCCCCTGTGAGGCCCCCATGCCCCTCTCCCCGTCAGCGGCCCCGGCCCCGGCCCCGGCCCGAGCCGCAGGCAGGGCGGCGATCACGTCGGAGGCGATGACGCTCTCGGCGACGGCTCCCGGACGCTCGGCGGCGATACGTCCGGCGGCGGCGTGCAGCCAGACCCCGGCGCACGCCGCCGTAAACGCGGGCAGGCCCTGGGCAAGCAACGCCCCGAGCACCCCGCTGAGCACGTCGCCGGTGCCGGCCGTCGCCAGCGCCGGGCTGCCGCCGGGGCTGACGGCGACGGTTCCGTCGGGGTCGGCGACGAGGGTGTCGTCGCCCTTGAGCACCACCACGGCGCCGCTGCGCGCCGCGGCGGCCCGGGCGTGGCGCAGCCGTTCGTGCTCGATCTCCTCGCTTTCCAGCGAGAGCAGCCGGCCGAGCTCGCCCGCGTGCGGCGTGAGGATCGTCGGCGCCGTCCGCCGCGCCAGATCCTGCGGGCGCCCGGCGTGGGCGTTCAGTCCGTCGGCGTCGAGCACCAGCGCCACCGGCGCCGCGGCGGCAAGCTCCCGGGCGAAGGCGAGGGCGCCCTCGGCGCGCCCCAGCCCGGGGCCGAGAACGAGCGCGCCACCCCGCCCGGCGGCATCCAGGACCGGCCCCACGGCCGCCGTCGCCAGCGCCCCGTCGCGCTCCGGCAGCGGGCGGGTCATCAGCTCGGGGGTGCCACCGGCGGCGAGGATCGGCTGCTGGGAGTCGGGCACGCAGGCCGTTACGTAGCCGGCGCCGGCGCGCATCGCGGCGCGGGCCGCCATCAGCGGGGCGCCCGTCAGTCCGCGCGAGCCGCCCACGACGAGGACGTGGCCGCTTGAGAACTTCGTCGACCCCGCCCCCCGGCGCGGCAGAGAGCGCAGCACGGCCGGCCCGATCAGTCCGATTGTGGCGGCCATCGGCGCCCCCCGGGGGATGCCGATGTCGATCACCCGCACCGCCCCCGCCTGGGCCTTGCCGGGGCGGATCCAGAGGCCGGGCTTGGCGGCGTGGAAGGTGACCGTGACAGTGGCCCGCACCGCCCCCCCGGCGACGGCGCCGGTGGAGGCGTCGACCCCGCTCGGCACGTCGACGCTCACCACCGGGGCTCTGGCGGCCTCGATCAGCTCGATCGCGGCGGCGACCGCGCCCCGCGGCTCGCCGGCGAAGCCGGTCCCGAGCAGGGCGTCGACGATCGCGGCGCTGCCCGCGAGCAGCCCGCTGGCGTCGTTCGGCGCGATGGCGCCGGGATCTGCTCCTCCCTCGGCAGCCACCGCCCCGCCGGTGTCGGCACGCAGCTCCAGCGGCTGGTCGCCGGGCAGCCGCAGCAGGTTCTCGCGAGCATCGCCGCGCAGCTCGGCGGGCGAGCCGCCGGCGATCAGCACCGTCACCGGCCGTCCCGTCTGGCGCAGCAGCCGCGCCGCGACGAGCCCGTCGCCGCCGTTGTTGCCCTTGCCGCAGACAACCGCCACCGGACCGTCCGGAGCGAGGTCCTCGACGGCGCTCGCCACGCCGGCGCCGGCGCGCTCCATGAGGTCGAGCGAGGGCACCCCCCGGTCGTCGATCGCCCAGCGATCCGTGGCCCGCATCGCCTCGGCGTCGGGCAACGGATCGCACCAGTCTTCAGGCGGGGGCATCGTCCAGCGATCCTAGACGCAGCCGGCGACGGCCCAGTCGTCGAACCCCAACCGGAGTCGCGACCGGGGAAGGCGAACCGAAGCCCCGAGCGTCTCGCCGGAGTCGTCCAGACCCTCGCGGCGCCCTGCGCTACTCGACGGTCTCGCCGGAGCCCTCCAGGCCCCCGCGGCGCCCGGCGCTACTCGACGGTGACGGTCTTGGCGAGGTTGCGCGGCTGGTCGACGTTCAGGCCCCGGCGGCGGGCGATCTCGTAGGCCAGCATCTGCAGCGGGATCACGGCGAGGATCGGCTGCAGCATCCAGTCCACCGCGGGCACGGCGATCGCGGCGTCGGCGTGGCGCGCGATCTCCTCGCTGCCGGCCGATGTCAGGGCGATCACGTGGGCGCCACGGGCGCGGACCTCCTGGATGTTGGAGGCCAGCTTCTCCAGCACCGGCGAGTCGGTCGCCACCGCCACGACCGGGGTCGACTCGTCCAGCAGCGCGATCGGCCCGTGCTTCATCTCGCCGGCCGCGTAGGCGTCGGTCGCGATGTAGGAGATCTCCTTGAGCTTCAGCGCCCCCTCCAGCGCCACCGGCAGCCCGACGTGGCGGCCGATGTAGAGGAAGAACTCCCTGCCGCAGTGCTCGTCGGCGGTGAGCGACACCTGCTCGGCGACCTCGCCGCCGTCGGTGATCTCGGCGATGAGGCTCGGCAGCCTCTTCAGCTCGCCGACGAGCCTCGCCAGACGGTCGCGGTCGAGTGTCCCCCGCAGCTCGGCGAGACGCAGGCCCAGGAGGTAGATGGCGGCGACCTGGCAGACGAAGGTCTTGGTGGCGGCAACCCCGATCTCCAGGCCTGCGCGGGTGAACAGGACGCCGTCGGCCTCGCGGGTGATCTGGGAGCCCATGACGTTGGTGATCGCCAGCACCGCCGCCCCACGCTCGCGCGCGAGACGCAACGCGGCCAGCGTGTCGGCGGTCTCGCCTGACTGCGATATGCCGATCACGAGGTCGCCGGGGCCGACGACGGGGTTGCGGTAGCGGTACTCGGAGGCGATGTCCATTTCGACCGGCAGTCGTGCCCACTCCTCGATCGCGTAGCGACCGATCAATCCGGCGTGGTAGGAGGTGCCGCATGCCACGATCACGATCCTCCCGACGCCGGCGAGGATGCTCTCGTCGAGCGCCCCCTCCTCGTCGAGGTCCACGCCGTCGCCGCGGGCGGTGCGATCGGCGATCGTCTCGGCCACCGCCTGGGCCTGTTCGTGGATCTCCTTGAGCATGAACGTCTCGAAGCCGCCCTTCTCGGCCGTCTCGGCATCCCAGTCGACGGTCTGCACGGGGCGCTGCACCTCGACGCCGGCGGCGGTCTCGATCGTGACGCCCGTCGGCCGCAGGGTGACGATGTCGCCGCTTTCCAGGTACTGCACGGAGCGGGTCTCGCCGAGAAACGCCGGCACGTCGGAGGCGATGAACTGCTCGCCCCCGCCGCGGCCGACGACGAGCGGGCACTCCTTGCGGGCACCCACCAGGACCTCGGGCTCGTCCACGCTCATCGCGACGAACGCATAGTGGCCCTCCATCTCGGAGTAAGCCGCCCTGACCGCCCCCGTGAGGTCGCCGTCGTAGTGGTGGGCGACGAGATGCGCGATGACCTCGGCGTCTGTCTCCGAGGTGAACACGCCGCCCCGCGCCGCGAGGCGTTCCTTGAGCGGCATGTAGTTCTCGACGATCCCGTTGACCACGACGTGGATGTGATCGGCGGTGTCGAAGTGGGGATGGGCGTTCTCCTCGCTGACCCGCCCATGCGTCGCCCAGCGGGTGTGCCCGATGCCGATGCTCGCCGGCCGCGTCAGCACCGCCACCGCCCCGCCCGCCGACTGGCCGCCGGTCTCGGCCGCGTCGAGCTTGGCCTCCAGCGCGGCGAGGTTGCCGACGGCGCGCACCGCCTCGATGCGGTCATCGGCGATGACCGAGATCCCCGCGCTGTCGTAGCCGCGGTACTCCAGGTGCTTGAGGCCGTTCAGCAGCAGCTCCCTCGCGGGGCGCCTCCCGACGTAGCCGACGATGCCGCACATGCCGATCGTGTGTCCTTTCGCGAACGGGAAGGCCGGGATACGCCTCTCAGAGCCCCGACCTCGGGTTTTCGACGATACCACCGGCCGGGGAGGCCCTAGAACAGGTGTCCGGGGAGAGCGTCCTGTGCAAGAGGGCCCGCAAGGCCATTGCATCTAAGTTGATGCCTTATTGCGGATATCGGCTATAATGAATCAAATTCGATGCGCATAGATGATCTTTTGACAGATGCGGCGCTGCTTGCCGAGCTTGGCCGAAGGCTGGCGCTCCATCGCCTCCAGCGCGACTGGACGCAGGCCGAGCTCGCCGCCCGGGCGGGGGTCGGGAAAGCCACCGTCCAGCGAGCCGAGCGCGGGGAGTCGGTGCAGATGAGCTCGATGGTCCGGCTCTGGCGGGCACTGGAGCTGCTGCCCGGGCTCGACGCGGCGGTGCCGGAGTCGATCGAGCTTCCGATCGCTCGGCTCGCGCGCGAGCAGCGCAGGACCCGCGCCCGGGCAACCGGCTCCCGGGCGCGCCGCCCGGCCGCCGGCACACCCGAGGAGCAGCCGTGGCGCTGGGGCGACGAGCCCGCCGACCCCGACGACCCCGACCCGCCGGACGCCCGCCGATGACAGTCGCGGCGGTCACCCTCTGGGGAGCGCGGATCGCGGCGGTCTCGATCGAGCCCGGCGCCCGCTGCGCCACCTTCCAGTACGACCCGGCGTTCGTGCG
>DATKPO010000041.1:0-25881 GCA_035524055.1 Solirubrobacteraceae bacterium
AAGCGCAGTGTCGCAAAGCTACAGGTGGGCCAGCTCGGCGGTGATCTCGCTGACCGCGCTCTTGGCGTCGCCGAACAGCATCGTCGTCTCCGGCTCGTAGTAGAGCTCGTTTTCGATGCCTGCGAAGCCGGGGTTCATCGAGCGCTTGATGACGATCACCGAGCGGCTGTCGGAGACTTCGAGGATCGGCATGCCGTAGATCGGCGAGGAGGGCGTGTTCTTGGCGGCGGGGTTGGTGACGTCGTTGGCGCCGATCACCAGCGAGACATCGGTGCGCCCGAACTCCTGGTTGGCCTCATCCATCTCCTCGAGCTGGTCGTAGGGCACGTCGGCCTCGGCGAGCAGCACGTTCATGTGGCCCGGCATCCGGCCGGCGACGGGATGGATCGCGTACTTGACGTCGACCCCGCGCTTCTCCAGCTCGATGGCGAGCTCGCGCACGGCGTGCTGGGCCTGGGCGACGGCCATCCCGTAGCCGGGAACGACGACGACGTGACTGGCGTAGGCCAGCTGGATGGCGGCGTCGGCGGCGCTCGTCGAGCGCACCGTGCCGGCGTGCTCGCCGGCGCCCTGGGCGCCCGCGACGGCGCCGCCGCCGCCGAAGCCGCCGGCGACGATCGCCGGGATCGAGCGGTTCATGGCGGTCGCCATGAGGTTCGTCAGGATCGTGCCGGACGCCCCGACGATCATGCCGGCGACGATCAGGGCGGGGTTGTTCAGCGCCATCCCCGTCGCCGCCGCGGAGAGGCCGGTGAAGGCGTTCAGCAGCGAGATCACGACCGGCATGTCGGCGCCGCCGATCGGCAGCACGACGGCGTTGCCGAGCAGGGCGGCGACGACGAGCATCCCGACGAACAGCAGTTCGGAGTGCGCCCCGGCGACGAGATCGATCCCGGCGGCGAGCGCGAGGATCAACAGGACGAGGTTCACGGCCTGCTGGGCCGAGCCGAACGAGATCGGCCGCCCCGGGATCACTTCCTGGAGCTTGCCGAAGGCGATGTTGGACCCCCAGAAGGAGATCGAGCCGACGATCGCCGCGAACACGGAGAAGATCGCGACATATGTCGGTATGGCTGGGTGAAAAGTATCTCCCAGCACAGGTTGATTGGTGAGCGGGATCGCGAGCGAGCCGTAGGTCGAGCCGTAGTGGCGGAACTCGACCCATGAGATCAGTGCCACGGCGCCGCCGCCGACGCCGTTGAAGAGGGCCACCATCTGCGGCATCGCCGTCATCTTCACGTTGCGCGCCGCCGGGATCCCGACGGCGGTGCCGAGCGCGATGCCGAGCGCGATCAGCCCCCAGTTGCCCTCGCTGGGGATCAGCAGGGTCGCGACCACCGCGATCGCCATGCCGACGGCCGCGATGCGGTTGCCGCGCACGGCCGTCGTCGGCCCCGAGAGCCCGCGCAGGCCCTGGATGAAGAGCGCGAAGGCGACGATGTAGAGGACGTAGATGAAGTTTTCGGCCTGCAGGAAGCTCGTGGCGAGCGGCAGCGAGGTCATGCCCCCTCCCCCGTCCCGGGCTCGTCCTTGGGCTCAGCCCGCTGCTCCTCCGCCGGCTGCTCCGCGGGCTTGGCGGGCTTGGGCCGCGACTTGAACATGTCGAGCATCCGGTCGGTGACGAGGAAGCCGCCGACGACGTTGATCGTGCCGAAGGCGACCGCGATCACCAGCAGCGCCTTGCTCAGCCCGTCCAAACCGGAGAAGCCCAGCAGCAGCAGGCCGCCGAGCAGCACGATGCCGTGGATCGCGTTCGTGCCGGACATCAGCGGCGTGTGCAGGGTGTTCGGCACTTTGGAGATCACGACGAAGCCGATGAAGCCGGCGAGCACGAGGATCGCGAGATTGGTCGTGAGGACGCTCGCCAGCATCACGCCGCGGCCTCCACGGCGGCGCGGGCGCCGTCGTTGACGATCTCGCCGTCGCGCACGATGCAGGCGCCCTTGACGATCTCGTCGTCGAAGTCCAGCGCCAGCCTGCCCTCGTCGTCGCAGATCAGGTCGAGCAGCGCCTGGACGTTGCGGGCGAACAGCGCCGAGGAGTGCTCGGCGAGCGTCGCCGGCAGGTTCAGCGGCGAGACGATCGTGACGTCGTGGCGCACCACGGTCTCTCCGGGGGACGTCAGCTCGCAGTTGCCGCCGGACTCGCCGGCGAGGTCGATGACGACCGAGCCCGGCTTCATGCCGCGCACGGCCTCCTCGGTGACGAGCCTGGGCGCCGGGCGGCCAGGGACGAGCGCCGTCGTGATGACGACGTCGAAGCCCTTGATCGCATCCGTCAGCGCCTGCTGCTGGCGGGCGCGCTCCTCGGGGGTCAGCTCGCGGGCGTAGCCGCCCTCGCCGCTGGCCTCCAGGCCGAGGTCGAGCCACTGGGCGCCGAGCGACTGGACCTGCTCCGCCACCTCGGGCCGCACGTCGTAGCCGGTGGTGCGGGCGCCGAGGCGTTTGGCGGTCGCGATCGCCTGCAGCCCGGCGACGCCGGCGCCCAGCACCAGCACCTTGGCCGGCGGGATCGTCCCGGCGGCGGTCATAAGCATCGGGTAGAAGCGGCCCATGTGCTCGGCGCCGAGCAGCGCCGCCTTGTAGCCGGCGACGTTGCTCTGCGAGGAGAGGGCGTCCATCGACTGGGCGCGGGAGATGCGCGGGATGGCCTCCATCGCCAGCGCCGTCGCGTGCGCGCCGGCCAGCGCCCTGGTGCATTCCGGGTCGGTCAGGGGCGCGAGGAACCCGATCAGCACCGACCCCCCACCGAGCAGGGCGACCTCGGCGGGCGTGGGCGGCGCGATCTTCAACACGACGTCGGCCCGCCACACCTCGGCGGGGTCGTCGAGCAGCTGCGCCCCGGCCTGCGCGAAGGCCTCGTCGGGCAGCAGGGCAGACGCTCCCGCCCCGCGCTGGACGAGCACCTCCAGGCCCTTGGCCCGCAGCTTGCCGACGACCTCCGGGACGAGTGCGACGCGCTGCTCGCCCGGGGCCGTCTCCTTCGGTACGCCAACCCGCATCTGAGGGCCGGGAACGTATCCGATCCGACGGACGAGCGCCAGCCCGACGACATCGGCACCCGCGGAGCGGACCCGGCGGGGCCTCGAAACCGGGCGCGGGTTGTGCGAGACTCGCAGGCGGCGATGACGGTCAACCTGACCCGGATCTACACCAAGCTCGGCGACGCCGGGGAGACCCATCTCGGCGACATGAGCCGTGTCTCCAAGCTGCATCCCCGCGTCGAGGCCTACGGCACCGTCGACGAGCTCAACGCCGTGGTCGGTGTCGCCCTCGCCCAGGACCGGCTGCCGCAGCCCGTGCGGGAGTGGCTGGCGCGGGTCCAGAACGACCTGCTCGACGTCGGCGCCGACCTCTGCGTGCCGGAGACCGCCGAGCAGACCAAGGATGAGCGCGGGCGGCTGCGGCTCGGCGCCGACTACACCGCCTGGCTGGAGGGCGTCTGCGACGATGTCAACGCCAGGCTCCAGCCGCTGCGCACCTTCGTCATCCCCGGCGGCAACCCCGCGGCGGCCCACCTGCACGTCTGCCGCACCGTCTGCCGCCGCGCCGAGCGCCGCGCGCTTGCGGTGGACGACGCGAACCCCGAGGTCGTGCGCTACCTGAACCGGCTGTCGGACATGCTCTTCATCCTCGCCCGCGCCGTCGGCGAGGAGACCGAGTCGCTATGGGACCCCGGCGCCCACGGCGCCGGCGCCGGCAGCTGAGTCGTCCATGCCATGCGCGGGGCGAGGCGTGTTGGCTGAGATCACGGCCGCCGCCAGCGAGCAGCAGGCGCCGGCCCAGAGGTAGCCGCCGACGACGTCGCTGGGCATGTGCCAGGCGAGCACCAGCAGCGAGACGCTGACGGCCGCGACGAACAGGGCGCCCAGGCCGGCGACGGTCGGGCGCAGGGCGCGCGGCGCCGCCATCAGCGCGCACAGCACGAGGGTGGTCGCGGCCGTCGCGTGACCGCTGGGAAACGACGCCGGCCCGATCCAGTGCCAGCCGGCGATCGCGTGCGGGTGGGCGAGCAGCGGCTTGAGCAGCTCGGTGCTGAGCGGAGCCGCCGGCAGCACCAGGGTCAGCACCAGGGCCGTCCGGGGGCGCCGGCGCAGGACGGCGACGGCGAGGATCAGCAGCGCCCAGCCGGTGTAGGCGAGCGGGCTGAGCAGGTCGAGCAGGCCGTTGGCCGCCGTTTCGACCGCCGGGTGCGCGAGCTCGCCGAAGCGGTAGAGCAGGATCGCGTCGCGCATGTGCGTCGCCGGCACGAAGGCGGCGAGCACCCAGACGACACCGAAGGCGAGCAGGCACAGCCCGGTGACCGCCAGCGCGAGCCGCGTCTGGGCGCGCTGACTCAGCCGCCGCAAGGCGAACGGCTGCCCCGGCGCGGCGCGCAGCGCACGACCGCGCGCGGGGGCTGCTGTGGAGCTGCCGGACACGACCTCACACGGTAGAGCCTTTCAGCTGACAGGGAAGGGCTTGCCGGCAAGCGCGGCGAGCGCCTCCGCAGTGACCCACACCGGCGACTGGGAGCTGGTGCGCGAGTAGCGGACGCTGCCGTTCGGCGCGACCAGGCTTTCCAGGTAGCCCAGCGGCGAGCGGCTGCCGCGACGTCTCACGGCCGCCGGGCTGCGCCCGGCCGCGATCAGGCCCTGCACGGCCCACGCCGTCGACTGGGCGTTGGATTCTCCGCCTGGCTCCTGCGGCATCCCGCCGTCGAGGTTCTGGGCGCCCTGGAGGTAGGCGACGGCGCGCCGCACCGCCCCTGAGCCGCGGGCAGTGCCGGAGTCGAGAAGGCCCTGCAGCGCGGCGGCGGTGTCGTCGACGTCGCTGGCGCTTCCGTGCGCGGCAAAGCTGAAGCCGCCGTCGGCGTTCTGCTGGCGGGCGAGCCAGTCGCCCGCGGCCGTCAGCGTCGGTCCGGTCGGCGAGACGCCGGCGGCGCGCAGCGCGAAGATCGCGAACGCCGTGAGGATGTCCTCGCCGGCGAACGAGCCGTCTGCCTGGCGGTAGCGCACGAGCGCCCCGACGAGGCTTTTGCCATCGATCGAGCCGACGGGGGCGCCGCAGGCGCGCAGCGCGAGGATGGTGCGCTCGATGTCGCCCGGCCCTTCCAGGGTCCCGGCCTGGGCGCGCAGCGCGTCTAGCACGGAGTGCCCGTCGCGGCGCAGCGTCGCCGGGTCGCGCCCGGCGGCGGCGAGGCCGATGGCGGCCCAGCCGGTGTAGAGCTCGCTGCTGCCCTCCCCCGCCGCCGCGCCGAAGCCGCCATCGGAGTCCTGGGCGGAAGCGAGGTAGCGAAGCTCGGGAGCCAGGTCGGCGCGCGCCGGGCGGGCCGACACCCGAAACGCGCTCGCGTGGGCGCCTGGGACCATGACCAGTGCGAGCAGCAGCGGCAGGGTCGCCGCGCCGGCCCCCTCCCAGCGGACGTCCATGCGGGTGCGCACCCGCGCCAGCATCCGCGCCAGCTCGGGTGCGAAGGCGAGGCCGAAGAAGAAGCTCGCCCCCGCGTCGACGAGGTTGAAGGGCAGCGCGGTCCCGCCAGCGATCAGCAGAAAGGCGGCCGCGGTGTGCGAGGCGCCAACAGTCCATTCGTACACGTTCATCATCTCCGTCGCGCAGAGCGCGGTCAGGGCGCAGGCGCACGCCAGCTGGAGGCGTCCCAGGCGCCGGTCGCTGAGCCGCCCGAGGACGGCGCCGGCGAGGCCGACGAGGCCCCAGGCGGCCATCTGCCAGGGCGTGTAGGGGCCCTGGCCGAGCAGCATGTTCGAGGCGAACATCCCCAGCGCGCCGACGGTGAAGCCCGGCAGCGGTCCCAGGGCGTAGCCGACGACGAGCGCGATCGCCGTGATCGGCTTGACTTCGGGCAGCGCCACGAAGGCGTCCCGTCCGAGCGCGGCCACCGCCGCCAGGGTCGCCACGACGGCCACCATCCGCGCCGAGGGCCGGGCGCGCTCGTAGGCCAGCCAGCCGGCGACCAGGACGCCGGCGACGAGCGTGAACGACGCCAGCGGCCAGCTCATCCGCGCATCCCCAGGGCCGTTGCCACGGGCACGGCTGTCTCGTCGCGCATCGCGCCGGCCAGCAGCTCGGCGCCCTGCTCGGGCGTCAACGCGCCGCCCGCCCCACCCAGGATCCGCGCGGTCTCGGTCGCGAAATACCAGCCGCCCGCCAGCAGCTCGGACGCCGAGCCGTCGGCGATGACGCGTCCGTCGGCGAGCAGCACGGCGCGTGTCGCGCAGGCGCAGGCGAACTCGGGGTCATGGGTTGCCACGATCACGGCCTGGCCACAGGCCGCGCGGGCGCGCAGGTCGGCGGCGAGCTCGGCCTTGGCCCGGCGGTCCATGCCGCGGGTGGGCTCGTCTAGGGCAAGCACCGCCGGCTCGGTCTCCCCGTCGGTGACGATCGCCAACGCCAGCCGCTGGCGCTCGCCGCCGGAGAGGTCGCGGGGATTGCGGGCACCCATGCCCGCCAGGCCGGCTCGGGCGAGGGCGCCTGGCGAGAGCTCGTCCTCGACGCGGTCGTGCAGGAAGTAGTCGCCCGGGTTCTGCAGCAGCAGCGCCACCCGGCCCGCCCGCTCGATGCGTCCCCGCGTCGGCGTCAAGAGCCCGGCGGCGTGGCGCAGCAAGGTCGACTTGCCGGCCCCGTTGCGTCCCATCAAGGCGATGCTCTCGCCGGGCGCGACCCGCAGCTGCACGCCGCGCAGGATCGCCGGTCCGCGGTGCAGCTCGTGCCAGACGCCGCGCAGGTGAAGCGCCGGGGTCTCCCGCCCGCGCCCCAGGCGTGGAGGGCGCGCGCCCGCCTGGGTGCCCGCGGAGGCGGGGCCGGGGGAGGCGGGGCCGGCGGAGGGGGTGCCGGGGGAGGCGGTGGCCGCGAGACCGGCGGACGCGGTGGCCGCGACGGCTGCAGCGTCGCCGGGCAGCGCGCCCTGCCGGCGCAGGGTGGCGCGCGCCTGCTTGACCCCGACCGGCGCCGGCCGCAGGCCGGCGAGCGCGAACAGTCGGGCCCCGGGGGTCTGCAGCGCGGGCGCCCCCGCCGCGGCCCACTCCAGGAAGGAGGCGGGCTCGCCGTCGTGGACGACCCCGCCGTGGTCGAGAGCGATCACCCGGTCGGCGCAGGCCAGGCAGCGCTCCAGGCGGTGCTCGGCGAGCAGGATCGTCGTGTCCCACTCCTGGTTCAGGCGGCGCAGGAGCGAGATCAGCTCGTCGCCGGCGACCGGGTCCAGCTGCGAGGTCGGCTCGTCCAGCAGCAGCACCCGGGGGCGCCCGGCGAGCGCCGCCCCGAGCGCGACGCGCTGCTGCTCGCCGCCGGAGAGCTCGTGGGTGGAGCGTTCCAGGAGATGGTCGATGCCGAGCGCCAGCGCGACCTCCTCGACCCCGCGGGCGACCGCCGCCGCGGAGTGGCCACGGCTCTCCAGGGCGAGCGCGAGCTCGGCGTTGACGGAGCTCATCACGAGCTGCGTCTCGGGATCCTGGAAGAGCGAGCCCGCCAGCGTCCCCAGGCGGGCCGGCCCGTGCTCGCGGGTGTCGAGCCCGGCCAGCGCCACCCGGCCGGCGAAGCGTCCCCCGTGGAAGTGCGGCACGAGCCCGGCGGCGGCGCGCAGCAGGGTCGACTTGCCCTGGCCCGAGAGGCCGGCCAGCAGGCACAGCTGACCGGGCTCGATCGCGAGACTGACGTCATCGAGCGCCGCCCCCGGGGCACCGGGGTAGTGGTAGGTGACGTGCTCGAACGTCAGGACCGGCTCGCTGGCGACAGCCGCTGCGAGGACCGGCTTGCTCACGCCTCCCGAGGCAGCGGCGCGCTCGCTCACGACGCGATCCCCCGGCGATCGGCGAAGGGCAGCAGGACGACGAGCACGAGGCCGGCGGACAGTGCCAGCAACGGCGGGCCGACCGGAGCGTGCAGCAGCGGGTAGGCCGTGAACGCCGCCGGGCCGGCCAGCCGGCCGAGGAGCGCCAGCGTGAGGACCGCCGCCCCCGAGGCCAGGAAGGCGAGGTCGTGGCGCGACCAGGGCCGCCGCAGGCGGGGCGCCCGCGGCGCCGCGGCGAAGCCGCGGACCTCGAGCGTCGCCGCGACGTCCATCGCCCGGTCCAGCGAGCCCGCGAGCACCGCGCCGAGCAGCGTCGCCTGCGCGCGCGCCCCGCGCGAGCCGCCGTCGGGGCGGGTGCGCTGGGCCTCGGCCAGACGGCGAGAGTCGGCGTAGAGCAGTGGCAGCATCCGTAGCGCCAGCGACGCCGTCAGCGCCGAGCGAAACGACAGCCGCCGGCAGATTCGCAGCAGGGCGTCGGGGTCGACGGCGAGGCTGGCGAGGGTGGTGACGAGCATCAGGGCGGTGACCTTCAACGCGATCACCGCCCCGTAGACCAGGGCCTCGACGGTGAGGTCCCCCTGCCCGAACGGGCCGAGATCGCCGAGGCGGGCGAACACCGTCAGGCCGTTCCGGGAGACGAGCACGTTGATTGCCACGATCGGGAGCGCCACGACCAGCGCCATCCGCAGCGACCGCGCCAGCTCGCGCCCGACCCCAGCGGCTAGCCCGGCGAGCAGGACCGCCAGGACGAGCACGGCGAGCGCCAGCGGGTGGTAGAGCACCAGCGCCGCCCCGCTCAGGCAGAGCGCCCAGATGGCGCCGACGCCGGCGCGCGTGGCGTGCAGCGGGCTGGCTCGGCGCCGGTAGAGCAGGATCCCGGGCGCCATGCGTCCGCCGGTCGCGGTGTCGCCCCGGGAGCGCCTCACGCGCTGCGCCCTCCCGGTCTCATGGCGCCGGCTGGGGTAGGGGAAGCACGGTGCTCGCGCCGCCCGAGCCGCCGAGCAGGGCGATCGCGAAATGGTCGTGCAGGGTGGCTTCGCGCACTGCGTGGGCCGCCAGTTCCACGCCGGCGGCGTCGGTGCCGGTGACCAGCCACTCGGGGTCCTCGCCGGTGTAGCGGGTCGCCGCCACCAGCCCGGCGTCGCCGCCGAGCGTCCGCGTCACCTGGCCCTCGGGGTCGAGCAGCGCGAACGAGCTGCCACCGCCGAGCACGCGGGCGTAGACGCCGCTCGCGGCCGGTCCGCGTTCGAGCTGGTCCGCGGCGGGGTCCGCCCGCAGCTGGCGCCAGGTGCCGACGAGGATGCGCAGCGTTTCCGGCGCCTCGCCGCCCGGACCCAGGGCGGCCAGACCGGCGTTGACGCCGGCCTGGCGCAGATGCGCCGCGACGGTCCGGCAGGGAGTCTGTTCCGGTGCCGCGCATTCCAGGCGCACCGGCGGCCGGCGCCCTTCGATGCCGCCGAGGAAGGGCGCCGGGAAGGAGCCCACGATCGCCGGGATTTCCTGGGTCTGGCTCCAGTCGTGCAGATCCCACCAGATGCGATCGCCCGGGCGCACGTTGGTCTCGGCCGCTCCTTTGGCCGCCTGCACCCCGTTGACGTAGTAGAACCACGCCGTCGGCTGGCTGCCGCGAAAGCCGCCGGCGTGGCCGTCGATGCTCTGCACGAAGCCCCCGCCGTAGCGGGTCGTGACGGTGGCGTTGCGCATCAGGAGACTCATGACCGTGTCCTGGCCTTCCGCCCGCGGCGCGCTGCGCGACAGCATCGGCTGGGCGCCGAATTCGCGCGTCACCTGCAGCCGCACCCCGGTCGGCGTCCTGCCCGGGCCCAGGCCGCAGCCGGCGAGGGCGCCGGCCGCGCCGAGGGACAGCAGGGCGAGGGCCGGCAACCGCCGGCGGCTGCGCCCCGGGCGCCGCTGTCTCCTACTTGACATCGAAGGTCACGCGGCTGACGCCGGCGACGGGCTTGGTGACGACGCCGGCGTCGTTGACAGCCTCGATCTCGTACACGTAGCGCCCCGCGGGCAGGCGCTTGGGCAGCAGGTAGCTGTAGGAGGTTGTCTCGGCGACCTTGAAGAAGAGCCGCCTGCCGCACTTGGCGCGGGTGAAAGCGGCGCGGCGTCCGTTGAAGACGAAACAGCGCCCACCCTTGCGACGCTGGAGGCTGAGTCGCAATTCGTGCAGGGTTTCGCCGGTTGGCACCGCAACACTGCCTTCCAGCAGGCGCGGCGCCGACCGGCGCCTGTAGTCACGTCCGTTCGTCACGCCCGCGACCTGCGGCAAGTCGGGCGACGGGGTGACCCGCGGGCGCGTGGAGATGATTTCCGGGCCGCCGTTCGCCGGCGTCGTCGTCCCGCAGGTGCCGTCGTTGCCGTTGTGCACGCAGATCGTGAACGGTTCCGAGGCGACCGAGTCGGGGGCGTGTGCCTGAAGCGTGTAGAGGCCCGGCGCCGAAAAGGACACATTCGCGACCCCGTCGGCTGCCGGCGCGAACGTCTGTGCGCCGTCGCTGAGCAGATCTCCTTCTGGGAGCGAGCCCTCGGCGGCCGCCGTTTCGGTGTTCAGCGCACCGAACGTAACCGGCACCTGCTGGCCGACGTCGGCGGTTGCCGCGGCGGGAACGGCGGTCAGAAAATCGGCGGGCGCGGTCGCCGTCGGGCACAGCGGGCCGGTCGCGTAGCACTGTGGGAACAGCACGATGTGCTGGCCGCTTGCGATCGACTGGGAGCAGACTCCCTGTTCGGCGTACTTGCCTTCCAGCCAGAACGCCCAGTAGATGCCGGACGGTTCGGTGGAGCTGAATTCCGGCAAGTCGAGACCCTCCAGGCCCTGAAGTTCGACGCCTTCGGGCTGGTTCTTGACCTTCCATTTGCCGCCGGTCGCGTCGTAGACGGCGCCGCCGGCGCTCGTGCCTTCGCAGGTGCCGCCGCCTTCGACCGGGATCGGTGTCGTGCTGGTCGTGACCTGGGTCTGCGGCAGCAGAGCTTCCCCGCCGAGGCCTTGGATTCGCACCGTCACCGTCGCCGGCGAACCGGCCAGCGCCGGCGCGGCGACAAGCAGCGAGCAGAGACAGGCAGCGGCCGTGACCGCCAGTGGACGAACGATCTTTCGCATGTGAGCCAACCCCTTTCCACGAGGGCCTTGTGGGCTTGCGGTCGGAGGCAGGTCTCCTGGCTCCCGGGCCTACCCCTCGCGCCTTCCCGATCCGCCGGGCGGCCGATCAGTGGCTGCGTCTTGACCTGCAGACGCCAGCGGGGGCATCCCCGGTCACAGTGGCGGGTCCGCGCCGGACTCACACCGGCTTCCCTTCGCCACCGACCGTATGGACGCCGCGAATACTACCTGCCGAGACGGCTCACGTCCCGATCGCGGTCAGCTCGCTGTCCACGTCACCCAGCGCCGCGCGCTCCTCGGCGTCGAGTCGCGTGCCGGCAGCCAGCAGCCGCCGCGCTGTCTCGAGGTCCTCGCCGCGGCCGAACGTCAGCGCCGCCTTGAGGGCGCCGTCCTTCAGGTACCACGTCGTGAAGCTCCCCTCGGCGAGCGAGCCGCGCACGATCTCCTCGTCCCACTCCCGCGCCGGGCCGACGTACTCCAGTTCGCCCCAGTCGCCGAAGACCGA
Organism: Solirubrobacteraceae bacterium; assembly: GCA_035524055.1. Taxonomy (GTDB): domain Bacteria; phylum Actinomycetota; class Thermoleophilia; order Solirubrobacterales; family Solirubrobacteraceae; genus Palsa-744. The sequence goes on from DATKPO010000041.1 coordinate 11,400, forward strand.
GAAGAAGTAGGGCACGACCGTGTGCGGGACGTCGCGGCCGAGCATGTTCAGCGCCGCCGTCTTGCCGTGGTTGAAGGCCACGTCCCAGTGCTCGATGCGCAGAGGCCCGCCGTGCAGCGACGAGTCGTACTCGCAGATGTCCCCCGCAGCGAACACCCCCGGCGCCGAGGTCTGAAGGCGCGAGGAGCAGCGCACCCCGCCGCTCTCCCCCATCTCCAGGCCCGCCGCGCGCGCCAGCTGGACGTCCGGGGCCACCCCGGCGCCGACCACCACGGCGTCCGCCGGCAGCTGCAGGCCGTTGGCCGTGATCACCTGCGCCACGCGCTCGTCGCCCTCGAAGCGGGCGAGCTCGTCGCGGGCGTGGATCGTCACCCCGTGGGATTCCAGGAGGTCCTGGAAGAAGCGACCCGACCGCCTGCCGAAGCCGCGTTCCAGGGTCACCTCCTCCTGCATCACGATCGTGCAGCGCTTGCCGAGCATCGTCAGCGACGCCGCCACCTCGCAGCCGATGTAGGAGCCGCCGATCAACACCACCTCCTCCGCGTCGGCCACGCCGGCCCGGATCGCGTCGGCGTTGCCCAGCGTGCGCAGGTAGTGGATCTGCTCCAGATGGCACCCGTCGACGTTCAGCCTCCGCACGTTGGCCCCGGTCGCCAGCAGCGCCTGGCCGAACCCGATGTCCTGCTTGTCCGAGAGCTTCGCCGTGCGCGCCCCGAGGTCGAGCCCGGTGACGCTCGTCCGGGTCAGCAGCTCGATCTCCTGCTCTCCCCACCACTCATCCGGACGGAAGAAGGCCTCGCTGCGCTCCTCCTCGCCGCGCAGGTAGCCCTTGGAGCAGTTCGGCCGGTTGTACGGCGGGTCCGGCTCGCGGCCGACCACCAGCACGCTGCCCTGGGCGCCTTCCTGGCGCAGCCAGCGCGCGCAGTTCGCGCTCGCCAGGCCCCCGCCGATCAGCAGATAGTCAACCTCGCGCCTCGCCATCGCCGACCCCACTCTAGCTCTCACAGCCCCGGGGGATGGCGCACCGACCAGTGCGCCCAGGTCGGGATGTGGCCCAGGATCCGCCAGCGCGGGCCGTCCTGGTCGCGGTTGGGGCCGACGTCGGTGCCGTCGTGGCTCGTGTCCAGCCGCAGGCCCGCGATCACGATGAACACGTGGTCCGTCGGGGCTGTCGTCGCGTAGATCGTCACCCACCGTCCCGGGCCGGGCAGACCCCAGCCCACGTAGTCCTGGGCCAAAGGGTTCTCGCGCACGATTTCCCCCAGCGGACGCACCCCGGCGCGGTAGAGCACGTAGTTGACGGTGCTCGAGCAGTCCTCGCTGACCGCCCCCAGCGGGTCGGGGTGGCCGGCCGGACCGTAGGGCAGGTCCTGCAGCTCGTTGCCCGCCATCACCATCGCCTGCACCGCCGGCGGCACCTCGCGGGGGATCAGCGCCAGATGCCCGTCGCCCGGGGCCAGCAGCGCCCGTTCGCCTGCGATCAGCTCGACCGGTGTGGTGCCGCGCGCGGCGAACCCCGGGAGCAGGCCTTCGACGGCTTCGGCGGCGGGCACCCCGGAGGCCGCGCCGAGGACATCGGCTTCCCGGCCGGAGCCATCGCGCCCCCCGCGGTAGAGCGCCGCCCAACGCTCCACCTCCGCCACGTACCACCAGGCGTGGTTGTATGCATAGATCGCCCTCCGGTAGTCGCCCGGGGCGCCGGACGCCCGCAGGTAGTTGGCCATCGCGAAGATCGCGTCCGCCGGGTCCCAGCGGTCAGGTGGGCCGTCGTGGTCGACGCTCACCCCGTACCTGCTCCACGTCGAGGCCAGGAACTGCGCCGGTCCGCCCGCACCCGCCGCGTTGACCGCGCCCTGCCGTGTGCACGACGGGGCGGGGTCGCGGCCGTGGTCGCACTCCACCCTGCCGATGCCCGCCAGGATCGCCCAGTCGAGCCCATAGCGACGCGCCGCCGCCAGGTACAGGCGCAGGTAGCTCGGCGGGATTTCCCGGCGAGCCAGTGCCGAGACGCCATACTCCCCGCCCGCGCCGGCCGCGACCGCTTCCTCCCGGGGACCCCTGATCGTCGCCGTCACTCCGGCAAGGCCGAGCAGCAGCCACGCGGCCAACGCCGCCGACCCGCCGAGCGGGAGAGCCAACCCGCCGCGCCCGCGGGCCGCGTCGCCGCACCCCCAACCCGGCGCGCCCGGCGACACGAGCCCGGGTTCCCGGCCGCGCGGTGCGGCGCGCTCGCGACTCACAGGCGACTGCGAGATCATCCGCCCCCGCCCCCGGCCACGCCGCCCCGGCCGCCGACGCCACGCGCCGCTGCCCCGCGCAGCGCCTCGGCGAGCGCCGCGCCGCCGGCCGTCCTCAGACCCCATCCGCCGCCAAGGCGGCTCCCCTCGCCGGGGAGGCGTCCGAGCAGGCGGTGGCGGCGCAGGAAGGCGCCCCACCACATCGCCGACGCCAGCAGCCAGCGCGTCCACCAGCCGAAGCCCTGAAGGCCGAGCAGGAGCTGGGTCAGCAGCAGCACCACGCCCAGCAGGAAGGCGAACAGCAGCTTCGCCACGACCGCTCCCACCAGGCGCTCGGCCCACACCCGGAACGCTCCCCGCCCGCCGTCGCCGAGGGCGGGCGCGAGCACCGCGATCGGCGCCAGCAGCAGGTACAGCAGCGCCATCAGCTCCGCCCCGAGCAGGTGCAGCGCGATGTAGCCCAGCAGCAGGAGCGCGCCCAGCGCACCCAGCGCGATCAGCAGCAGCCCGCCGAGCCTCGCCGAGGTCCCGTTCTGGGTGCGGAACTCGGCCTCGGCCGCGGTCGCCCCGTGGCAACTCGTCGCGTCGTCGCTGTCGCACAGCGCCCGCAGCAGCGACGCCCGGTCGTCGATCGAGTTGCGCGCCGCCCCGTTGGCCGGCAGCGCCAGGAACAGCTCGCCGTTGCTTCGCGCCGAGCGCAGCAGCCTCGCGCTCTGGGCGAGCTGCGCCGGGGACTCGCCCGCGAGTGCTTCGCAGACCGCTTCCGACTCGTCGGTCCCGCCGCCGAAGAGACCCGCCCCGCCGAGCATCCTCAGCCCGCCGAGGAAGCCCGAGCTGCTGAGGATCCCGGCGCCGCCCTTGGCGCAGTCCCCGCTCGCTTCGGCCGCGGCCGCGAGCGCCAACGCCGCCGCCTGCAGCCGGGGATCGGAGCGCACCGGCTCCGAGCACCAGCGCACCTCGCCGAACTCCATGTAGCACCACGGCGCGCCCACGACCCCGGCGAAGACGTCGCCCATCCCGTCCGCCAGCGTCCGCCGCGCCCCGCTCGGGGTGCCCCGCACGACGGTCGCCGCGGTCCCCGCCCCCGCCGCGTCCGCCCAGCGGCCCAGCACCCCGACGGTGCCCGCCGGGTCGGCGATCACCCACAGCCCGCCGGCCATCATCGCCAGCATCAGCGCCGCCTGACCCAGCGTCTGGGCGACCCGCCGCCGCACGAGGCCGTCGTAGGCGGCCGCCAGCGACGCCAGCGCCAGCGCCAGCACCAGCCACGGCTGGGTGAACGAGCGCTGTGTGCCACGCAGCGAGCGCTCCACCGCCACCAGCGCCGGCCCGTCGAGGAGATCGAGCGTGAAGCACCATTCCAGCGCGACGACGACCGCGTGAGCCACCCACACGAGACCCATCCAGATCGGCCCGATCAGGTAGTCCTGCTCGAGCGTCGCCGAGGTCACCCCCAGGGCCCCCGCGTCGATGTGGACGTCGAGGGCGTAGTCGCCGGTCGGCGCCGCCGCCGCCCCGAACCCGGAGTCCGCGCAGTCCTGCCGGCTCGCCGCCGACAGCGCACCGGCGTCGGCGCAAAGCGGGCTGCCGAGCCCGTTCTGCACCAGCGGGTCGCCGCCGCTCGCCGGCGCCGAGCTCGACCCGTCGGCGCCGGTCGCCGCGCCGACCGTCCTGGACCCCCCGCCGCGGCTCACCAGCGGCGGGCCGACCGGCGCCCGCCGCGTCCCTCCCGGCCGCACCCGCGACCCGCTCGCCGAGCCCGGCAGCGCGAGCGGCGCGAGCAACCCGATCAGCAGGAGCGCGACGGGCACGACCCGGACAGCCCTCATCGTGCCCCTGCCGGCTCGGGCGTCGTCGAGAACGCCCGCAGCAGCTCGGGGACCACGACGTCGACCTGGATCGCCTCCACCCGGCCGCGGTGGTCGCGAAACAGGCAGCGGCCGGCCTCCAGCCCCAGCAGCCGCCGGCGCAGCCCGCGGTCCTCGGGGTCGAGTCCCAGCAGCGCCAGCGCCCGCCCCGCCTCGGCCTCGGAGCGCATCCCGAACACGAAGGTCGCCCCGAGGAGGTTCTCCAGCGACTCCCGCTCCCCCAGCAGGGTGTCGGTGACGAGCTGGGTGCCGATGATCGGCACCGCCAGCTCCGAGCGGCCCATCCGCTGCAGCGCGAGCAGCAGCGAACGGCCGACCGGGTCCTGCAGCAACCTCCATCCCTCGTCGAAGCTGAACAGCTTGAGACGGTCCCGTTCGGTTGACATCAGGTGCATCGCGAACAGCGCGATCAGCCGCACCATCTGCTCGCCCACGCGCTCGGACTGGGAGAGATCCGCGCGCGGCACCCCGGGCTGGGCGCCCGGCAGATCCCGGATCGGCAGGTACGTCACCTGACGCTCCCCCACCTCCGGCAGCCGCACCGCGGGGTCGGCGAAGGCGAGCTGTGTCAGGCCCGAGCGGGCGTGCACGGCGAGCGTCTTGGCGACCTGCCGGTCGATCTCGTCGCCGCCGGCCAGCGCCGCCACGACCTCCAGGCAGGTCGGCGTCCGGGCGCGCCGCAGGACCGCCTCGACGGCCCCCAGAACCGCCGTCTCCCATGCTGGCTCCGCCCGCACCGGCAGCAGGTCGCGCAGGAACGACACCGCCGTCTCCTGGCGCAGATGCTCCGGGGCGATCCGCAGCGGGTCGAGCACCCCGCGCAGCGCCGGGTCCGGACGCAACGCGATCTCTTCCACGTGCGGCGCCACCTCCGGCAGGAGGTGGAAGCGGTGGTCGCCCTTGGGGTCGCAGTCCACGATCCGCGCCCCCGACAGGAAGCCCTCGTACTTGAGCTTCTGGTCGAGCGTCGTCTTGCCCGAGCCCAGCGCCCCGACGCTGAGGATCGCGGTGTTGCGGTTGCTCTCCGAGCCCTCCCGCAGGTGCAGGCGCACCGGCCGGCGCGAGCCCGAGAGCGTGTGTCCCAGGTAGAAGCCTCCCCGCGAGCCCACCGTGTGGGTGGCCGTCGGCATCATCGCCGCCACCTGCTCCGTCGTCAGCACGTCGTCGTAGCCCGTCACCCGCGTCCGCTGCCCCGGCAGGGTCTGGCAGAAGAGCCGCAGCTGATCGCCCAGCGGCCGGTGCAGGCAGACCTCGCCGTATGCCCGGCGGCAGATCTCGACGCGCTCTTGCAGCGTCTCCTCGTCGGGTGCGCCCAGGGCGAGCGTGATCGTCGCCCGCAGCAGCGGCGGGCGACTCGCTCGCTGGAGGTGGTCGAGCAGCTCGCGGGCCTGCAGCGTCCGTCGCCGCCCCTGCTCGCTCGCGCCCTGCTCGCCGTCTGACTCCGCCCGCAGGATCTGGTCGGCGTCCTGGACCCCCCGCCGTGCCAGGCGCAGGGCGAGGTCGTTGGGAAGGTGACGCGCGTTCAGCGAGACGTCCACCGGGAAAGGCAGGCTCTCCAGCGGCGCCGACATCAGCTCCGCCCGCGCCCCGGGGAACGGCGCCTGTTCCGGCAGGGCGCCGAGCACGAGCAGCGCCTGCCAGCTCTCGCCGAGCTCGGAGGCGACGCGCAGCACCCGCCCGCGATGCTCGACCCAGCTGTCCATCCAGCGCACCACGTCGCCCTCGAGCGGCGCGAACACCGCCTGTCCGTTGCGGGCGAACAGCAGCGCCCGCGGCTCGTGCAGCCCGTCCACACGAGGCTCCCCGCCGAGACCCCGGCAGAACGCCCGGCGGACCAGCCATTGCAGCTCTGCCCCGCTCGCCGGACGCGCCCCGAGACGGTCGGCGAGGTCCGCCCGCAATTGCTCGGCACGGGCGCCCATCCGCTCGAGCTCGGCCGCCCGCAGCAGCCGCCGGTCGCCTGGAGCCAGCGCCCGGCGCAGGCCCTCAAGCCACTCCCGCGGGTGGCGCTCGGCGGCGCGCGACACGTAGCTGGCGATATCCCGCTCCGGCTCTCCCAGGCTCACGAACAGGAACACCTCCGCCCGCTGCGCCCCGAGCTCGGCCAGACGCCGTCGGTGTTCGGCGAGGTAGCGTCGCCGCGCCTCGGTGTCGCCGTCGCCCATCTCGCGCTGGTAGCTCTCGATGTCCCAGGCCCGGCTGACGCGCAGGATCTGCACGTCGGCGGCGACCGCCGCCAGGGCCCCCCGCATGGCGCTCAGGCGGGCCCGCTTGTCCTCCGCGGCGAGGAGCTCGTAGGAGCGCATCGGAAGCGCGAACGCCGCCCAACCGTCGCGAAGACCGCCGGACCCGAAGACGCAGTTGCCGTAGACCAGCGTGATCGGGGGACGCACCGCGGCTCACCCCACCCGCAGACGGCCGCCGCGCCCGAGCACCACGACCTGCCCCCGCGCCCGTGTTCGGGACCCGGCCCGCGGGCGCACCACCAGCTCCCGCCGGCCGATCGCCGTGCGGCGCAGCTCGCAATCATGGGCGACCGCGATCCGCACCGTCCCCGGCCCGGCGTAGCGCACCCGCCGTGGGCGCCCCTCGCTGCCGTCGGGCAGCACCGCCAGCCGTGGCGGGTGCCAGCGGCCGCCGGGGCCCGGACAGGGGCTCATGCCGGACAGCTGGCGCCGTTCTCCGGCGAAACGCGCCAGGGCCACCGCGGCGAGGTGAAACGGGCGGCCCTCGATGCGGATCATCGCCAGCACGGCTGCCGCACCCGCCGGAAGGGCGAGCGCACGCAGATACCAGGGCAGCACATCCGCCGCGGCGCCGAGCAGCGGGAGTCGTCCGAGCAGCAGCACGGCGAGGGTCAGCGCCAGCCAGTAGAGGACCCCCCGCACCGGCACCCCGGAGGGGTTCAGGCGCAGACGGTCGACCCTGTAGATGCGGCGCTCCAGCGCGAACACGCCGCGGTAGGACCGGATCTCCACCGCTCTATGCCGCCAGCGAGTGGACCGTGTTCTGCAACAGGCTCAGGCCGCTCGGCGTCGCCAGCAGCACCGCGACGATCCCGACCGCGAACACCCCGGCGGCCTGCTTGAAGTCGCGTCGAAAGGCGAGCACTATGCCGGCGACGGCCAGCGCCAGGCCGATGAGGCTCATCGCGACCTTGCGTCCCGTGTCGCCCGCCTTGCTGGCCACCGCTTCCAGCGAGCTGCCTTCGCCGGCGGCGGCGGTCGTCGTGGCCTGCGCGGCGGTGGTCGCGGCGGAGGTCGCGGCGGCGGCCGAGGCTCGTGCCGGACCGACCACAGCGAAGCAGGCGCTGCAGGCCATGAGCAGACCGCAGATCGCGCCCAGGCGCGTGTCGAGAAGGGCGCGTGTCACGGGACGCGGGCACCGCGTATGGATTGGGTTGCTTGGATGGCGGGCGGCTCGTTGCATGTCTTCTGTCCTCCTTGGTTGTCGTGGCATCGCGGGCCGCGCGTTCGCGCACCCCGCGCGGGCGGGTCGAGGGCGTGGCCGGCGAAGGTCAGCAGCGCCAGCGCCGCCAGCGCCGTCGCCATGCGGCGTGGCAGCTCCCTGCCCAGGCGCAGCCGCCACAGCGGGTGGGTCGTGACGGTCACCGCCGGTCGAGATCGCACCTCGCGCCGCCTACCGCTCGAATCCGAGCTCGGAGAGCACCGGCGCGTCGCCGGCGTCCCGCGCTTCTTCGGCGGCGACGGGGGCGACGGCGGTCGCCGGCGACACACCGGCGGGCGACGGCGGCGCAGAGCTAGTCGTGGGGTTCATGTAGCCGAGCACGGAGACCACGCGGTCGGCGCTCCGCGGACGCGCCGTGTGCGGCGCGGCGGACCGGTGGAGCGGCGTGAGCGAAGCGGCGGACCGGCGTGACGCCGGATGGGCGACGCCGCCCGCGGGGTGTCGGGCGGCTGTCCCCGAGCGACTCGGCCCGAGCCGCCCGGCGGCCGCGACCGGCTGCTCCCGCGCGGCCGCGGCGGACGACCGCGGCGCGGCGGTCGCGGGACCGGCTGTGCTCGCGCCCGGGACACCCTCGACGGTCGAGCGGATCTCGTGCGCCACGAGCGCGCCGACGGCCATCGCGAGGAAGGCCACGGCGCCGACGCGGGCGCGTCTGGATCGGCGTGCCGCACGAGTCTGCCGGGCCGCAGATCCGGCACGAGCCGTCCGGCCGCCGGGCCAGTCAAACCGGTCGGCGCCGAGCTCGGCCCAATTCGTCTGGCCCTCGTCCACCTCCTCCGGCTGGTCCTCGCCGAAGACACGGTACCGGGGGTCGTCGTGCCTGAACATCACGCCTCACCTCCGGATCGCCGGGGCACGCGGGCGGCCGGGAGCCGAGCCGGGGAGTGATCGCCCGGCCCCCGGCCGCTTGCGCGCGGGGCGGGATCGCCGTGCGGTCGTGCCTGAAACCGATAGCCGGCGTCCCCCGGGACGCGCCGATGTGGGGGGTGGTCTATATGCATAGGTCTGTCCCTATCTCCTCTTCCGACGGGCCCCGCCGGAGCGGGACAAGCGGCGGCCGGTGGGCGCTCGTCGGGTTGCCGATACCGGCGGCCCGGCGGGGGCGGCTGGAAGCGCAGCTCGGCCTCGGAGAGCGCCCGCAGGCGGGCTCGGCCGCGCTGGGCGACCTTGCGGTACTTCTCGAAGGACCAGTCGTGCTGTCCGCAGAACTCGGCTCGACCGATGCCGAGCAGGGCCTGCGAGGCGAGCACGAGGCGCTCGTCGGCGCTGAGCGCGGGGAGGCTGTGGAGGGTGCCGCGCAGCTCCAGGCGCCGGGCGACGAGCGTGTGGACGTCGGCGCGCGGATCGACGAGCTGGTTCTCGCCGCCGGCGGTGTCCAGGGAGACGGAGCGCTCGAGGGCGGCGGCCAGCGGGCTGCGTCCGTGCAGCGCGCGGCGGCGGTCACGGACGCGCGAGAGGAAGCGCTGCTCGAGCACGTGGTCTAGGTGTCGCCGGCCGGAGAGCCGCAGCCCGCGGCGCAGGTGCGCCAGCAGCTCCAGGGTGGCCTGGCTGTAGCAGTCCTCGAGGTCCTCCCGGCGCAGGCGGTGGCGATGGGCGCGCAGCAGCGGCTCGCGCCGGGCGTGGGCGACGAGGGCGAGCAGATCGACGGCCTCGGCGTGCTTGCCGCCGGTCGCCGGGGTACGTCCAGGGTGTCGGCGGGCACCCCGAAGGGGCCCGCGCTGCGTATAAGGGGTAGTCATGTACCGATGTCGGACACCCAGCCCCGCAGACCCCCCACGAATTTCGACCGCGCCCGGGAGCCCCGCCGATGAGACTCACTGAGCGGCTGCGGGCACTCGACCGCTTCCAGCAGCGCCATCGCGGGGTCGGCTTCGCGGCGGCGGTGGTCAAGAAGTTCGGGGACGACGGCGCCGGCCAGCTGGCGGCACTGGTGGCCTACTACGGGTTCTTCGCCCTGTTCCCGCTGCTGCTGGTGTTCGTCACCGTGCTCGGCTTCGTCCTGGAAGGCAACCCCGGGGCGCAGCAGAGCGTGCTGCACTCGGCGCTCAGCCAGTTCCCGGTCATCGGCCAGCAGCTCGAGCAGCACCTGCACTCGATCAAAGGCAGCGGCCTGAGCCTCGCGATCGGCCTCGTCGGCTCGCTGCTGGCCGGCCTCGGGATCACCGGCACCGCCCAGAACGCGTTCAACGCCGTCTGGCACGTCCCCCGCAAGGACCGCCCCAACTTCCTGACATGGCGGCTGCGGGGCCTCGCCCTGATCGTGGCGTTGGGGACGCTGACGATCGTCTCGACAGCGGTCGCGGGCTACGTGACGGCCGGTGGCTCGAGCGCGGTCGCGGTGCTCGGCGGGGTCCTGATCGCGCTCGCCGTGAACCTGCTGCTGTTCTTCGCCTCCTTCCGCCTGCTGACGTCGTCGAGCGTGCCCACCAGGGACCTTCTGCCGGGGGTGGTGCTGGCGGCGGTGCTGTGGCAGATCCTCCAGCACGTCGGCGGCTACTACGTCGACCACGTCGTGCGCCACGCCAAGGAGACATCGGGCCTCTTCGCCCTGGTCCTGGGGCTGCTCGCCTGGCTCTACCTCGGTGCCCAGGTGACGCTGCTCGCCGCCGAGGTCAACGTCGTGCGCGCCCGGGGGCTGTGGCCGCGGAGCTTCTTCTCGCCGCCCCTGATCGACGCCGACAGGCGCGTCCTGCGCTCGCTGGCGGAGGCCGAGCAGCGGGTGCCCCAGGAGCGCGTCGAGGTGAGCTTCGACGCTGACACCGACGAACCAGACCCGTCGCGTCCCGAAAGCGTTTGATTTTTCTGGAGGGGAGGGGGTTTGCGCCGCCTGCTCCGGCCGCAGTGGCGTGCGCGACCAGGCACTTGAAGGGTCGCGCGCGCCGGTCTATACTAACTACACTTTCGTAAGCTCATATGGAGCGTATACCCATGGCTGATCAGAACGGCAAGCCCTCTATCCCCCCCGCGCCCCAGCCGGGCCCGAAGCCCGTGCTGCGGCTGATCCCGCTCGACGACACCGTCGTCTTCCCGAACATGGGCATCACGCTCACGGTGGACGTCGGCGAGGACGAGCGCGTCGTGCTCGTCCCCCGCCACGAGAACGAGTTCCTCGAGGTCGGCACCATCGCCGAGGTCGAGGACCACATCCGGCTGCCCGGCGGCGGCCGCGCCGTGGCGCTCTCCGGCCAGCACCGGGCGCTGATAGGCGCCGCCCAGACCGGCGCCGGCGGCGAGCTGCGCGTCGAGGTCGACGAGCGCCCCGACGAGGTGCCCGCGACCGGCCGCACCCGCGAGCTGGAGCGCGAATACCGCGCCGTCGTGGAGGAGATCCTCGAGCTGCGCGGCGACGACGGACGCATCGCGGCGTTCCTGCGCGCCATCGTCGAGCCCGGCCCGCTGGCCGACTCGGCCGGCTACTCCCCCAACCTCTCCTACGAGCAGAAGGTCGAGCTGCTGCGCACGCTCGACGTAACCGAGCGCCTGGCGCTGGCCGTGAAGCTGCAGCGCGAGTCGCTCGCCGAGCTGCAGGTGCGCAAGCGCATCCGCGAGGACGTCCAGGAGGGCGCCGAGAAGCAGCAGCGGGACTACTTCCTGCGCAAGCAGATGGAGTCGATCCGCAAGGAGCTCGGCGAGGACGAGGGCTCCGTCGCCGAGGAGTACCGCGCCAAGATCGAGGCCGCCGAGATGCCCGAGGAAGTCGAGCAGCAGGCGCTCAAGGAGCTCGGCCGCCTGGAGCGCATGGGCGAGCAGACCGGCGAGTCCTCCATGATCCGCACCTATCTTGACTGGCTGATCGCGGTGCCCTGGGCCAAGCGCTCCGAGGAGCATCTGGACCCGACCGGGGCGCGGGCGGTGCTCGACGCCGACCACGCCGGGCTGGAAGACGTCAAGGACCGCATCACCGAGTACCTGGCGGTGCGCAAGCTGCGCCAGGACCGCGGCATCGAGGCCGATCCCAAGTCGGGCGCCATCCTGACATTGATCGGCCCGCCCGGGACCGGCAAGACCTCGATCGGGGAGTCGATCGCCCGTGCCCTGGGTCGCGAGTTCGTGCGCATGTCGCTGGGCGGCGTGCGCGACGAGGCCGAGATCCGCGGGCACCGCCGGACGTACATCGGCGCCCTCCCGGGACGCCTGGTGCGGGCGCTGCGCGACGCGGGCACGATGAACCCGGTGATCCTGCTCGACGAGGTCGACAAGGTCGGCGCCGACTGGCGCGGGGACCCCTCGGCGGCGCTGCTGGAGGTGCTCGACCCGGCGCAGAACCACTCCTTCCGCGACCACTACCTGGACGTGGAGCTGGATCTCAGCCAGGTGATGTTCATCGCCACGGCGAACGTCGCCGACACGATCCCCGGCCCGCTGCTGGACCGCATGGAGGTCATCACCTTCGACGGCTACACCAGCGAGGAGAAGCTCGCCATCGCCAAGGGCTACCTGTGGCCGCGCCAGCGCGACCGCAACGGCCTGCGCGAGGGCGAGGTCGAGATCTCAGACGAGCTGTTGCGGCTGGTCATCGCCGAGTACACCCGCGAGGCGGGCGTGCGCAGCCTCGAGCGCCAGCTCGGGACGCTGCTGCGCAAGACCGCCACGCAGATCGCCTCAAGGCTGCCGGCAACGGCCCAGGAGGCCACCGAGCCGAAGGCGACCGCGACGGCCGACGCGCCCCCGGTGGAGCCGGTCGCGATCGACCTCGAGGCGGTGCGCGAGGCGCTGGGCCGGCAGAAGTTCTTCCAGGAGTCGGCGTCGCGGACGGCGACCCCGGGCGTGGCGACGGGCCTGGCGGTGACCGGCACCGGCGGCGACGTGCTGTTCGTCGAGGCCACCGCGATGAAGGGCGGCGGCTCGGGCGGCGGCGGCCTGGTGCTGACGGGCCAGCTGGGCGACGTCATGAAGGAGTCGGCGCGGATCGCGCTCTCCTACGTCCGCGGCCACGCCGAGGAGATCGGCATCGACGAGCACGCCTTCGAGGACCGCGAGTTCCACGTCCACGTGCCCGCCGGGGCGATCCCCAAGGACGGACCGAGCGCGGGTGTGACGATGGTGACGGCCCTCTCCTCGCTGCTCAGCGGCCGGCCGGTGAAGCACACGGTGGGCATGACCGGAGAGGTCACCCTGCAGGGCCGGGTGCTGCCGATCGGCGGCCTCAAGCAGAAGGTGCTCGCCGCGCACGCGGCGGGTCTCACCGACGTGATCCTGCCGGAGCGCAACCGCGGCGACCTCGACGACATCCCCGACGAGGTGCGCGAGCAGATGACGTTCCATCCGGTGATGACCGTCCAGGAGGTCCTGGACCGGGCGCTGGAGCCGGCGCGCGACGTCGCCGCCCGCCAGCTCTCCTAGGCGGGTGGAGGCGAGCGAGATGCCAGGCCCCCGTCCCAGCAAGCGCGTCGTCGCGGTGTCCTCGCGAGAGGGCACCCGGCGATGCCAGCCGGTTCCCGTGGAGGTCCGCCAGACGGCGGACCTCCTGGAGCGGCGCTGGCAGCTGTCGATCATCTACGCCGCCCTGAGCGGCGCGATCCGCTTCAGCGAGTTCGCCGAGGCCGTCGACGGGATCTCACCGCGGATGCTCTCCGAGCGGCTGCGCGACCTCGAGGCGGCCGGGCTCGTGCAGCGCACGGTGCTGCCGACGAGCCCACCGACCGTCGAGTACCGGCTGACGGCGCGCGGGCGGCGGCTGCAGCCGCTGGTCGAGGCGATGCGCGACTACGCCGCCGGGTGAGGCGACGCGCGACGACTCAGCCCGATGAGGCGACGCGCGACTACTTCGCCGATGAGGCGGCTACGCCGGCGGGGTTGGGCAACTACGCGGCGGGGTGAGCCTTTGCCCAGGCGACGATCTTGCCGGAGCCGGCGATGACCTCGCCATCGTCGAGCTGAAGGACCGGCACGTCGTCCTGTCCGCTGAGATCGCGGATCTCGGCCCGCTCGTCGCCGCGACGCGTCCACGGCAGCATCCGGTATCCGGGCACTTCGACGAGCTCGTAGCCGTGTCCGGCCCTGTCGAGGGCGTTGGCGGCGCCCCCGCAGGGATGACGTATCGGCCAGGGCAGGCTGCCACCGTGCTTGCCCTGTCCACATGTGTATAGCTTCATACTGGGATGATCCCACGCCGAGCCGCGCCATGCCTGCCGCCGAGGCCGGCCGGCGCGGACGCCGGCGGCGCCCTACCCAAGGAGCCCCAGAAACGATGAGCGCGGACCCGGAGTACGAGCAGGACGAGGTTGACGCCGCGGCGCACGAAGCGGCGCTGATCGGCGGGGTGACGGGCGAGGAGGACCTCGATCCGGCGCAGCGCCCGGTCGTCGAGGCCGGCGGCGGCGAGGCCGAGGGCTTCGAGGAGACCGAGCGGATCCTGATCGAACACTCCAGCCACGGCGACCAGCAGTCGGCCCATGCGATCCTGCACGACCAGGGCCTCCCCGAGGAGCCGGCCGGGGAGCGCGAGGACGGCGAGGCCGACGCCGAGCGCAGCAGCGAGCTGGAGGACTAGCCCCGAGCGGGCCGGGCGAGCGCGCGGATCAGTCGCGGGCCGCCGGGGCAGGCGCGCGAATCAACCCCGGGCGAGCCTGGTGAGCGCGTCGGCGACGATCGCGGCGTGGTCGAAGGCCAGCTCGGGCAGGGCGTCGGTGTCGAACCAGCGCGCGTCGGCTGCATCGTCGCCACCGCTGACCGCGACCTCGCGATCGAGACGGGCGAGGTAGACGGCGGAGACCGTCCACCCCCGGGGGTCGCGGCCCGGCGTGTCGTAGACGCCGAGCAGCTCCAGCGAGTCGATTCGCAGGCCGGTCTCCTCGCGCAGCTCGCGGGGAGCGGCGTCGGCGACCCGCTCGCCCTCGTCGACGAAGCCGCCGGGCAGCGCCCAACTGCCGGCGAATGGCGGGTTGCGGCGTTGCACCAGCAGCAGCC
>DATKPO010000042.1:0-2633 GCA_035524055.1 Solirubrobacteraceae bacterium
CTGGCGATGTTCGTCCGCGGCCTGGCGTGGCACGCGATCCTGCGGGTCGCGCCGACGTGGCGTCGGGCGCGCCGGCGGGACGCGCTGCAGGGGACGTTCATCGGGGTGCTGATGTCGGCGACGCTGCCGGCGCGCCTCGGGGAGCCCTCGCGCGCGGTGATCGTCGCCCGGCGCATCGGCCGGGCGCGGGAGACGCTGCCGGTGGTGCTCGGGACGATGATCTCCCAGACGCTGCTGAACCTGCTCGCGCTGGCGCTGCTGGGCGTCTCGATGCTGTGCGGGGCGCCGCTGCTGCACGGCCAAGGCGGAGCGCTGGTGGTGCCGGCGCTGGTTCCGCTGGGCGCGCTGATGGTGGTGCTGCTGGTACCGGTGCTCGCGCCGCGTCCGGTGGAGCGCTCGCGCGGCGCCCACGTCGACGGCTTGGGCTCGCTGTCGAACGCCGCCCGCCGGACGCTGCTGCTGGTGCGCGAGGGTCTGCGCATCTTCCGCCGGCCGCGCCAGGCCGCCGTGGCCACCGGCGCCCAGCTCGCGGCGTGGGGGCTGCAGTGCGCGTCGTGCTGGCTGCTGCTGATGGCGCTCGGCCTGGACCAGCGCGTGGGGCTGGCGGGCGCGGCGGGCGTGCTGTTCGCGGTGAACGTGACCGCGGCGATCCCGGCGACCCCGGCGAACGTCGGCGTCTTCCAGGCGGCGTGCGTGGCGGTGCTGAGCGGCGCCTACCACGTCTCGACCCCGGACGCGATCGCCTACGGGATCATCCTGCAGGCGGTGGAGCTCGCGACCGCCGCGCTGATGGGTCTGCCGGCGCTGGTCAACGAGGGCCTCTCCTGGCGCGAGGTGCGCCTGCGGGCGCTGCACGCGGCGCCGGTCAAGCTGCCGCCGCTGCCGGAGCGCGGCGAGCGGGGGCCGGCGCGGGGCGGGTTGGTCGAGCGCTGAGCGGGGTGTCTGCGCGACGCTCGCTGAGCGCGTGGGCGGGAGGCGCCGGCGGCAGTCAGGCCCCGTCCGCTGCCAACGCCGCCTCGTCCTCTGCCTCGACGGCGCCCGGGGGAGGGTCCTCGTCGTCGAGCTCGGCCTCACCCGTGCCGCCCTCCCCGAACAGGGAGGGATCGCGCCGGGAGCCCTTGATGAGGTCGTCGGGGGAGCCGTCGGGCAGGAGCCGCCCCTGGCGGGTGCCGAAGTAGATCGCCTGGGGGTGGTGGGCGACGAGGGCCAGCGTGGACTGCTCGGGGAGGGGGGCGTAGCCGTCGGTGATGCGCATCCCGATGTCGCCGAGGCCGAGCAGCTTCTCGACCTTGAGGTGCTCGGCCTGCTCGGGCACCGCGGGGTAGCCCCAGGAGTAGCGCCGGCCCTGGGCGGCGGGGATGCTGAGCATCTCGCGCGCCGTCGCGTGCAGCCACTCGGCGAGTCCCTCGGCCGTCTGCACCCCGAGGCCGTGGACGAAGAGCTGCTCGGAGAACTCGCCTTCGGCCTCCAGGCGGGCCATCAGCTCGGTGACCTCGGAGCCGACGGTGACGGCCTGGACGGCGATCACGTCGAGCTGGTCCGGCGGCGAGCCGTCATCCTTGGCGGGCCGGAAGAAGTCGGCGAGGCAGAGCCGGTCGCCCTTGGGCTGGCGGGGGCAGACGAAGCGGGTGAGCTCGCGCGCGTCGTCCCCCGGGCCGTGGCCGTCGCGGGGGGTGGCGACCGCGGGGTCGAGGACGACGATCTCGTTGCCCTGGGCGTAGCAGGGGAAGAAGCCGAGCAGGGCGCGGGGGTGCAGGTAGGGCGCGCGGGCACCCGCGCTCTCGCTGCCGGCAGCGCCGTCACCGCCGGCCCCGGTCGCCTCGCCCCACATCCGGGCGAGCCGCGGCTGGAAGTCGTCGCGCAGCAGCTCCCGCCAGGCCTCGCCTTTGACGCCGCGCCCACCCCAGTGCAGCTTGAAGAGGACGTGAGTGTCGAGGTGGCTGTAGACCTCGTCGAGGTCGACGGGGATCTCGCGCACGCCCCAGTACGGCGGCGTCGGCACCGGGGCGTCGGTGCGCGCGGCGGAGCGGACGGAGTCGTCGGCGAAGTTGAGCTCCTCCGCGGGCTCCTCGCCCTTCTCGCGAAACGCCCGGGCGTCCGCATGGAGCTTGCCGACGAGCGCCGCATGGGCGTCGGCGTCCACCAGCTGGTCCATGACGGCGAGCCCCTCGAAGGCGTCCTTGCAGTAGAAGACGCCGGGCTCGTACTGCTCCTCGGACTCCTTGCCGCCGGGGTACAGGGCGCGGTAGCCGAAGGCGCGGTTGATCGCGGCGCCGCCGATCAGGACGGGGTAGTCGAGGCCCTTGGCGTGCAGCTCCTGGATGCAGGCCGGCATCTGCTTGGAGGTCGAGACCAGCAGCGCCGAGAGCCCGATCGCGGTCGCCCGGTGCTCCTGGGCGGCGTCGAGGATCGTCTGGATCGGAACCTGCTTGCCGAGGTCCACGACGGTGTAGCCATTGTTGGTGAGGATCGTGTTGACCAGCGACTTGCCGATGTCGTGGACGTCGCCGAAGACGGTGGCCAGCACGACGGTGCCCTTCGTGTAGCCCTCGATCTTGTCCAGGTATCTCTCCAGCTGCGCCACGGCCCGCTTCATGACCTCGGCTGACTGCAGCACGAACGGCAGGATGAGC
>DATKPO010000043.1:0-5164 GCA_035524055.1 Solirubrobacteraceae bacterium
CGACGCGTCGTTCGCCTACGAGGTGGCCGTCATCATGGAAGAGGCGATCGCCGAGATGCTGGGCGCGGACCCGAAGGACCGCTTCTGGTACCTCACGCTCTACAACGAGACGTACCCGATGCCCGCCCTCCCCGAGGGCGAAGAGGGGGCGGCGATCCGCCAAGGGATCATCGAGGGGATCTACCGCTACGCCCCGGCGCCGGCGACGAGCACGCGGGGCGACCTGCGCGCCTCGCTGTGCTTCTCGGGGCCGATGTGGAGCGTCGCCCTCGAGGCCCAGCGCGTGCTGGCCGAGACCTACGGGGTGAGCGCGGACGCGTGGGCGGTCACCTCGTGGACCAACCTGCGCACCGACGCGCTCGAGGTGGAGCGTTGGAACCGCCTGCACCCCGAGGCGCCCCCGCGCACGGCGCGCATCACCGCAGCGCTCGGCAACGGGCTCGATCCGGTCGTCGCCATCACCGACTACATGCGCTCGGTGCCCGACCAGATCTCGCGTTTCGTCGAGCGGCCCTACACCTCGCTCGGGACCGACGGCTTCGGGCGCTCCGACGCTCGCGACGCGCTCCGCTCGTACTTCGAGGTCGACGCCGCGCACCTGGTCGTGGCCGTGCTCCAGCAGCTGGCTAGCCGGGGCCGGGTCGAGCCCGCGACGGTGGCCGCCGCCATCGCGGACGCGGGCATCGACGCCGACCGCGTCGCTCCCTGGTTGATCTGAGCCTCGAAGGCCTACGGGTTCAGGGTCTCGATCGCAGCATCTCGGCGAAGCCGGCCAGCGCCTCCTCCGCGCCGTCGGGCACCGAGAGCACGAGCGCGCGGTCGTGCGGGCCCAGCTCGACCGAGACGTCGAAGAAGGGGCAGCACTGCTTCTCGCGTTGGCCGAGCGACGCCGCCGCCACGAGCGCGGCCTCGTCGTCGGCGAGCGTGAGGCGCACGGAGGCCGGCGCGACGTCGAGCGCCGTCACCGACGACGCCATCAGCGCGCGCCACTCGTCGACCCGCGTCGCCAGCCCGTCCGCGTCGAGGGCGCAGGCGATGGGGATGTCGCCGGTGCCCTCGCCGGTGCGCTTGCTCATCGCCGCGTCGCCGCCTGGATGGCGTCGCGGGTGAGCTCCATCTGCCCGAGGTGCTGGAACAACTCCTCTACGATATGGAGCAACACCGCCCCCTTGGTCGCCGTGTAGGGCGTCGGGTCCTCGGCGTGCGGCCGCACGTTGGCCGTCGGCGCGAAATCGTCCATCTCGACGAGGTCCTCGCGCAGGCGCAGGCGCGCGTGCTCGGTGCGGCGAAGCAACCCCGCCACCTCGCCCTGCGCGGTGAACTCCGACGGGCGGTCGCGCTGCACGGCGCGTTCGGCGATGGAGGCGCCGCCCCAGAACTCCATGACGCCGAGGCAGTGCGTCAGGATGGCGTAGGGAGAGTTGGCGTCACGGAAAGGCGGGCGCCGGTTGGCGAGATCGTCGCCCAGCTCGCCGACGATCCGGGCCATCTCGCCGAGCGCCAAGTCGACGAACCACAGGTAGTCCGCCATCGTGACGGACACGACCGGCTCGCCCTGGCGCTCAGCGGGGGACCCAGGCATCCGGGTCGTGCACCAATTTCTGGACGTGCGAAGGCAGCTTCCCGGTGATGACGTCGGTGAGGGTCACCTTCTCGAGCACCGAGCGCAGACTGGCGCGCACTGCCACCCAGACCTGTTGGAGGTTCTCCGCGGCACCGTCGTAGTTGGTCGCCTCCGGGCGAAAGCCGCGCACCTCGGCGAGCGGGCCGTCCAGCGCGCGGATGACGTCGGCGATCGTGATGGCGTCGGGGTCGCGGGCGAGGCGGTAGCCGCCCTCCGCGCCGCGTTGACTGGCCACGACGCCGGCGCGGCGGAGGTCGGCGAGGATCGCCCCCAGAAAGCGCGGCGGCAGCCCTTGCTCCCCCGCCAGGAACTCGGCCGTCTGCGGCGTCCCGGCCGCGGCGAGCGCCAGCAGGGCACGGATGCCGTAGTCCACCTTGGCCGGGATGTGCATGGCGAGAGTCTGCCCGCGACCTGGGCCGGAGCAAAAATGCGCCGGCAGTAGAGTCAGGACATGGCCGCCACGTCGCTGCACCTCGCTCAGGATCCCGAGTCCGACAAGGTCATCTCGGAGCAGCCGCTGGCGCTCCTGATCGGGATGGTGCTCGACCAACAGATCACGATCGAGAAGGCCTTCTCGTCGCCGGCGGAGCTCTCGCGGCGCCTCGGCGCGCGGCTCGACGCCAAGGCGATCGCCGCCGCGGACCCCGGCGAATTCGCCACCGCGTTCAAGGAGCGTCCGGCGTTGCACCGCTTCCCCGGCTCGATGGCGGCGCGCGTCCAGGACCTGTGTCGCGCCATCGCCGAGGAGTACGGCGGGAAGGCCGAGAACATCTGGAAAGGCGTGGGCACGGGCGAGGAGCTGGTCGGGCGGCTCCGTGCCCTGCCCGGCTTCGGCGAGCAGAAAGCCAAGATCTTCGCCGCGCTCTTGGGCAAGCAGCTGGGCGTGCACCCGACGGGGTGGCGGGACGCCACCACCCCCTACGGCGACGAGGGCAGCCACCTCTCGGTGGCCGACATCACGGACCCCAAGAGCCTCGAGAAGGTGCGGGCGACCAAGCGTGCCGCCAAGGCCAAGGCGTCGGCGCGCGCCGCCCACGCGTGAGCGGCCGGTTCGACCTCGGCACCCGACACCTCTACCTCTGCACGCCGGACCGGCCCGACCTGGCCGCGTTCGTGGCGGCCTGCATCGAGGGCGGCGTGGACGTCGTGCAGCTGCGCGACAAGGAGCTCGAGGCGCGGCCGCTCGTCGAGCGGGCGCGGGTCGTCGCCGAGGTGTGCAACGCGCTCGGCGTCCCCTTCGTCTTGAACGACCGCCCCGACCTCGCGCTCGAGGCGGGGGCCGACGGCGTGCACGTGGGGCAGGACGACGCGCCCGTGTCGCTGGCCCGCCGCATCCTCGGGCCCGACGCCATCGTCGGGCTGTCCACGCACTCCCCCGAGGACCTGGCGGGGGCGCTCGGCCAGGACGTCAGCTATCTGTCGGCCGGACCGGTGGAGCCCACGCCGACCAAGCCGGGCCGCGCGGGCACCGGCGTCGACTACGTCAGTCTGGCCACTGGACGTGCCAGTGTTCCCGTGTTCGTGACCGGCGGTGTGACGCCCGAGACGATCCCCGGACTTGCTGCGGCCGGTGTGCGCCATTTCGTCGTGGTCCGCTACCTGACCCAGGCGCCAGACGCCCGCCACGCAGCACGGGCTCTGCGCGACGCGATCGATCGAGCGTCGAGTAGCGCGCCACCGGCGGCGTAACCGGCTCGTCCTCGGCGCCGGCGAAGACGTCGGGCTCGACGGTGGGCGCCGCCTCGTCTCGTAGGCCGGCGGCGACGTCAGGGTCCTGCGCCAGTACCAGGACCGGGGGCGGCACGAAGCCGCCGTGCAGCAAGATTCCCTCCACCATGCCCTCCTGTGTCGGCCGGGCCGGCGCCGGGATTGAGCCGGAGGTGCAGGGTTGCGCGGGTGTTGGCCGACGACGAGGACGACTCGGACGCCGGGAGCAGCGCCGACGCGAGGTGTCTAGTGGCGGCGCTCCAGCCAGCCCACGAGGATGGCGATGGCCCGCGGGTCGGCACGCAGCCAGTGCCCGGCGCCGAGCACCACGTGCAGCTCCGAGGGGCCTGTCGCCGCGTCGGAGAGAGCGCGGGCCTGGGTCACCGGCACGTCGGGGTCGTCGGCGCCGTGCGCGAGCAGGAGCGGCCGGCCCTTGAGCAACGCGGCGTCCTCGGCGGGATGGAGCACCGAGAGCTCCTTCGCCCACGCCTCGTCCGACGCCGGGAAGCCCTCGGTCGTGATCACGCCGGTCCGCCGGCAGTGCGCCAGCAGGTCGGCCGGGTCGTGCACGAGCGACACCAGGTCGGCCGGCGTCCCGAGGCAGGCGACGCCGGCGATGCGCTCGTCGCGCGCCGCGAGGTGCAGCGCGAGGACGCCGCCGAAGCCGAAGCCCACCACGAGCCGCGGCGCGGCCTCGGGGATCTCGTCGTCGGCGAGGAAGGTCAGGTCTTCGAGCCACCCCATCGGCGAGAAGTCACCCGCCGACTCGCCCGCGCCCCGCAAGCTCGCGGTGACGACGCGCCAGCCGGACTCGCGCGCGAGGCGGTCCGCCAGCGCCGGGAAGGTCAGCCCGATGTCGGCGGCGGAGCCCCGCGGCCGCGGCAGGTCGTGGCAGAGCACGATGTGGCCGCGCACCGGCGCGCCCGGGCCCGTGGCGGTGGCGTAGGTCGCCAGATCGCCCCCCGGACCGGCGCGGAGCTTGAAGGGTCCTTGCATCTCGAACCTCGAACCTGCGTCCCTCGAAAACCTCAGTCCCTCGAACCCTCAGTACCTCGGAACGACGGCGAGGAAACCTGAAGATCCGTGCGGACCGGGGCTCGGAACGGCTTCGGCGCGGCCCTAGATCCCGATGCGCTGGGCGAGCAGCTCGCGGTGGTAGGCGGGGTCGCCCAGGAACAGCTCGGAGGACTTGGCCCGCTTGAAGTACAGGTGGGCGGGGTGCTCCCAGGTGAACCCGATGCCGCCGTGGATCTGGATGTTCTCCGCCGCGCTGTGGAAGTAGGCCTCCGAGCAGTAGGACTTGGCCAGCGACGCCACGACGGGCAGCTCGTCGGAGTCCTCGGCCGCGGCCCAGGCGGCGTAGTAGGCGGCGGACTTGGCCGACTCCACCTCGAGCAGCATGTCGGCGCACTTGTGCTTGATGGCCTGGAAGCTGCCGATGGGGCGCCCGAACTGGATCCGGGTCTTGGCGTACTCGACCGAGGAGTCGAGCACGCGCTGCGCGCCACCGACCTGCTCGGCGGCCAGCGCCACTGCGGCGAGGTCGAGCGTCTTGGACAACCCCGCTTCGGCGCCGCCGTCGGTGCCGATCAACGCGGCCGGCGTGCCGGAGAACTGGAGGCGGGCCTGCTTGCGCGTCTGGTCCATCGTCGGCAGCGGCGTGCGCGTAAGACCCGCCGCGTCGCCCTGCAGCGCGAAGAGCGAGACGCCCTTGGCCGTACGCGCCGCCACGATGATGAGGTTGGCGACGTGGCCGTCGAGGACGAACATCTTGTGGCCGTTCAGCACCCAGCCGTCGCCCTTCTGCTCGGCCTTGCACTCGATGCCGCTGAA
>DATKPO010000044.1:0-12554 GCA_035524055.1 Solirubrobacteraceae bacterium
GACGAGACCTACTTCGACTCCCTGCGCGGGGAGCCCTCAAGCGACTACCGGCTCGACCCCTACCTCGAAGGGACGCTGAGCGGCCTGGCCTTCAACCGCGGCGAAACCGGGCCCTACCACGGACAGCACGCCCCGGCCGAATACGCCGCCCACGAGCTGCGCCAGGCCCTGCGCGGCGCCGGCGTCGCGATCGGCGGCGGCAGCGGAGCCGCGACCACCCCGGCAGGGGCGACCCCGCTGGCGGCCGCCCAGTCGCCGACGCTCGCCCAGCTCATCGGCCTCATGCTGCCGCCGTCTGACAACTTCTTCGCCGAGACCCTCGTCAAGGACCTCGGCGCCCGCTACGGCGGCGCCGGCACGACGGCGGCGGGCGCCCACGTGGTGCGGGAAACCGTGGCGGCGGACTTCGGCCTGCATCCCCACGTCGTCGACGGCTCGGGGCTCTCCCGCGAAGACCAGACATCGCCGCTGGAGGTGGTGACGCTGCTGAAGGACCTCGCGACGACGCCGGTCGGGACCACCCTGCGCGCCGACATGGCCGTCGCCGGGCACACCGGGACCCTCGCCGAACGGATGCGCGGGACGGCCGCCTCAGGCCGCTGCCAGGGCAAGACCGGGACGTTGACCGGCGTCTCCAACCTCGTCGGCTACTGCCAGGATCTCGGCCGGCAATACATCGCGTTCGCCTTCTTCGACGACGGCATCGCGATCGAAACGGCCCACGTCTTGCAGGACAACATGGCGATCACGCTGGCCGATTACTGAGCGTCGCCGGTCGCATCCGACCGATCCAGCTCCAGCCGTCCCTCCACGCCGCGCCCCGCCACCGCCCGCAGGCGCCCCAGCACGTCGGTCGTCGGCGCGACCTTGGCGTTCTCGTAATCCGAGAGCCGCGAGGCCGAGGTTCCGGCGGCGAGGGCGAGCTGGCGCAAGGTCATCCCGGCCCGCCGACGCCAGCGGCGGATCTCGGCGGCGTACTCGACCCGCCCGCGCAGAGTGGCCTCCTCGCGGGCGTGGCGCACGACGCGCTCCAGCAGGGGGTCGATGCCGTAGTGCTCGCCCCAACCGACGACGTTCTCGGTGGTGCGTGCCGCCGGGCCCCAGGGGTTCTCCTCGATCGCCCGCGCCAGCGCGCGCCAGTCCGACAGCGACCCCCGGTCGATGAGGGTCTCGATCGCCTCGGCGGGCCACTCATCGAGCGCCGCCGAGGAGTCGAAGTCGAGGTTGCGAAAGCGCAGGCTCATCGGAGGACGCGCTCGGCGAGGTCGGCGAGGACGGCCTTGACGGCGGCCCAGTCGTGCCAGCGGGGGTCGAGCGCCTTGTAGGTGTCCAGCTGCGAGGTGACGTCGGCGTCGCGGGGCTTGGGATCGGCGAGCTGGCGGACGAGCTGTGTGGCGACGGGCTCCGGACGCCGATTGACGTCGGCGTAGTAGTCGTCGATACCGCGCACCACGGCGGCGGCCTCGTCCAGGCCGATCCGGTCGGCGAGGGCGGCGATGTCGAGGTAGTCGCGGGTCTGGTTGCGGCTGAGCGCGAGCCAGCCCTTGATCCGCAGGATCTCGGCGGCGGTGGGCACGACGAGCCTGCCGCCGTCGAGCTCGACCTCTCGGGTCTCCAGCGGCCGGCTGCGCAGCAGCTGGCGCACGCCGGTCTCGATCCCGCCGAGCTCGCCGAGGATGATCTTCCCGGGCCGCGCCCGCGCCGTTGACCAGTCGCCGAGTGCCTCCAGATGCTCCAGGACCGAGTCGAAGCGCTCGGCGAGGTCGACGACGACGTGGTCGTGGTCGAGCGACTGGCGGTGGTGGGCGTGGAAGGCGGCGGCGGTGCCCCCGACGAGGACGGCGCCGGGCACCAGTTCCTGCAGACGCGCGGCCTGCGCCAGGACCTCGTCGAGAGACGGCTCCATACGGCTATGTTATCAGATAAGATAACAGCCTGGCGCGGCCCTGGCGCTGCCCGGCGCCCTACGCCGCCCCTACCCCAACAGCGCCCGCAGCCCGTCTTCGTCGAGCACGGGCACATGCAGCCGGCGGGCCTTCTCGAGCTTCGACCCGGCGCTGTCCCCGGCGACGAGGTAGTCGGTCTTCTTGGACACCGAGCTCGTCACGCGGCCGCCGGCGGCCTGGATGCGTTCGGTGGCGTACTCCCTGGTCCAGTGGGGCAGGGTGCCGGTCAGGACGAGGGTCTTCCCGGCGAGCGGCCCCTGCGAGGGTGGGGGGCCGTCCTGGGCGAAGCGCAGCCCGACGAGCCGCAGGTCGGCGATGATTTCGCGCATGTGGGAGTCCTCGAGCTGGAGGCGGATGGAGTGGGCCATCTTCTCGCCGATCCCCGGGGTCTCGGCGATCTCCTCCTCGGTGGCGCGCAGGAGGGCGTCGACGTCGGGGAAGCGCTGGGCGAGGTTGCGGCCGGTGACCTCGCCGACCTCCTCGATGCCCAGGGCGAAGAGCACCCGGGCGAAGGGCCGGCGCTTTGAGTCCTCGATCGCCGCGAGGGCGTTGCGGGCGGAGACCTCGGCGAAGCCGTCGAGCTCCTGGAGCTGCTCCTGCGTCAGCCGGTAGAAGTCGCCCGGCGTGGCCACCAGCCCCCTCTCCTGGAGCAGCCGGACCTGCTTCTCGCCGAGCCCCTCGATGTCCATCGCGCCGCGGGAGACGAAGTGCTTGAGCAGCTGCCACGCGCGCTCGGGGCAGGCGCGATTGGGACAGGTCGTGAAGATCGAGTCACGGGGCTTGACGGTCTTGGTGTCGCAGTAGGGGCAGCGCGCCGGCGGGCGCGGCGACGGCGGGCGCTCGGCGTGCTCGACGACGTGGGGGGCGGGCGAGACGACCTGGGGGATGACGTCGCCGGCGCGCAGCACGATGACGTCCTCGCCGGCGCGGATGTCCTTGCGACGGAGGTCCTCCTCGTTGTGCAGCGTGGCGAGCTTGATCGTGACCCCGCCCACCGCCACCGGCTCGAGGATCGCATAGGGCCGCAGGTCGCCGAACTTGCCGACGTTCCAGCCGATGTCGCGCAGGTGGGTGACGGCGGTCGTGGGGGCGAACTTCCAGGCGATCGCCCAGCGGGGGTCGCGCCCGACGGTGCCCAGGCGCCGCTGGAGCTGGAGGTCGTTGACCTTGACGACCACGCCGTCGATCTCGAAGTCCAATTCACCCCGGCGGCGCTGCCATTCCTCGCAGCGGGCGACGACGTCGTCCTCGCTGCCCAGGAGCTCGATGTCCGGGTTGACACGGAAGCCGTGCTCGCGCAGCCACTGCAGGGCGTCCCAGTGGGTGGTGAACGACAGCCCCTCGGTGACCCCGACCTGGTAGCACCAGATCGACAGGGGACGCTCGGCGGCGAGGGCCGGGTCGAGCTGGCGGATGGTGCCGGCGGCGGAGTTGCGGGGGTTCATGAACGTCGAGAGCCCCCGCTCGGCGCGGCGCTCGTTCAGGGCGGTGAAGTCGGCGAGCGACATGTAGATCTCGCCGCGGACCTCCAGCAGCGGCGGCGCGCCCTCGATGCTCAGTGGGATGGCGCCGATGGTGCGGAGGTTGTGGGTGACGTCCTCGCCGATGACGCCGTCGCCGCGGGTCGCTCCTCGCTGCAGCACCCCGTCGCGGTAGAGCAGGCTGATGGCCAGGCCGTCGACCTTGGGCTCGGCGACGTACTGGAAGCGGGGCTGGGCGAAGCCTTCACGGGCGAGGTGGTTGCGCATCCGCTCCACCCACGCCCGCAGCTCCTCCTCGGAGCGGGCGTTGCCGAGGGAGAGCATCGGCTCCAGGTGCTCGACCTTCTCCAGCCGGCTGACCGGCGTGCCGCCGACGCGCTGGGTCGGCGAGTCGGGTCTCAGCAGCTCGGGGTGGGCCTCCTCGATCGCCCGCAGCTCGTCGAGCAGCGCGTCGTAGGCGTCGTCGCCGATGACGGGGTCGTCGAGGACGTAGTAGCGGTGGGAGTGCTCGGCGATGACCTCGCGCAGCTCGGCGGCGCGCGCCGCCGGGTCACTGCTCACCGCGTCTCCAGGCCCCCGGCGGCGGCGGCCAGGAGTCCCTGGAGGTCGAAGCCCCGCAGGGCCTCCAGGCCCGGCCGGTGGGTGAGGTCGAAGTGCAGCGGCGTCACCGCGATCCGTCCGGCGGCGACCGCGGCTAGGTCGCTGCCGGGCTCGTCCTCGAAGCCGGGATCGGCGCCGTAGATCCAGTAGCGCCGCCGCGCCGGCGGGCCGGGCTCCTCGCGCTCCAGTTTGAGCTCGTCGCGGTAGATGCGCTTGCCCAGGAACGCCACCTCCACGCCCTCGGGCTCCCCGGCGGGGACGTTGACGTTGAGCAGCGTCCGCGAAGGCAGCGGCAGCGTCTCCAGGCGCTGCACGAGGCCGGCGACGAAGCGCGCCGCTAGCTCGAAGCTGAAGCCGCCGTCGTAGCGGTAGTCGAGCGCCCGCCCGCGCGACTGCTGGGAGACGGCGATGCTGGGCAGGCCGAGGACAACGCCCTCCAGGGCGGCGGCCACGGTGCCCGAGTAGGTGATGTCGTCGCCCAGGTTGGCCCCGTGGTTGATCCCGGAGACCACGACGTCCGCGGCGAAGCCCTCCACGACGCCAAGGCTCGCCAGGCGCACGCAGTCCACCGGGGTCCCGTCGGTCGCGTAGCCGACGCCCCCGTCGGCGAAGCCGACCTCTTCGACCCACAGCGGCCGGCGCGTCGTGATCGACCGCGCCATCGCCGAGCGGTTCCCGTCGGGGGCGATCACGGCGAGGTTGACGTCGGGCAGCGCCGCCAGCGCGCGGCGCAGCGTCTGCAGGCCGTCGGCCTCGATCCCGTCGTCGTTGGTGAGCAGCACGTTCAGCGGCATCTCCATCCAGCATACGTGCCGTCACGGGCGGCACCGATGAACGGGTTGTTCAGTAAGCCACGCAGGCCAGCGCCAGACCGTACGCCGGCGCCGTCGGCCCGGCCTCGGGCCGGGGGCGTCCCTCGAGCAGCCGCGCGAAGTCCCGCACATCGCGCCGCCCGCCGGCGACCTCGAGCATGGTCCCGACGAGGACCCGGTTCATGTGCCGCATGAAGGTGTCGGCCTCGATCCAGAGCTCCAGCATCTCCCCCGGCTGCTCTCGCCACTCGGCGCGCAGGACGTCGCGCTCGAAGCGGACGTGGTCGGTCTCGGTCGGCGTGAAGGCCGTGAAGTCGTGGGTCCCGACCAGCAGCCGAGCGCACTCCGCAAGCGCATCCCGGTCGATCCGGTGCGGCCACCAGAGGGCGTGCTTGCGCGTGAACACCCCCCGCGTCCGCCGGTGCAGGACCCGGTAGCAGTAGGTGCGGCTGCGGGCGTCGCGGCGCGCGTCGAAGCCCTCGTGGGCCGGCTCGGCGGCCACCACGGCGACGTCCTCGGGCAGCAGCGCGTTGAGCCGCGCCGGGTCGACGGCCTCGTGGCGGTAGCTGGCGACCTGCCCCCAGGCGTGGACCCCGCGGTCGGTTCGCCCGGCGACCGTCAACGCCAGCGGCTCGCCGTCGTCGCCGCGCTCGCCGAGGATGGTGCGCAGGGCGCGCTGCACCTCCTCCTGCACCGTGCGCAGCCCGGGCTGACGCGCCCAGCCGGCGAAGTCGGCCCCGTCGTATTCGAGGGTGAGCTTGGTGACCTGGCTCAGACGAGCTCGAGGAAGACCATCTCGGTCGCGTCCGAGCGGCGCGGGCCGAGCTTGAGGATGCGGGTGTATCCGCCCGGCCGGTCGACGTAGCGGGGGGCGACGTCGACGAACAGCCGGTGCACCGCGAACTTGTCCTGGGAGAGCGCCGAGAGCGCCTGGCGGCGGGCGTGGAGGGTGTCGTTCCTGGCGAGCGTGATGAGTTTCTCGATCTCGGGCTTGACCGCCTTGGCCTTGGCTTCGGTGGTCTTGATGCGCTCGTGCTCGAGGACCTCCTTGGTGAGGTTCATCAGCAACGCCTTGCGGTGCGCCGAGTCGCGGCTGAGCTTGTTGCGTGTCTTCTGGTGTCGCATCGGATGTGGCTTCCCCTCGCCCAAACACGGACCCCTCCGGGGTCCAATCAAAAAAGCAGTTTCCGGTCGGCGCGATCGCGCCGATCTCGGAGTCTAGCCTGCGCCTAGTCCTGGCGCAGGTGCAGCCCCCGCCCTTCCAACGTCTCGATGACCTCGTCGATCGACTTCTTGCCGAAGTTCGGGATCGCGTTGAGCTCGGCCTCGGACTTCGAGATCAGGTCGCCCACGGTCTGGATGCCGGCGCGCTTGAGGCAGTTGTAGGAGCGGACGCCCAGCTCGAGCTCCTCGATCAGGATCCCCCACTCCTCGCCCTGCAGGGCGGACTGGGCGTTGGGGCCGCCGACGGCGAGACCGTGCCCGTCGAGCTGGCCGCCCGGTGAGGCCCGCAGCTCCTGGATCCGGTCCGCGTCGGTGAAGATCGCGAGCTGGGAGATCAACAGCTCCGCCGCCTCCCGCAGGGCCGCCTGGGGCTCGATCGAGCCGTCGGTCTCGATGTCGAGCGTCAGCTTGTCGAAGTCCGTCTTCTGCCCGACCCGGGCCTGCTCGACGGCGTAGGCCACGCGGCGGACGGGCGAGAAGATCGAGTCGATCGGGATCACCCCGATCGGCTGGTCGGCTGACTTGTTCTCCTCCGCCGGCCGGTAGCCGCGGCCGCGGCCGATCGTCATGTAGAGCTCGAGCTTGGTTTTCTTCTCCAGCGTCGCGATGTGGACGTCGGGGTTGAGGATCTCCACGCCCGCCGGGAGGTCGATGTCCTTGGCCGTGATGTCGCCGGGGCCGGTCACGACGAGCGGCGCCTCGACCTCGGTGGCGTCGGAGTGCATCCGGCAGACGATGCCCTTGAGGTTCAGGACGATGTCGGTCACGTCCTCCTTCACGCCGGTGATCGTCGAGAACTCGTGCGCCACGCCCTCGATGCGGACGCTGGTGACGGCGGCGCCGGCCAGCGAGGACAGCAGCACGCGCCGCAGCGAGTTCCCGAAGGTGTATCCGAATCCGCGATCCAGCGGCTCGATCGTGAACGTGCCGCGGTTCTGCTCTACGGACTCGCTTGTGATCCGGGGAATTTGGAAGTCGAGCATGGGGTCCTAACCTCGTTGTGATCTCGCGCCGGCCTCCAGCGGATGCCGGCTCCAGGGCGCCGCCGCCACCGCGGCCGCGGCGCCGGGCAAAGCGCCTACTTCGAGTACAGCTCGACGATGAGCTGCTCCTGCACCGGCGCCGCGACCTCGCGCCGCTCCGGCTTGCGCAGCACCTTGGCCGTCAGCGACTCGTGATCGGCCTGCAGCCACGCCGGTATCTGTCCGGTGAGCTCGGTGGCGTCTCTCACCACCTGGGTCGCCGGGGTGCCCGCCTTGATGGCGATCACGTCGCCTTCGCGCACCTGGTAGCTGGGAATGTCGACCCGCCGGCCGTTGACCGTCCAGTGGCCGTGGCGGATCAGCTGGCGCGCCTGCCGCCGGGACGCGGCGAAGCCCAGGCGCACCAGGACGTTGTCGAAGCGGCACTCCAGCAACGCCAGCAGGTTCTCGCCCGTGATCCCCGGCTGTTTGGAGGCCTTCTCGTAGTAGCCGTGGAACTGGCGCTCGAGCACCCCGTAGTAGCGGCGCGCCTTCTGCTTCTCACGCAGCTGCAGCCGGTACTCGCTCTGTTTCTGGCGTCCCCGGCCGTGCTCCCCGGGCGGGTACGAGCGGCGCTCCACGCCGCATTTGTCGGTCAGGCAGCGCTCGCCCTTGAGGAACAGCTTCTGCCCCTCCCGGCGGCACTGCTTGCACTGCGGGCTCGAGTCTCTCGCCATCCGTCCTCCTACACCCGCCGCCGCTTGCGGGGGCGACAGCCGTTGTGAGCCTGCGGGGTCACGTCCTTGACGCCCGTCACCTCCAACCCGGCGGCGGACAGCGAGCGGATCGCCGTCTCCCGGCCCGAGCCCGGACCCTTGACATAGACCTCGACCTTCTGCAGCCCCTGCTCCAGCCCCTTCCGGGCGGCCGCGTCGGCCGTCACCTGGGCCGCGAACGGCGTCGACTTCCGGGAGCCCTTGAAGCCGGCTCCGCCGGCGGACTCCCAGGCGATGACGTTGCCCTGAACGTCCGTCAACGAGACGATCGTGTTGTTGAACGACGTCTTGATGTGGGCCTGGCCGACCGGGATGTTCTTCTTGGGCTTCCGCCGCCCACGGGCACGCTTGGGAGCAGCCATTACTTCTTGCCGGCCTTCTTCTTGCCGGCTACCTGCATCCGCTTGGGACCCTTGCGCGTGCGGGCGTTGGTCTTCGTCTTCTGACCCCTGACGGGCAGCCCCCGGCGGTGGCGCAGGCCGCGGTAGCAGGCGATCTCCTGCAGGCGCTTGATGTCCTGGGAGCGCTCCCGGCGCAGGTCGCCCTCGACGGTCAGCTCCCGGTCGATCGCGTCGCGCAGACGCGACACCTCGTCCTCGGTGAGGTCCCGGACGTAGGTGTCCGGGCTCACATCGACCTCGGCCAGCAGCTTGTTGGCCGTCGAGCGGCCGATGCCGAAGATGTAGGTCAGGCCGATCTCCGAGCGCTTGTTCAGGGGCAGGTTGACGCCTGCGATGCGGGCCATTACGCGATCACCCCTGACGCTGCTTGTGGCGCTTGTTCTGGCAAATGACAAGCACCGCCCCGTGGCGGCGGATGATCTTGCATTTTTCGCACATCGGCTTGACCGACGGTCGTACCTTCATGATCCCTTTCGGCTGGTTCCGGCGACCCGGCTCTGGCTGCCGGGACGGCCGCCGCTACCTGGTCGAGGATACGCTCGCACGGCGAATCGACTTCGCCTGCGGGCAGGACTTGGCATGGTAGCACCTGGCGCCTCGCGGCGGTGCTCAGCCAGGGCCACAGCTCCCCCGAGGGCTCCCCGCCGGCTCCACACGGTCGCCGTGGCGGTGCTCAGCCGGCGCCGACCGCGGCCTGCACGCCGGGCGACACGTCCGAGCCCTGCCCGCGCTCCTCGCCCGAGCCCCGCTCTCGCTCGCGCTCCTCGCGGCTGAGATGCCAGGGCGTCAGGATCCGCGGCCCCTCCGCCGTGACGGCGACCGTGAACTCGAAGTGCGCCGCCAGCGAGTCGTCCTGGGAGAAGATCCCCCAGCCGTCGGACCCGACCTTGACGGCGGGCCGTCCGGCGGTGGTCATGGGCTCCACCGCGAGCACCATTCCCTCCTCCAGCAGCGGCCCCTTGCCGGGCCGGCCGTAGTTGGGCACCTGGGGGTCCTCGTGCATCGAGCGCCCCACGCCGTGGCCGACGAGCGAGCGGATCACCGACAGCCCGGCGCCCTCGATGACCCGTTCGACGGCGTGCGAGACGTCGCCGACGCGATTCCCCGGCCGGCACTGGGCGACGCCGGCGAAGAGCGACTCGCGGGTCGCCCGCAGCAGGTTCTCGGTCTCCGCGTCGATCTCGCCGACGGGGAACGTCCGGGCGGCGTCGGCGACCCACCCGTCGAGGGTGACGCCGACGTCGACCGAGATCACGTCGCCGCCCCGCAGCCGGTAGCGGCCGGGGATGCCGTGCACGACCATCGCGTTCGGCGAGGCGCAGATCGAGCCGGGGAAGCCGCGGAAGCCCTTGAACGTCGGCACCGCCCCGCGGGAGCGGATGAAGCGCTCGGCGACGGCGTCGAGCTCGGAGGTGCGCACCCCGGGCTTGATCCTGGCCTGCACCAGTTCCAGGGTCTGCACGAGGATCTCGCCGGCGGCGGCCATCTTCTCGATCTCGGCCGGGCTCTTCTTGATGATCATGTGTATCCGAGCTTAGCCGGCGCTCAGAGCGTGTCCTCGAGCCGCAGCGTGGCCAGCGTGGCGCGGATGTGGTCGTGGACCTCGTTGGCGCTGCGCAGCCCGTCGAAGCGTCGCAGCAGTCCGGCGCGGTCGTAGTAGTCGATCAGGGGCGCCGTCTGGGCGTGGTAGACCTCCAGGCGCCGGCGGATGGTGTCCTCCTGGTCGTCGTCGCGCTGGATCAGGCGGGAGCCGTCCTGGTCGCAGATGCCCTCGTGCTTGGGGGGGTCGAGCTCGACGTGGTAGATGTGGCTCGGGTTCTTCACGCAGACGCGCCGCCCGGATAGCCGGCGCACGACCTCCTCGTCGGGCACCTCGATCGACAGCGCCGCGCTCAGCGCCCGCTCCAGTCCCGCGAGGGCCTCCGCGAGGGCGTCGGCCTGGGGCTCGGTGCGTGGGAAGCCGTCGAGCAGGAAGCCGTCGCGGGCGTCGTCGACACCGAGCCGCTGAACGATCATCCCGACGATGACGTCGTCGGGGACGAGCTCGCCGGCGTTCATGTAGCGCTGGGCCTCCTGGCCCAGCGCCGTGCCCTCGGCGACCTGGGCGCGCAGGATGTCGCCGGTCGAGATGTGGGCGAGGGCGAAGTCGGCCTGCAGCCGCTCGGCCTGGGTCCCCTTTCCGGCGCCGGGGGGACCGAGCAGGATGAGGTTCAGCTCTGCCATCCGAGCAGGGTACCTGCTCGTGTTATTTGAGGAAGCCCTCGTAAGATCGCATCATCAGCTGCGCCTCGAGCTGCTTCATGGTTTCCAGGGCGACGCCGATGACGATCAGGATCGAGGTCCCGCCGAGCTGGAGATTCTCGTGGGTACGGTCCAGGAGGATCGTCGGCAGGGCGGCGACGGCGGCGAGGAAGAGGGCGCCGGGAAACGTCAGGCGGGCGAGGATGCGGTCCAGGAATTCCGCCGTCGGGCGCCCGGGTCGGACGCCGGGGATGAAGCCGCCGTACTTCTTCAGGTTCTCGGCCTGGTCGACGGGGTTGAAGGTGACGGCGGTGTAGAAATAGGTGAAGACGAGGATGAAGAGCGACTCGCCGACGATGTAGTGCCAGCTGCTGGGCGAGAAGAAGTCGGAGATCTCCTGGCCCCAGTGGGTTTTGACGAGCTGGCCGATCGTCGGCGGGAAGGCCATGATGCTGGCGGCGAAGATCACCGGGATGACACCCGCCATGTTGACGCGCAGCGGCAGGTACGTCTGGCCGCCTTCGCTCATCCGTCGCCCGATGACGCGCTTGGCGTACTGCACCGGGATGCGTCGCTGGCCTTCCTGGACGAAGACGATGGCCGCGACCACGACGAGGACGAGGAAGGGCATCATGACCTTGAAGACCTGGTCGTTGCTCGTCCACCACGTCTGGATGCCCGTCGGCAGGCGGGAGACGATCGAGGCGAAGATCAGCAGCGAGATGCCGTTGCTGATGCCTTTCTGGGTGATCAGCTCGCCGATCCACATCAGCAGGACGCACCCCGCCGTGAGGCAGACGACGATCAGGAAGATGTGGGGGAAGTCGAACTTCGTGACGACCGATTCGCCGGCGTTGGCCTGCAGGGAGTGGAAGAGGAAGACGTAGCCGATCGACTGGGCGAAGGCCAGCCCCACCGTCAAATAGCGGGTGTACTGGGTGATGCGGGCCTGCCCGACCTCTCCTTCCTTGGAGAGCTTCTCCAGCGAGGGCACCACGACCTGCAGGAGCTGGAGGATGATCGACGACGTGATGTAGGGCATGATGCCCAGCGCGAAGATCGCGATCCGCGAGAGGCTGCCGCCTGAGAAGAGGTTGAGCAGCCCCAGGATGTTGTTGCCGCCGAGCTGCTTCTGGATGTTGTTGACGGCCGTCAGGTTGACCCCGGGCACGGGGATGTGGGAGCCCAGGCGGTAGATCAGCAGCATCGCCGCCGTGAACGCGATCTTCTTCCGGATGTCCGGAACCTGAAAGGCGCTGAGGATCGTGGCCAGCACTGGCGCGATTCTAGCCCGCGGCTACACCCGATGCGCGGGTCTTCTCAGAAAGTTTCCAGCGGCCGGCTCCGGCGCGAGCCAACGGCCCGGCCTGGGCGCAAGCCAACCGCCCGGCCTGGATGCAAGCCAAGCGCCCGACCCGGGCGCTAGTCGGCCTGGGCGCCATCGACGACCACGCAGGTGCCGCCGGCCCCCTCGATGCGCTCCCGCGCGCTCGCGCTGAAGGCATGGGCGTGGACCGTCAGGGCGACCCCGAGCTCGCCCTTGGCGAGGACCTTGACGGGCACATCCCTGCGCGTCCCCAGGCCCTTGGCGCGGAGCAGCTCGAGCGTGACCTCGGCGCCGGCATCGAAGCGGTCGGCGAGGTCGCCGATGTTGACGGGCTGGGTGTGGGTGCGGAAGGGCTCGAAGGGCATCGACTTCTTCATGTGCGGGCCGCGGAGCTTTCGCATCCGCATGTGGATCGGCATCTGACCGCCCTCGAAGCGTGCCCGGCGCTTGGAGCCCGAGCGGGAGCCGGCGCCCTTCTGGCCGCGGCCGGAGGTCTTGCCCGTGCCCGAGCCTTCGCCGCGGCCGACCCGCTTGCGCGGCCGGCGGCTGCCGGGCGCGGGGGCGAGGCTGTGCAGCCCGACGCGGGTACCCGTGCCGGGCGCGTCGCCAGGCGCGGCATCTTTGGAGGCGGCGGCGGGGCTCATGCGCGCCCACCCTCCTCGCTGACCTCGACCAGGTGGCGGACGGCGTGGATCATGCCGCGCGCCTGGGGGCTGTCCTCGACCTCCACGCTGTGTCCGATGCGCCGCAGCCCCAGCGAGCGCAGGGTGTCGAGCTGGCGCTG
>DATKPO010000045.1:0-47528 GCA_035524055.1 Solirubrobacteraceae bacterium
CACAACACCACCCACCATCACCGCCTACGACCCCATCACCAACACCAACACCCCCGCCCACCTCATCACCCAAACCAACAACACCGCCACCATCGAAATCACCACCACCGACTACCCCCGCATCCTCACAATCGACTACCCCCGCCGTGGCTCCTGAATCGGTCCTGCTGGCGACGCCGCGCTGGACACGGGACGGCGGGGTCGGGGCGCACGTGCAGGCCAGCGCCGCCGCCCTCGCCCGGCACGGTGTGCCTGTCGGCGTGGTCGCGGCCAGGGTCGACGCCGGCACGGCCGCGCCGGGCGTCACCGTGCACCACGCCCCCCGGCTGTTCGATGCCGCCGCACCGCTGCCGGAGCGACTGGGCGGCGCGCTCTCGGCGTCGCCCGAGGTCATCCACCTCCATCAGATCGACGACCCGGCGTTGGTCAAGGCGCTGCGCGGGCACGCGCCGGTGGCGATCAGCGCCCACGCCTACACCGCCTGCACCTCCGGCCTGCACCACCTCCAGCCCGGACGGGAGTGCACCCGCGGGCACGGTCCCGGCTGCGCCGTCTACCCGGCGCTGGGCGGCTGTGCACCCGTGCGCCACCCCAAAACGCTGCCCGCCAAATACCGCAATGCCGGCCGCGGACTCGCGGCTCTGCGCGCCGCCGACATCGCGATCGTCTACTCCCGCGCCGTCGAGCGCCACCTCGCCGACAACGGCCTCGCACGGCGCGCGATCGTCCCGCTCTTTCCCACCCTCCCGCCAGCACGCATTGGCGACGCCACGAGGACTGACGGCGAGGCCACGACGGCTGACGGCGACGCCACGAGGGCTCACCTCGACGCCACGAGGGCTCACCTCGACGCCACGGGCGCGAACGCCGACGCGGCACGCCGCAGAGTCGTGTTCGCGGGTCGCATCAGCGCGCCCAAGGGCCTCGACGTGCTGCTCCGCGCCGTCGGCGACCTCGACGCCGAGCTCGTCGTCTGCGGCGACGGCGTGCGCCTGGAGGCGACGCGCCGGCTCGCGCGGCGCCTTGGCATCGAGGGGCGCGTCGCCTTCCGCGGCTGGCTCGACGCCGATGACCTCGCCCGCGAGCTCGCCGACGCCGCCGTCCTCGCCCTGCCCTCGCGCTGGCCCGAGCCCTTCGGCCTCGTCGGCATCGAGGCCCTCGCCGCCGGGCGCCCCGTCGTCGCCAGCCTCGCCGGCGGCGTCCGCGACTGGCTGCAGGACGGCGTCAACGGCCTCGGCGTGCCGCCCGCCGACCCGCGCGCCCTCGCCCGGGCGCTGGAGCAGCTGCTCGACGACCCGGAGCGCCGGCGCGCGATGGGCGAGGCGGGACGCGAGCTGGTCGCCGCCCGGTTCTCGCCCGGGCGCCACGTGGAGGCGCTGGTGGAGGGGTATGAAGCAGCTCAGTCGGGTTGGCGCGGCACGCCGCCTCGGTCGCGGCGTGGGAGCAGCTCGACGCCATGCCCTTCGATCCAGCGAACGTAGCTGCTCGCAAACCGCGCGAGCGTCTTCTGCAGCAGCACGATCGCCTCAGACACCTCGTCGGCACCGGCTCAATCGATGCCGGCCACCATCGATCGCAGCATGTTCTCGATGTGGCGACGTGCCTGCGCCGGAACCGGAAGGTCAGGTATTCGGTCGAACAGCACATCGGGATCGACGAGATGAGCCTTCAATACCTCATTCGCATACTCCCAGTCGCGGTCGCGTCCGGCGACGCACTTCGAGAGCACGAGGTCGTGGATCTCGAGACACCATGCCGTTGGCGTGCGCTTCGATGCAACGCGCTGCGGTATTTCGCTGCGGATCAGACGCTCCTTCCAGCCGCCCGGAGCCCTTGCCGTCTCGGGTCCCACCCCGTGTGCGTAGTAGCCGAAGGTGCGATGGAATTGCGACCCGTCTCCAAGCGCTCCGTCGATCTTGATCGCTGCGTCCGGATCCTCGAGCGGATACACGTCGACCTCGAGCGAGACGAGCAGCGTGGCAGGCGGCTCGCTATGGCTGCCGAGAATTGCCTGACTGCCGATCACGACCAGCTCGTCGTGTCCGGCCACCTCGGCGGCGGCCGCCAGCACATGCTCGAAATCCTGCCTGCGCAATTCAGCGAACCTCGGCGAGAATTCGGCGTCGCTCCGGCTCGCTGAGCATCCCGGCGAATGGCGAGTTCTGGCGCAAATCGTCGGCCCCCGAGCCGGCGGCGGTAATCGCCTGCCGCACGCGCGACAATGGCTCTGAAAGCAGCTCCTTCCACTCGCCGGCATAACGCGGGTCGATTCGTCCCTCCTCGCACCAACGAAACAGGACGTACCGAGCCTCGGCAACCATCGAGGGGGTAAGCCGCTCGGCGATCGCTGCGTGATACGCGAGGTTGCGATCGAGCGCGCGCCCATGAGCATCCTCGTCACGTGAATCTCTGACTGGAACGGCGATATGGATCTCATGCGCCATCTGGCGGCGGCGCTTCATGGCTGATGCGAGCACATACCGTCCGGGCTGCCCCAGGCCGCCGCCGCGCGTCTCGACGTGGAGATCCAGGAGCGCGGGCACGGGCACCTCCCGTCTGCCCGTCGGCGTGAGCACGACCGGGAGGTCGCCTGCGGCCGCCCATCGCGCAAGCGCGGTGTGGCTGACGCCGAGCAGCCTGGCCGCGAGCCTGAGCGAAACCGTGGACCCAAGCTGATGTTCGAGCGTCAGACGTGTCCGTGCAACGTCCTCGTTGCCGGGCAGCTCACGACCTATACGTCGCAACCGAACGACGTTCTCGAAGAGCTCGCGCTTGCGGTCCACCACGCCCATGTTCGCCAGCGTAGCAGGAGTTGCCAAAATCTAGCTATAATGGCAGCAATCCCTGCACCGCCGCCACCGTCCGCTCCAGCCCCATGCTGTGCTCGGCGAACGCCCGCCCGCGCGCGCCCAGCTCCTCGCGCCCACGCTCATCGGCCAGCAGCCCCGCCAGCGCGCCGGCGACGGCTGGCGCATCGGCGCCGACGAGCCGCACGGCGTCGCCAGACACGAGCTCGTCCCAGCGGCGGTGCCCGTCGACGGCGACCAGCGGCCGGCCGGAGGCCAGCGAGCCGGCCAGGGTGCCCTTGCGCGAGGCCGGTCCCGGGGCGTCGGCGAACAGCAGCACAGGGCACGCGGCGAGCGCGTCGGAGAGCTCCTGCGCCGGCAGCGGGCCGCTGAAGGAGAGCGCCGACTCGACCCCCCGCTCGCGCGCCGCGGCCAGCCAGGCTCGCCCCGAGGCCGAGCGCGCGCCGGGCGCGCCGAGCAGCACCAGCCGCGCCGCCGGGACCCGCTCGCGCAGCAGCGCCACGGCGTCGAGCGCCAGCGCGATCGCGCAGGCGTCGTAGCGGTAGCCGAACACGCCGACGGTGTGCGCGTCGCGTACACGCCCGGCCTCGGGCGCGGGCGGCGGCAGGTTGGAGAAGACCGGCGCCAGCGCCAGCGGCCGCCGCGGCAGCCAGCGGCGCGAGCTCAGCCAGCGCAGGCGGAAGTCCGCCGTGAGGACGATGCCCGACGCGGCGCGGACGAGCCCCAGCAGCGCCGCCCGCTGGCTGAGCGCCCAGGCGTCGCCCCGCCAACCCTTCTGCCGCCAGGGAAAGGCCAGCTCGTGGCCGAAGACGATCAGCGGAGCCCCCACCTGGCGCAGCGCGTCGACCGTCGCCGGCACAAGCAGCGGCACCCCGCGATGGGAGAAGGCGAAGACCGAGTAGTGCAGCAGCAGCGCATCGGGACGCTCGCGGGCGAGCTCGGCGCTCAGCTCGGCCAGCCACGCCCGGTGCTCTGACCTGGCGGCACGCAACGAGCTCGCCTCGCGCTGGCACCAGTGCAGCGAGCAGCCGACCCCGGCTTCGCCCAATCCTCCGGCGAGCAGCGTCGCGTGGTCGCGCACCCCGCACTGCGGCCGGATCGACATCCCGACCGCCGCGACCCGCCCCGGCGCGCCGCTCACCCGAAGATCTCGCCCCGGTAGGCGGCCTCGATCGCCTCGCTCAGCGCCCGTAGATCGCCCGTCGGGAGGATCTCTCCGGTGCGGCCGGGCTCGATCAGGTCGCGCATCCCCGTGTCGGCGCTGACCAGCACCGGCACCCCGCACGCCATCGCCTCGGCGGGGGCGTAGGCGAAGCCGTCCTCGTAGCTGGGGTGCACGCACAGCCGCGCCCGCCGAAGATGGGGCAGGGGGTCGCCCGGCGCGACCACGATGCGTCCGTCCGCGGCGCGGGCCTCCTCGACGAAGCGCCTGACACCCGACGCTTTCCAGCCCCCGACGAGGATGAGCCTGATGTCCCTGTGGGGCAGCGCCCGGACGGCGTCGATCAGCAGCGGCACCCCCTTGGCCACCGAGAGGCTGCCGATGTAGACGATCCCGAACTCCGACGCCGCCTGGGCGCCCGTCCCGGTGCTCCGCGCGGGCGCAACGTCGGGCGCCGGGGCAAAGCGCGGATGCGGCGTCATCGGCAGCAGCGCCAGCTTCTCCTCCGGCACGCCCTCGCCGAGGAAGGATTCGATGCTGTAGCGGGAGGCGCAGTAGATCCTGTCGGCCTGCTCGTATTCGCGCAGGTAGCGCCCGCGGACGTGGGTCCCGAACGACTTCTCCAGCGGGTACTGATCCAGCGCCTTGGCGTGCTGGCGCGCGACGTGGCGCACGTGCGGCGAGCCCGTCATCATCGCCACCGATCCGTAGCCGCCGCGGCGCGCCGCGGCGAACTGGGCGAGCGACTGGCGGTTGAACGCGATCAGATGGTCCGCCGGACCCAGCCGCAGCGCCGCCTCGGCGTCGTACGCGGCGCGCAGGCGCCACAGGCGCCAGCCCGGCGAGACCCGCGCCAGCGGCGCCACGGCGCGGCCCAGCGCTCGCCCGCGCAGGTCCCGCCGCCCGGTCGCGGCGAGCGACGGCAGCACGTCCTCGCAGATGTACCGCGCCTCGCAGCCGCGGCGCAGCAGGGCGTCGTAGATCTCCTGCATGTGACGTCCCAGGCCGCCGCCGCCGAGGGGCGCGTCGCAGCTGACGAGCACCCGGCCGTCGGGCAGCACCGACTCCTGGGCGCGCTCGGTCGCCGCGCGCCAGCTCGCGTCGAGCCACGCTCCGGGCAGCGGCACGGGGACGGGGGACGTCGCGCTCGGCATCGGGAGCGCCTCAGTCGACACGGTCATAGCCCCAGAGCGCCACGAGATCGCGGCCGAGGCACTCGCTGAGCTCGACGACCTCCTGCTTGTAGCGACTGCGCAGCTCCCCCATCGTCCGCTCGTCGCCGGGGCGGGGCGGGGCGTAGACGACGCGACTGCGCGCCGCGCGCAGCGCGCCGCGGCGCACGCGGCGCGGGGCGAGCGCCTTCAACGGCGCCTTGGCATAGCGCGCGAGCGGCCCGCGCCCGACGGCGACGTCCTGGACGAGCCCGTGCAGTCGAGGCGAGCGGACGCGCACCGTGGGGTTCGCGCTGAGCATCGCGATCGGAGCCGTCTCGTCGACGCCGAGGAAGCGCATCACCCGGCGCATCGTGCCGGCGTTGTCGGCCCGGAAGTCGTCGTAGATCAGCACCAGCACCTGCTCGCGGGAGAACACCGCGTGGTAGCGGCGCAGCTGCTCGGCGTAGCGGACGTGCTCGGAGTAGAGCAGCACGCGCGGCCAGTGGGCCTGGGCCGGGATGCTCTTTCCGCGACGGCGGGCGTCCTCGAGCGCGAGTGCGCGGCCCAGGTCGTTCTCGTCCTCGACTCGCGACTCGACGTACTGCAGGTGCAGCGAGCGCAGGAAGCTCGCCGGCTCGCGCAGAATCGCCACGATTCGCGCCCCCGGCGCCAACTGGGCGATCTCGGCGGCAGCGACGCGCGAGGTGAGGTAGGACTCCGAGGCCTCCCCCACCCGCTGCTCCGCCCGCGCCGGCGCGAACAGCTCCAGGTACTCCTCCAGGCTCCCCGGCATGGCGCTGTTCGGCGGCATCTGCGCGGTTGGGTGCAGGTCCTGGGCGAGGAAGCGAGGCGCCTTGAGCTCGGGCATGAAGATCTGCGGATGGCTTCTGAGCATC
The DNA here is from genome assembly GCA_035524055.1 of Solirubrobacteraceae bacterium. GTDB lineage: Bacteria > Actinomycetota > Thermoleophilia > Solirubrobacterales > Solirubrobacteraceae > Palsa-744. The sequence goes on from DATKPO010000045.1 coordinate 6,020, forward strand.
TCGTGCATGGCCGTCGTCCCGCACTTGTGGTGCCCGACGAGAAAGAAGTCGGGCACGCGCCCGCCGCGCGCCTGCGCCTCGACATCGCCGCCCGGCTGCTCGGCTCCCGACCGCCGCTCAACCGATGTCGCCATAGCCCCACTCGCCGACGAGGTCGCGCCCGAGGTACTCGCTGAGCGCGACGACCTCGCCCTTGAAGCGTCGGCGCAGCGCCTGCATGTACTCCTCGCTCGGCGGCCGCGGCTGGGTGTACGCGAGACGCCTCCAGAGCGCGCTGAGGTCCTCGCTGAGCAGCCGCCGCGGCGTCAGTGCGTTGGCGGCCCGCGCCAGGCGTCCCGCGTTCTCCGGCGTCGTGCGGGCGACGCGCAGCGCGTTGGCCATCCGGTGCAGCGGCATCGCCCGCACCGCCTTCACCGGCTTGGTCTGCACGGGCGCCACCGGGACGGTCTCCTCGACGTCGAGGAAGCGCAGCACCCGCCTGACGGTCGCCGCGTTGTCGGCGCGGAGGTCGTCGTAGATCAACACCAGCACCTGCTCGCGCCCGAACACCGCGTGGAAGCGGCGCAGCTGCTCGACGTAGCGCACGTGATCGGAGTAGAGCAGCGCCTCGGGGTGGTGGCAGCGGCGCGGGATCCGCCGTCCCCGGCGGCGCGCGTCCTCCAGCGAAAGCGCGCGGCGCAACTCGCGTCGGGTCTCGACGTTGCTGGAGACCATCTGCAGGTGAAACGAGCGCAGAAAGCTCGCCGGCTCGCGCAGGATCGCGACGATGCGGGCGTCGGGGCGGCCCTGCGCGATGCGGCGGGGAGCCTCGCGTGAGCGCAGGTACTGCGGGGAGGCGTCGCCGATCCTCTGGCCGGGCGTCGCGGCGGCGAACAGCGCGAGGTACTGCTCCAGGGTGCGCGGCCGCCCCGGCGCCGAGATGCGGTCGGCGAAGCGCGAGCGCAGGTCGGGGGCGAAGAAGCGGGGCTCCTTGACGTCGGGCATGAAGATCTGCGGGTGGCGGCGCAGCATCAGGTAGAGCGCCGTCGTCCCGCACTTCTGGTGGCCGACGACGTAGAAGTCGGGCAGTCGCCCCCGGCCGCCCACGGGCACGTCGGCGGCCGTCCCCGGGTGCGCCCACGGCGTCGAGCGTCCCCGCTCGACCGGGGCGAGCGGGCGGGGCTCAGCCGAGGCCGCCATAGCCCCACAGCTCCACGAGGTCGCGGCCGAGGTACTCGCTCACGGCGTGCACCTCGTCGCGGTAACGCCGCCGCAGCTCGTCCATGAGCTGCTCGTCGGGCGGCTCGGGCGCGCCGTAGGCAACGCCGCGGCGCACCGCCCGCAGCGCACCGCGGCGGGCGCGCCGCGGCACGAGCAGCCGCGCGCCGCGTTTCAGCGCCCGCGTGCCCGGGCCGCGGCCGGCGTAGAGCGCGTGCACGGCGTCGTCGAGCCGCGGCGAGCGCACCCTGACGCTCGGGTTGGCCTCCCGCGGCGCCAGCCGCACGGTGTCGTCCACGCCCAGGAAGCGCAGGACCCGCCTGACCGTCCCCGCGTTGTCGGCGCGGAAGTCGTCGTAGATCAACACCAGCACCTGCTCGCGCGGAAACACCGCATGAAAGCGACGCAGCTGCTCGACGTAGCGGACGTGCTCGGAGTAGCGCACCCCGCGCCGCGCCGCGCCGTCGCCACCCTCGCCGTCCTCGCGCTCGTCTCGCGCGAGTGCCCGGCGGAGATCGCGCTCCCGCTCGACGTGGTTCTCAACGAGCTGCAGGTGCAGCGAGCGCAGGAAGCTCGCCGGCTCGCGCAGGATCGCCACGATCCGTGCATCTGGCCTCAACTCGGCGATTCGCCGCGCGGCGGTCCGCGAGCGCAGATACTGCGGCGAGGCCTCCCCGGCGCGCTGCCCGGGCTCGGCGGGCGCGAACAGGGCGAGATACTCCGCGAGCGTCCGCGGCAGCATCCGGGCCGCCGAGGGCTCCCTGCGCGCCGGCAGGTCGGTGGCGAGGAACTTCGGCTCCTTGCACTCCGGCATGTAGATCTGGGGATGGCCGCGCAGCATCTCGTAGAGGGCCGTCGTCCCACACTTGTGGTGGCCGACGATGAAGAAATCGGGTGTCCGCTGCCCGGCCGCGACGGTCATGGCCAGCGGCGAATATAGGGGGCGCCGTGCCGCCGGTTGTGAACAACGCGGTACCGAGCCAGACCGCGCCTCGCTCCAGTCCTCATCGCGATTCCTCGTAGCCCCAGAGCCTGACCAGATCGCGACCGAGATACTCGCTCAGCGCAACCACCTCGTCCCGGTAGCGCTTTCGCAGCTCGCGCATCAGTCCCTCCTCCGGCGGCGGCGGCTCGGTGTAGATGACGCGGCTGCGCAGCGCCCGCAGCGCCATGCGGCGCATGTCGTCCGGCGTGAGCGCCTTCAGCACGGCCTTCAGCGAGCGCGACGCCGGACCGCGTCCGACGGCGAAGAGGTGAACCAGTTCGTGCAGCGCCGGCGAGCGCGCACTGACGGTCGGGTTGGCCTCGGCAGGCGCGATCGCCACCGCGTCGTCCACCTCGAGAAAGCGCAGCACGTCCCTAACGGTCCTCTCGTTGTCGGCGCGAAAGTCGTCGTAGATCAAGACAAGCATCCGCTCGTCCCCGAAGAGATCGCGATACCGGCTCAGCTGCTCCACGTAGCGGACGTGCTCGGAATACAGCAGCGCCTGCGGCCAGTAGGAGTGAGCCGGGATTGCGCGGCCCTCGCGCCGCTCGCCCTCGAGCGCCAGCGCCGTGGCGAAGTCGAACTCGGTCTCGATCACGCCCTGCACGAACTGCAGGTGCAATGAGCGCAAAAAGCTCGCCGGCTCGCGCAGGATCGCCACGATCCGCGCGTCCGGTCGGAGCTCGGCGATCCGCTGGGCGGCCGTACGCGAGCGCAGGTACGACGGCGAGGCCTCGCCCGCGTGCTGTCCCGGTCCGGCCGGCGCGAACAGCGCGAGGTACTCCGGGAGCGTCTGCGGCAGCTCCCCGGGGTAGTCCACGCCGCCCGCCCGCATCTCCTCGGCGAAGAACTGCGGCTCCTTCAGATCCGGCATGTAGATCTGGGGATGGCCCCTGAGCATCTCGTACAGCGCCGTCGTCCCGCACTTGGGGTGGCCGACGATGAAGAAGTCCGGAATCCGCGCGGCCGCGTCGTGGATGGCGGGCTCGGGAGGACACTCACCCGGCCGTGTCATAGCCCCACAGGCTCACGAGGTCGCGTCCGAGGTACTCGCTGAGCGCCACCACCTCCCCGTGGTAGCGCCGCCGCAGCTCGCCCATCAATTGCTCGTCCGGCTCACCGGGCTCGGTGAAGACGACGTTGCGCTGCACCGCGTGCAGCGCCCCGCGCCGCACGCGCCTGGGCGCGACGGCCTTGATCGTCGCCTTCGCGGCCCGGGTCGCCGGCCCGCGGCCGACGGTGACGGCGTGCACCAGCTCGTGCAGCTGCTGGGAGCGCGCCCGCACCGTGGGGTTGGCCTCCGTGGTGGCGACCGGGACCGTCTCGTCGACGCCCAGGAAGCGCAGCACCTGGCGCACGGTGCCCTCGTTGTCGGCGCGGAAGTCGTCGTAGATCAGGACCAGCATCCGCTCCGCCCCGAAGCGGTCGCGGTAGCGGCGCAGCTGCTCCACGTAGCGCACGTGGTCGGAGTAGAGCAGCGTCCGTGGCCAGTAGGAGTGGGGCGGGATCTTGCGGCCCGCGCGCCGCTCGGGCTCGAGCTCCAGGGCGCGGCGGAAGTTGCCCTCGGTCTCGACGTAGGTCTGCGCGAACTGCAGGTGCAGGGAGCGCAGGAAGCTCGCCGGCTCGCGCATGATCGCCACGATCCGCGCGTCCGGCGCCAGCTCGGCGATGCGGGCCGCCGCGGTCTGCGACCACAGGTACAGCACCGAGGCCTCGCCGACGCGCTGGCCGGGGCGCGCGTCGGCGAACAGCGCGAGGTACTCCTCCAGGGTCTGCGGCGTGCCGCCCGGGCGCGGCGGCGTGCGTTCGTGCAGCTCCGAGGCGAAGAACCAGGGCTCCTTGCCCGCCGGCATGTAGATCTGGGGGTGGCCGCGCAGCATCTCGTACAGCGCCGTCGTGCCGCACTTGGGGTGGCCGACGATGAAGAAGTCGGGCATGCCCGCCACGCCGGCCGGCGGCGGCGGCGGTTCGGTCTCGGCCGGGGGCGTCTCGCGCTTCACCTCGACCTCGCCGAGGGATGCCCCGGCCGCGCCATCCGCCCGCTCCTGCGCGGCGCCCGGGCCGAGCTTCAGCGCCGAGCGGTAGTAGTCGCTGTTGCGGCGCAGCTCGGCGAGGGTGTCGAAGTCCCGCAGGCGCCCGTCGACGATGACCATGACGCGGTCGCAGATGTCCAGCGTGGACATGCGGTGGGCGACGATGAACAGCGTCAACTCGTGCTTGAGCGCCAGCAGGGACTCCTGGATGAGCATCTCGGAGTGCGGGTCCAGGGCGCTGGTGGGCTCGTCGAGCACGATCGCCTGCGGACGCCCGGCCAGGGCGCGGGCGAGGCAGATCCGCTGCTGCTGTCCGCCCGAGACGGCGTCGGCGCGCGGTCCGACGATCGTCTGGTAGCCCCGCGACCAGGACACGATGTCGTCGTGGATGCGCGCCAGCCGCGCCGCCCGTTCGACGGCGACGTCGTCGATGTCGCGGAAGTAGCGGATGTTGTCGGCGACCGAGGCGTGCACCAGGCGCGGTTCCTGGGGGACGTAGGCCACGCGTCGATACCAGTCCGCGCGCGCGATCTCCTCGGCGGGGATGTCGTTGACCAGGTAGCGTCCGCTGAGCGGACGGCGCAGCTGCAGCAGGATCTGCACGAGCGTCGACTTGCCGGCGCCGGAGGGGCCGATGACGCCGATCGTCTCGCCGCCCCGCACCTGGAAGCTGACCTGCGACAGGACGGGGCGCTCGGGGCGGTAGGCGAAGGAGACGCGATCGAAGGCGAGCGTGCGCACCTGCTCCAGGGGCTGCTCGCCGGTCGCGGGGCGGCTCTGCTCGTAGCGGTTGCGGGCGTCCTGCAGGCGTTCGATGAAGGGCAGCGACTGCTGCAGCGCCTGATATGAGCTCTGCACCTGTTGGCCGTTGGAGCCGGCGCGCACGAGCAGCAGCACGACCGCCCCGAGCGACGCGGCGTGGCCGCTGCCGACGGCGTAGAGGGCGGCGAGGCTGGCGACGAGCAGCAGGTAGATCAGGCTCTGGTAGAGGTTGGGGATCAGGCGGCCCAGCATCTGTGTGCGATAGAAGAGATCCCGCGCCCGCTCGACGAGCAGGTCGATCCGCTCGCGCTGCGCCCCGCCGACGCCGAAGACATGCGTCTCTTCGGCCACCCGGATCGTCTCGCCGACGCCGCCGGCGTAGGCCATCTGCGCCTTGGAGAGCGCCCGGGCGCGCTCTCTGCCGACCGAGCGCAGCGGCCGCAGCAGGGCGAACATCGCCAGCGCGGTGACGAGGACCGCCACTGCCGCGAGCGCGTTCAGCAGGAGCGCGGAGATCATCAGCACGAGGAACGTGAACAGCGCCGTCAGCAGCGTCGTCGCCTGCAGCGCGCCGCTGGTCGCCTGCATCACCTGGCTCGTCATCGTCTCCTGCAGATGTCCCTCGCGGTCGGCCGACTGGACCTCCCAGGAGGCGCGCGTGAAGGCGTGGAAGAGGTGGCGGCGCAGGTCGCGCTGGACGTCCGCGGCGATCCGCGCCGGCAGGATCGAGATCGGCGCCTGCAGCGCCATGCGCAGCAGCGCGAGCGCGATCGCGACCGCGAACAGGGTGCCGATCGAGGCGTGCACCCGCAAACCCAACTTCGCGTGGACGTCGCTGTGTCCGCCGGCGAGCGACGCGGCGATCTCGGCGATCAGCGCCAGCACCCCGGCTTCGGTGAACCCCGAGAGGATCGAGCAGCTCGCCAGCGCCGCCACGGTCGCGCGCCGGGTGCCGAGCAGCAGCTTCAGGCGCGAGCGCATCGCAAGCCCCGCACAGCGCCGGTGAGCCAGTACGCCGCGATCCCGGCGGCGAACCACAGGTAGACCCCCGCCGGCGTGACGGCGAGCGTCGGACCGGAGAGGCCCTGGATGGTGAACGCGAGGAACGCCGCGAACACCGCCACCAGGTAGGTGCGCAGCTCGGGATCTCCGACCAGCCGCAGGCGGCGCACGACGAGGGCGAGCACGTTGAGCGTGAGCCCGACCCAGAGCAGCAGCCCGGGCAGCCCGAGTTCGAGCGCGACGAGGTTGTAGGCCTCCTCGCCGGTGGCGCCCCTGCCTTCGATCGTGACCCGTTCGTGGCCGCCGAAGCCCGCCGCCGAGCCGTAGGTGGCGAGGCCGACGCCCAGCGGCGCCGCCGCGACGTCGCGCGGGATCTGGGCGAGCTCGGCTTCCTTGGAGTCGTCGCCGGGCCCGCGGGTCTGGCTGGATTCGACGAGGCTTTCCTGGCGCGAGAAGACGGCTCTGCCGTCGCTGGCCAGCAGCACGGCGCCGACCGGCAGCGCGAGCAGCACGATCGCGCCGAGCACCATCAGCGGCCGCGTCGCGCGCAGGCGCGCGACGAGCAGCAGCAGCGCGTAGCTGAGCAGCGTCACGATCGCGATCACGATCGCGGTACGGGACGCCGCGGTCGCGATGCCGAGCAGCGCCCCCGCGGCGCAGAGGAGCACGAGCCATCGCCCGCGCCGGCGTCCAACGGCCAGCAGCGCCACCAGGCCGGGGAGCGCGAGCACTCCGACGCCGCCGCCGAAGCCGCTGTCCGACCCGAGCGCCGGCGGACGCGGATGGCCGACGCCTTCGTAGGAGTAGGTGCGGCCGCTGACGCCGCCGCCGCCGCTGACACGTTCGCCGTAGCCCGGCCCCCAGCTGGCCAGCTGGGCAGGCGTCAGATGCGACTGGTAGGCGCCGACGACGCCGTTGGCGAGCGCGATCACGCCGAGCAGCAGGAAGAGCTTGCGGAAGCGATCCTTGGAGCGCATGACGAGATAGCCGAAGAAGAAGAACGGCACCCACTCCAGCTGCTGGCGAAAGCCGCCGACGGCCTTGAGGATCCCGTGCGTCGCGGGGTTGGCGGCCTCCACGAGGACTACCGCGACGAACGCCAGCACCCATCCCGACAGCGGCGGCAGGCGCACCCGTTCGCGCGCGACGAGCGCGCGGACGGCCATCCCGAGCACGACCGCCAGGATCAGGATGTCGCGGATCGCCGAGGCGAGCTGGCTTGCGCTGAGCAGCTTCACCGGCCCGTCGAGCAGCCCGAGGTAGAGCGCGATCAGCGCCAGCGAGACCTCGTAGCGCGGGTTGACCGCGAGCGCCACCAGGCCCAATGCTCCAACCGCGGCCGCGACCGCCAACACTGGGTTGGGCTTGGCCACGCTGAGCGCGATCGCGAGCGCCCCGGCCAGCGTCAGCAGACCGACGAGGCCGTAGGCGATGGCCTCGCGCAGCCGCCGCTCGCGCACGGCCGGGTGCCAGCCTCCGGGCGGGCCGGCGAGGCGCGGGGCGAGCACGCTCACCGTCCCTGCAGCCGTGCCAGCGGGCCCGGCCGCTCGTACCCGGTCGCGAAGCCGTACGCCCGCAGGTCGGCGCGCGAGGCGCAGTTGGCGACGACTCCGAGCACGGGCGCGCTGGATGCCCGGGCGAGCAGCTCCAGCAGGCGCCGCGCCGAGGCCGTGCGGGTGTGGCCGACGCGCGCCACGAGCACGATCCCGTCGACCGCGCCGAGCAGGCCCATGACGTCGCTCACGCCAAGCGGCGGCGGGGCGTCGACGAGCACGTGGTCGTAGTCCTCGGCGAGCCCGTGCAGCAGCTCCGCCATGCCCGGCCCGGCGAGCAGCGCCGGCGGGTTGGCCACGTCGCTTCCGCTCGCGAGCACCGCCAGCGAGCCTCCGCCCGACGCCTGCGCGAGCGCGACGGCGCCACCGGCGCCTTCCAGGGGGCGCGGCTCGCCCGCGCCCGCCGTCCCGACGCGCTGCAGGGCGGCGCCTACAGGCAGCGCCCCGGCGAGCACCTCGGCGAGTCCGTGGGCGCCGTGGACGTCGAGCAGTCGCGCCAGCACCGGGCGGCGCAGGTCGGCCTCGACCACGACGACTCGCTCGCCGGCTTCGCGCTGGACGAGCGCGAGTCCTGAGATCAGTGTCGACTTGCCGTCGCCGGGATCGGCGCTGACGAACAGGACGCGGCGCGGCGGCCGGGCGCGGTCGTGCTCGAGCATGTCACCCAAGCGCAGCGCCATGTGCAGGCGTCGCAGCGGCTCCAGCAGCGCCGGCGCGGGGACCGGCTGGCCGCCGCCGCCGACGATCGGCGCGCGCGTGCGCGGCAGCGCCGTGAGGATCTGGGTGCCCAGCGCCGCCTCGATGTCGGCGAGCGAGCGCAGACGGCGGTCGAAGCGGCTGAGCGCGTAGGCGGCGAACGCCGCCAGCAGCGCCCCGACGAGGAATCCGAAGATCGCGTTGTGCTTGGGGCTGGAGGAGACCAGCGTCGCGGCCTTGGGCTTCGCCGCCCCGACCTGCTGGACGCTTGACAGCGACAGCTGTGATTCGAGCTGATTGATCTTGCTGGCAAGACTGGCTGCCTGTAGAACGGTGCTGCCGCTGACCTGCGAGCTCTTGCCCCTGGCTCCCGCGGCGCGGCTGGGGGCGGCTTCGATCTTGAGCAGCTGGTGGCGGGTGCGGGCGATCGCGGCGCGCACCACCCGCTCGTTGTCGCGCCGCTGGCGGGCGATGTAGACCTGGGCGTAGGCGTTGGCGAGCTCCGCCGCGGCCTTGCCGCTGTGCGCTTCGGCCTGGATCGTGATGAAGTCGTCGGTGTTGGAGGACTTCACGTTGACCTTGCCGTGCGTGGCCGGGGTCTCGTGCTCGCGGCGCAGCTTGGCGCGCACCGCTTCGCGGAGCACTCCCGAGGAGATCAGCGCAGCCTGGTCGCTGAGCGCGCGTGCGTTGAGCGTCGACTTGCCCTGCGACCCGCCGAGCACGCCCTGTTCTTCGACGCCGCCACCGAGGTAGAGCTGGGTGCTCGCGGTGTAGAGCGCCGGCTTGTGCCGGTAGTAGCCGTAGGTCACGACGGCGACGAGCAGCCCGGCCGCGAGGATCATCCACTTGCGCTTCCAGAGCGGCGCGAAGATCGCGCTGGCGTCGGTCGTCGTCTCGTCCATGTGCTGCCGTTCCCTTTGGCCCGTGCTGGCGTCGCCCAGGCGGCGGCGCAAGGGCCTCCCGTGCCTCCGAGCGAGGCGCAGGCGTCCCGCTGCGCTTGCCTGGGAGGCAGAAGCATCCGGCATCGAGGAGGACTACTTGTGAAGGTGATGTAACGATCGAGCCGGACGCTCACGCGCGCCCGGGAGCGTGTGCCACGATGCCGCGGTGCGCGACCGGGGCTTCCTCACGCCGCCGCAGACGCGGCGGACGGCCGCGCCGCGACTGCTGGCGGTCAGCCATCCGGCGGTGACGAGCGTCAACCAGGAGGTCTACCGCGAGCTGGCGCGGCGGGGCTGGGAGGTGACGATCGTGCTGCCCAGCCGCTGGCGCCACGACTACGCCAGCGCCCCGCTGCGCCCGCGCCCCCTGCCGGGCCTGGAGGGCTCGCTGCGACCAACGCCGGTGGTCCTGCCCGGCCGCCCCCAGCGCCACCTCTACCTGGCGCGCTGCCGCGCGCTGGCAAGGCGCCTGCAGCCGGACGTCGTCTTCGTCGAGGCCGATGCCTATGCGCTGGTGGCGACCCAGTGGAGCCTTGCGCTCGGCGGGCTGGGAGCTCCCTTCGGCGTGCAGTGCGCCGAGAACATCGACCGGCCGCTGCCCGCCGCGGTGCGCCGGCTGCGCACGCGCGTGCTGCGCCGGGCGGCGTTCGTGGCCGCCCGCTCGGCCAGCGCCGCCCGGCTGGCGCGGCAGTGGGGCGCGCGCGGGGAGGTCGGCGTGGCGCCCCACTCGGTGCCCGCCTGGGAGACGCCGCCGGAGCGGCGCCGCGAGGTCTTCACCGTCGGCTACGCCGGCCGGCTGACGCCAAGCAAGGGCCTGGAGGATCTGCTCGCCGCCGTGCGTCGCCTGCAGGCGCCGGTCGAGCTGCTGCTGCTGGGCAACGGCGAGCTGCGCGACCGCCTGGAGGGCCAGGCGATCCCCGGCTCGCGGGTGCGTGTGCTCGACGGCCTGACGCACGCCGAGATGCCCGCGGGCTACGCACAGCTCGACGTCCTGGTGCTGCCGTCTCGCACGACGGCCACCTGGAAGGAGCAGTTCGGCCGGGTGATCGTCGAGGCGCTGTGGTGCGGCGTGCCGGTGGTCGGCTCGGACTCGGGCGAGATCCCCTGGGTGATCGAGTCGACGGGGGGCGGCACGACCTATCCCGAGGGAGACGTCGAGGCGCTCGCCGCCGAGCTGACGGCGCTGCGCGAGGACCCGGGGCAGCGCGAGCGGCTGGCCGCGACCGGCCGGGCGGCCGTGGAGCGGCTGTTCTCGGTGCCGGCCGCGACCGACTCGCTCGAGCGGCTGCTGTTGCGCGCCGCGGGCTCGGTGCCCGCGGCGCGCGACGAGCCGGCGGATCAGGATTCGAGGATCGCTTCTTCGAACCCGAGGTTGCCGCCCTTGACTTCCTCTTCGAGGCTGCCGCGGTAGAGGGCGCTTTTGCCTTCTTCGTTTTTGGCCGCTTCTTCGAAGCCGCCTTCGCCGAGGCACTGGCCTTCTTCGAAGCTCCATTCCATGCCCTTGAATTCGTTGGCGATCACGAGCTTCTGCTGAAGGCCGCCGGGGAACCTCTTTTTCAGCTTTTCTTCGACGGGCACCTCGGTGTTGGAGTAGGTGGCCGACGAGTAGGTCCCTTCGGGCGCTTTCAGCGACTTGGCCGGCACCACCTGTCGCGGCCAGTCGATCTTGCAGACTTTGCTCGCGATCGTGAAGCTGGCTGTGCCGGAGCCGACTTCGACTTCGGATTCGGTCTCACCGGCGCCGAGATCGGCGACGCCGTTGACGTGGTACACGAACTTGACGGGTTCGGACTTTTTTTCGGCGTTCAGATCGAACTGGGTCTTGACGCCGGCGACGTACCCGCTGAAGCTGGCCTTGGTGAGGCATTTCTGAAAGAGCAACTCCGTCGAGAAGGCCTGCGAGCCGCCCCACGAGACGGCGCCTTCGGCGATCGTCCTGCCGTATGCTTTGGCCGCACAATAGATGCGAAACGGGCCGAACTTGAATTCCTGGCTGCGTTCCGTGCCACCGAGCTCGGTGGAGCCTATGCCCAGGCCCCTGGTCGGGCCCGGTTCGCTTTCCGAAAGCGGCTTGGGCAGGCGACTCGCCGTGAACTGGGCGGCGCCTGCCTGCGTTGCCATGAGCCCCAGCGCGCAGAGCGCAAGCACCATGGCGACCTTGATGAATCTCATTCGTCTCCCCATTCCTGATCTATGGTTATCCAGATCTTTACCGTTTTTTATCTAAGCTGCACGCTGCGCCTGCGCCCCTGCCTCGACAAACGCGCGGCTCAACATATCATCGACTCGACGCCGGACAGCTTCAGTCGGATTTGCGTGAAAAAATGGTGAAAAGCGTGATAAGCCAGGCTCATACGGCGATTGCGACGGGTGGGGCGACGTCGGGCTCCCCGGTCAGCCGCATGTAGAGCCGCTCGTAGTGAGCGACCATCTCCGAGCGGTTAAAGGCAAGCGCCGCACGCCGCGCCTGCTCGCCCATGCTGTCCCGCAGCCCGGAGTCTGCCGCCAGCTCACGCAGGCGCCGAGCGATGGCGACCGGCTCGGCCGCCGTCAGGAAGCCGTTCTCGCCGTCGCGGATCAGCTCGCGCACCCCGTTCACGGGAGTCGCCACGATTGGCAGTCCGCAGGCCGCCGCCTCGAAGGTGACGAGCGAGAAGGTCTCATAGCGGGAGGGCATCACGAGGGCGTCGGCCAGCTCGTAGACCGGCTGGATGTCCCTCACTACGCCCAACCAGTGCACGGCGTCCTGCACCCCGAGGGACCGCGCCAGCTCGCGATGAATCCGCTCGTCCCCGGCGCCGGCGACGAGCAGATCCCATTCGGGCGCCTGCGCCAGGGCGCGGATCGCGGCCGGCAGCCCCTTGCGCTCCCACTCGCTGCCGACGAACGCCGCCAGCGGACGTCCGGGGGCGAGCCCCAGGCGCTCGCGCAGGGCGGCGGCGTCGGCATGTCCGTTGCCGGGCGCGAAGCGGTCGGTGTCGATGCCGTTGTGGATCGTGACGATCCGCGGCCCGAGCGCCGGGAAGTGCGCGCGCAGCTCGGCGGCGACGCCGTCGGAGACGCAGACGAACGCGCTCGACCGGGCCGCGCCGAAGCAGATCCGCTCGGCGAGACGCTTGACGACGGCGGCCGCCCTGATGTGCCAGCGGTAGAGGCGCGTGGCGCGGCTTGAGGTGGCGCCGCCGACCTGTTGCAGGTAGTGGACGGCGAGGGCGTCGACGCGGCCGAGGACGATGGCGCCGGTTGCCTGCACGACCCCCCGGCGTCGGCGCCGCAGGATCAGGGAGCCGGCGAGCGCGAACCAGGGGTAGGCGATCAGGAACGGCCGGCGCGGACCGGGCACACGGTGAAAGACGACGCCGGCGTCGCGCGGCAGCTCGCATGTCCGGGCGATGACGGTCACCTCATGCCCGCGCTCGCGCAGCCCGAGGATCAGCGCCGCGAGCTGGCCCTCCATGCCGCCGACGGCGCCGACGTCGTGGGCGACGATCGTTACGTTCACGCGGCGTCCTCGGCGATTGCCTGCAGCTGGGCGAAGAAGCGCTCGCGCAGCGCGGTGTCGGTGAACTCCCGGGCGAAGCGCTCCCGGCCGGCCCGCCCGAGCCGCTCGCGCAGAGCGGGGGCCCGCAGCAGCGGCTGCAGCGCGTCGGCCAGCTCGGCGGGCTCGCCGGAGCGCGCAAGGGCGCCGGTGAGGCCGTGCTCGACGAGCTCGGCCGGCCCGCCGGAGTCGACGGCGAGCACCGCCACTCCCCTGGCCATGGCCTCGAGCAGGACGATGCCGAAGGGCTCGGGGTCCGAGGCGTTGACGAGGACGTCCATCTGCTCGATGTAGGGCCCGGCGTCGGGGACCTGGCCGGTCATGGTGACGGCGTCCTGCAGGCCGAGCTCCCGCACCAGCCCGGGCAGCGACGCCGCGTAGTCCTCGGAGAAGCCGTAGGCGGCGCCGCCGACGATCACGCTGTGGAAGCGGCATCCGCGCTCGCGCAGCAGCGCCTGGGCGCGCAGCAGCCGGTCCTGCCCCTTCCACGGCTGCAGTCGCCCGACGAGGCCGACGACGGGAACCTCACCGGACAGCTGCAACGGAGCCGCCGAGGCACGATCGCCAGCGACGCGGGCGCCGGCGGGCACGACGTAGGTGCGGCGGGCTGGCTTGAGCTGGGCCTGGGCACGGGCGGCGGCCGCCGAGCAGCAGATCACGGCGCGGGCGGGCAGGGCGGTGGCGCAGCGGTCGAGCCAGTGGCCGTCGGGGATCAGGTGCTGCCACCAGACCAGGCGCCGAGTCATGCCGGCGAGCATCGCCGCCGGGGCGCCGTAGAGGTGGGTCTTGGCAAGCCAGTTGACGATCAGGTCGGGTTGGCGGCGGCGGAAGATCCGGGCGAGCGCGATCACGGTCCGCAGGGCTCGCCGCGGCTCGCGCAGGCGCCCGGCCGAGAGGACCTCGACACGGAAGCCGGCTTGGCGCAGCTCGGCGGGCCAGGCGCCGTCCCCGAAGAACACGAGCTCGATGTCGTGTCCGGTGGCGTGGGCACCGTCGAGGACGGTCTGCAGCAGCGCCTCGGCGCCGCCGAGCCGCTCACCCCAGGGAAGAGTGACTATTACCCGCAAACCGCGCCCCTGAAACCAGGTTCTCGCTCACGCCGAGATTATCCGCGGCGCGCGCCGATCGATGGCAAATCTGCCCAACATCTTCACATCCACTTCCACCACCGGGGATAGGTTCCGTCGCACTCGCCATGCCGATCACCGCGCCCCCCAGCTGACCCCTGGTGTCCACTTTTTCACCATCGACACGTGGTGGAAAGGTCACGGACAGCTCAAGCGCTTTATCCATTTCTTCACCACCGGCTCGCCCGCCGATCGCGCGCCCGGCGGGCACACGGCGCGGACACGCACCGCTGGTCGCGCTCCGGCACGACGCGATCGAGCCCCAACGCCCGCTGGAGGCGTTACCGCGGCCGGACAGCGTGAGCCTCGTTCACGACTACCTGCTCGTGATGCGCGGAGCCGAGCGGACCTTCGCGGCGATCGCGGATCTCTATGGGGGCGCGCCGATCTTCACGCTGCTCTACAACGAGCGGGGCACGCACCGGCGCTTCAGCGGACGGGAGATCAAGACGTCGCCGCTGCAGCGCCTCGGGATCGACCAGACCCGCTTCAGAAGGCTTTTGCCGCTCTACCCGCTGGCCGCCGAGCGCCTGCGTCCACCTGCGTCGGATGTGGTGCTCAGCAGCAGCAGCGCGTTTGCCCACGGCATCCGCGTGCCCGAGCCGGCAACGCACGTGTGTTACTGCTACACCCCGTTTCGCTACGCCTGGGAGGAGCGCCACGAGGCGCTGGCGGAGATCCCTCGGATGCTGCGGCCGCTGCTGCGCCGGCAGCTGAGGCGAATCCGCCGCTGGGATCTGTCGGCGAGCCGCCGGGTGGATGCCTACATCGCGATCTCCGAGCTCGGACGCGAGCGAATCAGGCGCTGCTACGGGCGCGACGCGGCCATCGTCCATCCGCCAGTGGAGACTCACCGCTTCAAGGTGGGAGCGCCCGGCGAGGCGCTGCTGGTGGTCTCGGAGCTGGTGCGCCACAAGCACGTGCACGTGGCCCTCGAGGCGGCGCGCCTGGCGGGCATGCCGATCCGGGTGGTCGGCAGCGGGCCGGAGCACGCCGCGCTGAGCCACGCCTTCCCGGAGGCCGATTTCCTCGGCCGCGCCGGCGACGAGCAGCTGGTGGAGCTCTATGCGAGCGCCCGCGCGGTGCTGGTGCCGAGCGTGGAGGAGTTCGGGATCACCGCGGTCGAGGCCCAGGCCGCCGGCCGGCCGGTGATCGCGGCTGCCGCCGGTGGGGCGCTGGAGACGGTGCTCGACGGCCGCACGGGACGTCTCGCCAAGCCCGACGCGCAGTCCTTCGCGCGTGCGATCGCAGAGCTCGACGAGCTGAGCTTCGACCCGCTGAACGCGGTGGGCAACGCCGAGCGCTTCTCGGTGGCGGCGTTCCAGCGACGCCTCGCGGACCACGTGATGCAGGCCGCGCAGAGCCGCTAGGCTGCCGGGCGGTGTCCGACAGGCAGTTGCACATCGCCTGGCTGGGCCCTGTGCCGAGCGACGGCGGCGGCGTGGCGGGTGTCGCGGGGGAGCTGTTGCACGGGTTGGCGGCGCGCGGCCATCGCATCGACTGCTTCTTCCCCTCAGCCGGGCGCGAGCTGCCGCCGCGCTTGGAGCAGGAGGAGCGCCTGACGTTCGTGTGGGGCACCAACGTGTGGCACTGGGACCGCTGGTACAGCCGCACCCGGATCGGGGCGCTCGCCAGCGGGATGCTCACGCGAGGCCTGGCCTCGCTGCGGCTGCGCCGGCAGATCTCGGCGTGGCACGCGCGCGACCCTTACGACGTCATCTACCAGTTCTCGGCGATCGAGGGCTTCGCCGTGCCGACCAGGGTGCGCCGCGCGGTGCCGCTCGTGATTCACCCCGAGACGCACGCCGCCGGGGAGCTGCGGGCACTGATATCCGAGCGCGACCTCGCGGCGCGCTGCCAGCCCCTGCAGATGCGCGCGGCGGCGTTCGCCCTGATGTCGCTGCGGACGCTGGTGCAGCGCGTGACGATTCGCCGGGCGCGCCTGCTGGTCTGCATCAGCGCGGTGTTCCGCGACCACATGGTGAGCGATTACGGCTTTCCCGGCGCGGCGACGGCGGTGGTGCCCAACCCGGTCCGCACCGAGCGCTTCGCCGGCGTCCGCCGCGAGCTCGGGGAGACACCGACGGTGCTCGTCCTCGGCCGCATCGCGGCGCGCAAGGGCGTGCAGGACGTCGTCGCCGTCGCGCGCCTGCTGCACGAGCGCGGCGAGAGCGTCAGCCTGAGGATCGTCGGCGCCCCGAGCCTGTGGTCGGATTACACCAAGCTGCTCGAGGACCTGCCGGCCGGGACCGCGGAGCACGTGGGCTCGATCCCGGCGGCGGAGGTACCGGGCGAGCTGGCCCGCGCCGACGTGCTGCTGCAGCCCAGCCGCTACGAGCCGTTCGCGCTGACCGTCGCCGAGGCACTGGCCTGCGGCGTCCCGGTCGTGGTGACCAGCGAGGTCGGAGCCGGCGAGGGCGTCGATGACAGCGTGGCCTCCGTCGTCGCGCCCGGCGACGTCGAGGCGCTCGCGGCGGCGGTCGTGGCGAAGATCGCCGCCACCCGCGCGGACCCCGACGGGCTCGCGCGGCGCGCGCGCGCCGAGGCGGCGCGGCTGTTCGCGCCGGAACGGGTCTGCGCGAAAATCTCGGGGGCACTTGGGGAGCTTCTCACCACGGCGCCGCCGACCTGAAGTCCAGCGAGGCTCCATGCCGAAAGCCCGGCCCGCCGTCCGAGCCCAGCCCGCCGTCCGCACTGACGCAGGTGAGTGAGCGACACCGGTCCACGTACGATCCCCAGGTCTACGCCGACCCCAGCGCACACCGACAGAAAGCGGCCGGGTCGTCCACATCGACCCGGCCGCTTCGCTAATGCTCGTCAAGTCAAGCGTTTCCCGCGATCGTAGGCACGACCGCGGGAAACGGCGATGCGACGGCTACGGCTTACGCCACCTTGTAGCCGATTTCCTTGATGCCGGCTTCGGCCTCTTTGATCACGGCCGACGGCAGCGCTTCGTAATCGTGGTCCTTGATTTCCTTGCCGCCGCCTTTGCTGCTGACCTCGTACTCCAGGTAATTCTCGACCGTGGTGGCCGTTTCTTTGCCCGTAGCTTCGAACGGCGTGCCCGAGAGATACGGGAAGTATTCGCGGAACGCCAGGTCGAACGTCAGACCGCAGATCGCGTAGTGTTCCTCTTTCAAAGCGGCCTTGGCCTCGTTCCAGAGGTCACGCACGCTGGCGGGCGGGAATTCTTTTTCTTCGTTTTCGATGTATTTGGTGTTTTTGCAGTTCGAGCTGGCGACCGCTTCGGTGTCCCACTTGCTGGCGGGATCCGCGTAGGTCGGGGTTTCGCTCGGGAGGTTGTTCTGGATGGGAGCCCAGAAGCGGGTGTTCTGTTCACCGACTTTGGTGGCGCTGCCCTTTTTGTTTTCGCCGCCGGCAGGGTGTGTTTCGCCGTACTTGTTGGTGCCGGCTTTGGCCGAGAAGAACGCGTATTCGCGCGCCACGGCGAGGTCGGCGTAACCGATGCTGCTGGCGGTCGAGTTGACCAGTTTCACGACGCCGGGGTTGCCGGTTTCGGTGTTGCGCACGACGTGCGCGGCTTCTGGCCAGCGCTGGTTCTGGCAGGCTTCGCTGACTTCGGCCCAGGTCTTTTCTTCAGCCGGGTATTTGGCGTGACAGCCGGTGCTGCTGCCGTCGTAGCTTTCTTCATAGGCTTCCATTTTGAGCTTTTTGGTTTCGACCTGCTCGAGGAATGCCTTGAAGATGTGCGTCGTGCCGGAGTGGTCGGTGCGCACCACGCGGGTGATCGGAGTTTCTTCTTCGGCGGTCCCGCCGGTGCAGGAGAGCGAGTCGTTGCCGCTGCCGCCCTGCGCTGCGATGGCTTCCTTCCAGTTGTTGATCGTCCCGGCGTAGATGCCCTCGATCGTCTTGTCGTCGAGGACCAGACGGCCGAGTTTGTAGGTTTTGCCTTTTTCGACCAGTTCACCGCTGGCTTTGCAGCCTTCGGGCAGATGGACGATCACCGCGACCGAGCCCTGCACGACGGGGATCGTCAGGAGCGAGTTTTCGCCGCCGCCCGTTTTGTGCGATTCGATTTCGCTTTTCTGCGTTTCGTTGGGAGCTTCGTCGGTGCCGCAGAAGCTGTATTCGCGGTTCGGCGTTTCTTTTTCCGCGCCGAACACCTTCAGGCAGGAGCCCGAGCCGCGGTCTTCGCTTTTGGTGTTGCGGTATTCGGCTTTGGGTGTGCCTTTGCTGCCATAGGTGCCGTCACAGGCAATCGTGCTGGTGTTCGTGTTGAAGCCCGGCTGCCAGATCAGCTGCGCGGGGTTCTGGAACGTCGAGCCGCGACCGACGATGTTATCGCCGGAGCACTGTTCGCCGCGATCCGTTTTTGGAGCCGCGGCGCTCGCGCTGGCCGGCACCACAGCGGCCACCGCGGCGACCGAGGCGATGCACGCGACCATGCGGCGTGCGGAGAGGGACCTCATTACGTGACTACCTCCTGTTATAGCTAGTCATTCGTGTTGGTCGACCCGAGGACCCGGGCCTCGCGGGATCGTTCGTCCCCCGCTGGAGACATAAGCTCGCATCCACAGGTCCGGCGCGCGTTACGATTCTGTACCTGATGGCAAAGGTTCACCGGCTCTTTACAAGCGCGGCTTTACGATCTGTTTACAGGGTCGCGATTTCGTACTGTCGTGGCGGCCAACGCGGCGCGCGAGAACACGCATGGCTCGACACCGTCGACCGGACCGGAGAAAGCACGGCCGTGGCAAATATCGAGCACCCGTGATGGAGCGGCGCTGCCCGAGACCGGACGGGCGGCGCGACTACTTCTTGTGCTTCTTCTTGGCCGTATGCTTGGGGCCGTACTTCTTGTGCGCCGCCGCCTCGCACTTGGCGCGCTTGTGCGCGTTGTGCTGCTTCTGGCAGAGCTTCAGCGCTTTGTTCAGCAGCTGGACGCGCGTGAGCGGTTTCGTTTTGTCTTTTTCCAGTTCTTCCTGGTGTTTCTTCGCTTCGGCTTCGGCGCGAGCCTTGGCTTCCGCTTCGGCGCGGGCTTTCGCTTCGGACGCTTCTCGCGCGTGGACTTCCTGTTCCTGGACTTCTCGCGCGTGGACCTGCTGTTGGTGGACTTCCAGTTCGTGCGCTACTCGCGCCTGTTCTTCGGCGAGGCTTTCCGCGATCGATGCGGACTGGACGACGGTCGTTTTGCGCTTTCCGCTCCCGTCGGTCACTTCGAGCGTCACCTGGTAGTCGCCGGGGCTCGCAAACGCGTGCCCGACCCTGGCGACGCTGGCGCCTTCGTATGTCTGGGAGACCGGCGGCGTGCCGTCGCCGAAGTTCCACACCACTTTGAAGTGCGCGGGGCTTTCGGCCTGGTCTTCGAGCTCCGCTTCGAAAGTCAGTTCTTCCTGGGCCTTGCCTTCCACCTGCGCCAGCACCGCCTTGACGCCGGTGACTTCGAGCTTGACCGTCTGCGCCGTGACGGTCGGGAAGCCGAGATCGTCCGTCTGGACCTTCTCGATGACTTCGTAGCTGCCGGGCTCGGCGAAGGTGTGGGCGAGGTCGGGCGCGGTCGTCGCTTCGTAGCCGGATTCGACGGTTTCTGTTTCGGGTTGGCCCGTTTCCTGGTTGACGTGCTTGAACGTCCAATCGACTTCGGTGGCCTGTGCGCCTTCCACCTGAGAGGAGAGCTCGGCGGGTTCGCCGGCGCCGATCTTGGACACGCCGACGGGGCTGCTGCCGACCTCGATCTTCGGCGGCGAGACCTTGGGTTCGTCCCCGCACGCTTCCCCGCCGGGCCCGTACTCCCAGACGGCCGGCACGAGCGAGGTCAGGGCGAAGACTTCTTCGCCGCCTTTGCCGGCGGCGAGCAGTACCCCGCCGTTCAAAGTGGCGTTGCCGGAGAGGACGCACTTGGGGTTCTTGCCGCCCGTCCCCTCGCCGCCGGTCCAGCCGAGCTCCCGCAGCTTGCGGACGTTCGCGCCGGCTTCGACTTCCGGTTCGCTGTAGGCCAGCTCGACGACCCCGTTGTTGCCGCCGTCC
The DNA here is from genome assembly GCA_035524055.1 of Solirubrobacteraceae bacterium. GTDB lineage: Bacteria > Actinomycetota > Thermoleophilia > Solirubrobacterales > Solirubrobacteraceae > Palsa-744. Next base: position 25,842 of record DATKPO010000045.1, read on the forward strand.
GGCACCGGCTTGGCGTCCATGAAGATGTGGCCCTGGCGCACGCCGGGCGTTGACGAGACGACTGGAGAGTAGGTGAGCGCGCCGCTTTCTTCGTGCGTTAGGCCGCCGAAGATGCCTTCGCTCAACGTGAGCAGGTGCTGAGGCATTGTGGTGACCCTCTTGACCGCTTCGACCGTCGTGAATTCTTCGGAGGCGTCCGTCGAGGCAGGCATTTCCCACACCTGGCTGCCGCCTCGATCGACGAAGACCTTGCCGCCGCTGGTAACGATCGGCGAGTTTGGCAGCGCTTCGCTTTCGCTTTCGCAGGCTTCTTTTTCTTCCGTGCTCTCCCCCGCGGTCGCTTCCCCCCCGTCCAGGCAGTTGGTGGTGTCGACGTAGCGCGGCCCGAGCATGCCGTTGGCGTGCACGCGCTGTACCACGGCGCGCCAGGCGGTTGCTCCTTCTCCGCGTCCAGCCTCGGTGTTTGGCGCTTCGTCCTGCTGGCCGGCGATCAGGATGTCGTGGGTGGTCGGGTCAAGCGCGATCCCTGTGGGGTCGAGCAGCGGCGGCTTGCCCGTGGTGGATGTTGGCTCCAAGGCTGCCTTGCCGACGACTTCGTGTTTTTTCAGTTCTTTGTTGGCGTTGGCGGCGACGTCGAAGGAGAAGAGGCGAGCGGCAGCCTCGATTTCAGGGTCGAACAGCGGGAGCTGTTCTTCGATTGCTTTGATTTCGTTCTTGAGGGTTTCGATTTCTTCTTCGAGTTGCTGGGACGGTTTTTTTTGCTCGGCTTCTTCCTTGCGTTCCAGCGTTTCCTTTTTGGGTTCCAGCTTTTCTTCTTCGAAAACGAGTTCGGATTCGCGTTCTTCGTCCAGCAGCAGATAGACTTTTTCTTCCTGCTGATCGACCGCGAGGCCGCCGACGGTTTCGTAAGAGAAGCCGTTGATATTGTGCAGCTGGATGCGGTTTTCGGCGAGGAATTCCGATGCCGGCGGCGGGCCGAGCTCCTGGATACGAGCAAAGTTGTTCTTCGTCCCCGGTTCGGTGTAGAGATCGGCGACGAACATGTCGCCGTTGGCAGCGTCGACGGCGAAGGCGTGACCGCCTTCCTTGTTCACTTCCCCGTGCCCTCCGGCGCTGCCGCTTTTGATCAGGCTTTCGCCGATCTGGCCAAGTCCACCATATCCAGACGCCGATGCGGGAGATGCCGCCAGCAGCACGGCCGCCGCAAGCGCGGCGACGCCGAGCGAGAACCGCACCAAGTGGTCGCGCCGCGGACGGGCGCGCGTCGTCGGACCGAGCTCCACGCGCACAGCTTCGCCAACCGCGCGCACACTCGTGTTGCCAGGATGTGAACCCGTCGCGAATTAAAGGTCGCGGCGCCTGTGCTGGATCCGCGTCCCCCGCGAGCACGCCGAGCCCCCGCGCGCAGCATCTGACATCCGGCGCTGGCCGCGCACGCCCGCGACGGTCGCGGGCGCTACCGGCGGCAGCTCGCGCCGGCCGCGGCGCGGCCGCCCGCGCCCGGCGGCACCGGCGAACGCGGCGAGCGCGATGCACGCGAGCGGGAACAGCGGCGAGGGCCCGTGTTCGGCGCTGCGGTAGGCGACGGCCTGATTGCTGACGGACTCGGTGGCCTCCTCCTCCTCTTCTTCGCGCTGGGCGGCCTCTACCGGCGAGGTCACCGCGGAGGTGCCGCTCGGCGGCGTGGGATTGACCTCGGGCGTGAGCGGCGGCGGCACGAACGCGGCCAGCGCCACAGGCGCGATCGCAGGGAGAAGCAGCGGCGGCTGCGGCCGATGCACAGCCGGTCGCCCCGGCGGGAGCGGAGCGGCGGGCGTCGCGGCCGGCGGCGGCGGCGGGACGGGCGGCGGCGCGGACGCCGGCGCGGAGCCAGGCGGAGCTTGGGTGGGCGGCGGCGGCGGAGTGGAAGCCGATGTCTGCTGCTGGGCGACCGGGGGGCTCTTGAGTTTGACGGTCCCGCACGGCTGGCGCACGCTGCCCGCCTGGACGGTGACGGGCAGCGAGGCGGACAGGCCGCCGGCGTGGATCGTGACGATCGTGGTGCCGGGGTTGAAGGCGCAGAAGAGGCCGTCCTGCGGTTCGCTGAGCGCTTTGCCCGTCGTCGGTTCGGGTTCGTCGTCGATCGGTTCGCCGTGTTCCTGGAGCACGGCCAGCGGTTCGCCCGCCGCAGCGGTGTTGCGCTTGACGAACTCGCCGATTTCTTTGTTCGAGGAGGTGAAGGTGTATTCGGGGAAGAGCCCGAGCGGACATTCGCTGCCGACGCATTCCTCTGGGATCGGGATGTAGAGGTCGTTCTGGGATTCCTCGGTGTTGTTCAGCCCGAGGCTGCCGGCGCGGGGCCTGCGGGCGAGGCCGGCGAACAGCGCCGAGGAGCTGCGCCGCAGCAGCGTGCCACCCTTGGCTTCCAGGGAGAGCTCGCCGATCTCGGGTATCAGCCGCACGTTGACGGGGGCCCGGTTGTGGTCGGCGCCGGGCCTGTAGGCGCCCAGTTCGACGTCGACGAGCAGGACGCCGCTGGCGCCGTGGAAGTCGCTCTTCTCCTCGTGCAGCAGCTGGATGTAGCCGAGGGTGCCCGAGCCGTAGGCTTCGATCGCTTCCGGCCCGCCGGGACAGGTGGCGCGCAGGGGCTTCTTGACGTCTTCTTCGGGCGCGTCGTAGAAGTAGGCGGAGGCGCCTTCGCAGACGAGCGCGTGTGCGACGGCCGCGGCCTGGGCGCTGCCGGCGGTGATCTCGGCATTGAGATCGGCGCTGCCGGCGACGATCGCCGGCTGGCCGGCGGCGGCGGCGGCGCGCAGCTCGCGTTCCAGCCAGTGCAGCTGGACGGCGTCGACTTCGCCGGACTCGTCGAGCACGATCGTCTTGACGCCGCCGGAGAGGAAGGCGTAGTAGGCCGTCTGGCAACCCACGGTCGGACCGTTCGGGCAGCCCTGTTCGGCCTGGTCGTCGGCGGACAGCCCGGTCTGGGGGAAGCCGGCGAAGGCTTCCCTGAACGTGGCCTCGCTGCCTTCGTCTTCGGGCCGCGCGTTGAGGTCCTGGGGCGCGGCCGCGACATAGACAGGCGGCGAGCCGCCGGCGCCGGAGAGGATCGACGCGGTGCGCTGGAGCTCTTCGGCGAACGGCACCGGCACGCTGCGGACGCTGGCTTCGACGCGGGCTTCGCTCATCGAGGGCCCGGTGTAGAGGAACGCCTGCACGCCCAGCTTGCGGACGAGGCCAAGCGCGTCGCCGAGCCATACCTGCGGTCCGACGCCGGCGCGCGCCCGGGCGGCGCAGGGGTTGGCGCATTCGGCGTGCCCGCCGATGGCGAAGGTCACGTCCGTCGGCTTCGGCGGCGCCCCGAGGGCGACCGTCGCTTCTTCGCCGAGCCCGGCCGGCGGAGTGGCTTCGGCGGGGTAGCGCTCGATGTCGTCGGTCTCGACGTGTTCGGCTTCCTGCCCCGAGCCGGGCCCGATGACGCCGCCGACGGCCCAGCCCTGGGTGCCGGAGGGATTGACGAGCACGGCCTCGATCGGGTCGGGCCTGTAGGGCATGTCCCAGTAGGCGTGGTAGCCGCCCTGGGGTTGGCCGATGGGGTCGAGTTCGTGTGTCTCGTCGCTCCAGCCACCGGCGGTCTGGCGCAGGACTACGGCGGTTTCCGGGCCGACGCCCTCGGAGCCGATCGGCCCGTAGAGGTCGGGTGGGGAGCCGGGCGGGGCAGGCGGCTGCAGGTCGATGTTGCCGCTGCCGCCGCCGGCGACGATCGCGCGCAGGGCGCCGTTTTCGCGGAAGAGCGTCAACGAGGTGCCGTCGCCGGGCGGCGGCACGGGGGTCGCCTGCCAGGGGGAGGTGGCCGATTCGCGCTCGAAGACCTCGTCCACGGGTCCTTCGTCGAGAACCGCAGCGCCGCCGTCGGGCAGCCCGGCGGCGGCGCGCGGCAGACCGGCGGCGGTGGCGGCATTCTGTTCGACTTCCCAGCCGGAGCCGCGGTTTACGAGCAGTCCGCCTTCGAAGCTCTGCACGGCGGGGTTGGGCTGGCGGCGGTAGGTGGCGATCGCCTCGGAGCCGGCGAAGGCGATCGAGGTGAAGGCGGCGCCCTGGGCCTGTGGCGGCAGATCGGTTTCCGGGGTCCAGGTCTTGCCGTAGCGCAGCAGGACGCCGCCGACGCCGACTTCGTCGGTGCCGATCGCGTAGCCGCGGGCTGGGTTTTCGGGGTCGAAGGCGATGCCGAGCAGGTTGCCGCGGAAGTTGATCGGCGTCGCCGGATCTTTTTCCCAGAGACCCGTTTCGGCCCGCCAGAGCCACATTTCGCCTTCGTCGCCGACGGCGTAGGCGCGCGTCGGCGTCGGCCAGGCGACGGCCCGCAGCCTGGGGTTGCGGTCGATCTTCTCGCCCGGCCCGAACAGGCTTTCCGGCAGCCAGCCCTGGCCGGGCTTGTAGCGGGCGACGGCGCCTTCGAGGCCGACGGCGAGGGCTTCGCTGGAGAGCGCGCCGGCGGGCTGACCGGGCGCCGGCGCGATCGCGAGCAGCGGCGCGCGGAACGGCGAGGGCCATGGCTGCAGGCGGCTGGGGACCGGTTTTTCGGTGATGTGCACGGGCAGCTGCTCGCCCAGCCAGCCCTCGGTCGGAGAGCTGAAGGCGGCGCCGAGTTCGGAGCCGGGATCTTCGAAGGCGCTCGGACCGGCGCCCAGGGCGAGCACCTGCCTGAAGGTTTCCCCTTCCAGGCGCAGGCTGATGCCTTCGCGCAGGCCGGTGACGACACGCTCGCCGAACGGCTGCGCGGGGTTTGCCCAGGCGAAGCTGCGGGTGTAGGCGGTCCCGGAAGGCAGGGGGTCGGGCAGCGGATGGCTGCAGAGCTCGTCCTCTTCGTTTTTCTCGTCTTCGCCCGATGCCTCGCACCAGCTGGCCTGCACGCTGGCGGCGGTGGCGCCTTCGATCTTCACGTAGAGGGTCGTGGAGGCTGCTTCCGCGCCCTGCACGTCAGCGCGCCGCCCGTCGACCCAGACCCCTTCGCCGGTGACGGTCAGCAGCTGCGCCTTGACGGTCGGCGGCTCTCCGGTTCCGGTGACGGTGAAGGGCGCCGGTCCGCCTGCCTGCAGCGGTGCGGAGAGCGCGTACTGTTCGTGCCCGCCGCCGAGCGAGACCGGCTTCCAGCTCCAGTGTTCGGGCGCGTCTTCCACGCGCCGGAAGAGCGCGACGGCGCCGGCGGGATAGGCGGCCGAGTGCGCGAGCTGGGCGAGCAGCCAGGCGTTGTCCGGGGCGCTGGCGGAGATCGCGAGCACGCGGAAGTCGTGTTCGCTGGGCGTGGGGATTTCGATCGGCTCGCGCGCCCAGCGTTTCCCGTCCCAGTGCAGGACCTGACCCTCGACCCCGGTTTCGTCGGCCTGGGATACGGGGACGACGAGCGCGCCGGCTTCGCCGCCGGCTTCTTGCAGCGGGGCGATCAGCGGCGCCCGCGAGGCCCCGGCGAGCGATTCTCCTTCGGCGAGCAGCGGTTCTTCGCCGGGCACCGGCTTTTCCCCGGCGCCGGGCACGTCGGCCGTCGCCGTGAAGGCGCCGCCGGGGTTGCGCACGAGGACGACTTCGCGGCTGTGGCCGTCTTCGCTGACGGTGCCGAGCATCGCACCCGCGCCGCGCGGCGTCATGGCCGCCGCGAGCGGCCCTTCGCCAGGCTTGAACCCGGCGGGCAGCTCACGATCGAGCGTCCAGGAGCCTTCTTCGCCGCCGGCCCCGTTGGGGTGGACGTAGTAGCGCACGAGCACGGGTTCCTGTCCGAGCGTGCCGAGGCCCCAGGTCTCCTCCGTGCCGGGGGCGCCGGCTTCTTCGGGTGTGGCGGCGAAGATGGTGACGTCGCGCGCCGGGACGGAGCCGTCGACCTGGGGCGTCGTTGTTTCCTGCGGGGAGAAGGGCGGCAGCGCCACCGCTGGAGGCGCCGCGCCGGGCGGTGCGAGGACGCCGAGACGCGCCAGGGCGGCGAAGAGGGCGAGCGCGGCGGCGAGCGCCAGCGCGGCGGCCCGCGGCGTCGGCCGGAGCGCGATCCGGCGGCGGTTGGCGCGGCGGGGACTCAACGCAGCTCTTCCGCTTCGCGGAAGTCGGGGACGTGGGGCAGCTCGGCGAGTCCGGTGGTGACGGTGTTGCTGTTGCTGGCGCCGACCTTGTGCGCGCTCTCGGTGGGAAGCGGCGCGAGGGCGTGGCTCTGCAGTCCGAGCTTGGTGGGCCAGCGGCGCCGATTCAGGCGCAGCAGCAGCGCGCGCGAGCCGGCGTTCAGCGTGCGCATCGGCGTCGCGGCCACGACGCTGCGGTGGCGCTTGGCGATCAGGCGCACGCGCGCCTTGACGGCGAGATGGAAGCTGAGCCGCAGGGTCGTGCCGTGAACGAGCTTGGCGCGCAGCCCCGAGATCAGGGGCACCTTGACCTTCGTTTCGCTTTCGACGGTCGTCGTTTTCGGCAGTTCGTAGCCGTAGGGCGGCGGGCCTTCGGTTTCGCCGGAGTCATTTTCGGGGGGGGCGTCGGGGATGACCTGCGGCAGGCCCTGGTCCTGGGGGCGAAAGGTGATGACGCCGTGGAAGTATTCGCCTTCGCCGGGGTCGCGGGGCAACGTGCGCTGGGCGGGCGGGGCGAGATGAAAGAGCCACCCCTGGGTGCTCGCCAGCCAGCAATCCCCGGCGGCGGGACAGGCGAGCCGCGCGGCGGCGCCCTTGGGCCCGACGCCCTGTGCCTCTTCTGCCGGCGAGGGCAGCGTGGTCTCCCCCAGCACGGCGCCTTCCGGGGAGAGGTGGACGAGCACGGCGCGCAGGGAGGGGTCTTTGGCGGCGCTCGAGCCTTCCGGCGGAGCCAGCGCGAGCCAGGCGTCGCCGCTGCCGGGTTCGACGGCGATGGCGCTGACCCGGGCGTTGCGGGCGACGCTGCCTTCGGCGAGCTCTTCGCTGTCGCCGCCGAGCTGCGCGGCTTCTTCGCCGGGCTCTGTGGGCATCACCGCCGGCAGGGGGTGCGCCGGGCCGACGAGCTGGGTCCAGCTGCGCTTGACGGAGCGCACGACGGTCACCTGACCGGGGGTGCGCGAGGCTTCGACGGCTTCGGCGGATTTGCCGGCGGCCGCCCACAGGGCGTCGCCGGCGGCGGCGAGATGCAGGAAGTCGAGGGCGTCGGCGAGCTCGCCCGGCGCATAGAGCACCTGGGGAAGTTCGTCGAAGAGCCCTTCTTCGGGTTCGAAGCCGGCGCCGGCGCCGGCGCCGGTGCGGTGGAGCACGGGCAGGGCGCTGCCGGTGCCGCGGTCGCCGCGCATGACGAGCACGCTGGCGTAGATGCGTCCTTCGAAGGGAAGCATGTCCTCGATCGCGTGCCCTTCCGCCGAGTACGGCTCCTCTTCCGGCGTGCTGCCGTTCCAGTGCAGCTGGAAGGCGCCGATCTGTGGTTCTTCCAGGGGATCGCCCCCGAACCAGCAGTCGGCGGGGCTGAGACAGGCCGCGGCATGCATCAGCTGGTAGGAGTCTGCCTGGAAGGCGGGGTGGGCATATGAGGCGGCTACTCCGCCCGCGACGAAGCGGCAGAGAGTGTTGTCTTCCAGCGGCGGTTCGCGTTCTTTGGAGGTGCCGGCCGATTCGTTGACCTGACCCCTGCGCCCGTCGGAGACGGTCCAGAATTCGTCGGGCGAGGCCCAGGCGATGCGCCCGCCGTCGTCGGGCGTGTCCTCGCGCTCGGACCCGCCGCAGACGGAGGCGTATTCATGCCATTCGGCTCCGTTGTAGGCCCACAGGCCCGGCTCGACCGTCGGCGCGCGCCCTTCGGTGATGAGCAGCCCCCGGTTGGGCGCCCAGAACTCGATGTCGCCGACGTTGCCCAAACCGACCGGCCAGCCGGCGCCCGCGGGGAGCGGTTGTTCGAGCCCGCTCCACGTCGGTTCTACCGCGGCGGCCTGGACGGGGGCGCAGGCGACGGCCGGCGCCAGCCAGGCGGCGGCCAGCGCGAGCCATGCCGCCGTCTGGATGAGACGGCGCGCGCGTCTCATCGCCGGTCCCCGCGGTCGTGACGGGCTCCGCGCCCGGCGGCAACGTGGCGGGCGCGGGCGATGCGCAGGAAGGTGACGGGGAGGGCTTGGCGCAGCGTCGGGTGGTGGGGCGCGGCGAAGATGAGCTCGACGTTCGCCGAGAGCCCGTCGCGGCGGCCGGCGAGCTTGGCGTAGGGCTTGGCGAGCGTGAGCACGAGCTGCACGATCTGCGCGCCGCCTGGCGGCACGATCTCTCCGGCGGTGCCGACGGTGAGCGCGGCGCTCGCCCGCTGGGCTCGCCGGTGGGCTGCTCCCGCCGGCCGTGCGCGGGCCGCCGCGGCGCGCCGGCCGCCGTTTGCCTCGCGCCCGCGGGGATGCCGGCGGCCGGCGCGCCGGTGCGCGGCGGTGGCGGCGGACGCGCCGAGCAGCACCGAGCCGCTGGCATCGGCGCGCAGGATGCCGGGGCCGGGGACGGCGACGTAGAGCAGGACGCTGCCGTTGCTGCGCGAGAGCGCGGTCGCGCTCAGCGCCCACGAGGCATCCAGCGGGGTGCCGGGAGGCGCGGAGATCGTCTCGGGCGTGGGCAGCGTGAGCGGCGGCTGGCGCGCGACGAGAAAGGCGTCGCTGCCGTCGAGCTCGCCTTCGGGCTGCCCGAAGGGGTTGCGCGGGGCGTTGCCGTCGCCGTAGACGAGGTTGGACGCCGTCGAGGCGAAGGCGAGCTCGTCGCCGTCGGCGGAGAGCGCGGGCGACTGGGCGCCTATGGTGATCGGATTGCAGTAGGGATCTTCGGCTTCGGGACAGTCGAGCACCGACTCGTGCGCCTGTTCGCTCGGTTCTCCGGCGTAGCCGTGGGTGACGCGGGTGACGGTGTCGTCGTGGAGGTCGGCGTCGAACAGCTCGCTCTCGCCGGGTTCGGCCAGCGGCGCGCTGATGAGGGCGGGCGAGCCGAGCGCGAACTGGCTGCGACGGGTCGTGAAGGCGACCTGTTCGCCGTTGGCGGAGATCGCGAAGTCGGTGATCGCGGAGCCGGCGGCGGTGTTCTTGCCGCCGATCTCGGTGAGCGGCGTCAGAGCCTGGTCGCGTGTCAGGCCGGGGCGCATTTCGGCGACGTAGAGATCGGCGGGCTCGCCTTCGAATTCGTTGCCGAAGCCGAGCCCGAGGACGGTGGGCACGGCGGTGGCGAGGAACGCGACGCGCTCTCCGTCGCCGCTGAGGCGGGGAACGAAGTCGCCGTCGCCGCCGCCGCCGGTTTCGCTCCAGATGCCGCGGCTTTCGTAGAGGGTCGCGAGACCCACTTTGAACGGACCCTGGCAGGGATCCGCGGCCGACTGGGCGGTGACTTCGGGGAGCCTCTGCTCGCCGCTGGCGACACATGCGGGGTTGGCTGGGTCTGAGCCGCCGGTGACGCGCTCGGTCGAGGTTTCCGAGCCGGGCGCGATGCGCCGCCAGAGCGGCTCGGTGTACAGCGGGGCGGGCGTTTCGCCGGGCAGCATCGGCGCCTGCTGGGCGATGTCCTCGCCCATCCAGGCGACCGTCGAGCCGTCGGCGCTGATCGCGGCGCCGGGCGGAGGGTCGTTGGCCCAGTAGCCGTCGGCGGGGACGGGGCCGAAGCCGAGGTCGCGCGACGCCCCGGGGTAGACCGCGCCGAGGCGTTCCCCGGGCGCGCCGTTGGCGACGGGCTCTTCGCTGGTGTGGCCTTCGCGGTAGGTGCCGCTGACAAGGCGGGTGGTCTTGCTTTGCAGATAGCGCACGGCGACCTGCAGCGCCGGGGTGTGGGGCTTGGGGGTTTCGCCGCGGCCTTCTTCTTCTTCTTCGAGCTTCGGGTAGCGCACGAGGTTGGAGACGGCGGTCGTCACGAATGCGACCTCCTGGCCGCTTGCGCTGATCGCGGAGCGCCCGGTGGCGACCGAGCCGAGCTTCGATTCTTCGCCGCCGTGTTCGGCATAGGCGTAGGCGAGCCCCTTTTCCGACCCGTTGACGGCGGAGGCGAGGATGTACTCGGGTTCGCCGGGACCGGGTTCCATGTCGCGCACCCAGACGTTGACGCCGCGGGCTTCGTCGGCGGGCACGAGGTCTTCGCTGCTGGTGAAGCTGATGTAGCGCCCGGTTTCGCTGAGCGAGGGAAGCTCGGCGTCGCCGCCGGCGACCTCTTCGATGGCGCCGCTGGCGACGTTGCGCCGCCAGACCCCGGTGACGCCGCCGACGGAGCCGTCGAACGCCGTGTAGCGGCCGTCGCCGGAGATGGCGGCGTCGTGGGCGTATTCGGCCTGCTGGGGGCGGGCGGCGCCGATCGTGCCGGCGGACATCAGCGAGATCGGCCCGAAGAGATCGGCCTGCGCGCCGGCGGCACAGCCGAGCGAGGCGGCGGTGGCCGTGGCGAGGGCGAATGCGCGCAGGAGCGCTGGGATGCTCATCGGACGGTCACCCATTGCCGCACGACCCCGGCGTTGCCGAGCCGGCTGCGCACGCGCACGACGACGCGGTAGACGCCGGGGCGGGCGTAGCGGTGCACGAACCGTGTCTTGCCGTGCCCGCCGGCGCCGTCGCCGAAGCTGACGCTGACGGCGCGGGTGTCGACGCCCGAGTAGCGGTCGCGCACGCGCACGCGCACGGCGGCGTCGCGATCGACCGGCCTCACGCTGACGCTGGGCGAGGTGCTTTCGATCAGCAGGGGGGAGGGAACGGAGAGCGTCGACTGGCCGTCGATGTCTGTTGCGAGCACCTGCACGCGGTGGCGCCCGGAGCCGAGGCCGGCGGGGCTGAGGCGCAGCTTGTAGCGTCCGGCTCGCACCGGCAGCTCGCGTCCGTCGAGCACGACGCGATACGTGAGCGGCCCGTCGGCGCTTTCGGCGGGCTGCCAGGAGATGACCGCCTGGGAGGGTTTGATCCAGCCCTTGGGGGCATCTACGATCGAGGCGACCGGCGGCGCGGTGACCTGGGCGGCGACGATGGCGGCGTTGCCGAAGGCGCCCTGGCGGAAGGCGACGAGTCCGTCGCCCAGTCCGGAGCGTCCGACGGCGAGTTCTGCGACTTCGCCGCCGGCGCCGCCGCTGACGAGACCGGTCTGGACGGCCCCGTCGGGGAAGTCCTCGCGCACGGCGACGGCGGGGTCGCCGGCGGCGTCGGCGCTGGGCCACGCCGAGACGCCGCCGCCGAGCGGGTTCATGACGCTGACGGAGCCGGATTCGACGCCGGCGAACGGCGGCCCGAGCGAGGCGGCGGGGGCGAGCTTGCGGTTGGCGCCTTCGATCACGCGGGGGGTGCCGTCGTCGTCGTAGAGCAGCCGCACGTCGCGCTTTTCGTCGAGGTCGATGCTCGGCGGTCCGACCTCGGCGGCGTCGCCGCCGGCGACGGCTTCGTCGGCGATGACGGCGCCGGTGAGCTCGTCGCCGTTTTCCGATTCGCCGTCGGGCAGGACGTTGTAGAAGATGCGCGGCCCCGGCAGCGGCGAGCCGGCCCCGGCGCTCTGGCGGTAGGCGACGACGGCCTGGCCGAGCCGCGAGACGGCGACGCTCGGCGCTTCGGCGTCGTTGGGGATGGGGGCGCCGTTGTAGGTGCTCGGCGAGACCGGCATCACGTAGTCGACGGATTCGCCGAAGATGCGCCGCGCCCAGATCCGCGCGACGCCTTCGATTTCGGGCTCCTGCCAGACGACGACGCCGTTGCCGGTGGGGCCGACGGCGACGGCTGGGGCGTTTGCCTGCGTCGGCGGGCGCAGGGAGACGCCGAGGTCGCGGTTGATCGCTCCGAGGTTCGACCAGCGTCGCCCGTCGAAGTGCGCGAGGCGGACCTGCTCGACGACGTCGCCGGGGCGCAACAGGGGCACGGCGTTGTCGTGGGGCTGCACGACGCGGTAGACGACGTCGGCCTGCCCCGTCGTGGAGACGGCCAGGGCGGGGCTGGTGCCGGTGGCTTCTTCGATGTCGCGGTCGACGATCGTCGCCGGACCGAACCGTTCTCCGCCGGGCCCGAGCTCTGCGGCGAGCAGCTCGTAGACGGGCTTTTCGTGGTACGTGGCGAACGGCGTGGCCCAGACGACGATGAGCTCCCCGTTTTCGGCGGCGCCGATCCGCGGCCAGCTCGCCGCGTAGGGCTCTTCGGTGTCGACGCGGATCGGCGCCAGCCAGTGCCCGCCGGCGTAGCGCGAGACGAAGACGTGCGGCACCCCGTCGACGCGCTTGAGGTAGACGAGCCCGCCGCTGCCGTCTTCGGCCATCGCCACGCCCCCGAAGCCGACGATTTCCTCGCTGGGCCCGTCGATGGTGGTGGCGGGCAGGATCACGGCCCGGGCGCCGCCCGCGGCGAGGGCGAGCAGCACGGCGGCGAGCCCCAGCGCCGCCGCCCCAAGCCTCGCGAGGCCGAGCGTCGCCGGCCGCGGCCCCACGAGCCCCGGCCCGGCGAGGCCCGCGGCGAACGTCCTCGGCGATCGGCGGCACAGCTCACGCGGGCGCATCTCAGGAGGAGGGTTTGTCGATGGCGCCCGGCGTGGGGTTGTAGGCGCAGCGGAAGTTCTGCGGTTCCTTGACGGGCTCGGAGCCGGCGAAGCCGCCGTGGGTGCCGTCGCTGTAGACGGTTACGTACTGCAGCGATTCGGGTTCGGGGTTGGCGGGCAGCGGGATCGGGTCGGCCTGCCCCTGCCGGGGATCGCCGGTGGCACCTTCGCTGACGCCCTCGAAGCCGGCGGCGGCGGAGCCGGCTTCGGTGGTGACGAGCGTCGAGCTCATCTCGCGTTCGTCTTTGAGGCCGCGGGTGGGGTCGAGGTTGATGGAGGCCGTCAGCGGGGAGTCGTGGATCGTGGACTCGAGCTTGACGCGGGCGGCGGCGCCGAGCAGTTCCGATGCGGAGGGCAGCCAGCCGCCTTCTTCCTCGCACTTCTTGGAGGCCCAGATGAAGTTGTTCTTGCCCTGCTGCTGGAGGGTGAGCGAGAAGGGCACCGATTCCAGGCACCAGGTGCCGAGGTCGACGGTGTCGGGCGGGCAGGAGGGCTCGATCTGTTCGAGCTTCTTGCCGGCGAGCAGCTTGGCGCTCTCGGCGTGGCGGGCGCTGGCGACGACGGGGATCGCGGAGGCGGGGAACTTGCCGTCGCGCCCGAGGGTGAGCAGGGCGCCGGCGCGCGGCCGGGCGCTGACGCGGTGCCCGGCGACCATGGCTTCGACGCCGTGGCGGGCGGCGTCGGCGAGCCCGGTTCCGGAGAAGACGAGGGCGATCAGCGAGACGACGAGCGCCGCGCGTCCGCTGCTCACGAGCGCTCCCCGGAGCCCTCCGCGGAGGGCGACTGCCGGCGGATGTCGCGGAGGTCGTCGAGGGTGATGTCCTGGACGGTGGAGAGCACGGCCTCCAGGGCGACCCCGGACAGCGTCTCGTGCTCTAAGAGGGCGGCGGCGGTCTCCTCGACGGCGCCCCAGTTGCGGTCGAGGATGAAGGCGGCGCGGACCTCGGCGTCGCCGACGAGCCGCTCGACCTCGTTGTCGATGACGTTCAGCGTCTCGGGCCCGACGGAGCCGAGGTCCTGCAGTGAGGCGCCGAGGAAGACCTCGCCGCTCTTCTCCCCGATCGTCACCAGCCCCAGGGCGGGGGACATCCCGAACGAGGTCACCATGGAGCGCGCCAGGGCGGTGGCGGCGTGGAGGTCGTCGTTGACGCTGGTCGAGTGGCAGCCGAAGGCGATGCGCTCGCCGGCGAGCCCGGCGACGATCGAGATCAGCTGGCGATGGAGGTCGGCTTCGCTCATGATGATCTGGTCGCGGTCGGTCAGCATGTGGGCGGCGGTGCCGAGCTGGCGGCCGCGGGCGACGATGGAGAGCTTGCGGGTGGAGGTGGCCTGGCCGAGGGAGTCGGTGACGACGGCGTGGGCTGACTCGTGGACGGCGATCAGCCAGCGCTCCTCGGCACTGAGGATGTGCTTCTTGGCGGGGCCGGCGACGACGCGGTCGATGGCCTCCTCGAGCGTGGCCTGGTCGATCTGGGCGCGGCCGTCGCGGACGCTGAGCAGGGCGGCCTCGTTGATGACGTTGGCGAGCTCGGCGCCGGAGAAGCCGGGGGTCTGGCGGGCGACCTCCTCGAGGTCGGCGTCGGGCGCGAGGGCGCGCTTCTTGCCGTGGAGGCGGAGGATCTCGTGGCGGCCGTGGACGTCGGGCACGTCGACGACGACCTGGCGGTCGAAGCGGCCGGGGCGCAGCAGGGCGGGGTCGAGGATGTCGGGCCGGTTGGTGGCTCCCATGACGACGAGTCCGCCGTCGCCGGCGAAGCCGTCCATCTCGACGAGGATCTGGTTCAGCGTCTGCTCGCGCTCGTCGTTGCCCTGGCCGATGCCGGCGCCGCGCTTGCGCCCGGCGGCGTCGAGCTCGTCGATGAAGATGATGGCGGGGGCGGCCTTGCGGGCCTTGGCGAAGAGGTCGCGGACGCGGGCGGCGCCGACGCCGACGAGGGACTCGACGAAGTCCGAGCCCGACAGCGAGAAGAAGGAGGCGTCGGCTTCGCCGGCGACGGCCTTGGCGAGCAGGGTCTTGCCGGTGCCGGGGGGTCCGACGAGCAGGACGCCCTTGGGGGCGGCGGCCCCGACGCTGAGGTACTTGCCGGGTTCGGCGAGGTAGTCGCGGATCTCGCGCAGCTCGGCGACGGCCTCGCCGGCGCCGGCGATGTCGGAGAAGGTGATGCGGTCGGCGGTGCCCTTGCCCTTGCGGCGGCCCTTGCCGGCGAACTGGGAGAAGCCGGCGATGCCGCCGGCGGCGCCCTCGGCGCCGAGGCGGGTGAAGAACGAGAAGAGGCAGACGAGCAGCAGGATGGGGATGAGGAACTGGACGATGATCGCCTTGGTCCCCTTGCCCGACTGCTGGTCGACGCCGACGCTGGCGCCGCTGGCTTCGAGTTCGTGGATCAGGGTCTGGGTCTGGGCGCCGGAGGCGGGGTAGGCGGCCCAGAGCTGCCTGTGGACGGCGCCGCTCACGCCATACGCGCGGGCGAACGCCCTGGCGCGGGCGGCCTGGGCCCGGGCTTCGGCGGCGGCCACGGCGGCGGCGTGGCGCTGCGCGCGGCTGAGGTGCCCGGCGGGGGCGGCGGGGATGGTGGCCGGCGGGGGCGCCTTGGCGGTGAGCTCGACGCGGTTGTCGTGATCGAGCATCAGGGCGGCCTGGATCTCCCTGTAGCCGGCGAGCTTGTGGACGGCGCTGATCGGGATCTGCTGGCCGGAGCTGGAGGGCTGGATCGAGCCGAGCAGGGTGGCGAAGGCGATCGCGAGACCGATCGAGGCGATGACGAGGAAGAGCGAGACGGGGTCGCGGGTCAGCGCTTTCCGGGTGCTCTGGGCGAAGGCGCCGAGCGTGACGAGGACGGGGTTGCGGCGCTTGGCCAGCCCGGAGCGCACGGCGGGACGGGCGCCGGCGGGCAGACCGCCCTGGCCGTCGCCGGCGCGCCCGTTGCCGGTGGGACCGCCGCCGTTGCCGTCGCCGGACCGGGCGCCGCCGTTGCCGGAGGATCCCGGCGGGGGCGCCGGGGCAGGGGTGTCGTTTGGCTCTTGGGTCATTGCTGAGCGCCCCGGCCGATCGCGGCCCGTGGAGGCGGGAGTCGGAGGGATGCGAAGGGATGCGCCCGGCGGATGACGCCGTCGCGACTTTTTCCAGGTCTACCGGAGCGCCGGTGAAATGCAAAGGCTCTTCACAAAAACAAAACATCGCCAGGCCTGGGCAAATCTCATATCCACAGATCTTCACCAGATTTTCTCCATCCGGACACCACCTGTTCACGTGCGCTCGATCGGCCGCGTCAAGACTCTGGGCTCCTCGCGGGAGGCATCTGGCGCCTCCATGTCCTGTCATGCCCAAAAGGAGCTGATGTCGTGCGCGCGAAACGCACCCTTGTCGCAACGCTTGCCCTGCTGCTCGTCTTTGTCGCCGTCCCGACCGCCGTCGGCGCTGGTCGCGCCCTGGTCATCGGGGGCTCGACGTCGGTGCTTCCGCTGATGCAGAAACTGGCGGCGGCCTACCACAAGCAGTACAAGCGGATCCCCGAACCGAAGGTCAGCGGCGGCCAGTCGGACATCGGCGTGGCGGGGGCGGCGAGCGGCCGCTTCGACATCGGGGACTCCTCGCGGGACCCGCTGAGCACGGACCCCCCTGGCCTGGTGTTCACGAAGATCGCGCGCGACGGGATCTGTGTGATCACAAACGACAAGAACCCAGTTCCCAACCTCTCCCAGCAGACGATCCAGGGCATCTACAGCGGCTCGATCCGCAACTGGAGCGAAGTGCCGGGGGCGACGGCGACGGGTCCGATCGACCTCTTCCAGCGCGACGGGGCGTCGGGCACGCAGGACGCGTTCCAGAACATCATCATGGGCATCTCGCTGCGCATCTCGCCCAGCGCGAGCCAGGAGGCCTCCAACGGCCTGGAGCAGAGCGCGGTCGCCGGCGACGAAAACGGGATCGGCTTCGTGTCGTTCGCCTACACGGCGGGGGTGCACGCGGTCGACTACCAGGGCGTGGCCTGCAACTTGCGCAACGCCCGCTCGGGGCAGTACGGCGCGGTGCGCAACTTCTGGATGGTGACGAAGGGCGTGCCGAAGGGCGAAGCCGCGAAGTTCATCGACTGGGTGACGAGCGGCAACTCGATCACCAAAAAGATCATCAGCTCGAGCTGGATCGCGATTCACTAGTCAGCCGCGGGACACCTGATGCACCGTAGGGACGCCGCCCGGGACCGGCGCGTCGAGCTCCTGCTCGGCGCGCTGGCGGTCGGCGTGATCGCGCTGATCGTTTTGATTTTGGTGACGGTGCTGGTGAACGGCTGGCCGTCGTTCTCGGCGAACGGACTGCACTGGTTCGGGCCGGGTGGGGACGTGGTGACGCAGTTCCGGGCGATGCAGTCGAGCATCCCGCTGCCGGGCCACTCGATCTATTACTTCCGGGCGTGGCCGCTGATCTGGGGGACGCTGCTGACGACGGTCGGGGCGGTCCTGATCGCGCTGGTGGTGTCTACGCTGACGGCGATCTTCCTGACGGAGTTCGCGCCGCTGCCGGTGCAGCGGGTGCTGCTGCCGGTGGTGCGGCTGCTGGCGGGGGTGCCGTCGGTGATCTACGGCCTGGTGGGCATCGTGGCGCTGGTGCCGTGGATCAACGAAAACCTGATCAGCGACGGGCGCAAGCAGTCGGTGGCGTACGTGGTGCAGCTCAACGGGGCGAGCCTGTCGACGGCGATCGTGATCCTGACGGTGATGATCCTGCCGATCATGGTGGCGCTGACGGCGAACGCGCTGACCGCGGTGCCGCCCGCGTGGCGGGAGGGCTCGGCGGCGCTCGGGGTGAACCGCTGGCGCACGATCTGGCGGGTGTCGCTGCGGGCGGCGCGGCCGGCGATCGCGGCCGGGACGGTGCTGGCGACGGCGCGGGCGCTGGGCGAGGCGATCATGATCGCGATGGTCTCCGGCGGCCGCCCGTTCGAGGCCAACCCGCTGGACGGGCTGACGTTCCTGTTCGAGCCGGTGGAGACGCTGGCGTCGGGGATCCTGGAGGAATTCGGCGGGGAGACGAACACGCCGATCGGGCACACGGCGTACGCGATGGGCGCGGTGCTGCTGTTCTCGGCGGCGATGCTGTCGTTCACGAGCTGGGTGGTGCGCCGGCGCCTGCGACGCTACGGAGTGGGCGGATGACGGCGATGAAGCGCCTGCGCCGCCTGGCCCTGCCGATCCCGGTTCGACCGACGGCGACGGCGGAGCACCGGCGCCGGCGCGGAGCCGGTGGCTGATGGCCACGGCGCAGCCGGCGGCGGAGCCGGCCCTGGAGATGGTGCGGCCGCGGCGGGAGACGACGGCGGCGTGGCCGCTGGTCGACCGGCTGGCCTATCTGCTGTGCTGGGCGGTGGGTATCGGGCTGTGCCTGGTGGCGCTGGGGATCGTGGCGCTGATGTTCGTGAAGGGGATCTCGGAGCTGCACCTGAAGCTGCTGGTGGAAGCCCCGTCGGCGTCGCTGCACCAGACCCAGTCGGGCGGCTTCTCGACCCCGATCGTGGGCACGCTGGTGGTGACGGCGATCGGCACGCTGGTGGCGGTGCCGATCGCGGTGGCGCTGGCGGCGTGGCTGAACGAGTACGGGCGCCCGCGCTGGCTGGCGCGCGCGGTGGAGTCGGGCGTGGAGACGATCGCGGGGATCCCGAGCATCGTGCTGGCGCTGTTCGGGCTGCTGCTGTTCGCGCGGCCGTTCTTCGGCTTCCTGTCGGGCAGCACGAACAACGGCGCCGTGACGGGCCAGTCGTTCCTGGTGGCGGGACTGGTGATGGGCATACTCGCGATCCCGCTGGTCGCGGCGACGGTGTCGGAGGGCTTCCAGCAGCTCCCGCGGCGCCTGCGGGAGGCGTCGTTCGCGCTGGGCAAGACGCGGACGACGACGACGCGGCGGGTGCTGCTGCCGGCGATGCGCCCGGCGATCGCGAGCGGGACGGTGCTCGGCATGGGCCGGATCATCGGCGACACGGCGATCATCTGGATCCTGCTGGGCGGCACGCTGCACAACACGCCGGTGGGCAGCACTCCGATTCTGAAGACGCTGCGAGGCACGGGCTCGACTCTGACGAGCTACGTCTTCAGCAACGCGGCCGGCGAAGGCAACTCCCCCCAGAAGGCCTACGCGGCGGCGTTCGTGCTGCTGCTGATCGTGCTCGGGTTGAACGCGCTGGTGACGCGGCTGAGCGGCGGGCGGTCGCTGTATACGACGCGCTGGGGAGCCAAGCGATGACCGCGCCGCCGGTGCGCCGGATCGCGCTCGACCGCCACCCGCGGGTGGTCTCCCCCTTCGAGCAGGTCGACGGCGCCGGCAACGGCCAGGGCACTGCCGCGGGCGCCACCGCGGTCGCCTCCCCCACGGCCCGCCGCCGCGCGGCGCGGCCGACGACGGCGGCGGCGGAGCGGATGCGGCTGGAGTCGGTGTCGCTGGCCTACGGCGAGCGCTGGGTGGTGCGCGACGTGAGCCTGCCGGTGCGCCAGGGCGAGGTGCTGGCGTTGATCGGCGCCTCGGGCTCGGGCAAGACGACGCTGCTGCGCTCGCTGAACCGCCTGACGGAGATCACGGCCGGCGCGGGCCGGGCGGGCCGGATCACGCTCGACGGCGATGAGATCCACGAGATCGAGGTCAACGCGCTGCGCCGGCGGGTGACGATGGTCTTCCAGCAGCCCAACCCGTTCCCGATGAGCATCTTCGAGAACGTCGCCTATGCGCTCCGCGAGGCGCCCATCGGCTCCGGTTCCCGCCCACCCCGCCGCCGGCGGCTGCGCCGAAGCCAGCTGGAGCCGGCGGTGCGGGAGGCGCTGCGGCGGGCGGGCCTGCACGAGGAGGTGGGCGACGATCTCGACCGCCCGGCGATGGCGCTGTCCGGCGGCCAGCAGCAGCGGCTGTGCATCGCGCGGGCGCTGGCCGCGGACCCGGAGGTGCTGCTGCTGGACGAGCCCTGCTCGGCGCTGGACCCGATCTCGACGGCGGTGATCGAGGAGCTGATCGTGGGCCTGCGGGAAAGCGTGGCGGTGGTGATCGTGACCCACAACCTCCAGCAGGCGCAGCGG
Source organism: Solirubrobacteraceae bacterium (assembly GCA_035524055.1). GTDB lineage: Bacteria > Actinomycetota > Thermoleophilia > Solirubrobacterales > Solirubrobacteraceae > Palsa-744. The sequence continues at coordinate 45,353 of DATKPO010000045.1, forward strand.
GTGGCGGACCACGTCGCCTTCATGCACCTCGGGGAGCTGGTGGAGTACGGGACGGCGGAGCAGGTCTTCGACGAGCCCCGCCGGCAGCGCACGCGGGACTACATCGGCGGGGCCTTCGGGTGAGCGAGTCGCGGCCGGGGCGGGCGGGTCGGCTTTTCGCGCGCGGATCGGCTTCGGAGCACGGGAAGGCTTTGGGTGGGGCCGCCGTCGGCGGCCCCGTGGTTGTCGCCGGGGCACGTCTGGGCCTGGCGGCTCTGCTGCTCGCGATGCTCGCCCTGGCCGGCTGCGAGAGCAGCCAGGAACGCAGCGCGCAGCTGGAACGAGAAGCCAGGCGGCAGGTCTCGAAGATCGCGGACGGCGGCCTGCGGATCGCACGGGCAAGCTCGCGGGTGAAGGTGTCGGGCACACAGGTCCTGCACGCCTCCGAAGGCGACGCGGCGGTGGTGACGCTGCGCAACGTCTCGACGCGCACCCTGCGCGACGTGCCGCTGGCGATCACCGTCACGGGCAGGGCTGGGACGGTGCTCTACCGCAACAACACGCCGGGCCTGGAAGCCGCGCTGACGCAGGTGCCGCTGCTGGCGCCGGGGGCGAGCTTCACGTGGATCGACGACCAGGTGCAGGCCGGCGAAGCGCCGGCGGGCGTGAGCGCGGTCGCAGGCGAAGGGAAGAGCGCGAGCGGACCGGCGCCCAGGATCCTCCTCTCAGGCGTACACGACACCGAAGCAGCCGAAGGCCCGGGAATAGCGGGCAGGGTGACAAACGAGTCGGGGGTCGCCCAGACGGACCTGATCGTCTACGGCCTGGCACGGCGCGGCGGGCGGATCGTGGGCGCCGGACGGGCGGTGCTGAGCGAAGTTCCCGCGCACGGGTCCAGCGAATTCCAGGTGCTGGTGATCGGGAGCGTGCACGGAGCGCAGGTGCAGGCGACGGCACCGCCGACGACGTTCTAGACCTCCGGCTTCGAGCCGGCGATCTCAAGCTCGACGCAGGGCGGCGGCGTCCGCGCCCCAGCTCTCGCCCGCGCGCAGAACGCCGTCGACCTCGTCCCCGCCGACCTCGCTCAGCTCGCCGCCGGCGTCCTCGCGCCGCAGCAGAACGACGAGCCCGGAGCGCAGCAGCGACGCCACGGCGCGCTCGGCGAGCGCCAGCGAGACGCTGGCGGCGCTGCCGGGGCTGCGCTCCCGCGCCAGCGCCCACACCCGCCCCAGCGGCAGCTGTCCGGCGCCGATCGCGGTGAGCAGCTCCAGCCCGAGCGAGTCGGCGGCCAGATCGGGGGCGGCGGCCGCGGCCGATCCGACAGCCTCGCTCGGCGCCCCGCCGCGCGGCGGTCCACTGCTCCCGCCGGGCCCGCCGGCTCCCGTTCGCGCCGCCTGCGCGGTCTCCGCGGCCGCCACGTCCCCGCTCCCCACCGCGGCACCAGCTTCGGCGAGCACCTCGGCGGTGACGTCCCGCCCCCGGCGCTGGGCCAGGCGCCAGCCGCGCCCCATCGTGAGCTCGCCGGGGTCCAGCCGCGGTCCCTGCAGGACGGTGAGCTTGGCGCGGCGGGGGTCCCAGCTGCGTTCGCCGCACTCGAAGACGCGATCCCGGCTCCAGGGCTCGAGCAGCGTCGACCGGAGCTCGCCCAGGGAGAGGTTGAAGCGGGAGAGGTTGTGCGGGAAGGCGCGCAGCTCGAAGTGGTAGACGTCCATCTCAGCCAAGCGCGACGATGGCGTCGATCTCGACCAGCGCCCCGCGCGGCAGGCCGGCGACCTGCACCGTCACCCGCGCCGGGGGGTCGGCGGCGAAGAACGACGCGTAGACGTCGTTGATTTCCCCGAAGTCGCCGAGATCGGTCATGTAGATCGTGAGCCTCACTGCGTCCCCAAGCGAGCCGCCGGCCGCGACGCAGACCGCCTGCAGGCTCTCCAGGCAGCGCCGGGCCTGCTCGGCGGCGCTCTCCCCCACGAGCTCGCCCGTCTCGGGGTCGAGCGGTATCTGCCCCGAGCAGAACAGCAGGCCGGCGCAGCTGACGGCGTGGCTGTAGGGCCCGATCGCGGCGGGCGCGCCCGCGGCCTGGACGATCTCGCGCTCGGCGCTCATCGGGCGACACGATAGCCGCGGCGCGCACGCGAAAGCGATCTTGCGGGCTCGCGAAGTCGATCTTGTAAGGTCATCGGGCGATGCGACGAAAGCG
>DATKPO010000046.1:0-37431 GCA_035524055.1 Solirubrobacteraceae bacterium
CGGCGTGGGGATGGCGGCCCGGGGGGTTTTCTGCGCTCGCTGGGTGAGGCCTGGGTGCGCGGTGTCGAGGTGGATTGGGGTCGCGCCTTCCAGGGCAGCGGCGCGGTCAAGACTCGACTGCCGAGCTACGCCTTCCAACGCCGGCACTACTGGCTCGGCGCGGACGGCGCCGGCGCGGGCGACGTGTCGGCGGCCGGCGTGGCGGAGGTGGAGCACGCCCTGCTGGGCGCCGCTGTGGGGCTGGCCGGGGGCGAGGGTGCGGTGTTCACCGGTCGCCTGTCGCTGGACTCCCATCCATGGCTTGCCGATCACGCGGTGAGGGGCGCGGTGCTGCTCCCGGGCACGGCGTTCGTGGAGCTCGCTATATGTGCGGGCGCCCAGGTGGGGTGTGAGACCCTGACGGAGCTGGTGATCGAGGCGCCGCTGGCGCTGGCGGCGGGCGAAAGCGTGCAGTTGCAGGTTCGGGTGGCCGAGCCAGATGACTCGGGAAGGAGGGCGGTGAGCGTCTACTCGCGCGAGCAGGACTCCGCCGAGGGGCTGTCGTGGGACGTGGGGTCCTGGCGGCGTCATGCCGACGGGGTGCTGGCGGCGGAGGGGGCCGCTGCGGAGCGGCTGCCGAGCGCGGAGACGGTCGAGCTGGCGGGTGAGTGGCCGCCGCGCGGCGCCGAGCGCATCGAGATCGACGGGCTCTACGAAGCGTTGGGGGCGTTCGGCCTGGAGCATGGGCCGGCGTTTCAAGGACTGCGGGCGGTGTGGCGTCGCGGCCATGAGGTGTTCGCCGAGGCGCGCCTGTCCGAGGATCAGTGGGCTCAGGCAGAGCGGTTCCTCCTGCACCCGGCGCTGTTCGACGCCGCCCTGCACTGCATCGCTGTGAGCTCGCTCGCGGGGGCCGAGGGGATCGCCGAGGGCGGCGTGCTGCTGCCGTTCGCCTGGAGCGGCGTGAGACTGGTGGCGAGTGGGGCCTCCTCGCTGCGCCTGCGTCTGGTGGCCGGCGAGAAGGGGGTGTCGCTGGCGATGGCGGACGAGCGCGGGGAGCTTGTCGGATCGGTCGATTCGCTGGTCTTGCGCGCGGTCTCGGGGGAGCAGATCGGGGCCACCGGCCAGACCGCTCGCAGGTGGCTGTTCGGCGTCGACTGGGTCTCGGTCGCCGCCGGCCCTGATGCATCGTTCTCGTGGGCGCTGATCGGCGGCGAGGGCGCGACGCCCGAGCGGGGGCCGGGGTCGCCTGTACATGAGGACCTGGCGGTGCTTGGCGGCGTCGAGGATGTCGCCGCCGCGGCGCCCGCCGTCGTGCTGGTGGACTGCGCCGCGGATGGTTCGGCGGATGAGCTGGTCGGAACGGTGCGGGCGATGACGCATCGCGCTCTGGGGCTGATCCAGGCGTGGCTTGCCGAGGAGCGGCTATCGGCCTCGCGGCTGGTGTTCTTGACACGCGGTGCCGTTGACGGCGGGAGCGACGTCGGTGGGGGCGCACGAGACCTGGGCGACCACTCTGGTCTGGCCCAGGCAGCGGTTTGGGGCCTGGTGCGCTCCGCCCAGACGGAGGCGCCAGGGCGCTTCGTGCTGGTCGACCTCGACGGCGAGGAGACCTCGTGGGCGGCGCTGCGGGGGGCGCTGGAGAGCGACGAGACGCAGCTTGCGATTCGCAGGGGGAGCGTCATGGCGCCTCGGCTGGCGCGGATCGCGGCCAAAGCCGTCACGAACGGGTGTGACGGCGAGCGACTCGATCCGCAAAGGACGGTGCTGATCACGGGCGGAACGAGTGGCCTGGGCGCCCTGGTGGCGAGGCATCTGGTCGCCGAGTGGGGAGCGCGGAGCGTGGTGCTGGCCAGCCGGCGCGGCGGCGAGACCCCGGCTGTACGGGAGCTGGTCGCCGAGCTGGAGGAGCTTGGCGCGCTGGTGTCGGTCAGGGCATGCGACGTGAGCGATCGCGAGCAGGTCCGGGAGCTGCTCACGTCGATTCCGCACGAGCACCCGCTGGGCATGGTGGTACACGCCGCGGCCGTCCTGGACGATGGCATGATCGGCTCGCTGACTGGAGAGCGGGTCGATCGGGTGCTCTCACCGAAGGTGGCCGGAGCGTGGCATCTGCACGAGCTGACGGAGCAGATGGGTCTGCGAGAGCTCGTCCTGTTCTCCTCCGCCGCGGGCGTGCTCGGCACCCCCGGCCAGTCGAGCTACGCGGCGGGGAACGCGTTTCTGGACCGCCTGGCAGAGCACCGCCGTGCGCTCGGCCTGCCCGGGGTCTCGATGGCATGGGGAGAGTGGGCCCAGCGCACGGAGCTGACGGGGCGCCTTCGTGAGCTCGACAGGTCGCGGATGGCCCGGATGGGCTCGGTGGCGTTGAGTGACGAGGAGGGCCTCGAGCTGTTCGACGCCGCATGCGCCGGCGACCGTGCGCTGGCCGTCCCAGCGGGCCTGGATCTTCGCGGTCTGGGTCGCGGCCTCGCCGGGATGGGTACCGTGCCGCCGCTGCTGCGCGGCCTGGTGCGGCTCCCTCCGCGCTCGGCGGCAAGGAACACACGCGGCTCACTGGCGCGGCGCGTGGTCGCCGCGCTCCCGCAGGAGCGCGAGGAGATCGTGCTCGGGTGGGTCAGGAGCGAGGCGGCGGCAGTCCTGGGGCACACGACATCCGACGCGGTGCCCGTGCAGCGACCGTTCCTGGAGCTGGGGTTCGACTCTCTGCTGGCAGTCGAGCTGCGCAACCGCCTGAGCCTCGCCAGCGACCTGCAGCTGCCCGCCACGACCGTCTTCGATCATCCGAGCACCGTCGCACTGGCCGATTACCTGTATCGCCGCCTGGGGGGCGGCGGCGAGGTCGGCGCCGAGGACCGCGTCGGCGTCGGCGTCGGTGAGAGCACCGCCGGCGAGGGCAACGGGGTCGTCCACGCTGGCGTCGATGTCCCCGCGGCGGCCGTCGAGAAGGCGTCGGGGACCGCTGGCGAGAGGCCGCCGGGGGCGCTGGCGGCGCTGATGCGCCAGGCGTTTGATGTCGGGAAGCTCGGCGAGCTCGGCGAGCTGCTCAGAATCGCCTCCGGGTTTCGCGCGACGTTCGACGGCGCCGGAGGCAATCCGCCCACCGTCTCCAAGCCGGTGCGACTCGCTCGGGGCGCGGGCCGACAGAGCCTGATCTGCGTGCCGTCGATCACTCCGATCGGGGGACCTCACCAGTACGTGAAATTCGCACGCGAGCTCCGCGGGGAGCGAGATGTGAGCGCGCTGTCGTTGCCGGGCTTTCGCGCCGAGGAGCCTCTGCCGGCGACGATGGAGGCCGCGGTGAATGCCCACCTGCAGTCCATCCGGGCGCTGGCCGCCGAGGCGCCGTTTGTGCTTGTCGGCCACTCGACCGGTGGAGCGTTGGCCCACGCCATCGCGGAACATCTGGAGAGCGTCGGCCCACCTCCGGGCGGCGTCGTGCTGCTCGACAGCTACTCGATGCACGATGGTGCGCTCGGGGAGATCATGGGCGCCGCGATGGCGGGCATCCTCGCCCGGGACGGCGCCTTCGTCTCGATCGATGACGCGCGCCTGACGGCGATGGCGGCCTACATGCGGCTGCTGAGCGATTGGGAGCCGGTCGAGCTCGCGGCTCCCACGTTGCTGGTCCGCGCGAGCGAGCCGATGCCCGATGCTCCCGACGACGATGGCTGGCGGGCGTCCTGGAGCTCAGCGCACGGCACAGTCGAGGTGCCGGGCGACCATTTCACGATCATCGAGGAGCATGCCGCCGCAACCGCGCGGGCGGTCGGCGAGTGGCTATCGGCGACGGACCTCGCCGGATCGGCGCCGTAGTCGGGCACGGAGTCGGGGAGTGGCTACCGCCGCGCGCGGTACCAGCGGATCAGCGCATTGGTAGAGCCGTCGTGGTCGAGCGGCGGCTCGGTCTCGCCGCGCAGCTCGGGAACGATCCGCTTGGCCAGCGCCTTGCCCAGCTCCACACCCCACTGGTCGAAGGAGTCGATGCCCCAGATCGCGCCCTGGGTGAAGACGGAGTGCTCGTACAGGGCCACCAGCGCGCCGAGCGTGTGGGGGGTGAGACGCTCGGCTAGCAGCGTGTTGGTGGGGCGGTTGCCGGGCATCACCCGGTGAGGGACGATCGCCTCGGCGGTGCCCTCGGCGCGCACCTCCTCGGCGGTCTTGCCGAATGCCAACGCCTCGGCCTGCGCGAACACGTTGGACATCAGCAGGTCGTGGTGCTCCCCGAGCGGGTTGAGGTCCTGGGCGAAGCCGATCAGGTCGACGGGGATCAGCTTCGTGCCCTGGTGCAGCAGCTGGTAGAAGCTGTGCTGGCCGTTGGTGCCCGGCTCGCCCCAGTAGACGGCGCCGGTGTCGTAGTCGACCGGCTCGCCCGCCAGCGTGACGCGCTTGCCGTTGGACTCCATCGTCAGCTGCTGCAAATAGGCGGGGAAGCGCTTGAGGTACTGGCAGTAGGGCATCACCCCGTGTGTCTGCGCGCCGAAGAAGTCGCCGTACCACACGGCCAGCAACCCCAACAGCACCGGCAGGTTCTCGGCGAGCGGGGCACCGCGGAAGTGCTCGTCGATCGCGTGAAAGCCCGCCAGCAGCTCGGCGAAGCGCTCGGGGCCGATCGCGATCATCGTGGAGAGGCCGATCGCCGAGTCCATCGAGTAGCGGCCGCCCACCCAGTCCCAGAAGCCGAACATGTTGGCGGTGTCGATGCCGAACGCCTTCACCTCCGCCGCGTTGGTGGAGACAGCCACGAAATGCTTGGCGATCGCTGCCTCCTCGCCGCCCGCCGACGCCCATCCCCCCTGATCGTCCCCGCTCTGCCCGGCTTGCAGGCCGGCCAGCAGCCACTCCCGCGCGCTGCGCGCGTTGGTCATCGTCTCCAGGGTGGTGAACGTCTTGGAGCTGACCACGAACAGCGTCTGCGCCGGGTCGAGGTCGCGCGTGGCCTCCACGAAGTCGGTGGCGTCCACGTTGGACACGAACCTGAAGCTCAGCTCGCGCGCGGAGTAATGTCGCAGCGCCTCATACGCCATCACCGGCCCCAGGTCCGAGCCGCCGATGCCGATGTTCACGACGTTGCGGATCGGCTGCCCCGTGTGGCCGCGCCACTCACCGGCGCGCACGCGCCCGGCGAACGCCGCCATCCGCTCCAGGACGTCGTGCACCTGCCTGACGACATCCACGCCGTCCACGACCAGCGAGGCGCTCTTCGGCATCCGCAGCGCGACATGCAACACGGAGCGGTTCTCCGACACGTTGATCCGCTCGCCGGCGAACATCGCCTCTATGCGCGCCGCCAAACCCGACTGCTCGGCAAGCGCCATCAGCAGCGCCAGCGTCTCGTCGGTGACCCGGTTCTTGGCGTAGTCTAGGTACAGCCCCGCCGCCTGTGCCGTCATCCGCTCGCCGCGGGTCGGGTCGCCGGCGAACAGCTCGCGCAGGTGGGTGTCGCCGATCGCCGTTCGGTGGGCGGCCAGCGCGGCCCACGCCGGGCGTCGGGACAGCGGTGCGGCGTGCGGGTCGGACGCGCTCACAGCTGGGGAGTGTACGTGCGGGCCGCTGAGGTGCCCGTCCCGGGCGGCGACCATCCATATCCTTACCCCCATGGCCCTCCCGTCCGACGTCCCGGCCCAGCAGACGTGGAGCGCCGTCGACGCCTACATCGAGCAGCACCTGCTGCCCGCCGACCCCGCTCTGGAGCAGGCGCTCGGTGCGATCGAGGCCGCCGGGATGCCCTCGATCTCGGTCACCCCGAGCCAGGGCAAGCTGCTGCACGTGCTGCTGCGCATCCACGGGGCGCGTGACGTGCTCGAGCTGGGGACGCTGGGCGGCTACAGCACGATCTGGCTCGCCCGCGCCCTGCCTCCCGGCGGACGCCTGGTGACGCTCGAGCGCGATCTCCGTTACGCGGAAGTCGCGCGCGCCAACATCGAGCGGGCAGGGCTCGCCGACACCGTCGAGCTCCGCGTCGGGGCGGCGCTGGAGACGCTGCCCGAGCTGGCCGCCGAGGGCGCGGGGCCGTTCGACGCGATCTTCATCGACGCCGACAAGGGCAACTACCCGGGATACCTGGAGTGGGCGTTGAAGCTTTCCCGGCCCGGCAGCGTGATCATCGGCGACAACGTCGTCCGCGACGGGGACATCCTCGACCTCGACGCCGTCGCACGCGAGGAGAACGGCGGTCTGCTGCGCGGCGTGCGCCGCTTCTACGAGCTCCTCGCCGCCGAGCCGCGCGTCGACGCCACCGCGATCCAGACCGTCGGCGCCAAGGGCTACGACGGCTTCGCGCTGGCGCTCGTGCGCGAGACCTGAGTCGGGGGGGGGGCTACCTCCGATCGACGCCATCCCAAAGCGGCAGAGCTCGGCCCACGCCGGCCTCAGCGGCGGGCTCCTCGGCGCGAGTCAGTCGACCAGGCAGCCGGCCTCGGCGCCGTCGGCGGGAAACGCCCGCGCCAGCGCCTGTGCGATCAGGCGGCTCCGGGCGGCGTAGCCGGGAGTGTTGTAGTGGATCCCGTCGGAGATGAACCACTCCGACTTCACCACGGCGGCCCAGTCGAAGACGCGCATGTTGGGGTGTCGGCGGCAGGCCGCGAGCAGCGCGGAGTTCCACAGGCGCATGTTCTGCTCCGCGTATGGACCGCTGGCGAGCTGGGTCTTGACGTCCACCCACAGCACGGGTTCGTCGCCGATCAGCGACATCATTTTCTCGATCCGCGCTCCCAGGCCGACGTTGGAGCCGACGTAGACGTCGGCGGCGTCGTTCGTTCCCAGCGCCAGCACCCAGCAGCCGTGGTAGCCGGCTCGCTTCCACCGCTCGGCGGCTTCGTAGGCGTTGGGCTGTTCCTCGTAGCGTTCCACGATTGAGCGGGCCCCGGCGATCTCGTAGTGCTGCACCCGCACACCGACGTCGGCGTACTGTGCCTCGATCCGCTGCCGCGGGTCGGGCAGGTAGTCCGGCGAGATCAGGCCCTCAGAGGTGGAGTCGCCGATGTCCACGACGGAGCCGCACGAGCTGCGCGACGACGCCCCGCTTGTCGCCGCCCGGTCGGTGTCGACCCCGGTCGCGCCGGTGCCGGTCGCCCCGGTCGCGTCGCCCGGGTCAGCTGCACCTCCCGCCTGATCGGGGCTCGCCCCGGCTCGACCCGCGCCGGCGTCGCGGGCGCCGTCCCCCGCGAGGAACGATCGTGATGCGTTCGCCGAGGCGGCGCCCGTCGAGGAGGCGTTCGCCGAGGCGGCGCCCGTCGAGAAGCTCTCCGCGCTGCTCACCGAGTCTGGCGCTTCGCGCAACGGGGTGCGCAGGGCCAGCCCGACGCCGGCCATCGCCAGGAGCGCCAGCGATCCGGCGAGCGCCGCCCAATGTCCTCGCGCCAGATCCCGCGAACGCCAGTCGCCGGCACCCAGGCGGCCCCAGAGCCGTCCCAGCGCGCCGTGCCGTACGGGCTGCTCGACGAACCGCCACGACAGTCCGGCCACCGCGAAGATCGCAAAGACCTGGAGAGCGGCGCGGACGAGGTCGACGCCGTGGGCGCCCACCGGGGTGCTGAGCGCGAGGATCGGCACGCTCCAGAGGTAGATCCCGTAGGAGCGAGCCCCGATCCAGCGCAGCGGGCGGCAGCCGAGGAGGTCGCCGAGACGGCATGCGGGGTGGACGAGCACCGCGATCGCGCCGGCGCTCGCCAGTGAGAGCAGCACGAACCCGCCGCGGTAGAGAAACCATGAGTACTCGCTGCTGCGCCACATCAGGATCACGATTGCCGCGACGCAGACCGCGCCGAGCGCATCCAACGTGCGGCGGGCGCCGCCGGCGATGCCCCGGCGCAGCCGGGCGCTCGGCCAGACCATCGCCAACGCCGCGCCAGCCAGCAGCTCGAATGCCCGGGTGTCGGTGCCGAAGTAGACCCGCGACGGATCGAAGCTCGGGCGGTAGAGCAGCGCCATCTCCACCGCCGAGGTCGCCGCCAGGATCAGCGTGAGCCCCGCCAGCCGGGGTCGTAGGGCGGGCCTTCCGCCGCGCTCATGCACGAGACGCAGACCGAGCAGCAACAGCAGCGGCCACACCAGATAGAACTGCTCCTCGACGCCAAGCGACCACAGATGGCTCAGGGGCGCCACCGGCCCGAAGCGGGCGAAGTAGGACTGGTGTTGAACGATCAACTGCCAGTTGCTCACGTAGAGCGCCGCCGCCGCGATCGCGTGGTTGAACTGCGCCGGCTGCGCGGGCCCGAACAGGGCGACCCAGCTCGCTACCACCGCCAGCATCGCGTACAGCGCCGGCAGCAGCCGTCGAGCCCGCGCCAGCCAGAAGCGGCCGAGCGCGATTCCGCCGCTGCCTGCCTGCATGAGCAGGATGTCGGTGATCAGATAGCCGCTCAGCGTGAAGAACACGCCGACGCCGAGCAGGCCGCCCTGCGCCCAGGAGAATTCCAGGTGATAGGCGACGACTGCCAATACGGCAAGCGCGCGCAGGCCGTCGAGGCCCGGCATGTAGCGCTGGCTGGAGCCCACGGGTTCCGGCATCGCGAACTCGCATCCTAGGTCACATTCCTTTGGCGTGCCGCGCGCCGTGTCGGCTCGTGGTCCTCGGTGCCCGGACGCGGGGGGCTCGTGTGGTAGACGGGCGATTCCGCCTGTGCGATTCGTCGTTTATACGGATCGCCCACAACTGTCAAACTTCCGCTGATGTCAACAAATTGGCCAGCCGTTTGTGGGCGTACGCGACTGTTGTGTATGCGCCACATGCCCAGACGATTCGGGCTATATGGATGCGCCTCGCTACCTAGAAAGCTGGATCGGCCGAGTAGGAGACGCGACTCGACTTCTCGGCCCCGACCCATGAACCTTTGGGGAGCTCACGAGGGGGAGCAGCCCGCCGCCGAGCGGTCGCTCCGAAGCAGCGGGGGCGTCCACGAGGCGGACGTCCGGGCGGCGCCCACGAGCCGGGCAAGTGCTCAATGAACCGACAACCACGAACCAAGTGACCTGACCCACTGATTAGGCGGGAGCGAGATGGCTACAAAGGATGAGACGCGCGCGAAGAGCCGGCTGCGGCCCGGACCGAATGGCATGCCCCGAGGGCAGGTGACCGAGATCCAGCGCAGCCGCATGCTGATGGCCACCGCGGAAGCCGTCGAGGAGGTCGGCTATGCGCGTCTGACGGTCGCCCAGGTGATCGGCCGAGCGAGGGTGTCGCGCAAGACCTTCTACGACCTCTTCGAGGACCGCGAGGACTGCTTCCTCGCGGCATTCGACCAGGCCGTCGATCAGCTGACGGCGCTCGTCAGCGAGGCCTACCTGGCACAGGGCAACTGGCGGGACGGCGTGCGCGGGGGTCTGCTGGCGCTGTTGCGCTTCATGGACGAAGAGCCCGGGCTCGCGCGGATGTGCTTCGTCGAGGCGCTCGGCGCCGGCCCCCGCGTGCTCGAGCGCCGCGCGGAGATCCTCACCCGCGTCAAGGAGGTCATCGACCTGGGCCGCGAGGGCGCCGGGGCGCGGGTCCGTGCCACCGAGGAATCGCCGGACGTCACCGCGGAAGGCGTCATCGGGGCGGTTTTCGCGGTGCTCCACACGCGGATGCTCGCCCGCGGCAAGGAACCGTTCACGGCGCTGCTGGGGCCGTTGATGAGCATGATCGTCCTGCCCTACCTCGGTCCCCGTGCCGCCAGCGCCGAGCTGACGCGCGAGGCGCCAAAGCTGCCGCGCCGCAAACGCGCCCGCCCACGCCGTGCGCTCGATCCGCTCGAGGGCCTCGACATGCGCCTCACCTATCGCACCGTGCGCGTCCTGGCCTTCATCGGCGAGCATCCCGGCGCAAGCAACCGGGCGATCGCCGAGGGCGCCGGCATCGCCGACCAGGGCCAGATCTCCAAGCTCCTCACCCGGCTGGAGCGGCTCGATCTGGTCCGCAACACCGGCGCCGGCCAGATCAAGGGCGCATCCAACGCCTGGCGGCTCACCGACCGCGGCGCCCAGGTGGAGCGCGCGACCAGGCCGCGCTGAGCGCCCCCGTCGACATTCGGTGAGCTCTGACCGGCTCGGCCGGTCGCGTTGTCCCGGTCGCGTGACGCCGTCGGAGAAGGCAGACGAGGTGCTCAATCCAGAACGGCAGCCCGCAAGGGGCAAGGAGGCCAGTCATGACTCCCGACCATCCAGTCGCCCACCCGCGCTCGCGTCCCGCCTCGGCCACGCGGCGCGACGGGCGGGCCGAGACCTCCCGGCGCCGGGATCGTCGCCGGCGTCCGAGCTGCCGGGCGGCGCCGCCCCGGGAGGTGCTCGGGCGCTACGGCGATTCCCTGGGTCGACGACGTGAGCTGGTGGCGATCGCCGCCGGGGACGGCGGCGTGCTCGTGGTCGACCGCGATCAGCACACCCTGCGGGACTCGCGCCTGGTGGCGCACCTCGCGTCCGACGAGCCCAGAGAGAACGCGGGAATCGTCGCCAGCCACTACCTGAGCGATCCCCGCGGCCGCCGCTGCCGTCCGGTGCTCGCCGGTGATCTGTGGCCGAAGCCACCGGCGGGCGGGCTTGCCCGCTCCGCGAAGGCCGACGACTCGGTGGAGGCCGACGACTTGGTGGAGGCCGACGACTTGGTGGAGGCCGGTCTCGTGGATCGCCGTGGACGCTTCCACCGGCTCGGGACGATCACCGGAAGGCTCTCGATTCCAGAGCTGCGCTGGCTGCGCGAGCCTCGACGGGGTGAGGCCGGCGAGGCGCTGGCGCTCAGCTTGCGCGAGGTGGTCGCCGACCTCGAAGCCTACGAGCCGGCGCATGGGCTGACCGTCGCGGCGCTGGCGCGTCACGCCGGGAGCCCCCGGCTGTCGGTCGCCGTCCTGCGCGGCGAGCTCGCCCGGCTCGACGCAAGCCGAATCGTGCTCAACCGCGGCCTGCGTGAGGCAGTGCGACGGGCCGTCGAGCGCGACGGGCTGAGCCTGAGCGAGATCGCGCTGCGCTGTGGACGCGTCAAGCGTGACGCCCAGGGACACGTCAGCGGCGAGACGAGCTGGCTGGCGCGCCGCGTCGGCATCCTGGCGGAGGCCGGCGAAAAGCAGCCGACGCCGTGGATCCACAGCGACGTGCTCGCGCTGATCGCGCGCCGCGGACTGGGCATCGGTCCCCACGAGGTCGAGCTGTAGGGGAGGCGGGGCCGCTCGGCGATGACGTGCTCGGGCGGTCGTGGAGTGCTCGGAGGCGAAAGCCCGGCGCCGGCGAGAGCGAACCGTCCTAAGGGGAGGTTAGCTTGGAAGGTGGGGGTGGTGTCTACCACCAAAGGAGCAAGTCAATGTCCTACCGAAGCATCAACCGAGTCGTGCTGGTAGGCCGTCTCACCCGTGACCCCGAGCTGCGCGAGCTGCCCTCCGGGCAGAGCGTCTGCGAGCTGCGCCTGGCCTGCACCGGCGTGCGGCGCGAGGACGACGGAAGCTACGGGGAGCGCCCGTGCTTCTTCACCGTGAACGTCTTCGCCGGGCAGGCGGAGGCCGTCGCGCGCTACATGCACAAGGGCAGCGCCGTCGCGGTCGACGGGCGCCTGGAGTGGCGCGAGTGGGAGACCGCCGAGCAGGGCAGGCGCCAGGCGGTCGAGGTCGTCGCCGAGTCGGTGCAGTTCCTGGACCGCCGCTCGCCCGAGCCCGGGCAGGACGTGACCGGCGGCGCCGGCGGCAGCCCTCCGCACGAGGAGCTCCTGGAGGGCGCCGGCGAGCGCGAGGTCGAGCTGGTCTTCTAGCGCTGGACGCCTGCGGCGCGCCGGCTCCCGTAAACTGGCGCGCCGCAGCAGTCCCCCCGAGAAGGAGCCTCAACCGGTGCCCGTGAACACGCAAGCCGTCGGCAAGACCTACGAGCCCACGCTCTACGCGGTCGGCCGCGAGAAGATCAAGGAGTACGCCCGCGCCGTCGGCGAGACCAACCCGATCCACCTCGACGTCCAGGCCGCCCGCGACGCCGGGTACGCCGACGTGGTCGCTCCGCCGATGTTCGCCGTCGTCTACAGCGCGCCCTCGGTCGGGCCGCCGATCTTCGATCCCGAGATCGAGCTGAACTTCGCGATGATGGTCCATGGCGGCCAGGAGTTCGTGTGGGGTCCCCTCGTGGTCGCCGGTGACGAGATCACGACGACGGCGAGCGTCAAGGAGATCTACGAAAAGGACGGTCGCGGCTACTACGTCTTCGAGTCGGTCTCGACCAACCAGGGCGGCGAGCAGGTCTGCCGCGGAACCTGGACCAACATCGTGCGAGGAGTGTGAGCGAGATGGCCGATTTGAGCGTTGGGGCGCAGATACCGGAGGTCAGGGTGACGCCGGACAAGTTCCTCACCATCCGCTACGCCGGCGCGTCTGGCGATTTCAACCCGATCCATATCGACGAGGAGCTCGCCAAAGCCGTCGGTTTGCCCGGCCGCATCCTGCACGGCCTGTGGACGATGGCCCAGGTCGCCCGCGCCCAGACCGAGGCCGCCGGGGGGCCGGATCACCTCAGACGCCTCTCGGTCCAGTTCCGCGGCATGGGGGTGCCCGAGCAGGAGGTGCTGGTGACGGGCACCGTCCGCGAGGCAGGCGACGGGCGGGTCGTGATCGACACGGTGGCCGAACAGTGCGATAAGCAGATCATCCGCAACGCCGAGGCCGAGCTGTCGGTGTGACGCGCGGGTCGCGCCTCGGCGGGCGCGGCGAAGATCGCCGTGTCCCGGCAGATTGTGCACGGACCCCGCGCCCTCGGGCGGCGACCCCGGCTGACCCTAGAATCAGGCCCATGTTGACCGCCAGGCAGGAGCTGATCCTGCGCAAGGTCGTCGAGGACTACCTGCGCACCGAACAGCCGGTCGCCTCGAGGACCGTCGCCGCCGACCCCGCCCTCGACTGCGGGCCCTCGACGGTGCGCAACGAGCTGGCGCTGCTCGAGGAGCAGGGTCTGCTGGCGCACCCCCACACCTCCGCCGGACGGGTGCCGACCGACGCCGGGCACCGCCACGTGGTCGATCGGATGCTGGACACCGGCCACGGCCTGCGGACGGCCCCGGCGCTCGAGCTGTCGCTGATCCGCCAGGAGGTCGACGAGGCGGTTCGGGCGACGACGACGACGCTCTCCCAGGTCACGGATCTGCTCGCCGTGATCTCGGCGCCGTCGCAGAGCGCGGCCACGATCCGCCACATCGAGGTCCTGGCCCTGCAGCCACGGGTGGTGGCGGCGGTGGTCATCGCCTCGACGGGCGACGTCTCGAAGGTGCTGGCGAGCTTCGAGCAGCCCGTCGACCCAGGACTGGTGGCGTGGGCCGGGGAGTACCTCAACGAGCGCCTCGCCGGTCTGGCGCTGGGCGCCCGGATGATTCATCAGCGGCTCGTCGATCCGACGCTGGCCGACACCGAGCGGGCCTTCCTCGAGCATCTCGCGCCGGCCTTCGCCGAGCTGGCCTCCGAGAGCCAGGACGTGCTCTACGTCGATGGCGCCGCCCGGCTGTTCTCGGCGAGCAACATCCGCGACGTCGAGCAGATCAACGAGCTCATGGAGCTGCTCGAGCGGCGCGTCGCGCTGCTCGGGGCGCTGCGCGCGGCGCTCGCCGAGCCCGACGTCTACGTGCGCATCGGCCATGAGAACGAGCTGCCCGCGCTGCGCTCGCTGTCGCTGGTCGCCACCAGCTACGGGATCGCTCAGCGCCGGCTCGGGATCGTGTCGGTGATCGGCCCGGTGCGGATGGACTACGCCAACGCCATCCCCACGGTGCGTCTCGTCGCCAACGAGCTGTCGCGCTTCGTCGAGAGCGCCTACGCCGAGCACTGATGGGGAGCGCCCGATGAGCCCCGCCGCGACCCCTCGCGACCCCTACGAGGTGCTCGGCGTCGCCCGCGACGCCTCCGAGCAGGACGTCAAGAAGTCCTTCCGCCGGCTCGCCCGCGAGCTGCATCCCGACGTCAACGCCCACGACCCCCAGGCGGAGGAGAAGTTCAAGGAGGCCGCCGAGGCCTACGAGATTCTCTCCGACCCGCAGCGGCGGTCGACATACGATCGCTACGGCCACGAGGGCCTCAGATCGGGCGGCTACGCCCCGAACTTCGAGGGATTCGGCTCCATCGGGGACCTCTTCGATGCCTTCTTCGGCGCCGCCAGCCCGTTCGGGGGACGCGCCGCCGGTCCGGCCGCCGGCGGCGACGTCGGGGTGGAAGTAGAGGTCGAGCTCCTCCAGGCCGCCCGGGGGGCGAGCGTCGAGGTCACATACGAGGCCGTCGAGCGCTGCGAGCACTGCCACGGCAACGGCGCCGAGCCCGGCACTCCGATCGAGACCTGCCAGCGCTGCGGCGGCGCCGGCCAGCTGCAGGCCGTGACGCGGACGCCGTTCGGGCAGATGATGCGCTCCGTCGTCTGCGACGTCTGCCACGGCGACGGCCGCGTCGCGCGCGAGCCCTGCCGCGATTGCCGCGGCCGCGGACGCCGGGCGGCCGAACGCACGCTCACCGTGGACGTCCCGGCTGGCATCGCCGACGGCCAGCGCATCCGCCTCGCCGGCAAGGGGCACGCCGGCGAAGCCGGGGCGCCACCCGGCGACCTCTACGCGCTGGTCCGGGTCCGCCCCGACGAGCGCTTCGTACGCGAAGGCGACGATCTCATCACGGTGCTCGACGTCTCGGCGCCGCTGGCGGCGATCGGCGCCAGCCTGCGGGTGCCGACCCTCGACGGCGAGGAGCCGATCGAGATCCCGCCCGGAACCCAGCCGGGGGAGATCCTGACGCTGCGCGGCCAGGGCATGCCCGAGCTGCGCCGCGGCCGCCGGGGCGACCTGCGGGTCGTCGTCAACGTCGTCGTCCCCCGCCGTCTCAGCGCCGAGCAGCGGGCGCTGATGGAGCAGCTGCACGACACCCTGACCGAGGAGAACCTTCGCGGCGAGGAGTCGATGTTCGCCAAGCTCCGCCGTGCCCTGCGCCACCAGGCCGCGTGATCCCGCGGGCCGTGTGATCGGGCGGGGCGAATGATCCGTCTCGCGGTCCGCGTCCGCCGCGCCGAGGCCGAGCTGGTGCTCGCCGAGCTGCTAGCCCTCGCGCCCTCCGGCGTCGAGGAGGTCGACGTCGACGACGAGCTGCTCGAGTACGCCGTCTACGGAGCCCCCGGGGAGCTGCCCGCGCTGCCCGACCTGCAGGCCGCCGCCGGCGGGGCGTTGGTGCAGATCGCCACCCGGGAGCTGCCCGACGACTGGTCGGAGCGCTGGAAGCGCTTCCACCGGCCGATCCTGATCGAGTCGCCCGCGGCGTCGATGCCCGCGCTGTACGTACGGCCGCCATGGGAGCCGCCATGCCGGGAGACGCTCCCAGGCGAGGTGAGCGACGTCGTGATCGACCCCGCCCAGGCCTTCGGCACCGGCGCCCACGCCACGACCCGGCTCTGCCTGGAGCTGCTGCTGGCGCTGGCCGCCGCCGAGCCGCCATCGGTTGCTGGGCAGGGGTCGCCGGCGGCGGGCGGCTCGCGGGGGCCGCTGCTCGACGTCGGCACCGGCTCGGGGGTGCTCGCGATCGCCGCCGCCCGGCTCGGCTTCGCGCCGGTCATGGGTCTCGACAACGATCCCGAGGCGGTGCGCGCGGCGGCGATGAACGCGCGCGTCAATGGCGTCGCGGTCGCCGTGGATCGCGGAGACCTGCGTCTCCAGGGACTGCCGGCGGCGGGGGAGGGCGTGCTCCTGGCCAATCTCCTGCGGCCGCTGCTGCTCGAGCTGGCCCGGAAGCTGGAGGCGGTGCCCACCCACCTCATCGCCGGCGGCCTCCTCGCCGGGGAGGCCGACGAGGTCGCCGGAGCCTTCGCCGAGCGGCTCGGACTGAGCGAGCGCGAGCGGCGGGTGGAGGGGGAGTGGGCGGCGCTGTGGTTGACGCCGGAGGCTCAGCCCGGCTCGTCGCCGACCTCGGTCGCGGCGCGGGCCATCGCGCGGTAGAGGAGATCGATCGCCGGACGCACCCCGTCCTCGCCCTCCAGCAGCGCCGCCGCCGCCGTCAGGGCCGCGCCGATCACGTCGAGCGCCTCCGCGACGTCGCCGGGCTCGGGGTCGCGGCAGGCCGCGATCGCCATCTCCAGCATCGCCCGGGCCTGCTCGATGGCGCCGGCGAAGAGCGCCGGCCCGACAAGGCTGCCATAGCCGTAGACCCGCGCCAGGCGGCCCGAGAGCGTGATCCGCGGACCCCGTCGCGGCCCGCTCGCCGGCGGCAGGCCCCGACCTTCGATCAGGCCCGCCATGGTCCCGCCGAGGAGACCTCGGATGGCGGCGTCGTCGAGGCCCGCGTGGGCCGCCACGCGCAGCGCCAGGTACAGCGTGCTCTGCGGCAGCCCGTAGGGAGGATCCGAGGCGAACACGATCCGCTCCACCGGCGCCCGCGCGAGGAGCTCCAGGACGTCCACCGCGAAAAAGCAGGAGATGTCGTAGAGCACCCCCGGGTGGTCGGCCAGCAGCGACGTCAGCGTCCCCTGGTCGCAGATCGCGCCGTGCGCCAGGATCAGCACGACCTCGGGGTGGCGCAGCGCCAGCCCCGCCAGGCCCTCCGCGATCGGCGGCAGCCCGCGGCCGGCGTGGATCAGGATCGGCACCCCGGCCTCCCCGGCGACGGCGAAGATGCTCTCCAGCTCGCGGCCGTCGAACGCGAACTCCTGCGCCCGGGGGTGCAGCTTGATCCCGCGCGCCCCCGCCGCCAGGCAGCGCTCGGCCTCGGCCACCGGCCCGTCGAAGGGGTCCAGGCGGCAGAACGGGATCAGCCGCCCCGCGCTTTCCGCCGCCCAGGCCAGCACCCGGTCGTTGGGGACCGTGTACGCCGGACGCCGCTCGGGGTCGTGCAGCGGGAACACGCACGCCCGCCGCGCCCCGGCCGCGTCGAGCTGCGCCAGCAGCTGCTCCGGCGTCAGCGAGCGGCCGTCCTCGTCGAGGCCGAGGTGGGTGTGGGCGTCGAATACCTCGGCGCCCACCGGCAGCAGACGCTGGGCCTCCTCGAGGAAGGGCTGCAGCGCGTCGGCGTAAAGGGCGCCGTCCATGTCGCGGCAGCTTATTGGGTCACGGACGGGCCGCATGCGGCCCGTCCCCAGCCGGCGCATGCGCCGGCTGGCACCACCGCGCATGCGCGGTGGTGAACAGCTCAAGTGCTATTGGTCTCATGCCCAGCGGGTATCTAGCCTGCGGACATGGCCTGGGACATCGTCATCGCCGGCGGCGGCTTCGGCGGCTTCAACGCCGCCCGCACCCTGGAACGGCTGCTGCCACCGCACAGCGCCCGGATCACGCTGGTCAACGACGTCAACTTCCTGCTCTTCACGCCGCTGCTTCCCGGTGCGGCGGCGGGCACCCTGGAGCCGCGCCACGTCGTGGTCCCGCTGCGCGAGCAGCTGCCCCAGACCGATCTCTGGCTGGGGCGCGTCGCGGGCGCCGACCCCGACCGGGCGCGGCTGATCGTGGACTCCCTCGACGGCCGTCGCCATGAGCTGCGCTACGACCAGCTGATCGTCGCCGTCGGCTCGATCTCGCGCACCCAGCCCGTGCCGGGCCTGGTCGAGCACGCCCTCGGCTTCAAGACCCTCGCCGACGCCATCGCTCTGCGCAACAGGGCGATCGAGATGCTGGAGATCGCCGAGACCATCCCCGACGCCCAGACCCGCGCGGAGTATCTGACGTTCGTCTTCGTCGGCGCCGGCTACGCCGGGCTGGAGGGGGTCGCCGAGCTCCAGGGCTTCATGGGCGACGTCATCGACCGCTACCCCCGCTGCCGCGTCCAGGGGATGCGCTGGGTCCTGCTCGAGGCCCGCGAGCGCGTCATGCCCGAAGTCGCCGCCAGTCTCGCCGCCTTCGCCCAACGCGAGCTGCGGGGCCGCGGCGTCGAGATCCGCACCGGCACCACCCTAGCCCGGGTCGGCGCGGGCTCCGTCCAGCTGCGCGACGGCGAGACCATCGCCACCCGCACCGTCGTCTGGACCGCCGGGGTGCGCCCGGCGCCGGTCGTCGCCAACCTCGGACTGCGGCTCGGCGAGGCCGGGCGGATCGCCGTCGACCGCACCATGCGCGCCGCCGGGCACCAGAACGTCTGGGCCATCGGAGACGCCGCCGCCGTCCCCGACCCCGCCCGGCGCGGCCAGGTCTGCCCGCCGACCGCCCAGCACGCCATCCGCCAGGGCCGCCGCGCCGCCCGCAACGTCGCCGCCGAGCTCGGCGCCGGTGGACGGGTCAGGCCATTCGCCTACCGCACCCTCGGTGTCTTCGTCGACCTCGGCCGCCACCAGGCCGTCGCCTCCACCGCCGGCCTGCGCTGGCGCGGCTTCCCGGCATGGTTTCTGGCCCGCACCTACCACCTCGCCAACATGCCCGGCACCATGCGCAAGCTGCGGCTGCTCGTCGACTGGACCGTCGCCCTGCTCTTCGCCCGCGACACCGCCGAGCTCGGCCAGCTCGGTCACCCGCCCGAGCTCGAGCACGTCGGCGAGCACCACTCCCGCGCCGCCTGAGCGCCCCCGCGCTACTCTGCGGCGACCATGCGCTTCGCCGTCAAGTTCCTCGGCTGCAAGGTCTCCCACGCCGACGCCATGCTCGCCCGCCGCCGGCTGCTGGAAGCCGGGCACCGGGAGGTCGCGGAGGCCGAGGCCGAGCTGCACGTCGTCAACACCTGCTGCATCACCCGCGAGGCCGAGGCCAAGTCGCGCCAGTCGGTCCGCCGCTCCCTGCAGAGCGCCGGCGAGGTCTACGTCTCGGGCTGTGCGGCCAACCTCCGCCCCGAACAGTTCACCGAGATCCACCCCGCCGTGCGCGCCTTCGTCGGCACCGCCGACGACGTCGCCGGCGAGATCGCCGGCGCGCTGGGGGCCTGCGCCGACCTCGACACCGAGCCGCTCGTCGGCGCCCGGGCGAGGTCCGCCCTCGACGGACGCGCCGCCTCGGCCCGCACCCGCGGCTTCGTCAAGGTCCAGGACGGCTGCGACTGCCACTGCGCCTACTGCATCATCCCCACCGTCCGCGGCTCCGCCCGGTCGCGGCCCGCGAGCGCCGTGCTCGGCGAGGTGGCCCAGCGCGTCGCCGGCGGCCAGCCCGAGGTGGTGCTCACCGGGATCAGCGTCGGCGACTACCGCGACCCCGAGCGGGGCCTGGAGCTCGGCGAGCTCATGGTCGCCGCCGCCCAGGTGCCGGGGGTGGCGCGTGTCAGGCTCTCCTCCGTCGAGGTCATCCACGTCCGCGACAGCCTCCTGCGGGCGCTGCGCGAGGAGCCCAGGGTCTGTCCCCACCTGCACGTCCCGATGCAGTCCGGCGACGACGCCGTCCTCGCCGCCATGGGGCGCCACTACGACGCCGCCGAATACCTCCAGGCGATCGAGGAGCTGCGCGCCGCCGTGCCCGACGTCAACGTCACCACCGACATCATCGTCGGCTTCCCCAACGAGGACGACGCCGCCTTCCAGCGCACCCTGGAGCTCGTCCGCCGCGCCGGCATCAGCCGCGTGCACTCCTTCTCCTACTCCCCCCGGCCCGGGACCGTCGCCGAGGAACTCGGCGATCGCGTCGCCCCCGACGAGAAGAAGCGCCGCTCGCGCGAGCTGCGCGGCCTCTCCGAGGCCACCTCCCGCCGGCACCGCGCCGCCAAGCTCGGCGGCCGCGAGCGGGTCCTGGTCGACAAGGTCGCCGCGACCCAGTGCTCGGGCTACACCGCCGACTACACCCGCTGCTACCTGCCCGGCGGCGCCGCCACGGCGGGCGAGATCCTCGACGTCGACGTCCACGAGCTCCACGCCGACGGCCTGCGTGTGACGCCGCTGTAGCCGAGGGCGTCGCCGCGACTGCGCCGACCCCGGGCGCGGCTATCCTTGACAGCGCCCATGACCGTAGCCGAGCAGCTCAAAAGCGACGTCACCGCCGCCATGAAGGCCGGCCAGCGAGAGCGTGTCGGCGCCCTGCGGCTGTTGATCTCAGAGCTCCAGAAGGACGCCAAGGAGGGCTCCGGCGACGAGCTCGCCGTCCTGCGCCGCGAGCGCAAGCGGCGCCTGGAGGCCGCCCAGGCCTACCGCGACGGCGGCCGCCAGGATCTCGCCGCCGCCGAGGACACCGAGGCGCAGCTGATCTCCGGCTACCTCCCCGCCGAAATGTCAGACGACGAGCTGCGCGAGATCGTCCAGGGCGCCGTCCGCGACAGCGGGGCGGAGTCCGTCAGAGACATGGGGCGTGCCATGGGCGTCGCGATGAGCGCCGTCGCCGGTCGCGCCGACGGCCGTCGCGTCTCGGCGCTCGTCAAGGAGGCGCTCGCCGGATGAGGGAGCGCGCCGGGCGCGGATGAGGACCCAGATCGAGCTGCCCAACGAAGTCGCCGCCGAGCTCGCCGGCAGCCAGGACGCGGTGCTCCGCGCCCTGGAGAGCCACCTCGACTGCCGCGTGTTCCTGCGCGGCAACCTGCTCACCCTCGACGGCGATGACACCGACACCCAGGCCGGGGAGCGCGTAGTGCGCGAGCTCTCCGAGCTAATCGCCCGCGGCCACCAGCTCGGCCCGGGCACGATCTCGGCGGTCACCGGCGCCCTCGACGCCCAGGAGTCGCCGGCTCGGGTGCTCGAGGACGTCGTCTGGCGCCACCACTCGCTGCGGGTCGCCCCGAAGACCGTCAACCAGAAGCGCTACGTCGACTCCATCCGCAACCGCACCGTCACCTTCGGCGTCGGCCCCGCCGGCACCGGCAAGACCTTCCTCGCCGTCGCCATGGCCGCCGCCGCGCTGTCGCGCAACGAGGTCAACCGCATCATCCTCACCCGCCCCGCCGTCGAGGCCGGTGAGCGCCTCGGCTTCCTGCCCGGCGACCTCATGGCCAAGGTCGACCCCTATCTGCGTCCGCTGTTCGACGCCCTCCACGACATGCTCGACCCCGAGAAGGTCTCCCAGCACATCGAGCGCGGGGTCATCGAGATCGCACCCCTGGCTTTCATGCGCGGCCGAACATTGAACGATTCATTTGTCATCCTCGACGAGGCCCAGAACACCACGCCGGAGCAGATGAAGATGTTTCTCACTCGCCTCGGCTTCGGCTCGAGGATGGTCGTCACCGGCGACGTCACCCAGGTCGACCTGCCCCGGGAGCAGCAGTCGGGACTGATCGTGGTAGGTGACGTCCTTGATCGGATCGAGGACATCGAATTCGTGCGCTTCGGCGGGGAGGACGTCGTGCGCCACCGTCTCGTTCAGCGCATCGTCGAGGCCTACGACAGCCACTCCCGGCGCCTTGCCCCCGCGCCCGAGCCCCGCGCCGTCGACCTGCGTCCGGCCGACCGCCGCCGGTCCTGACGAGGTGCTCGAGATCGAGCTGCTCGGCGCTCCCGACGCCGGCGCCCGGGCGCCGGCGGAGTCCTCCGTGCGCAGGCTCTGCGCACTGGCCGCCGCGGCGGCCGACGTCCACGACGGACACCTCGCGATCGAGCTCGTCCCCGAGGCCCGCATCGTCGCCCTGAACGCCGAGCATCGCGGCAAAGCGGTCCCCACCGACGTCCTGTCGTTCCCGATCGACGGCGCAGCCCGCCCGCCCGACGGCGTGCCGCGCGAGCTCGGCGACGTCGTCATCTGTCCGCCCCACACCGAGGACCTCGCCACCGCCATCGTCCACGGCGTCCTGCACCTCGTAGGCCTCGACCATGAGTGCGACGACGGCGAGATGCTCGCCCTCCAAGCCGAGATCCTGCGCTGGGAGCGGCTGTGAGCCGCGCCGGCTTCGTCGCGCTCGCCGGCCGGCCCAACGTGGGCAAGTCGACCTTCGTCAACGCCGTCGTCGGGCGCAAGGTCGCGATCGTCTCAGACCGCCCCCAGACCACGCGGCGCGCGATCCGGGCGGTGCACACCCATGGCGAGAACCAGGTCGTGCTGGTCGATCTCCCCGGTGTCCAGCGGCCCCGCGACGCCCTCACGGCGCGGATGGCGCGGCGCGTGGGGGAGGAGCTCGGCGGCGCCGATGCCGTCCTGCTGATCGTCAACGCCGAGCAGGGCGTCGGTCCCGGCGACCGCCACATCGCCCACCGGCTTGCCGCCACCGGCCGGCCCGGGGCGATCGCGGTCAACAAGATCGACCGCCTCACCCGCGCCGCGACCGTCGCCGCGCTGGCCCAGGCCGGGGAGCTCGGGCTCGCCGCCGACATCTTCCCGATCAGCGCCCGCACCGGCGACGGCGTCCCGGCGCTGCTCGATCACCTCGAGCGGCTGCTGCCCGAGGGCCCCCCGTTGTATGCCGAGGACCAGTTGACCGATCAGCCGCTGCGGCTGCTGATTGCCGAGCTCATCCGGGAGGCCGCGATCCGCAGGGTCGTCCAGGAGCTCCCGCACGTCGTCGAGGTCGTCGTCGAGGACGTCGAGCGGCGCCCCGACGCGATCGGAGTGCGCGCCCTGCTGTGGGTCGAGACCGAGTCCCAGAAGGGCATCCTCATCGGTGCCGGGGGACGCACCGTCAAGGCCGTCGGCAGCGCCGCCCGGCGCGAGCTGGAGCACGAGCTGAAGGTCAAGGTGCATCTCGACCTCGCCGTCCGCGTCCGTCGCGGCTGGCGCGCCGACGAATCCCTGCTCGACCGTCTCGGCATCGGCTGAGATCCGTCGCTCCGTTCGCCGTCGGCGACTCCGGCCGACGTATGTCAATGAGATATCCGCCTGGATTGTCAGTTATTTCCTCGCCACACGTTGTCATTGCTGATATGAGCCACAGTGGATATTTACTATCAACTATTTAGATCCATTCGTCTACGCGGCGGCGGCCTTCGATTTGATGTACGGTTATGTAAGTCAGGGGATCTGTGTAGTCGAGTGACACGGAGGGTTGCGGGGGATGTCCGCGAAGATCGCAGTTCTTGGGTTGGTGATCGAGGAGCCCGGGCCGCCTCATCGCCTCACGGCGAAGCTGCGCCAGCGGCTCGCCTCGGCTGAGTTCGTGGACTCCAACGTCTACTCCGCCCTCACCCGGCTCGAGCGCGAAGGGTTCGTACGCCCCCTGGACGCCGACGGCTCCCAGCGCGGCGGAGCCGAGGCGGGGGAGCCCGCGCTCGACGCCGGATCCGCCGCCCTCGCGCCCGCCGCGCCGCCTGCGGTCCGGTCGGGCGGGTCGCCGGCGCTCCTCCGCGCCCCGCGTCGCGTGGAGGGCAGACGCAGCCCGGGGGCGCGCGCGGACTCCCGCTCCTTCGAAGCCACGCCGGCGGGAGTGCGCCACTTCGAGCAGTGGCTGCTCGGATCCTCCTCGGCTCCTCCCCTGCGCGACGAGCTGCACATGAAGGTCGCGCTCTGCCAACCCCACAACCTGCCCCGTCTGATCGAGCTCGTCTACGGGCAGGAGCTGGTCTGTCTGAGTCGCGTCGAGGAGCTCAAGCGCTCCTTCCAGCGCGTCGCGCCGCCGCCGCCCGACCGCTGGTCGGGCCTTGTGCTCGTCCACGTCAGGGACGCCGAGCTCTCCTTCTGGGAGGCCCGACTGGCGTGGCTGCAGGGAGTGCGGGAGTCGCTGCAGCGGATGCGCACCGAATACGAGGGAGCGAGACGGCGGTACTCTGAAGCCTAGATGGGCACACTGCTCGCGCTTAGGGGAGTCGCAAAGAGCTACTGGCGGGGGGACACCGAGGTCAAGGTCCTCGCCGACATCTCACTCGACGTCGGCGTCGGCGAGTTCGTCGCCGTCTGGGGGACCCGTGGGTCGGGCAAGACCACGCTGCTCAAGCTCGCCGCCCGGCTCGAGCGTCCCGACCGCGGCTCCGTCAGCTTCGACGGGGTCGACCTCGCGACCCTCTCCGAGGCCCAGCACGCCCGACTCATGCTGGGACGCATCGGCTGGGTCAGGCGCACCGGGCCCAAGAGCGACCTGCGCATGCTCGACTACGTCGCGCTGCCGCTGCTGGCCGAGCACAGCCGCCGCGATGCCTACGCCATCGCCGGCGACGCGCTCGACCGCGTCGGCGTCCACGAGCACGCCGGTCAGCGCTGGGACAGCCTCTGCGACGGTGAGCGCACCCTGATGGGCATCGCCCACGGCCTCGCCCGAAGGCCGCGTCTGATGCTCGTCGACGACCCCACCGCGAACCTCGACGTCTTCGAGCGCGAGCGCGTCACCGAGCTGCTGCGATCGCTCGCCGCCGAGCAGGCCATCGCGGTGCTGATGACCGTGCCCGACATGGCCGCCGCCATGCGCGCCCACAAGATAGCCTCGCTCGGTGTCGGCCGGCTGACCAGCGCGCCGGAGCCGCCCGCGCTCGCGCGAGACGACGGGGCGCCGGGCACCGTCATCCCCCTGCGCGGCAGGCGCTAGTCCGGTCGCATGCTCGAGCTGCGCGAGCTTGTCAAGCACTACAACGTCGGCGAGGGCGAGCGGGTACGCGCGGTGGACGGCCTCACGATGTCCGTCGCGGCGGGCGAGCTCGTTGCCCTCTACGGTCCCAGCGGCTCTGGCAAGAGCACCCTGCTGATGCTGATCGCGGCGCTGCTTCGCCCCGACGGTGGAACGATTCGCGTCGGGGATCGCGAGATCTCCTCGCTCTCAGAGCACGACGGCGCCCGCTACCGGCTGCGAGATCTCGGCTTCATCCGCCAGAGCGTGAGCCTCGTGCCCGGCGTCAGCGCGCTCGACAACGCCGCGTTGAAGCTGCTCGGGACGGATCTAAACAGACGCCAGGCCCACCGCCGCGTCAGCCCCCTGCTCGAGCAGCTCGGGCTCGGCGGCCGCCTGCACCACTGTCCCGATCAGCTCTCCATGGGTGAGCGCCAGCGCGTGATGATCGCCCGGGCTCTCTCGACGGGGCCTAAGCTCGTCCTCGCCGACGAGCCCACCGGCAGCCTCGACTCGCGCCGTGGCCGGGAGGTGCTCGAGCTGTTGGCCGCCATCTGCCACGAACGGCTCATCCCGGTGCTGCTCGTCACGCACGACCCGCGGGCGGCTACGTTCGCCGATCGGGCTCACGTCCTGCATGACGGCCGCCTCGTCGATCACGAGCCCGCGCTCGACTCCGCGCTGGACTCCGCGCTGGACCCGGTCGAGACGCGCTGACAGGGGTCGTTCGTGACCGCGATGCGTCTGCGCAACATCCTTCTCCTCTACCGCGTCAGGCTGCGCTCGCGCCTGGTGCAGGAGGTCTTCGCGGTGCTCGGGATAGCCGTCGGGGTGGCTCTGCTGCTCTCCTCGCAGATCGCCAGGGCCAGTCTCGATGGATCGCTGCCGCAGAGCCTCGACGGCGTCGTCGGCAACATGCGCCTGCAGCTCGACGCGCGCAGCCCCCAGGGCTTCCCCGAACGGCTCCTCGCGAGCGTGGAGGGGCTGCCCGGCGTGGTCGCCGCGATGCCGGTTCTCGAACAGCGGGCCACCCTGAGCGGTCCCCGGGGCCAGGCGTCGATCATCCTGGCCAGCACCGCGGCCCGTTCCGCCGGCCTCGGCGGGCCGTTGCTGCGCCACTTCGCCGCCACCCAGCTCGAACGCCAGCAGGCGATCGCGGTGGCGCTCCCACTCGCCCAGGCCGTCGGTCTCAGCCCCTTGCAGGTCGCCCACCTGCAGATCGGCTCACGCCGCGAGCAGGTCTTCATCGGCGCCGTGCTGCTGGAAAGCGAGATCGGCGCGCTCACCGACAGCCCCGCGGCGATGGCGCCGCTGCCCTACGCCCAGCGACTGAGTGGAATGCGGGGGCGCGTCACCAGCATCTACGTCCAGTCTGCCCCGGGACGTGAAGGCGAGGTCCGGCGCGGCCTGCGACGGCTTGCCGCCGGGCGGCTCAACGTGCAGAGCTCCGACTTCGCCGTCAGGCTCTTCGACCAGGCGGCCGGTCCGGCCAATAAATCGGCGCTCCTGTTCGCCACGCTCAGCGCGCTCGTCGGGTTTCTGTTCGCGCTGAACGCGATCCTCTTCACCGTCCCCCAGCGACGCGGACTCGTCGAGGATCTGCGACTCGACGGATACTCGCGCCGGATGATCGTCGAGGTGCTCCTCTTCGACGCCCTCGTCCTTGGCGCGGTCGCCTCGGCGCTCGGCCTGCTGCTGGGAGACCTGCTCTCCGTGCTGCTCTTTCACGGCAGCCCCGGCTACCTGTCCTTCGCCTTCTCCGTCGGCTCCCGGCGGATCGTGCCCGCGCTGAGCGTCGCCGTCGCCTTCGGCAGCGGGATGCTCGCCGCCCTCGCCGGTGTCCTCATACCGCTGCGAGGAGACATCTTCTCGCGCCTCTCGCTGCAGGCCGGCGCCCGGCGCGGCGCGCGTGGAGCGCGCCATGCCGCGGAGGTCCTCGCGGTGATCTGCCTCGCCATCCCCGTCGCCGTGCTCGTCGCGGCGCCGCGCGCCGCGACCCTCGGGATCGTCAGTCTCGTCGCCGCCCTGCTGCTGCTGTTGCCGAGCGCCAATCGCGCGATCGTCGCGGCCTGCCGCCTGCTGGCGCGGCTGCGGGGAGGCCGGGCACTGCACCTCGCCGCGGTCGAGCTGCGCTCCGACTCCAACAGGGCGCGCTCGCTTGCCGTGGCCGCGACCGGCGCCATCGCGGTCTTCGCGAGCGTCTCGATCCAGGGCGCCCAGGGCAACCTCCAGCGCGGGCTCGACGACTCCGTGCGGGACCTCGACGGCTACGCCACCCTGTGGGCGACGCCCTACGGTCCGGGCAACCTCCTGATGACCACCGCCTTCCCCGCCGCGTCCGCCCGGCGTATCGCCCGCCTCTCCGGCGTCCAATCGGTCCAGCTCTACCGTGGTGGCCTGCTCGACTACGGCTCGAGGCGGACCTGGGTGATCGCCCCGGCCCGGACCGTCGCGCACCCGGTCCCGCTCGACCAGCTGGTGGGCGGCAACCCCGCGCTGGTCGCCTCGCGCCTGCGCTCCGGCGGATGGGCCGCGCTCTCCCAGGGGATCGCCGCCGAACACCACCTGCACGTCGGCCAGTCCTTCATCCTCCCCTCCCCGCGGCCCACGACGCTGCGGGTCGCGGCGCTGATCACCAACATGGGCTGGCCGCCGGGGGCGATCGTCGTCAACGCCGACGACTATGCGCGCGCCTGGGGCAGCACGGACGTCAGCGCCTACGGCATCACCCCCGATCCAGGTGTCGCGCCGGCCCGCATCGCCCGCGAGCTGCGGCGCGCCCTGGGACCGGGATCGGCGCTCGTGGCCGAAACCACGCGGCAACGCGAACTGCGCGGACGGGCCGCCAGCCGCCAGGCCCTGGCGAGCCTCCTGCAGATCACCTCGCTGGTGCTCATCGCAGCCGTCCTGGCGATGGTGGCCGCGATGGGCGCCTTGATCTGGCAGCGCCGCCCGCACCTGGCCGACATGAAGATCGACGGCTTCGGTCGCGGCGTGCTCTGGCGCGCCCTCGTCGTCGAGACCGCGCTGCTGCTCGTTGGCGGCTGCTTTATTGGCGCCCTGCTGGGCCTCTACGGCCAGCTGCTGCTCAGCCACGCGCTGGCCGTCGTCACCGACTTCCCGGTCGTCTACGCCCTCGGCACGCCCGTCGTCCTCACCAGCCTCGGGCTGGTGACGTTCGCCGCCTTCGTCGTCCTTCTCGTGCCCGGGTATCTGGCCGCGTGCGTGCGCCCGTCCATCCTCCTGCAGGACTGAGAACCTTTCACCTGTGCATTGAAGCCGCGCCGACGGGCCGCGATGCTGGGCGGCAATGCGGGACGCGTGTGTCGCTCAATGGGTCGTGGTTCTCCGGCTTGGACAGCCCAGACGTCGTCATCCGCGACGCGAGGTCGGGGCAGCCAGAGTGGACGCCTCCCGCTCGAGAAGCGCTCAGCGGCGGCTCGGATGTCAGGCTTGGCATCCGAGTCTCGCCGTGGTCGATCGTCGCCGGGAGCTGGCCGTCCTCGCGAGTCGGAGAGCCGCGATGCGGAGCCCGGCGTGCCCGTGACGGGCCCCTCGCCATCGGTGGCGCGAGGCGGCGCGCCGCGCGCCACCGTGCGGGATGGTGGTGAGCAGCGCAACGGGCGCTTCTCCTCGTCGCTGAAGGCCGGCTTAGCGATCCTCAGCTGCTTCACGGCCGAGCGGCCGCTCCTCGGCATCGCCACGCTGGCCGCCGACCTGCACATGAGCCGCTCCACCACCCACCGCTACGCCTCGACCCTCGTCGCGCTGGGCTATCTCGAACAGGATCAGTCGCGGCGCTACCGACTCGCCGCGCGGGCCGCCGACTTCGGCATGGCCGTCCTCGACTCCATGCCCCTGCGCGCCCAGGCTCGCGGTCCGCTGCGCGATCTGCGCGAGTCGACGGGGCTAACGCTGTCGCTCACCGTGCTCGACCGCGCCGAGATCCGCTACGTCGAACATCTGCGCGGATGGCGCTGCCGCCAGCAGCCGGCGAGCCCGGACCTTGGACTGGGCGCCCGGGCGCCGGCCCACAGCACCGCGATGGGCAGGGTGCTGCTCGCCGGCCTGCCCGAGTCGGGGCGGTCGGCCCTGATCCAGGAGATCGAGTCCGCGGCGGACGCTCCCCGCAAGGGCACCGGCAGGCGCGCCCTGCGCGCCGAGCTCGATCGGGTTCGGGCCGACGGCTTCGCCATCGCCGACGACGACCCGGCGCCCGGAATGCGCGCGATCGCGTTCCCCGTCCTCGGCGTTGACGGCGAGACCGTCGCGGCAATCGGGATCTCCGCGTCCCACGACGCCTTCTCGAGAGACCAGCTGCTCGGCACGCTGGGCAAGCCGCTGGAGTCGACCGCGCGGCGCATCTCGGCCGTCCTTCGCTGAGTCCGGGTTTCCGCGAGCCGCCGCCGGGATCGCGTGTCTCGGCTCCCTTCGCCTCTGAGCCCGCGATCGCCGGCGACCCGCCCCCGGCGCTCCCTGACGGCATACCCCCGCGGGGCGGGTAGGGGATCACAGCCCACCGCGCCCGAGCCGCGCCGCGATGCGCTGAACCGCCACGAGATCCAGCTCGGTCTGGAAGGCGAACGGAACGGTGATCACCGGGACGCCGCTGCGGCGCAGCCGCGCGATCTGGCCCTGCTGGGAGCGCGAGCGGGCGTGTACCGCGCGTGCGGCGCGCCGGGCCGAGTGCGCCACCGGCCGCGCGGAGACGTGGGGGGCGGGGTCGATCAGGTCGAGGTCCTCGCCGCTGAACCGCCGTGGCAGCGCTCCGTTGACCACCACCGCCCACGGATCGCGACCGAGCTCTTCGAGCAGGCTGTCGCGCAGCTCCAGCGTCTCGGTTACCGCCATCTCCCCGGCCTGGGTCACAGCGACGTAGGCCGAGCGGTCGGGGTCGCACAACAGCTCCTGCACCTGGCGCGCCTGACGCGCGATGGGGCCGACCCGGGCGATCGCGGTGAACATCTTCGGCGCCTTCAGCATCCCCAGCGCGTGTCCCGTGGCCGGCGCGTCGAGGACCACGAGATCGTAGGTGTCTGTCTCCCCGCTCGGCCTGCGACCGGCGGCGAGCTCCCAGACCTTGACCATGCTCATCATCTCGCGGGTGCCCGGCGCCGCGGCGAGCAGGTACTGGAAGCTCGCGCTGGAGGTCAGCACGCGCGCCGGCACGCGGCCGCCGAGGGCTCGCAGCCACTCGACCAGCACCCGGTCGCGGTCGATCGACAGGCCCCACAGCCGCTCGCCGAGCTCCAGCTCGACCCCGTGGGGAGGGGGCTCGGGGTGCCCCAGGAGCGCGGCCAGGCGGCCGGCGGCGGCGGCGTCTGTTCCGGCGCCGGTGACCTCGACGACGATGGTGCGCAGTCCCCTGCCGGCCGCGAGCAGGCCGATGGCGGCGGCGACGGTCGTCTTGCCGACTCCGCCCTTGCCGGTGACGACGATCAGGTTGCGGTCGAGGGCGGAGGCCATCGCGGTCATGATGACGCGCCTCGCGCGGGCGCGGGATGTTCTTTTTCGGCGAGGTGTGCGCGCGTGTGCGCGCTCGCACGCGCGCACACACGCGCTCGCCGAGCGAGAGCGTCGCGACCCAAGGGGCACCTACAATCTCCCGGGTGAACACCGTGGCGCCGGAAGCGACCGACGGGCTGCTCGCCTTCGACGAGCGCGGTTTGCTGCCCTGCATCGTCCAGGACTGGGAGAGCGGCGAGGTGCTGACGCTGGCCTACATGAACGAGGATGCGCTGCGCCTGACCCGCGAGACCGGCGAGCTGCACCTCTGGAGCCGCTCGCGCGGCGAGCTCTGGCACAAGGGCGAAACCAGCGGCAACACCCAGTCGGTGCGCGCCGTGCGCAGCGACTGCGACGGCGACGCCCTGCTCGTCCTGGTGGAGCCGGCGGGACCGGCCTGCCACACGGGCGAGCGGACCTGCTTTCACCGCGGCGAGATCGAGCCGCCGGCGCCGCACGAGATGCTGCCGGCGCTGCAGCGCACCCTCGTGCAGCGCGCCCGGGAGCGCCCCGCGGGCTCCTACACGGTGGCGCTGCTGGACGATCCGCCGAAGATCGGCGAGAAGGTGATGGAGGAGGCCGAGGAGGTCGCTCGCGCGGCGCGCGAGGAGTCCGACCGGCGCGTCGACGAAGAGGCGGCCGACGTTCTCTACCACCTGCTCGTCCTGCTGGTCAGCCGCGGTCGCGCCCTCGCCGACGCCGAGCGGGTGCTCGATGGCCGTCGCCGCTGATCCCACGGCGGGCATCAGGGGCGAGGGGCTCGCGATCGAGCCCACGCTGGCCCAGGCGCGCGAGCTGGCCCAGGACGGCGCCCACAACCTGATACCCCTGCGCCACACCTTCATCGACGACTGCGAGACGCCGGTCTCGGCGTTTCTCAAGCTGCGGGCGCTGGCGCCCCTAGAGCCGGCATTCCTGCTGGAGTCGGCCGATCAGGGTCAGCGCGTCGGTCGCTGGTCGTTCATCGGATTCCGGCCCCGCGAGGTGCTGCGCTGGTCGCTGGGAGACGGGGCCGAGGCGGGCGGGGACTCCGTCTCCGGCGAGGATCCCGAGGCAGGCGGGGATCCTTATCTGCTCGCCGCGGAGCGCGTGGCGCGCTTTAGCCAGGCGCCGATGAGCGACGCGCCGCCGTTCGCCGGCGGGGCGGTCGGCTTCTTCGGCTACGACCTGGTGCGCACCGTGGAGCCGCTGGGGGAGCCCAACCCGGATCCGTTGGGCCTGCCGGACATGGCGCTGATGCTCTCCGACGCGCTGGTCATCTTCGACCACCTCAGACACACGGTGACGGTGCTCGCCAACGCCGACCTCCAGGGCGAGCCCGATGTGGAGAGCGCCTACACGGCCGCCGCGGCGAGCATCGCCGAGATCGTGGCGCAGCTCGCCGGGCCGGTGCCGGCGGCCGAGCGGGGGAGCGGCGAGACGGGGCGCGAGATGCCGGAGTTCCGCTCGAACATGCCGCGCGAGCAGTTCGAGGGCATGGTCGATCGCATCGTGCGCTACATCCACGCCGGCGACGCCTTCCAGGTGGTTCCCTCCCAGCGCTGGTCGGCGCCGGTGCCGGTGCAGGCGTTCTCGATCTACCGTGGGCTGCGGGCGGTGAATCCGAGCCCCTACATGTACTTCCTGGACTTCGGCGACTTCCAGGTCGCCGGGGCGAGCCCGGAGCCGCTGCTGACGGTGACGGCGCCGCGCGGCGGCGACGGGCGGCCGACGGGGGAGGGCGCGCGGGTCAGCACCCGGCCGATCGCCGGCACCCGGCCGCGCGGGGGGGACGCGCGGGAGGACGAGCGGATCGCGCGGGAGCTGCTCGACGACCCCAAGGAGCGCGCCGAGCACGTGATGCTCGTCGACCTCGGCCGCAACGACCTCGGGCGGGTCTGCGAGACGGGCAGCGTCGAGGTGGAGACGTTCATGGCGGTGGAGACCTACTCGCACGTGATGCACATCGTCTCCTCTGTCACCGGAAGGCTGCAGGCCGGGGTGACGCCGATGGACGCCCTGCGCTCGGTGCTTCCCGCCGGGACCCTCTCCGGCGCGCCCAAGGTGCGGGCGATGCAGATCATCGACGAGCTCGAGCCGATCAAGCGCGGCGGCTACGGGGGCGCGATCGGCTACCTCTCATACGGTGGGGACCTGGACACCGCCATCCACATCCGCACGGTGGTCGTCAAGGACGGCGTCGCCCACGTCCAGGCCGGCGGCGGCACCGTCGCCGACGCCGAGCCGGCCTACGAGTACGAGGAGTCGCGCGCCAAGGCGCGGGCGGTGCTGCGGGCGATCGAGCTGGCAATCGACCAACCGAACTGGCCGTGATGGACGCCCATGCCGGCGCCGGATCGGCGTCCTCGGTCGCTCGTGTGCAGAGCACACCACGCTCCCTGGGTCCTTGCCCGGCTTGGCCTGTGCGTCCATCAAGATGGAAGTGTTGAGATGCGCGTCCTGATGATCGACAACTACGACTCGTTCACGTACAACCTCGTGCAGTACCTCGGCGAGCTCGGCGCCGATGTCCACACGGTGCGCAACGACCGGGCGGGCGTCGAGGAGCTGCTGGCCGGAGGGTTCGAGCGCTGCGTGGTCTCGCCGGGGCCGTGCACGCCCAACGAGGCGGGGATATCGCTGGAGGTGGTGCGGCGGATGCCGGAGGCCGGGATTCCGACGCTCGGGGTCTGCCTCGGGCATCAGGCGATGGCGCAGGCGTTCGGCGGGCGGGTGACGCTGCACCCGCCGGTGCACGGCAAGGCGACGACGATCGAACACGACGGGCGCACGATCTTCGCGGGCCTGTCCTCGCCGCTGCGGGTCGGGCGCTACCACTCGCTGGTCGTCGATCCCGACCTGCCCGACTGCCTGGAATGCTCGGCCCGGGGCGATGGTGTGCTGATGGGTCTGCGCCACCGCGAGCTGCCGGCGGAGGGCGTGCAGTTTCACCCCGAGTCGGTGCTCACCGACGAGGGTCGGCTGCTGCTGGCGAACTTCCTGGGCGCAACGGATGCGCAGAGGTCGTCTGCGGCAGCCACGAACGAGTCGGCGCAGGCCGCGGCGTAGCGGTCGGGGAGGCGAAGCGGATGCCCAATCCGGTTCTGACGGCGGCGATCGACGCGCTCGCCTCGGGCGAGGATCTGAGCGAGGACCAGGCGGGCGAGGTGCTGGCGGAGATCATGCGCGGGAAGGCCTCCGAGACGCAGATAGCGGGCTTCCTGATCGCGCTGCGCACGAAGGGCGAGACCGAGCAGGAGGTGGCGGGCCTGGCGCGGACGATGCGAGCGCTGGCGGCGCGGGTGCCGATCGCGCGCGAGGACCTGCTCGACACGGCGGGCACGGGCGGGGGGCGGCGGACGTTCAACGTCTCCACCACCGCCGCCGTGATCGCCGCCGGCGCGGGCTGCGCGGTGGCCAAGCACGGCAACCGCTCGGCGACGGGCCTGTCGGGCTCGGCGGACCTGCTGGAAGCCCTGGGGGCGCGCATCGATCTGGGTCCGGAGGCGGTGGCGAGGTGCATCGAGGAGGCCGGCTTCGGCTTCATGTTCGCGCCCGCCCACCACCGGGCGACGCGCTTCGTGGTGCCCGTCAGGCATGAGCTGGCGGTGCGCACGATCTTCAACCTGCTCGGCCCGCTGACCAACCCGGCGGGCGCCACGCGCCAGCTGATCGGCGTCTCCGACCGGCGCTTTCTGCGGGTGATGGCGGGTGCGCTGGCTCGGCTCGGCGTGCAGCGGGCGCTGGTGGTCAGCGGCGAGGAGGGCCTCGACGAGGTCTCGATCGCCGGACCGACCCGTGTCATCGAGGTGCTCGGGGAAGAGCTGCGCTGCTACACGGTGACGCCCGAGGAGGTCGGTCTGCGGGCCGCCGACGCCGCCGACCCGGCGCTGGCCGGCGGGGGACCGCAGGAGAACGCGCGGATCGCACGCTCGATCCTGGCCGGCGAGACGGTGGGGCCGGCGGCCGACCTGGCGCTGATCAACGCCGGCGCGGCGATCTACGCGGCGGGCGTCGCGGAGACGCTCGCGGAGGGCGTGGAGGCGGCGCGGGCGGCGATCGCGCAGGGTGCGGCGACGGGCGCGCTCGAGGGCTATCTCCAGGCCAGCCGGCGCCATGCGCCGGCGGAGGTGGCGCGGTGAGCGAGACGGTGCTCGACGGCATCCTGCGAAGCACCCGTGCCGAGATCGCCCGGCGCGAGCTCGAGGTCTCGCTCGGCGAGCTGCGCGACCGCGTGGCCGAGACAGACGCCGGGGCCGGCGCGACGACCTCCTCCCGACCGGGTTTCCGCGCGGCGCTGACCGGGCCGGAGATCGCGGTGATCGCCGAGTTCAAGCGTCGCTCGCCGTCGGCCGGGGAGCTGCGCCCGGGCGCGGAGCCGGCGGGGATGGTGGGCGCCTACGAGCGCGGGGGGGCGGCCGCGGCGTCGGTGCTGACGGAGGGTCCGCACTTCGGTGGCTCGCTGGCCGACCTGGAGGCGGCCGGCACGGCGTGCGGGCTGCCGCTGCTGCGCAAGGACTTCGTCGTCGACCCCTATCAGCTCTACGAGGCGCGTGTGGCGGGAGCCGCGGCGGTGCTGCTGATCGTGGCGGCGCTGGAGGACCCGGTGCTGGCCGATCTGCACGCGATGGCCGGCGAGCTGGGCCTCGACGTGCTGGTCGAGGTGCACGACGGCGAGGAGCTGGCGCGGGCGCTGGCGATCGGCGCGGACCTCGTCGGCGTCAACAACCGAGACCTGCGCGACTTCGGCGTCGACGTGCGGCGCACCTTCGAGCTGCTCGGCGACGTTCCGGCGGGCGTTGCGGTGGTGTCGGAGTCGGGGATCTCGACCGCCACGCAGCTGCGGGAGCTGCACGCGGCGGGGGTGCAGGCGGTGCTGGTCGGGGAGACCCTGATGCGCGCCGCGGACCCCGAGGCGGCGCTGCGCGAGCTGCTCGGGACCGGCGCGGCGAGCGGGGGGGCGGGCGCTCCGGGGAGGGGCGAGGCGGGCGCGCCGACGAGAGGCGACGCCGAGGCGACGGCGCGCGGCGCAAGCCGGGCCTCTGGTATTTAAGGACTCCGAGGCGAGGCTTTAGATCGTCTTCAGAGTGTTCGATCATCCTCTGCCGACATGAAACGCGCCTTCCTCATCCCACTTGCCTCCGCCCTCGTCGGCGGCGCGATCGTAGTCGCGGTCGTCGCGGCCGCCGGCGGACTGGGCTCCACGCAGAAGACGGTCACCGAGATCCAGGCCGCCGCGCCGATCCCGACCAGCACGTCGACGGCGACGTCGAGCGGCAAGGGCTCCTCGACGCCGAGCGCCCACGAAATCTACGAGCGGGTGGCGCCGTCGGTGGCCTACGTGACGTCGAACATCGTGCGTCAGACGGAATCGCCGTTCGGCTTCGGCGAAGGCCAGCAGGAGCAGGGGACGGCGACGGGCTCGGGCTTCGTGATCAACTCCAACGGCACGATCCTCACCAACTGGCATGTCGTGGAGAACGCGGTCAAGGTGACGGTGAGCTTCGAACACGGCAAGACCGTCGAAGCGCACGTCGTCGGCAAGGACCCCTCCAACGATCTGGCGGTGCTGCACGTGCCGACGGAAGGACTCGACCTCCACCCGCTGACTTTGGGCGACTCGGGCTCGGTGCAGGTCGGCGAACCGGTGCTCGCGATCGGCAACCCCTTCGGTCTCAGCCGGACGCTGACGACGGGCATCATCTCGGCGCTGCAGCGCCAGATCACGGCGCCGAACGGCTTCCAGATCGACAACGTCCTGCAGACCGACGCGCCGATCAACCCCGGCAACTCGGGCGGTCCGCTGCTCAACGCGGAGGGCGACGTGATCGGCATCAACTCGCAGATCGAGACGGGCGGCGGGGGCAGCGACGGCAACGTCGGCATCGGCTTCGCGGTGCCGATCAACACGGCCAAGTCGGAGCTGCCGGAACTGGAGAAGGGCGGCACGGTGACGGCTGCCTACCTCGGCGTCGAGACCCTCACGATCGACGGCTCGCTCTCCGCCCTGAACCTCCCGGTGAAAAGCGGCGCCCTGGTCGAGAAGGTCGAAGCGGGGACCGCCGCCGCCAAGGCCGGCATCCGCGCGGGCAACATCGAAGCGAAGATCGGTGGCAGCGAAGTCTCGGTAGGCGGCGACATCATCGTCGGCGTCGACGGCGAAAAGATCACGAGCAACGAACAGCTCGCCAAGGTGATCGGCGCCAAGAAGCCCGGAGACTCGGTCACGATCGAACTTCTGCGCCAGACGGGCAGCGGGAGCTATACGAAAAAGAGCGTCACCGCCAAGCTCGGCTCGCGGCCGAACTCGATTCCCAACCCGAACACGCCGGAATAGCTAACGTGGGGCCCGTGAGCCCCCGTGTGAAGATCTGCGGCGTCACCCGCCTGCCCGACGCCGAGCTCGCCGTCGAGCTCGGGGCGTGGGCGCTCGGGATGATCTTCTACGAGGGCAGCCCGCGGGCGTGCTCGGAGGAGCAGGCGCTGCGCATCGCGGCGGCACTGCGCCGGCGGGTGGAGCTGTGCGGGGTGTTCGTCAACGCGCCGCTGGGGCGGGTTCTGGCAAGCGCCGAGGAGCTGGGCCTGACGTTGCTGCAGCTCCACGGAGACGAGGGGCCGGCGTACTGCGCGGAGGCCGCCCGCCGCAGCGGGGCGCGCGTGATCAAGGCGGTGCAGGTCTCCACCGTCGGCGACGTCCGCGACGTGGAGCGCTTCCACGTCGACTACCACCTGCTCGACGCCCGCGCCCGTTCGGCCGCGCGGGCGGAGCTGCGGGGAGGCACGGGCGAGACGTTCGAGTGGTCGCTGCTGCGTGCCCGCCACTCGCGGGTCCCGCTGATCCTCAGCGGCGGGCTCTCGGCGGAGAACGTGGCGGCGGCGCTCGCGGCGCTCGCCGAGCTGGGACCGGCGGCGCAGCCCTACGCGCTTGACACGGCGAGCGGCACCGAGGCGGCTCCGGGGCTCAAGGACCCGGAGCGGCTGCGGGCGTTCTTCGCCGAGCTGGCCGCCGCGGAGGCGGCTGCCGCGGCGTGAGCGCGATCGAGCATCGCTTCGGCCGCTACGGCGGGCAGTACGTGCCGGAGACCCTGATGCCGGCGCTGTCCGAGCTCGAGCAGGCCTGGCTGCAGGCGCGCGAGGACCCGGCCTACCGGGCGGAGCTGGACGGCCTGCTGCGCGACTTCGCGGGCCGCCCGACGCCGCTGTACCGCGCGCGCCGACTCTCGGAGCGGGTGGGTCGGCCGGTGTACCTGAAGCGGGAGGACCTCAACCACACGGGCTCGCACAAGCTCAACAACGCCCTCGGCCAGGCGCTGCTGGCGCGGCGGATGGGCAAGCGCCGGATCATCGCCGAGACCGGCGCCGGCCAGCACGGGGTGGCGACGGCGACGGTGTGCGCCCTGCTGGACCTGGAGTGCGTGATCTACATGGGCGCGCAGGACACCCGCCGGCAGCGCCCCAACGTGCAGCGGATGGAGCTGCTCGGCGCGAGGGTGAACCCCGTGGAGGCGGGGGCGCGGACGCTGAAGGAGGCGACGTCGGCGGCGATCCGGGACTGGGTGACGAACGTCGCCGACACCCACTACGTGATCGGCTCGGTGGTCGGCCCGGCGCCCTACCCGGCGATGGTGCGCGACCTGCAGCGGATCATCGGCGACGAGGCCCGGGCGGAGATCCTGGATCGCGAGGGCCGCCTGCCGACCCGGGTGATCGCCTGCGTCGGCGGCGGCTC
>DATKPO010000047.1:0-33900 GCA_035524055.1 Solirubrobacteraceae bacterium
TCGAAGGCGGCGATGTCGTCGCCGTTGAGCCGCAGCTCCGCGGCCGTCTCGGGCCCGGCGGCCGTCTCGGGCCCGGCAGCCGGCGCCGGCGTGGTGGCGATGCCCTCGCCGCCGGTCGAGCCCGCCCGCGTCGACGCCGGATCTGGCGCCTCGGGTCCCCGCATGGAGCGGAACTTATAGAGATCGAAGAGGGTGCCGTCGCGACCGACCCGGCGCTGGCGGAAGAGCACGGGTCCCGGCGAGCTCAGTCGCACGGCGAGCGCGGTGAGCAGCAGCAGGGGGGCGAGCACGAGCAGCAGCAGCGCCGCCAGGACGCGGTCGAGGGCGTGCTTGACGGCGAACTGCAGACCGTGGGGATTGATGCTGGTGAAGGACATCAGCGGCAGCCCGCCGACCGTGTCGTAGCCGACGCGGTCGTTGATGGTGTCGAACATGCGCGGCACGACGGAGACTTCGATGCCGAGCTCCTGGCAGCGTTGGATGAGTCGGCTGACACGGGCGTCGGGCACGGTGGAGAAGGCGACGATGAGGTTGCGCACACCCGTGCGGCGCACCACCTCGTCGAGGTCCTCGGCGGTACCGAGCACGGGGACGTCGCGGCCGCCGACTTCGGCCAGCGGGCGGGGGTCCTCGTCGAGGAACCCGACCGGGCTGAGACCGTACTCGGGATGGTCCTCCAGCCGTCGTGCGACCTGGGCACCGATGACGCCGGCGCCGAGAATCAAGACGGGACGTCCGATCGCGCCGCGACTGCGCGCCCAGCGCTGGGCGAGAGCCAGGAGGGCGCGCCCGCCGGCGAGGGCGAGCAGGGCGTAGAGCCAGGCGCGAACCTCCGGGGACTGGCTCGGGGCGCTGCCGTTGAGGAAGAGCCCGAGCATCGCGGCGGCCATAGCCGCGATCGACACCGCGCTGACCACCGGGACGAGCCCGTCGAGGATCAGCGCCCGCAGGCGCGTCCGGTAGAGCCCTCGGCTGTAGAGCATGAGCATCGCCAACGGCGGCAGCGCCAGCAGCGGCGCCTGCACCGCCGGGAGGTCGGTGAGGGCGCCGTAACCGCCGAGCGCGACCACGACGGCGACGCACAGCAGCACGCAGTCCACCACGGGGCGCACCACGTTCCAGCCCGGTTCCTCCAGCAGCCACTGCAGCGGCCCCCGGAACACGCCGACCGGAGCCGAGCGCGGTCTCGGCGCACTGCGGGCTGCCGAGCCGCCGAGCGGCAGCGTCGGTGTGGTCGTCTGCTGGCTGAGTCGTGGTCCGTTGCTCATGGCCGGCGGACGGTCGCGGTTTCCCTACCTACTTGCATTGACGCTGCTGGGTGGCCTGTCCTTGCACGGGCGGGGCTACACATGGTCCCCCCTCGCCAACCGAATCGTGGTGAGCGCGATCGCGGCCAGTGCAGCCGAGACCAGGACGAGCGCCAGCAGGTCGGGTCCCGAGAACCAGCTGTCGGAGGATGCAACCGACGCCGCCTTCCCCGCCGCCGCGCCGCCTTCCCCGTCCGCGGTCCCCGCACGCCCGTCCGCGGCCCCCGCAGGCCCGTCCGCGGACTGCGCACCGCGGGCACCCGCGCCCGCGGCGTCACCGGTAGCGGTCTTCGCGCCTGCGGTGCCCCGCCTGTATGCGCCGGAGCCTGTGCCGCCGCCCGTCTGCGCCTCCGAGCCCATGCCGCGTCCGCCGGCGCCTGCAGCGGCATGACCGGCCTGAACACCGTTGCCAGCCGTCGCCCCGGCGGTCGCCCCGGCGCGGGCGGCCCCGCCTTCGCCGCCTGAGCTCCCGGAGGCGCCGCCCGACCGACCGCCGCCTCCGACGAGGGCCGAGCCCAGGATCACCTGCGCCCCGCCGCCGGGGCCGCCGTAACCGCTGAGCAGTGGCCCGCCGGCCAGGGCCGCGGCGGGCAGCCCGAGGGCGAGGCTTGCGAGCAGTATCGATACGGCGAAGATTGAGCGATTGCGTTTCATTTTCCCGGCCTTGGGTTCTTCATCGGCGCGAGCGACCTCCCGGTCAACTCTCCTTGCCTGTGCTCGTAGCTCGCGTCACCTTGCTGCCGTCCGTGGTCGTACCCTGCGCCGCCGTCGCCTCGCGTCGTCAGCGAGCCGCGAGCTCTGACTTCAAACTTAGCGAAGCCGCAGCCGCTGCCAGGGGGTCTACCCCCTATTTTGACCCCGTAGTCAGCCCCGACGTCACGCGAACTGCTGAGCTTTGTCGAGGATTGAGAGGTTGAGCCTGGCGATGTCCACCCGGCCTCCTCGGCGCACGACGGCGAGCGCTTCGCGCGTGAGCGGATTGCGGGGGTCGAGCTGGACGGCGCGTACCAGCAGAGTCTGCGCCGAGAGCCGCCGACCCTGGGCCGAGGCGATCGCGCCGCGCTCGAGTGTCGCGTAGGCTTCGCCGGGCGTGCGCCGTAAGGCCAGCGCGAAGTAGTGGTCGGCCCGACCGAGCTCACCGCGGCGCAGCGCGATGCTGGCGGCCACGACGTAGGGTTCGTCGTCGAGCGGGTCGAGCGCAGCGGCGTGTTCGAGCCGGGCGTAGGCCAGCGCCGGCTGCCTGATCCAGACCCGCGCCGCGCTCTGCACCTCCAGCGCGCTCAGCCAGGGAGCTGCGAGCGCGACGACGGCGGTCCCCGCGAGGACGCCGCCCCCAAGCACGAACGCCAAGCGAGCCCGGCTGCGGCCCGCCCTCGCCGCGAGGTACCCTGCCCCCCTCCCACTCCCCTGGTCCGCCTCGGCGGCCTCCGACTCGCCCTGCCCCCCCGGACCCGCCGACGGCGGCGCCAGCGCGCAGCCGAGCCCGAGCAGGGCGAAGGCCGGCGCCCCGAGCCCGGCGAACTCCCAGAACCAGTCGAACGAGCCATGCACGGCCCAATAGGCGAAGCCCGCCACGGCAGCCGCCGCGACGGCCCGCCCCAGCCGATCCGACGACCTGGCGATCGCCCGCGCGCAGGCCAGCAGCGCCGCCCCGAGGCCGACGAGGGCCAGCAGGGCTCCGAGGATCCCGGTCTCGGCGAGGGTGCGCAGCTCGACGCTGTGGGGGTAGTGCGGCGTCTCGGTGCTGCGCCCGTGGGCGAGGTAGGCCTCGGCGAAGTTGTCTGCCCCGATCCCCAGCAGAGGATGCGCGGCGAATTCGTCGAGGGCGACGCGGTAGAAGTCGTAGCGCTCGCTGCCGAGGCCGCTCGTGAGGCGGCTGCCGCCGGTGCTGTTGGCTTCGTAGCCCTTGGGGCTCTTGAATGTGTCCCAGGCGTGCCGGGCGCGCGTGACGGGATTTCCCGCGGCGGCCCAGCCGCCGGCGAGCACGACGACGAGTGCGCCCAGTGCCACGGCCCCCACCAGACGGTGCAGGCGTCCGCCGGCGGCACTCGGGAGCGGCCCCCGGCGGCGCTCGATAGCGGCGCCGAGGGCGACGACGAGTCCGACGGCGACGGCGGCGGCGAAGATGGCGAGCGTCGCGCCGTGGACCGCGGCGGTCGCGGGGCGACCGTCTTCGAGCAGTTCGCTCACCCGCAGCACCGCCGGAGTCGCGGCGCCGATGCCGGCGGCGATGGGGACGAGCACCGCGAACGTCCTGACCCGCCCGGGCAGCAGCGCGAAGACCAGGGCGAGGACGATCGGCGTCGAGTACAGCGCGCCCC
Organism: Solirubrobacteraceae bacterium; assembly: GCA_035524055.1. Taxonomy (GTDB): domain Bacteria; phylum Actinomycetota; class Thermoleophilia; order Solirubrobacterales; family Solirubrobacteraceae; genus Palsa-744. Next base: position 3,629 of record DATKPO010000047.1, read on the forward strand.
GGCTCTGGCTGAGCAGCGCGACCCCGGCGAGCAGGACGGCGCCGCCGGCGAGCGCTCCCCGCAGCCAGGCCGGCAGCTCGCGGCTGCGGGCCAGGAGGAGGGCTGGCCAGAGCGCCATCATCCACTGGGCGGCGGCGGCGTTGACATAGCCCGCGGGGTAGACGAGGCGCCCGCCGGGCAAGAGCGCCTGCAGGCGGCGGGCGCTGCCGGCGGCGGCGTCGACGTGCAGGACGGCGAACGCCGCCAGGCCGACCAGGGCGAGCGTCCACAGGCAGAGCAGCAGGGCGGCGCTCGCGCCACGCTGGGGCCAGCAGGCGAAGAGGGCGAAGACGAGGAGGTAGAGCAGGGTGCGGTCCGCCCCTTCCCAGGCGTCGCCGGGGACGCCGGCCCAGAGGATCGAGAGGAAGCTGAGCGCGGTGAACGCCGCCAGGCAGCTCACCGCGATACGCGCCGGCAGCGGAATATCGCGCCAGCGCGGCCGGGTCGCGGCGAGGGCGATGGCGAGCAGCGCCAGCACGACGAGGGCGCCCGGCGCCCAGTGTGTGAGCGGGTAGCCGGCCTCGCTGCCGGCCCAGACGGCGAACAGGGCGACGGCGCCGAGCGCCGGCAGGGTCGCCGGGGCGGCCCGCAGGACGGAGGTGAGCCGGGAGGTCATTTCCGCCACCATATTCGCCGCCGGCGAGACGATAGTCGCGCCGGCGCCCGGTGCGGCCCGAGCGAGGGCCGCGCCGGCCGTCCGGCGCAACGCGGCGTCGGCGGTTGGGGCGGGACGCGGCGCCGGCCGTGACAGACGTGGAGCCGCCGAAGGCGATAATCCCGCCGTGACCGAGCCCTCCCCCACCGGCCCCGGCGAACTGGCGGAGTTCTACGAACGCGGCTACTCCGGCGATCGGGCGGCGGAACGCAACTCGCGCTGGCGCGCGCTCGGCGCGGTGGGCAAGGCTGACCATGTAATAGAGCTGTGCGCGCGCGCGACACGTCCCCAAAACAACATCCTCGACGTGGGCTGCGGCGACGGGGCGCTGCTGTGCGAGCTGCGCCGCCGCGGCTTCGGCGGGCGCCACGAGGGAGTGGAGATCGCGTCGGCCGCGGTCGCCCTGGCGCGCAGCCGCGGACTCGACGCGGTCGAGCTCTACGACGGGGAGCACCTGCCGGCGGCGGACGGGGAGTACGACCTCGGCATCCTGTCGCACGTCCTGGAGCACGTGCCCGACCCGTCGGCGCTGCTGGCCGAGACGGCACGGGCATGCCGGTCGGTGGTGATGGAGGTGCCGCTCGAGGACAACCTCTCGGCCCGCCGGGCGAACAAGCGGGAGCACGCGGCGGAGGTCGGCCACCTGCAGCGCCTCAGCCGTGGGACGGCGCGGGCGATCGTCGCCGCCGCGGGTCTGCGGGTGGCGGCTGAGATCGAGGATCCCCTGCCGCTGGCGGTCCATCGCTTCCTGGCGCGCCCGTCGCGGGCGGGACAGGCGCGGGCGACGGGCAAGTGGGCGCTGCGGGCCGGCCTGCACGGCCTGGCGCCGGGTGTGGCGCGAGGGCTGTTTACGGTGCACTACGCCTGCCTCTGCCTGCGGTAGCCGCCGTGTCTGCACGGTAGCGCCGGTCCCCGCCTGCGGTAGCCGTCTGTCCCAGGCGGTAGCCGCCTGTCGGTGCCTGCGGTAGCCGCCTGTCGGTGCCTGCGGTAGCGTTCAGGTCGATCCGGTCGGGCACCGCCGCCACCGGCGCGGCGAGCGCCCGCGGGGGCATCCCGATCGAGCGGAGGAGCAGAGCAAGATGGCGAGCAGCGCGAACACCTCACACCCGACGGCCGTCGCCGGTGGGCACCTGCCGACGGACGCGATCTCCTACGAGGACCTGTACACCCGCTGGGAGCACGGGAGCTGGAGCGCGATGGACCTGGACTTCAGCGAGGACCGCCGCCAGTGGCGGGAGCGGTTCGACGACTTCGAACGGCAGGCGGCGCTGTGGAACTACGCGCTGTTCTTCTGGGGGGAGGATGCGGTGGCGGACAACCTCTCCCCCTACATAGACGCGGCGCCGCGGGAGGAGCAGAAGTACTTCCTGGCGACGCAGCAGGTCGACGAGGCGCGCCACGCGGTCTTCTTCAAGCGCTTTATGGAGGAGGTCTGCGAGCTCGGCGACGGCACGACGGCGGGCGCGTTGAAGGCGATCAAGCCGCAGCTGACGCCGGGCTTTCGCAAGATCTTCGACCGCCTGGACAGGATGGCCGAGGAGCTCCGCGCCGACCGCTCACGGACGAAGCTGGCGGCGGCGGTGACGCTGTACCACATCGTGATCGAGGGCACTCTGGCCCAGCCGGGGCAGCACCTGATCTGCAGCTACCTGGAGGAGCGCGACCTGCTGCCGGCGTTTCGGGCGGGGATGGAGAACATCCAGGCCGACGAGCAGCGCCACATCGGCTTCGGGGTGAAGCTGCTGGCGGACCTCAGGCGGGAAGACCCGGTGGGGGTGCCGCGGGCGGTGGCGGGGCTGTTGCGCGACGTGATGCGCTACACGGCGCAGGTGCTGATGCCGCCGGGTTGGGACGAGCGCTATCTGACGTGCTTCGGGTACACGTTCGACAAGATCGGCCAGGAGGGGGCGTTGTCGTTGGAAACCAAGCTGCGCTCGGCCGGCCTGGACCCGCAGAAGCTGCCGGGCCCGGCGGTGGTGCCGCCGGGCCTGACACCGCTGGAGCTCTCGCGACGCGGGCGCAGACTGGCGCAGGCGGGCATCATCGGCGTGCGCGAGGGTCCGTCGCGGCGCGACTCGGAGACGGTGGAGCTGCTGTTCGACACGATTCGCCGCCAGGTCAACCCGGACCACGGCCTGCGGCGGGCGACGACGTTCCAGTGGGAGTTCACCGACCCGGACGTCCCGGTGTGGCATCTGACGGTCGACAACGGCTCGAGCAGGGCGGCGGAGGGCGCGGCGCCCAAGCCCGACCTGCGGCTGGAGATGAGCTACCAGGACTTCGTGGACATCATTGGCGAGCGGCTGAACCCGGTGCGGGCGGTGGTCACGCGCCGGATGCGTCCGCGCGGCAACCCGCTCGCCCTGCGGCGGCTGGCGAGGGTCTTTCCGCAGAGCTGAGGGTCCCCCTCCCCCAGGTCTGCGGGTCCACGAATTCGGAGGTGTGCGCGCGTACGTGCACGCGCACGCGCGCGCACACACCTCCAAAAATCAAACCCCGATACCCCGCCCCCTCACGGAGACTCAGGGGCCGAATTCCCGTTCGAGCTGGCTGGGGGCGGTGGCGGTGGGCGTACCGGCGGACGGCGCGGTCGAGAGCCCGGTGGCAGCTGCCGAGGCGGTCGCTCCGGCCGTTGGGCGTTCGATGCCGAACTCGCGCTGAGCTGCGGCCGGCGAAGAGACGGCGCCGCCCGAGACGGCGCCGCCAGCGGTGTGGTGCGATGCGCGACGGCGTGTGGCCGGCGCGGGATGCCCGAGGCGGGCCGACGGGGCGGCTGTCTTCGCCGGGACGCCACGGTCGCTGACGACGGCCCTCGGCGCAATGACGCGACGATGCACCTGTGCGGCGGCGGTGGCGGGCGTGCGGTGGGGCAGGCTGGTGGTGAGCGCGAGGCATCCGGCGCCGATGAGCGCCAGGCATCCGGCGGCGAGCTTGGTGGCGCCGATGCCGATGCCGGCTCCGCTCCCCGCGCCGGCTCCGGCACCCAGGCCGGCGCCGGCACCCGCGCCGGCTCCGGCACCCGCGCCGGCTCCGGTACCCACGCCAGCGCCTGCGCCGACTCCCGATCCAGCCGCCGCGGCGCCAGACCCCGCGGTGCCTGAGCCGACTGCGGCGCCCGACGCCGCCCCAGACCCGGCCGCCGCCCCAGCTCCCCCGGCCCCGGCGGCGGCTCCTCCCGTCCCGGCTCCTCCCGCCCCGACTCCCGCCCCGACTCCAGCTCCGCCCCCGACCCCAACCAGATTCCAGGGCAGGGCGAGGGGTGGCAGGACGGCGGCGAGACCTCGCAGGGAGAGGACGAAGGCGCGGCAGGCGGGGCACTGGCGTTGGTGGAGACGGGCGAGCCGGTAGCGCTCGCCGGCGGGGTCGAGGATGCCGAAGGCGAGGGCGCGCATGAGGGAGGCGTGCTCTGCGCACCAGTCGCCGCCGGCGATGGCGCGCAGGACCTCGGTGACCTTGGCGGTGACGCCGGGCCGAGCGGGACCGCGGCCGTCCATGATTTTGCGCAGGGCGCTCTCGTCGATGCCCATGTGGGCGGCGGCCTGGGCGCGGGTAAGGCCCTGGAGGAAGCAGAGGCTGGCGGCTTGGCACTCGCGCGCGTCGAGGTGGGCGCGGAGGCCGAGGAAGAGCTGGCGCAGGCTGTCGAGGTCGTCGAGCTCGGCGGGGAGGTCGCGCTCGGCGCTGGCGCTGGATGGGGGCGGCAGGGCACGCTGGCGGGCGCGCTGGGCGCGGTGCTCGTCGATGGCGCGACGGTAGGTGACGACGGTTAGCCAGCCGGTTGGGTTGTCGATGTCGCGCCCTTGAAGAATCTGGGCGTATAGGCCGTGCCAGGCCTCGGCGTAGCAGGCTTCGAGGTCGCGCTCGTCGAGGCTGAGCTGGCGGGTCTGAAGCCGCTGGCGGACGTTGTTGAGAACGATACGGCGTTGGGCGCGGAACTCGCGCCGGAGCAGGCGCTCGGCGCGGTAGCGGCGCAGCGGCAGGGGGCTCATGGCCCCACAGCTTACGAACTACCGTGCGACTGGGTCGAATTGTCCTATTTGATAGACAGTTGTCTGTCGGACGTCGCGCCCATCTCGCAGGGCGCGGTCCCATTCGACGATGCTGAGCAGGGCGCGCTCGAGGTCCCAGGCTGGGCGCCAGCCGAGGCGGTGTTCGGCGCGGGTGGAGTCGAGGGCGAGGTGGGCGGCCTCGGGAGGGCCGGGGTGGGGGTCCGCCTCCCAGCGCAGGGCGCCCTGCCAGTGCTCGGCGAGGCGCTGGACGATCCAGCCGACGGTGCGGGCGTCGGCGGCGGGGGGGCCGAAGTTCCAGGCGGAGGCGACGCTGGGCAGGGGGGCGTGGGCGGGCGAGACGTCGGGGACGCCGGTGCGGCCGGGCGCGGGGTGGGGGTCCGCGTCGGCGTCGGCGCCGGCGTCGAGATAGAGAGCCCGCGCGAGTGCGAGGTAGCCGCTGAGGGGGTTGAGGACGTGCTGCCAGGGCCTGATGGCGCTGGGATTGCGGACGCGGAGGGGCTGGCCGGCGTGGACGGCGCGGACGATGTCGGGAATGAGGCGGTCGGCTCCCCAGTCGCCGCCGCCGATGACGTTGCCGGCGCGGGCGCTGGCGAGGCGGGGCGCGGTGGGGGAGGAGAAGAAGGAGGCGCGGTAGGCGGCGGTGACGAGCTCGGCGCAGGCCTTGGAGCTGGAGTAGGGGTCGGCGCCGCCGAGGGGGTCGCCCTCGACGAAGCGGCGGCTGTCGCCGGGGTTCTGGTAGCACTTGTCGGAGGTGACGACGACGACGGCGCGGACGTGGTCTCCGAGCTGGCGGACGGCGTCGAGGAGGTTGACGGTGCCGATGACGTTGACTTGGTAGGTGAGGGCGGGCTCACGGTGGGAGAGCCGGACGAGGGGTTGGGCGGCGAGGTGCAGGACGATCTCGGGCCGGACGCGGTCGAGGGCGTCGCTGACGGCGCGGGCGTCGCGGATGTCGGCGGCGATCTCGTCGATGCCGTCGCTGACGCGGGCGAGCTGGTAGAGGGAGGGGCTGGTGGGCGGGCCGGGGGCGAGCCCGGTGAGGCGGGCGCCGAGGGCGTGGAGCCAGAGCGAGAGCCAGGCGCCCTTGAAGCCGGTGTGGCCGGTGATGAGGACGCGCCGGCGGGACCAGAAGTCGGGGTCGGTGGGGGCGGTGGGCACGGACTCGGGCGGCGGGGAGCTGACGGAGTCGGTGGGCACGAGGGGCAGCGTATCCTCACGAGGCCGATGCTGGAGCCCGCTGCAACGATCGTCGCCGGCCGCTCGGCGCCCCCGCCGCGGGCGAGCGTGCTGGGGGTGCCGCTGGCGATCGGTGACTATGGCTCGGTGCTGGATTGGATGGAGGCGGTTGTGGCACGGGGGGAGCGGGCGTATGTGACGGCGGCGGCGGTGAACCTGGTGATGAGCGCGCGGGAGGACGCGGCGACGGAGGCGGCGGTGCTGGGGGCGACGTTGGCGGTGCCGGACGGTCAGCCGCTGGTGTGGGCGCTGCGGGCCCTGGGCCACGGGGGGGCGCGGCGGGTGTACGGGCCGGACCTGATGGCGGCGCATTGCGCGCGGGCGGCGCGGAGGGGGACGCCGATCTACCTGTATGGGGGACGGACGCGGGAGGCGCTGGAGCTGCTGGAAGGACGGCTGCGCAGTCGCTTCCCGGGGCTGGCGATCGTGGGCGGCTTCTCGCCGCCGTTTGCGCCGCCGAGCGCGGAGGATGATGAGCGGACGGCGGAGGCGATCGATGCGTCGGGGGCGGAGGTGGTGTGGGTGGGCACGGGGCAGCCGAAGCAGGAGCTGTGGATGCACCGGATGCGCCCGCGGCTGCGGGCACCGCTGTTGGTGGGGGTGGGGGCGGCGTTCGACTTCCATGCGGGGCTGGTGCGGCAGGCGCCGCCGTGGATGCAGGGGATGGGCCTGGAGTGGGCGTACCGCTTGGGGCGCGAGCCGCGGCGGCTGTGGCGGCGCTACGCGCGCTACAACCCTCGCTTCGTGGCGGGCTTCGCGGCTCAGTATGTGCGCGAGCTGGCATCTACGCCCAGTGGCCGGCGCAAGCGAAATTAGCCAAAGCAGCACGGTTTGGCTGCGCCGGCGAACGCTAACCTGCTGCTCGATGGAGACTCTGGATTCAGACGTCGATGCGGCGACGGGCTCCCCGGCGCCGGAGGTGGCGGTGATCGGCCTGGGCCGGGTGGGCCTGCCGTTGGCGCTGTCGTTCGCGGACCGGGGGCTGCGGGTGATCGGGGTGGACAAGGATCCGGCGCGGCTGGGGGCGATCGGGGAGGGGCGGATGCCGTTTCAGGAGACGGGGGCGCAGGAGATGCTGGAGCGGGTGAGGGCGAGCGGCCGGCTGGAGTGCTCGGCGCGGGTGGCGGATGCGGCGCGGGCGCGGCAGATCGTTATCACGCTGGGGACGCCGTCGTTCTCGCACATCGAGATCGATATGCGCGACATTCGGTCGGCGCTGGATGACCTGCTGGGGGTGCTGGAGCCGGGGCATTCGCTGATCTTGCGCTCGACGGTGGCGCCGGGGACGACGGAGTTCGTGGCGGGCTATGTGGCCAAGCATCGGGGCCTGGTGGTGGGGGAGGAGATTTTCGTGGCGCATTGTCCGGAGCGGATCGCGGCGGGGCGGTTCTTGGAGGAGATCGGGACGTTGCCGTGCATCGTGGGTGGGGTGGGGGAGCGCTCGGGGGAGGTGGCGGGGGAGCTGTTCGGGGTGTTTGGGGCGCCGGTGGTGCAGACGACGCCGGTGCAGGCGGAGCTGGCGAAGATCTGGGCGAACATCCTGCGGTATGCGACGTTCGCGCTGCCGAACTTGTTGATGATGGACTGCGAGCGGTATGGGGCGAATGTGTTCGAGGTGATCGATCTGGTGAACCGGGATTACCCGCGGGGGGGCTTGGCGCAGCCGGGGTTGACGGCGGGGACGTGCTTGCGCAAGGACTTTGCGTTCTCGGAGGAGCGGTCGAACGCGCCGGGGATGCTGCTGGCGGTGTCGCGGGTGAACGAGTCGGTGCCGCTGTTCTTGGTGGAGGGGATGCGCCGGCGGCTGGGGTCGCTGGCGGACCGGAAGGTGGCGGTGCTGGGGCTGGCGTTCAAGGCGGATACGGACGATGAGCGGGACTCGCTGGCGCACAAGCTGGTGAGGCTGTTGGAGCGGGAGCTGGCGGACGTGGCGGTGCACGACCCGCATGTGGCGACGCCGACGGCGTCCTTCGCGGAGGCGCTGGACGGGGCGGAGGCGGTGGTGGTGGCGGCGAACCACGGGGAGTTCTGCACGCGGGAGGCGCTGGTGGAGTTGGCGAGGCTGGCGGACGGGGACTGCCTGGTGGTGGACCCGTGGAATTGCTGGGGGGCGGGGCAGGTGTTCGCGTACACGGCGGAGCTGGCGCCGTTGAGGGCGCAGAGATGAGCCGGGTGCTGGTGACGGGCGGGGCGGGGACGATCGGGGCGGCGGTGGTGCGCCGGCTGCTGGCGGACCCGGCGTACGAGGTGCGGGTGTCGGACCAGCGGGCGGCGCCGCAGTGGATGCGGGAGGGCTGCGAGGTGCACACGGGCGATCTGCGGGAGCTCCAGCAGGCGCGGAGGGCGACGCAGGGGTGCGCGCAGGTGATCCACCTGGCGGCGATCGTGGGGGGGATCGCGAACTTTCACAGGCTGCCGCACACGTTGACGGAGGTGAACAATGCGCTGTACAACGCGGTGATTCGGGCGGCGCTGGAGGAGCCGGTGGAGCGCTTCCTTTACGTGTCGTCGTCGATGGTGTTCGAGCGGGCGACGGAGTACCCGACGAGCGAGGAGCACCTGAGGGAGTGTCCGACGCCGGAGTCGGCGTATGGGTTCTCGAAGCTGACGGGCGAGGTGTATTGCCGGGCGGCGCATGCGGAGCATGGCCTGCGGTTCACGATCTGCCGGCCGTTCAACGCGTATGGCCCGGGGGAGGTGCCGGACGCGGAGCCGGGCATCGCGCACGCGGTGCCGGACCTGATCCGGAAGGTGCTGTCAGGCCAGCGGCCGCTGCGGATCTTCGGCTCGGGGGAGCAGACGCGGACGTTGACGCATGTGGAGGACATCGCCGATGGCATCGTGACGGCGCTGGGGTCGCCGGCGGCGGTGAACGAGGACTTCAACATCTCGGCGTCGCGGGAGCTGACGGTGGCGGAGATCGCGCGGATCGTGTGGGAGGCGTGCGAGAAGGACCCGGCGGATTTCGCGCTGGAGCACTTGCCGAGCTTCGAGGTGGACGTGCGACGGCGGTGGCCGTCGGTGGAGAAGGCGCGGCGGCTGCTGGGCTGGGAGGCGCGGATCGGGGTGGAGGAGGGGATCGCGTCGACGGTGAGGTGGCTGCGGGAGCGGGAGGAGTCGCTGCCGGCGATGGCGGGGCCGGACCGGTAAGGTCCCGCGCGTGAGCGTTCCTCTGTTCGACACGGCGGGCCCGCTGGCGCCGCTGCGGGCGGAGCTGCGGGCGGCGGTAAACCGGGTTCTGGACTCGGGCTCGTACATCTTGGGCCCGGAGGTGGGGGCGTTCGAGGAGGAGTTCGCGGGCTATTGCGGGGCGGCGCATGCGGTGGGTGTGGCGAACGGGACGGAGGCGATCACGATCGCGCTGCGGGCGCTGGGGGTGGGTCGGGGCGACGAGGTGGTGGTGCCGTCGTTCACGTTTTATGCGTCGGCGGAGGCGATCCCGCCGACGGGGGCGCGGCCGGTGTTCTGCGACGTCGACCCGGAGACGTATTGCGTGACGCCGGAGACGGTGAGGGCGGCGTTGACGCCGCGAACGAAGGCTGTGATCGCGGTGCATCTGTTCGGCAATGTGGCGCCGGTGGCGGAGATCGAGGCGTTGGGGGTGCGGGTGCTGGAGGATGCGGCGCAGGCGGCGGGCTCGCGGGGGCCGGGGGGGCGCCCGGGGGCGCTGGGGTCGGTGGCGACTTTCTCGTTCTTCCCGTCGAAGAACCTGGGGGGGTTCGGCGACGGGGGGGCGATCACGACCTCGGACGCGGAGATTGCGGAGCGGGTGCGGGTGCTGCGCTTCCACGGGTCGCGGGACAAGGTGAGCTACGAGGAGGTGGGCTACAACTCGCGCTTGGATGAGCTGCAGGCGGCGGTGCTGCGGGTGCAGTTGCCCCACCTCGACGCGTGGGCGGACGGCCGGAGGGCGGCGGGCGAGCACTACGCGAAGGCGGGCCTGGGCGAGCTGGTGCGCCTGCCGCACCCGACGGCGGGGTCGGCGCCGGCGTGGCATCTGTACGTGGTCAGCGATCCGGACCCGGATTCGCTGTCGGCGGCGTTGACGGCGGCGGGGGTGGGCAACCGGGCGTACTATCGGACGCCGGTGCACCGTCAGGAGTCGATGCGGGCGTGGGGCGCGGAGGCGGAGCTGCCGGCGACGGAAGAGGCTGCGCGCCGGCACTTGGCGATCCCGATGAGCCCGGTTTTGACGGAGGCGCAGGTGGCGGAGGTGGTGGCGGCGGCGCGCTCGCGGCTGGCCTGATTTGGGGGTGGACCCCTCCGGGGTCCGGGTGGGTTGGGCGGTGGCGTACCTTTGGCGGGTGGCTGCGACGAGCGCACTGGGGCTGACACTGCTTCCTGGAGCACGCGAGCTGCTGGCGCTGCAGGCGCGGGCGCTCCCGCAGCGGGACGACCTGTGCGGGGCGTTCTGCGGGGCGCTGGCGCTGGGCGCGGCGGGCCTGGTTTCGCGCGAGGGGGAGCCGCTGGACCAGGACGCGGTGGCGGTGGCGGCGGGCAGCACGATCTCGCCGCCGCGTGGCGGCGCGCTGCCTCATGGCGAACCGGGGCGTCGCGACTATCGCGTGGCGCTGCCGGAGCTCGCCGACTGGGCGCTGTCGGGAACGACGGCGGGCGGTGTGGTGCGGGCGCTGAACGAGCTGTCGGGGGGTGCGGTGGCGGCGGTCCCGTACAGCGGCCGATGGACACGGGAGACGCTGGGGGGCCTGTTCGAGGTGACGGCGGGCATGAGCCGGCCGGCGACGCTGATCGCGAACCTGGCGACGCGCTATCTGTGGGGCGGACGGCCGAGCGCGGCGGAGGTGCTGGCGGAGCTGCTGGACGGCGATGCGGGGGGCCCGGAGCCGGACTGGGACGTGGGGCACTTCGTGTGCGTGTTCGGCCGGGTGGACGGCCCGGGGGGCTCGCTTTACGGGGTGGCGGACACGTACCCGGCGTTGGGCGACGGGGGCGTGCACCTGCAACCGCCGAGGCACCTGGCGGCGGCGATCGAGCGGCGGGAGCTGCCGGCGGGCGGGGTGATCGCGGTGGTGGCGGCTGAGGAGGCGGCGGCGCTGCGGGCGGGGGCGGCGGCGCTGGGGCTGCGGGAGGGGCTGTGGGACAACGGCAGTGTGGAGGCCGGCGCGCGCGAGGACGCCGGCGAGGCGCCGGCCGGCGGCGCGGTGGGCGACGGGGAAGAGGAGCGGCGGAGACGGGGAGCGAGGGGTTGACGGGGCTGGGGTTGACGGCGCTGGTGTGCTGCGACCTGGGGGGAGTGGTGCGGGGTCGGGCGGTGCCGACGATCGACCTGGACGACCATCTGGCGGCGGGGGTGGGGTGGGTGCCGGCGAACATGTCGATCACGCCGCTGGGCTCGCTGGCGCGGCGGACGCCGTTCGACTCGCGGGGCGACCTGCGGCTGCTGCCGGATCCGGCGACGGCGGTGCGGGTCGCGGCGGAGCCGCCGGGCACGCCGCTGGAGCTGGTGCTGTGCGACATCGTCGAGACGGAGGGAGGGCCCTGGGAGTGCTGCCCGCGGAGCTTTTTGCGGTCGGCGCTGGAGGACCTGCGGGCGGAGGTGGGGGCGCGTGTTCAGGCGAGCTTCGAGCACGAGCTGCAGCTGCCGCCGGCCGGGGGGGCGCCGTCGCAGGCGCCGTTCTCACTGGCGGCGCTGCGCGCGGCGGAACCGTTTCCGGCGTTGGCGATGGGCGCTCTGAGCGAGGCGGCGGTTGCGCCGGAGCGGGTGTTCGCGGAGTTCGCGCCGCATCAGTTCGAGATCCCGGTGGGGGCGGCGGAGGGCGTGGGGAGCGCGGATCGGGCGGTGGTGCTGCGGGAGGTGGTGCGCGAGGTGGCGCGCGGGCTGGGGCTGCGGGCGACGTTCACGCCGCTGCTGGACCTGGAGGAGCCGGGCAATGGGGTGCACATCCACCTGAGCGTGCTCGACGAGGCGGGTGAGCCGCTGCTCTACGACCCGAGCCGCCCGGCGGGCCTGAGCGAGCTGGGGGGGAGCTTTGCGGCGGGCATCCTGCGCCATGCGGGGGCGCTGGTCGCGTTGACGGCGCCGAGCCCGACGTCGGCGGCGCGCCTGCAGCCGCACCGGTGGAGCGCGGGCGCGGTGTGCCTGGCGCCGGGCAACAGGGAGGCGCTGCTGCGGATCCCGCCGGTGGTGTCGCTGGGTGGGAACGACGCGGGGCGCCAGCTGCGCCTGGAGTACCGGGCGGCGGATGCGGCGGCGAACCCGTACCTGGCGCTGGGGGCGGTGGTGAGGGCGGGACTGGAGGGCGTGCGGGCGGGCCTGCCGGCGCCGCCGCTGCTGGAGCAGGACCCGACGGGGCTGGGGGCGGCGGAGGCGAGGCGCTTCGGGGTGGGGGCGCTGCCGGCGTCCTTGGGCGAGGCGCTGGAGGCTCTTGCCGGCGACGAGGTGGCGCGGGGCTGGCTGTCGCCGGTGCTCTACGAGGCGTATGTGGGCGTGAAGGAGGCGGAGCTGGAGGCGGCGGCGTCCGACGCGGACATGGCGGCGACCTGCCGGCGGTATGCGGCGATCTACTGACACGTATGTGCTCGAGGCGCTGGTGGCGGGCATCGAGCGGGAGCTGCCGCGGGCGGTGGCGCTGCGCCACCGGCTCCACGCTCACCCGGAGCTGGCCCACGCGGAGCGCGGGACGGCGGCGGCGGTGGCGGCGGAGCTGCCGGTGGCGGCGCGGAGCGTGGCGGGCACGGGGCTGCTGGCAACCGTCGGCCCCTCCCTGGCGGACCGCCCCTCCCCCAGCGAGCGCCCCTCCCCCACCGAGCGCCCCTCCTCCACCGACGGCCCCTCCCCCACGACCCGCCCGGTGGCGGTGCGGGCCGAGCTCGACGCCCTGCCCATCCGGGAGCGCACGGGCGCACGGTTCGCGTCGAGGGGCGAGGCGATGCACGCGTGCGGCCACGATGTGCACATGGCGGCGCTGGTGGCGCTGACGCGCTCGGCGCAGGCGCTGGGCGAGGAGCTCCCGGCGCCGCTGCTGGCGGTTTTCCAGCCGAGCGAGGAGGCGTACCCGTCGGGGGCGCAGATGCTGGCGCAGGGCGGCCTCGGCTCCCCGACGCCGGCGGCGATCGTGGCGGCCCACGTCCACCCGGAGCAGGGGTGGGGCACGGTGGCGCTGGACGGGGGGACGATCAACGCGTCGTGCGACTACGTGGAGATGGTGGTTCGCGGGGAGTCCTCGCACGGCGCGTACCCGCACCGGGGCCGGGACGCGATCCTGGCGCTGGCGCAGGTGATCGTGGCGCTGCACGCGCAGGTGGGGCGGCGCTTCGACCCGCTGCACCCGGTGGTGCTGACGGTGGGCACGGTGTCGGGCGGGGAGGCTGAGAACGTGCTGCCGGCGGCGGCGCGGGCGGGGGCGGCGCTGCGCGCTCACCGCCCGGAGGATCGGCGGGCGCTGCGGGCGCTGGTGGAGGAGGTGGTGGGTGGCGTGGCGGCTGCTCACGGCTGCAGCGGCGAGGTGCAGCTGACGCCGGGCGAGCCGGCGCTGGAGAACGACGCGGCGATCGTGGCGTGGGCGCACGAGATGCTGCCCGCGGCGGACCTGGCGCGGGCGCCGGAGTGGCGGTCGTACGGCTCGGACGACATGGCGTTCCTGGGGGCGGTGGCGCCGCTGGCGATGGGCTTCGTGGGGCTGGCGGGCGCCCCGGGCTTTGCGGTGCGCCCGCTGCACCACCCGGAGCTGCTGCCGCCTGACGAGGCGGTGGCGGCGGTGGCGCGGGCGCAGGCGGTGCTGTACGTGGCGGCGGCAAGCGCGTATGGCGCTCCGGCAATGGCCGCAGCCTGACCGCGCGAGTGATGGGCACAGGTGCGATACGGTCAACGCTTGCTCCCTACCGAACAGACGTCGCGGACGGACGGTCAACGCTTGCTCCCTACCGAACAGACGTCGCGGACGGCACGACTCCCCCGGCACCCGGCCGCCCCCCATGTCCAGCCGATCGCGATGCGAACATATGTTCGGTGCCCCTCTCCTTCCGTCCGCCGAAAACGCCAAGCTCACGTCATGCGTGGGCAGCCATATGCGGCGTCCTTCGCCGCCACATCCGCCTTGGACGGCATACGATGAGACGACGCGACTGGCTTCTGCTCTTCGCTTCATACGCGGGCGCGCCCGATGGGCTCGATCCGATCCGCTTTCAAAAGGGCCTGTTCCTGTTCGCGAGGCGCGCCCGGATACCAGAGCGGTCGAAGTACCCGTTCAAGCCCTACAACTACGGCCCGATGAGCACCGGCCTCTACACCGACCTCGATCGGCTCGTGGACGAAGGCCTGCTCGAACGAGCGTCCGTGCCCGGCAAACAATGGTCTCGCTACAAGCCGAACATGGCGACCTTCCGTGAGGGCCGTCGGATACTGAAGCAGACCGAACGAGAGGATCTTCTCGACGCCGCACGCGAGCTGTACGAGATCAAGCAGGACGTATCGAGAATGGGATTCAACGAACTGCTGGAGCGCGTTTACAGCGAATACCCGGAGTACGCCGTCAACTCCGTCTTCCGCAAATCCGCCTGACGGCGCCGTCGAGAGTCGCTCCGGCGATGGCGTCCACGCCAATCAAGCAGATGCAGATGCCCTTGCCATGACGTTGATCGTTGCAGTTCGCTGCCGCGATGGCGTGGTCATCGGATCCGATAGCAAGGAGACCCGCGGCGAAAGCGGGAGACGCCTGGCTCGCCCCACACGGAAGGTCTACGAGCCTCGTCCCGGATTCCTACTTGCGTGGGCCGGCGCACAGGACGTCGCGCAATGCGTTACATCGATCCGGCCGCTTTGAATCTCGAGCAGGCTCAGGTTGTCGCGCTCAAGGTAGTGCGAGACGCGATCGAGACCGGCGTCGACGATATCGGCGGTAAGGTCCAGTTGGGCGCTGTGCGAGCAGACTGCGTCGAGCTCGTCATGGAGACCGATATGCGCGCCCTGCAGGACACCGTCGACCTATGGGAGGCGCGATGCGCCGAGCTCCTGTTTGGCAGCGCGGAGTCGCCCGCGGTCAGCGAAACCCCCAACCGAGGGGTGCGCCCGCCACGCTGAGGACAAGCGAGCTCAGCGCCAGCGCTCGAGCAGATCCTCGGCGGGCACTTCGCGCAGGACCCGGGCGGGCACGCCGATGACGACGGCGCGGGGGGGGACGTCGCGGGTGACGACGGCGCCGGCGGCGACGAAGGCCTCCTCGCCGATCTCGACGCCGGGGGTGAGGACGGCGCTGCCGCCGATGCGGCAGGCGCGGCGCAGGGTGGCGCCGCGCAGGGGGGTGCGGTCGTCGTGGCGGGCCATGGTGTCGTCGTTGGTGGTGCTGGCGCCGGGGCCGAGGAAGACGTCGTCCTCGACGAGGGTGAACGCGGTGAGGTAGACGCCGGTCTGTACTTTGACGCGCTGGCCGACGCGGACGTCGTTGTCGACGACGCTGCCGCGCCCGATGACGGAGCGGGCGCCGACGTGGGAGCGCTCGCGCACGAAGGACTGGTCGCCGAGGATGGCCTCGTCGTCGATGCGGGCGCCGGCGAAGACGACGGCGCCGGAGCAGATGGTGACGCGCTCGCCGACCTCCAGGTCGCCGACGTCGCCCTGGGCGGAGGAGCCGCGGGCGAGCTTGGGGCGCTTGCCGAGGACGGCGTGGTCCTCGACGACGCAGCCGGCGCCGATGGCGGTCCCGGCGTGGATGACGACGTTGGCGCCCAGGGAGCAGCCGGCGCCGATGCGGTCGCCGGCGTGGAGGACGATGTGGGGCCCGAAGGAGACTTCGGCGCCGATCTGGACGTCCTCGGCGACGAGCAGTCCCGGTCCGCGGGGGTCGGGCTGCAGGTTTGGCGCGAGGGGTCTCATCGGCGAGGCAGTGTATGGGACGCCGGCGCGGCGGCCGCGTCGTAGATGGCGGTGAGCTTGTGGGCGACGACGGCCGGGGCGCATGCGCTCTGGGCGCGCTCACGTGCGCGCTCGCCGGCGTCGGGGTCGGCGCGAAGCCTGTCGATGGCACCAGCCAGGGCGGAGGCATCGCCCGGCGGCACGAGCTCCTCCTCGCCGACGAGCTCGGGCAGGGCGCCGATCCGGCTGGCGATGACGGGGAGGCCCGCCGTCATGGCCTCGGCGGCGGCGAGCCCGAAGGTCTCGGCGGAGCGCGAGGGGACGAGCGCGAGGGTGGCGCCTGCCCGCAGCTCGGCGAGGCGGTGGTCACCGACGCGGCCGACGAAGCGGACGTGGTCGCCGGCGAGCGCCTGCAGCGACTCGCGCTGGGGGCCGTCGCCGGCGATGACGAGCGCGATGCCGGCTTTGGCGCAGGCGTCGATCGCGACGTCGATGCCCTTCTCCGGGCTGAGGCGGGAGACGAGGAGCGCATAGGACCCGATCGATCTGGGCACCCACTCGACCCCGGCCCGCTCCCGCTCTCCCTCGCCCTCCCCTTCTCCCTCGCCCACCACTTCTCCCTCGCCCACCCTTTGCCCCTTCCCCTCCCTCTCGCGGTGTCCCTCCCCCCAGACGGGCGGCGCGAGGACGTGCACGCGCTCCCAGGGCAGCGGCGCGCCGAGCTCGTGGAGGCGCTCGCGGGCGAAGGCGCTGGGCACGACGATGGCGTCGGCCTGGTCGACGATGCGCCGCTGCCAGAGGGCGAGCGCGGCGGCGTAGGCGAGCGCCTCGGGCCGGCTGCCGCGGCCGCCGTGGATGACTCCGGGCAGGGTGTTGCGTCCGTGGCAGCGGGTGCACTCCCGGCCGCCGGTGTAGCAGACCCCGACGGCGCAGACGAGCCGGTACTGGTGGAGGTGCAGGACGACGCGCGCCCCCTGGGCCCGTGCGGCGGCGAGAGCGCGCCAGCCGAGGGTGGGCTGGAGGTTGTGAGCGTGCACGATGCGGGCGCCGGTGAGGCGGACGGCGGCGGAGACCTCGCCCGCGCCGAGCCCGCCCCAGAGCAGGCCGCGGCCGGCGGCGAGTCGCGCTGGCGAGGAGTCGCGCGCCAGCAGCTCGGCTGACTCCCCGAGCCGTTCGGGGACGAGGCGCAGGAGATCCTGGACGACGCGCTCCTCGCCGCCGGTGGTGCGGTAGCGGTTGTGGAGGAAGAGGATCATGGTCGGCGTGAGGCGTACACGACGGGCAGGAGCGACTCTCAAACCTAGAATGTGCGAAATTCGCTCACGCGAGCCTCCCAGTGTGGGTCTGGCGTGGGCGAGCCTCGCATATTGATGCCTCAGACCTCCGCTTGATCCCTCCGGCCTCGATCGTCATCCCGACGCGCAACCGCCCCGACTACCTGGCGGTGGCGCTGGCGTCGATCGCTCCGCAGGCGGCGGCGGCGGGAGCGGAGGTGGTGGTCGTCGACGACGGGGGCGCGTCGGCGGAGGTTCGGGCGCTGGCCGAGCGCCATGGGGCTCGCTACGAGCCGCACCCGGCGCCGTTGGGGTTGAACGTGGCGCGCAACACCGGCGTGGCGCGCTCGCGGGGAGAGCTGGTGGCGTTCGTGGACGACGACGTGGAGGTCCGCCCGGGCTGGCTGCAGGCGCTGCTGGACGCGGCGCGGGAGCACCCGGAGACGCAGGTCTTCACCGGCCCGATCCGGGCGCGCCTGGAGGGCGGGGAGGGGTGGACGCGGCGGTCGTGCGGGCGCGAGGCTCCGCCGATCACGGCGCTGGACCTGGGAGCGAGCGACACGACGCGGGTACGCTACGCGTGGGGCGCGAACATGGCGGTGCGCCGGGCGGCGCTGGAGGAGGTGGGCCCGTTCGACGTCCGCCTGGGGCAGGCCGGCGACGAGCAGGAGTGGCAGGACCGTCTTTTGGCGAGGTGTGCGCGCGCACGCGCGCACGCGCATACACGCGCGCGCGCACACCTCGCCGAAAACAACTACGACACCCCTCCGGCCGACCCGACCGCCGGCAACCCCGATGTCCCTCCGACGGGGGACGCCGAGAGGGGCACACCGGCCGAGGCCGACGGCCCGCTGCTGTACGTGGCGAAGGCGGCGCTGGACCACCGTCGCAGCCCCGAGGACGCCCGCCTGGGCAAACTCCTGCGCGCGGCCCACGCCCGCGGCCGCGCGGCACGGCGGTTCGACGGGTGGCGGGCTCGCAACTACGCGCCGGGGCCACTGAGCGAGCCGGTGCCGTCGCTCACACGGGAGCTGCTCACGCTGGCGGGCTGTGGCGGGCACGTGGTGCGCCGGCGCTGCCCCCGGGGACTGACGATGGTGGCGCACAGCGCGGGCAGGCTGCACGAGGCGCTGGCCGAACGGCGAGCGCGAGGAGCCGAGCCCGACGACGGCCGGCCCTCCGCCGACGGCGGCAACCGGCCCTCCCCCGCGGGCGGCAACCGGCCCGCCGCCGACGGCGGCGAACGACCCTCCGCCGGCGGCGGCGACCGGCCCTCCCCCGCCGGCGATGACTTCCTGTCGGGCGAAAGCGGCACGGTCGGCGGCCTGGACGCGCTGCGCCGGGAGCTTACGGACAGGCTGCTCGACGCCGGCGAGCTGCTGGCCGGACGCGGTCGGCGCCTGGACCGGGCGGCCCGCGGGCTGCCGAGGCGGCGGGTGCTGGCGCTGGCGGTGGCGCGCCCGGAGCACGGCGCGAGGATGGCGGCGATCGCCGCCGAGCTGGGCCGCTCGCGCCACGAGGTCGAGCTGCACACGACCCCGCCGGGCGGTGGGGGCAAGTTCGAGAACCTCAACGGGCTGCTGGCGGCGCACCCGGTGGGAGACCGGGACTGGCTGCTGGTGATCGACGATGATGTGGTGCTCCCGCGGGGCTTCTTGGACCGTCTGCTGCTGCTGGCGGAGCGCTTCTCGTTCGATTTGGTCCAGCCGGCGCACCGGGCGCGGTCGCACGCGGCATGGCGGGTGACACGTCGCCGGCCGGGCGTGCTGGCCCGCCAGACTGGATTCGTCGAGATCGGCCCTGTGACGGCGTTCTCGCGAGAGACGTTCTCGACGTTGCTGCCCTTTCCGGAGCTGCGGATGGGCTGGGGCCTGGATCTGCACTGGGCGGCGCTGGCACGGGCGCGCGGCTGGCGCTGCGGGGTGCTGGACGCGGTGGCGATCGCCCACATGGCCGCCCCGGCTGCGCAGGCGTACTCGCGCGAGCAGGCGGTGGCGGAGGCGCGGGAGCTCCTGGCGCGGCACCCCTACCTGCCGGCGGGCGAGGCGCAGCTGACGCTGGCGACCCACCGCCGGCTATGAGAGTGGCGGTGGTGTCCGAGTTCTACCCGCGCCGCGGCGATCCGGTGCTGGGGGTGTGGGCGCACCGCCAGGCGCTGGCGGCGCGGGCGGCGGGCGCGGAGGTGGAGGTGGTCGTCCTGCACCGCCTGGTGCCGCCGCGCCGGGCGTTGGCGGGGGGTCCAGGAGCAGGCGTCCGCGCCCTGGCCGGGCTCGTCGGCGAGCCGCGCCATCAGGTCCACGACGGGCTGCCGGTGACCTACGTCCGCTATGTGTCGCCGCCGCGCGGCAGCTCGTATCCGTCGTGGGGGGCGTGGGCGGCGCCGGCGCTCGGGGCGGCGCTGCGCCGGCTGCGCCGGGGGGCGGGGTTCGACCTGATCCACGCGCACAACGCGCTGCCGGCGGGCGACGCGGCGCGCCGGGCGGGCCTGGAGGTGCCGCTGGTGATCTCGGTGCACGGCGGCGACGTGCTCTACACGGCGCCGCGCTACCGGCGCGGCCGGGAGGCGCTGGCACGCAGCCTTGGCGGCGCGCGGCTGGTGCTCGCCAACAGCGCCGGGATCGCGGATCTCGCGCGAGCGGGGGGAGCGGGCGAGGTGCGGGTGGTGCACCTGGGCGCGGAGCTGCCCCGGGCGACGCACGCTGGCGGTGCGCGGACAGGTGAGCTGCAGCCGGCCGACTCGCCGATCGCGGGTGGGCAGGTCTCGGCGCCGCCCTTGGCGTCCTCGCCGGCGGCGCGGACGGCGCCGGCCCCGACGTTGGTGACGGTCGGGCATCTGGTCGCGCGCAAGCGCCACGCGGACGTGGTGCGCGCGCTGGCGGTGCTGTCCTCGCGCCACCCGACGCTGCGCTACGTGATCGTGGGCGAGGGACCGGAGCGGCTGCACCTGGAAGGCCTGGCGGCCCGCCTGGGGGTGAGCGATCGGGTCGAGCTGTGCGGGCAGCTCGAGCACGGGGCGGCGCTGGCGCGGGTGCGTCGGTGCACGCTGTTCGCGATGCCTTCGACGGAGGAGGCGTTCGGGGTGGCGTATATCGAGGCGATGGCGGCGGGGGTGCCGGCGATCGGCTGCCGCGGCGAGCCGGGACCGGAGGAGATCGCGGCGGCGGGCGACGGCTTCGTGCTGGTCCCGCCGGGGGACATCGAGCGGCTGACGCAGCGGATCGACGAGCTGCTGTCCGATCCGCAGCGACTGCGCGAGGCGGGCAGGCGGGCGCGGGCGACGGTGGCGGCGCACTTCACGTGGGAGCGCTGCGGGGAGCAGACGGTGGCGGCTTACGAGCACGCGCTGCGATGAGCCGAGAAACGGAGGGGGCAGGCAGGCCGGACCCGGGGCGCAGTCCGGTGGGCAGGCGGGACCCGGCGCGCCGCCGCGGGCGAGGACGGGACGTCCGGCAACCTGTGCTTTTCATCACGAGCCATGCCCCATTCGACCGGGTGGGGGGGTTCGTCGGCCTGCACGAGCGCGAGGGGGTCGAGTTCGCGCTCTTCGGGGGGCGCTCGCAGCATGGCGGCGAGCTCGACGCGGATGTTTCCGACTCGTCGTCGTCTTCCCGGTGCGACTCGCTGTTGCCTTTTCCACACAGGCGGGTCGCTCAGCGCGAGGTCGCGAGGTTGGCGGCCTCGGGGCGCTATCGGGCGGTGGTGTGCTCGAGCGGGGGCCGGCTGGCGCTGCCGCTGGGCTGGGCGGGGGCGCGGACGGCGGGGGCGCCGGTGATCCTGTGGACGTCGCTGTGGGCGCATCCGCGCAGTCCGGCACACGCATTGAGCTATCTGGCCCTGGCTCGCCTGTACCGCTCGGCCGAGGCGGTCGTGACCTATGGTCCGCACGTCAGCGCCTATGTGCGGGCGCGCGGGGCGCGCAATGTGCACGTGGCGTTGCAGGCCGTCGACAATGCTTTTTGGAGCGGGGAGCCAGACGGCCCGCCCACGTCTCCGCGCTGGCCGGCGGGGGCGGCGACGAAGTTTTTGTTTGCGGGACGCCCAACCCGGGAAAAGGGTCTCGGGGTGCTTTTAGAGGCCTGGAGCATTTCGGGCCTCGCTGCATCCTCCGCCGCGCTCGTCCTCGTCGGCGTGGGATCCATCCCCCCTTGGGTCCCCGCCGGCGGCGCGGTGCGGGCGGGGGTGGTCTGCATGGATGCGGTGGGCCCGGACGAGCTGCGCCGGATGTACGCGGCGGCGGACGCGCTGGTGCTGCCCTCGATAGCGACCCGAACCTTCCGCGAGCCCTGGGGGTTGGTTGTGAACGAGGCGATGAACCAGGAACTGCCGGTGATCGTGAGCGACGCCGTCGGCGCAGCCGCCGGGGGCCTGGTGCGCGACGGCCATAACGGGCTCGTGGTGCGCGGCGGCGACGCCGCGGCGCTGGCCGAGGCCCTGGGGAGCGTGGCAGGGGATGCGTCGCTGCGCAGCCGCTTGGGGGCGGCCGGCGGGCGGGACGTGGGCGCCTACGCGCAGGACGCGTGGGCGGCGGGGTTCTCCCGCGCTCTGGCGAGCCTCGGTCTTTCCCGGGAGGGACGTTGGTAGCGTGCCTGGCTTGGCGATGAGAAGACCCGCACCATTTCGTCTATCGATCGCTTTGGGGATCGTGCTGCTGGCGCTGCTCGGCGGGGCGCCGGCGGCGAGCGCGGGCGGCACGACGACGAAGATCCTCGAAGCCTGCTCGGAAGGCCGGATCCCCCGTGGCTACAGCCAGCGGGACTACCGGGAGGCGCTCAAACAGATGCCGGCGGAACTGGCGGAGTACACGTCCTGCCCGAACCTCATCCACAAAGCCCAGCTGGCGGGCGCCGCGGGATCCGATGGCGGACCCGGCGGCGGCAGCGGCGGCGGGCCGGGCGGGGGAGCGGTGGCACCGCCGACGCAGAGCGAGCAGCATTCGCTGGAAAGCAGCGGCCACCGCGGGGGGAGCCCGGTCGAGGTGGGTGGCGAAACGCTGCATCCGGGGGTGGTCCACGTGGACATCGCGTCGGCGCTGGGCTCGTTGCCGACTCCGCTGATCGCACTGCTCGCCTTCCTGCTCGCCGGCGCGGCGCTGATGTTGGGCTTGGCGGCGCGCCACCGCCTCCGGGCGTTGCGGCTGCGGCGGGTGGGCCGGAGCGGCTGAGCCATGTCGAGCAGCGTCGCCCCCCCCCCGAGCGCTCCGGTCCCGGCGAGCCCGATCTCGACGTACGCGCCGACGCCGGAGCCGGTCATCGGGCAGGCGCCTGACGGGCCGCCGCGGGGGCGACCCGGCTGGCAGCGGCTGGCGGCATCGTGGTGGCCGACGCTGCTGGTGGCGGCGGTGCTGTGCGCGCTGACGTTCGTCGCGGGCGCGGGGCTGACGAACGGCGGCCTGAACCTGGGTCCGATGACGGGCGTGGAGTTGGGCCTGACGCTGGGCTGCGGCCTGACGGCGGCGGCGGCGCTGGCGCTGGCGCCGCCGGAGAGCCGCCTGTACGGACGCTGGCCGGCGATGCTGCTGGTGGCGTTCGCGGCACTGTCGGCGCTGTCGGTCTTATGGTCGGTGCAACCCGACGCGAGCTGGCAGGACGCGTCGCGCCTGTTCGCCTACGGGGCGGTGATGGGGCTGGCGGTGCTGCTCGCGAGGGTGGCGCCGGGGCGCTGGTCGGCGGTGCTGGGCGGCGTGGTGCTGGCCAGCGCGATCGTGTGCGGCTATGCGCTGCTGACGAAGGTCTTCCCCAACGATCTCGGCGGCGAACAGATCACGTACTACGCGCGGCTGCGCGAACCGTACGGCTACTGGAACGCGACGGGCCTGGCGGCGGCGCTGGGCGCGATCGGCTGCGTGTGGCTGGGGGCGCGGCGCAGCGGCCACGCGCTGGTGAGCGCGCTGGCCTTTCCGGCGCTGGGGGTGATGCTGGTGACGCTGCTGCTGGCCTACTCGCGCGGCGCGCTGGCGGTGCTGGTGCTCGGCTTGGCGCTGTGGTTCTGCATGGTGCCGCTGCGCCTGCGCGGCGCCCTGGTGCTGCTGACGGCGGCGTTCGGGGCGGGGGTGGTGGTGGCGTGGGACTTCGCGACGCCGGCGCTGACGACGAACACGGCGACGTTGGCGCAGCGCATTCTCGCCGGCCATCAGCTGGGGGTGCTGCTGGCGGCGATGGTCGTGGCGCTGACGGTGGCGGGCCTGGGGGTGGGCTTCGTGCTCGACTCCCGCCGCCTCGTGGCGCCGGCCCGTCGTCGGGTGGGGGCGGCGCTGATCGGGCTGCCGGTCCTGGCTGTGCTGGCGCTGGTGGTCGCGCTGGCGGCGAGCCAGAGGGGGCTGTACGGGACGGTCTCGAGCGACCTGGGCTCACTGACGAACCCGAACGCGACGGTGCCCAGCAACGGTCCGAACCGGTTGACGGCGCTGGCCAGCGCGCGGGCGGCGTACTGGAAGGAGGCGCTCGAAATCTTCGCCGACCACCCGGCCGTGGGCGTGGGGGCGGCGGGCTACGAAACGGCGCGCCTGCGTTACCGGTCCAAGCCGGTCAACGTGGCGCAGGCGCACGGCTTCGTGGTGCAGACGCTCGCGGACCTGGGCATCGTGGGGCTGGCGCTGGTTCTCGTGCTGCTCGGGGCGTGGCTGGTGGCGGCGGGCCGCAGCACCCACCCCTTCAACCGGCGCTGGCGTCGTTGGCGGTGGCGGGCGCTGGAGGGACCGGCCACGCACTACAGCCCGGAGCGGGTGGGGCTGCTGACGATGATCTGCGTGGTGGTGACCTTCGGCATCCACTCCTTGGTGGACTGGACGTGGTACTCGCCGGGGCTTGCCTGCGCGGCGCTGCTCTGCGCGGGCTGGGTCGCGGGGCGGGGACCGCTGACGCCGGAGCCGGAGCCGGAGCCGGCGGGGGCGGGGGCGGGGGCGGGCGAGCGCGGCGGGCAGCCGGCGACGGCTGGCGGGCGACCCTCGGTGGCCGGCGGGCGGCTCTGGCTGGGCGTGCGCCTGCCGTCTGCCGCCCCGATTGACCCGCTGCGGGGCGCCGCGGCGATCGCGATTGTCGTGGCGGCGCTGCTGGCGGCCTGGGCGGAGTGGCAGCCGCAGCGCTCGGCGGAAGCCTCCAACGAAGCGCTGGCGCTAGCCGGCAGCGATCCGGCGGGGGCGTTGAGCGCGGCGATGAAGGCGGTCTCGCGCGACCCGCTGTCGGCGGAAGCGCTGATCACGCTGGCGGCGGTGCAGCAGGGCACCGGTGACGCGACGATGGCGCGGGCGACCTACCAGCGCGCGGTGCGGCTGCAGCCGTCGAACCCGCTGACGTGGGAGGCGCTGGGCGAATACGACCTGCGCAGCGACAGGCCGGCGGCTGCGCTGCGGGCGCTGCGGGCGGCGGTGTACCTCAACCCGCAGGCGGTCGATCCCCGGGCGGAGATCGCGAGCAACGAAGAACTGCTCACGCTGCAGGACGACTATCTGCAGGCGTTACGCGCCAGCGCAGCCGCCGCGCCGCGACCAGGAGCGTCCGTCGGGCACCGGGCGGACCGCCGAGGGCACGGGTAGCGACGGGCTGGAAGCCGAAGTCGGCGAGCAGCGCGAGCAGGGCGCGGCGGGTGTAGAAGCGGAGGTGATCGGAGCGGGGGTCGAAGTGGGCTTCGAAGGCCCGCGGGGAGAGGCCGAGCCGTAGCCGGGTGAGCGGCTGGTGGGCGGGGGTGCTGAGCACGAGCGTCCCGTCGGAGCGCAGGACCCGCCGGACCTCCGAGAGCCAGCCGGCGGTGTCGAGGACGTGCTCGATGACCTCGCCGGCCCAGAGGACGTCGAAGCTGGTGTCGTTCAGGGGCCACGGCCCGGCGGCCGGCAGCAGGCGGACGTCGAGCGCGGGGTCGCGGGCGCGGGCGCGGCGCAGCGGCTCGGCGGCGAGGTCGACGCCGAGCGCCTCACGGCCGGCGCGGCGGAGGGCGCCGGTGAAGAAGCCCTCGCCGCAGCCGACGTCGAGCACGCGGGATCCGGCTGGCGCGTGGTCGAGCAGGAAGGCCAGGCGCGGCGCCCAATCGGGTGGCTGCCGCCCCTCGGGAATGCCCTCCCAGAGGCTTTCGTGGTAGTCGCGAGCGGACATTCCCGGCCAGGCTAGAGGGAGCGCGGAAAGTCCGCTGTCAACTCTGGCGCGGGCGCCGCGGAGCGGGTATGGTGGCCGCGTGCACGTCCTCGGGAGTGGCGTGAAGTGCGGCCGGTGGGCCCGGTGAGGATCGCGTTCGACAGCCGCGCGGCGGCCGGGCGTGACGATGTGGTGCGCTACTCGCACCGCCTGTTACCGGCCCTGCTGCAGACGGCTGGCGCGGACGATGAGATCGTCGAGTGCGGCCGCGGGCGGGGCGGCCGCTACGACGTCTTCCACGCCCCGTCGAGTGAGGGGGCGATGCTGCGCAGCCCGTGCCCGACGGTGGTGACGATTCACGACGTCGACCGGCTGGTGCGGCGCAGCGAGCGGCTGCGCTGCGGCGGGGTGCATCTGCGCCTGCGCCACCTGGCGCTGCAGCGGGCGTCGCGGGTGATCGTCGCGACGGAGGCGATCGGCGAGGAGCTGGTGGCGGAGTTGGGGATCGAGCGGGAGCTGATCGTGGTGATACCGCCGCCTCGGACGCCGCCCGTCGTCGCCGCGGCGGTGGCGGCGCCGGCGGCACCCGACGGCCCGCCGACCGCGTCGGCACGGGATCTGGCGGCGCCGACCGCGTGGGCACGGGATCTGGCGGCGGCGACCCAGCCCTGGAGCTGGCAGGACGTGGCGAGGGCGACGTGGCGGGTGTACGAGGGCGCGCTGGCGGAGCCGGCTCGGGCGTTCAGTAGGCGCCGCGCCGGGAGAACACCGCTGGGACGGTCTTCAGGAGAATCGTCAGGTCCAGCGCCAGGGACCAGTGCTCGAGATAGAGGAAGTCCAGGTGGACGAGATCGTCGAAGTCGAGCTCGGAGCGGCCCGAGACCTGCCAGAGGCCGGTGATGCCGGGCAGCACGAGATAGCGCTTGCGATGCCAGGACTCGAGTCGTTCGAAGTCGCGGACGGGCAGCGGGCGGGGGCCGACGAGCGACATCTCGCCGCGTAGGACGTTGACGAGCTGGGGCAGCTCGTCGAGGGAGAAGCGTCGCAGCAGCCGGCCGACGGTGGTGGTGCGGGGGTCTTCGCGCATCTTGAAGAGGGCGCCGCTGGCCTCGTTGTGGACTTCGAGGTCGGCGAGGCGCTGGTCGGCGTCGGCGTACATGGTGCGGAACTTCAGGCAGGCAAATGGGCGTTCGCCGATGCCCTGGCGGATCGAGTGGTAGAGGGCGGGCCCGCGCGAGGAGATCCGCACGGCGACCCAGATGACGGCGAGCAGGGGGCTGAGGACGATCAGGAGCAGCGTGGCGCCGACGACGTCGAAGGTGCGCTTCAGCGCGAAGTCGATGCCTTCGAAGACGGGCGGCTTGAGCTCGAACAGGGGTACGGACTCGCCGGGGACGAACTCGGCGCGGTGGATGAGGATCTCCATCGTGGAGGGCGCTATCCGCACGCGCACGCCGCGCCGGTGGCAGCGGTCGACGAGACCGACGGCGTCGCCCTGGGGGAAGTCGGGGTCGGCGATGATGACCTCCTCGACGCTCTCCTCGCCGAGGACGCGCTCGAGCTCGGCGAGGGTGCCCAGCGCCCGCAGGCCGTCGGTGTGCAGCGCTCGGGGGGCGATGTAGCCGACGACGTCGACGCGGGAGTGCGGGGCGTCCCGGAGCGCGCGGGCGACCTCGGCGATGTGTCGGCCGGTGCCGACGAGCACCGCGCGGCGCTGGCGACCGGCGGCGCGCAAAAGCACGCCCGTGAGGCGCTCGTAGAGGTAGCGCAGCAGCGGGACGTAGATGAGGGCGATCGCGAGGGAGCCCCAGAAGATGTAGAAGCTCGAGAACTGTTCGCCGCTGACGAGGGCGAAGAGCAGGGCGACGAAGGTGACCTGGAAGAGGCAGCCGACGATGCGCGCGAGGCCGGGCCGCTGGCCCCGTGCGGCGTAGAGCCCGGACCGGGCGAAGAGCAGGGCGGTGAGGAGGTAGGCGAAGGCGAGGATGGCGCGGGTCTCCTCGTAGACGCTGTGGAGGCTGACCTTGGCGAGGACGGCTTCCTTGAGGGCGAGCGCCGAGAAGATGGCGAGGGCGACGCCGGCGAAGTCGAGGGCGAGCAGGGAGAGGACGCGCAGGGCGCGGCCGACGGTCTCGACGTGCAGCACGAAGGCGAGCGCGGGGGGGCGCTTGCGGCGCATGTCGCGCTCGGAGGGCTCCCGGCGCACGGTGGCCTCGGAGAGGATCGGGATGCCGGCCCCGTCGCGCAGGGCGCGCTCGATGAGCGGCTCGGCGGACGCCCGATCGCCGGCGGACGCCTGATCCTCGAGCTGCCCGCCCGGCGCCTCCTGGCGCGCCGGCGCGCCGGAGATGCGCGAGCGGGGCGCTGGAGGCGGCGCAGGGGTCTGCGAGGCGCTTGCCATCTCGCCGTTCACAACGCCTCAGCCTGGCAGATGGAGCGGTCGGGCGCCGGGCGGGTGCGTTCAGCCGAGGGCGGCGTCGGCGCCGGAGCCCGGTGGTTCAGCCGACCAGAACCTCGATGCCGGAGTCGGTGATCGTTTTCTGGAGGCCCTCGCGCAGGGAGACCTCGGGCTGCCATTTGAGCAGCTCGCGGGCGAGGCCGATGTCGGGCCGGCGCTGCTGGGGGTCGTCGACGGGGAGCGCCTCGTGGACGATGTCGGAGGTGGAGCCGGTGAGCTCCTTGACGGTCTCGGCGAGCTGGAGCAGGGTGAACTCGTCGGGGTTGCCGATGTTGACGGGGTCGTGGTGGCCGGACTCGGCGAGGGCGATGATTCCGCGGATGAGGTCGCTGACGTAGCAGAAGGAGCGGGTCTGGCTGCCGTCGCCGAAGACGGTGATGGGGCGGTTGGCGAGCGCCTGGCGCAGGAAGGTGGGGATGGCGCGGCCGTCGTGGGGACGCATGCGACTGCCGTAGGTGTTGAAGATCCGGACGATCGCGGTGTCGACGCCCTGCTGGCGGTGGTAGGCCATGGTGAGGGCCTCGGCGTAGCGCTTGGCCTCGTCGTAGACGCCGCGGGGACCGATGGGGTTGACGTGGCCCCAGTAGGACTCGGGCTGGGGGTGGACGAGGGGGTCGCCGTAGACCTCGCTGGTGGAGGCGATGAGGAAGCGGGCGCGCTTGGCCTTGGCCAGCCCGAGGGTGTGGTGGGTGCCGTAGGAGCCGGTCTTCAGGGTGTGCAGGGGCAGCCGGAGGTAGTCGATCGGGGAGGCGGGCGAGGCGAGGTGGTAGACGAAGTCGACGGGCTCGTCGACGAAGTAGGGCTCGATGACGTCGAGGTTGAGATGGAGAAAGCGATCGGGGTCGCGGATGTGCTCGATATTGACCAGAGATCCGGTCTCGAGGTTGTCGACGCAGATCACCCGGTGCCCGCGGGCGAGCAGCTCGTCGCAGAGGTGGGAGCCGAGAAAGCCGGCGCCGCCGGTGACGAGGCAGGTGGCCATCGGCGCAGGATACCCTGCAGGAGTGACCGACCATGTGAACGAGCTGGAGGAGCCCCTGACGGTGGCCCCGATCGTGGGCCCCGAGGATCCGCGGC
This sequence comes from Solirubrobacteraceae bacterium, assembly GCA_035524055.1. Lineage (GTDB taxonomy): Bacteria > Actinomycetota > Thermoleophilia > Solirubrobacterales > Solirubrobacteraceae > Palsa-744. The sequence goes on from DATKPO010000047.1 coordinate 32,249, forward strand.
GCTTCACGGACTCTGGCATCGAGATCAAGCCGCTCTACGAGGAGGCGGACCTCCCGGCGGAGCTGGAGCTGGGCGAGCCGGGGGAGTTCCCGTACACGCGCGGGGTGCACCGCGAGATGTACCGGAGGCAGACGTGGACGATGCGCCAGTACGCGGGCTACGCCTCGGCGAGGGAGTCAAACGAGCGCTATCGGTACCTGCTGTCGAAGGGCACGACGGGGCTGTCGATGGCGTTCGACCTGCCGACGCAGCTGGGCCTGGACTCGGACAACCCGCGCTGCCTGGGCGAGGTGGGCCGGACGGGGGTGGCGATCGACACGATCGACGACATGCGGACGGCGTTCGAGGGGATCCCCCTGGATCGGGTGTCGACGTCGATGACGATCAACGCGCCGGCGGCGTGCCTGCTGCTGCTGTACGAGCTGGTCGCCGAGGAGCAGGGGGTGCCCAGCGAGCAGCTGCGGGGCACGACGCAGAACGACGTGCTCAAGGAGTACATCGCGCGGGGCAACTACATCTACCCGCCGCGGCCGACGATGCGGCTGACGACGGATCTCTTCCAGTACTGCCACGAGCGGGTGCCGAGGTGGAACACGATCTCGATCTCGGGCTACCACTTCCGGGAGAAGGGGTGCTCGGCGGTGCAGGAGGTGGCGTTCACGCTGTGCTCGGGCATCGCGTACGTGCAGGCGGCGATCGAGAAGGGCCTGGACGTGAACGACTTCGCGCCGCGGCTGGCGTTCTTCTTCAACGGCCACAACAACGTCTTCCAGGAGGTGGCGAAGTTCCGGGCGGCGCGGCGGATGTGGGCGCACATCATGCGGGAGCGCTTCGGGGCGAGCAACCCGAAGGCGACGACGCTGCGCTTCCACACCCAGACGGGCGGGGTGACGCTGACGGCGCAGCAGCCGGAGAACAACATCGTGCGGGTCGCCCTGCAGGGCTTCGCGGCGGTCTGCGGGGGGACGCAGTCGCTGCACACGAACGGCTTCGACGAGGCGCTGGCGCTGCCGACGGAGCGGGCTGCGAAAATCGCGGTCCGCACCCAGCAGATCCTGGCGCACGAGTCGGGCGCGGCGGACACGGTGGACCCGTTCGCGGGCTCGTACTTCGTGGAGGCCCTGACGGACGAGATCGAAGGCCGGGCGGGGGAGCTGATCGCGAAGGTCGACGCCCTGGGGGGCTCGGTGAACGCGATCGAGTTCATCACGGGCGAGATCGACGAGTCGGCGTGGGGCTACCAGGAGCGCTACCGCATCGGCCAGGACGTGGTGGTGGGCGTCAACAGGTACGAGGAGGAGGACCTGGAGGTCCCGGAGCTGCTGCGGGTGGACCCGGAGTCCGAGCGTGAGCAGGTGGCGCGGTTGAAGGCGTTCAAGGAGAGCCGCGACCAGGAGCTGGTCGCCCGCCGTCTGGAGGAGCTGCGCGAGGTGGCCCGGGGCGAGGAGAACCTGCTGCCGGCGATCCGCCAGGCGCTGAAGGACCGGGGCTCGCTGGGCGAGGTCTGCGGGGCGATGCAGGACGTCTTCGGCAAGTACGCGCCGACGTTCTGAGGTCGAGATGGCCGCTCCGCTCAACGCGGAAGAACTGGCTCGCAAGCACGGCAAGGACGGCCTCGCCCTTCGCAACCTGCTGCGGGCGACGCCGCGACT